>CAXTKJ010000054.1:0-36183 GCA_964244835.1 uncultured Pyrinomonadaceae bacterium
CGTATTCACAGTGCAGACTTTTCAGGTGTTCTAGTTGTTCGACCGTTTCAATGCCTTCAGCGATGACTTTCATCTTCAAGTTCTGCGCTAATTTGATAATCGTGAAAACGATTTCCGAATTTTCCTTGCTGTCTATCATCCGGCTGACGAATGAGCGGTCAATTTTCAGATAATCTACCGCGAGACGATGCAGATAACTGAGCGATGAATAACCCGTGCCGAAGTCGTCGAGACTGATTTCAACGCCGATGTTGCGAAGCTGCTCCATAATATCGGCGGCTTTTTCGCTATTCTCCATCAGATAACTTTCCGTAATTTCGAGTTTCAAACAGCGCGGCGCGAGGTTCGCGGCGACCAGCGATAAAATAACCTGTTCGGCAAGATCGGACTGCAAAAATTGTTTGCCCGAAAGATTGACGCTGACCATTAGATCGGCGGCTGCCGGATACTTCTTTTGCCATTCGCTCAACTGCCGGCAGCTTTCCTGTAAAATCCAGCGTCCGAGCGGCAAAATCAAATTATTTTCTTCCGCCGCCGGAATAAATTCCATCGGCGAAATCATTCCGCGCTCCGGGTGAATCCAGCGCACGAGGGATTCAAAACCGGCGAGCCTTTCAGTTTCGAGATTGATAATCGGCTGATAATGCAGCGCGAATTCGCCGCGTTCGAGCGACTGCCGCATCTCGGTTTCCATTTGCAGATGGCTCGTCGCCTGCGCGTGCATTGCCTGATCGAAAACCTGATACCGCGCTCTGCCCGCAGATTTAGCGCGATACATCGCAATGTCGGCATCACGCAGCATATCTTCGGCGCGGATGTGTCCGGCGGTGCTGAGAGCGATGCCGATACTGGCGGAAATAAAAATTCCGCTGCCGCTCAAATCGAACGGACTTTTCAGGCTTTCCTGTATTCGTTCGGCAACCTGCACCGCATCTTCTTCGCCGAGCATTTCGCTCAACAAAATGACGAACTCGTCGCCGCCTAAACGAGCCACCAAGTCACCCGTGCGCGTCGCCGATTCGAGCCGCCGCGCAATTTGTTTGAGCAGAAGGTCGCCTTCGGCGTGTCCGAGCGAATCGTTGATAACTTTAAATCGGTCGAAATCGAGAAATAAAACGGCGTATGGATGACTGTGGCGATTTTTGCCGCGCTCAATCGTCATCCGCAGATGATCCATAAACAGCGCACGATTGGCGAGTTCCGTCAGATTATCGTGAAAGGCATCGTGCAAAAGTTGTTCTTCGGCAAGTTTGCGCTGCGTAATATCGCTGAAAACGCCGAGCGAGCCGGTAATGACACCTTCGGAATCCATAATCGGCGCACCGCTGACCGCCACCCAAACCGCCGCTCCGCATTTGGCGGTGAGGCAGATTTCATAACGGTCGGAGATACCGAGACGGCGGCGTTCATTGGCTTGGACGATCAATCCGCGTCCGGCTTCGTCAAGGAGAATTTCCGTCCATTTCGCGCCCATCAATTCGTCCGCCGTATAGCCGATCATTTCACAGAGGCGGTTGTTGACGAACAACGTGCAGTCTTGATTATCAACCTGTAAAAGACCTTCGTTCGTGCTTTCGATCAGTGTTCTGAACTTGGTTTCGCTTTCGCGCAGGGCTTTTTCCGAACGCTTGCGCTCGGTTACGTCACGCACGACTCCGCGAAATCCGTTCGGTTCGCCGCGCCGGTTAAAAATCAGCATCACCGACGATTCGCCGAACATTCGCGTTCCGTCTTTGCGGATAATTTCGTATTCCAAATTGGCGACCGGCTGGCGGCTGTCCAAAACTTCCTGATAGGCTTGCGACAGTTTATCGCCGGTTTCTTGATCTACATACCGGCGAAAATTCAAACCTTCGAGTTCCGCTTTGTCATATCTCAAAGCGACGGCGACGGCATCATTGCAAAACGTGAAATTTCCCGCCAAATCAATTTCGTAATAACCTTCTTCAATGGATTCTAAAATCGTCCGGTATTTTTCCTCGGAACGACGAATTGTTTCTTCGGCTTGCTTGCGTTCGGCGATGTCGCGCACCGCCGTCATAATATATTTTTTCCCGCCGATAGTCGCCGTCGAAACCGCACCTTCGACCGTCACGGGCGTTCCGTCTTGGCAAACATTAGTGAATTCATACAGCGACGGCACTTTTTCGCCGCGCAGACGCTTCTGTCCATATAATTCCAATCGTTCGGCTTCGGCGGGCGGCGTGATTGCCGCCACCGGCTTGCCGATCAAATCTGCCGGTTCGTATCCCAAAAACTGCGCGTAGAATTTATTGATGTAAGCGATGTCCGCGCCGTCTTCGATTAAAATGCCGTCCCGCGATGCGTCGAAAACCGCTTGCAGCCATTCGCGGCTTTCACGAATTTTGTCTTCCGACCGGCGGCGTTCGGTGATGTCCTGCACCGTCCCGATAAATTTCAGCGGCTTGCCCGATTGCTTATCGTATGCGACTTCGGCTCGCCCGTGATGAATCCGCTCGTTCCCGTTCGGCAGAATAACGCGGTATTCGACGTTCAGATTGTGTTTGAGATTGACGGCTCTGGCGAATGAACGGCGGGCGAATGAACGATCATCGGGGTGAACCGAGTCGAAAAAGTGATTGATGGAAACCGCGATTTGTCCCGGTTCGTAACCGAAAATCCGATAAACTTCATCCGACCAGCGCACTTCGTTATCGTTGATATTTTTCAGTTCGTTCAAGTCAACTTCCCAACTGCCGAGATGCGTAATGCGCTGGGCGGCGGCTAAATTGGCTTCGCTCTGCCGCAGCGTTTTTTCGACACGACGGCGTTCCGTAACGTCCCGAAAACTGACGACGCGACCGACGATTTTGCCGTCCAGAATCTGCGGATGGCGATGGCGTTCGTAAATTCTGCCGTCTTTTAATTTTATTTCGTCACAATCTTGAGCATTCGGGCGACTGAGTAATTCTTCGGTTTTTTCGAGAAAAATTTCCGGTTCGGTAACTTGTTTTGAAACAAAATCAAGCAGTATGTTGACTTCTCCAGACTCGATAATGTCCTTCGGCATCTGCCACATATCAATAAATTTTTGGTTGTAATTGACGACCCGGCGGTCGCAGTCAATGACCAGCATCGCGTCGGCAGTCGCCTCGAAGGTCGAAGTCAGCAGCGAGAAGTTTTTTTCCAATTCCCGTTCGATCTGCTTGCGGGCGGTGATGTCGTGAACGATGCCCTGCATCGCTGCGGGTTCTCCATCCTCGAAGATTATTCCGGTGCTGAGTTCGGCGGTAACGCGCCGCCGGTCTTTGGTAATCAGTTCGACTTCGTAAATAATCGGAATCTTTTCAACTAATTTGCGCGATGCCATCCGGCGCACGAGTTCCAGACATTCCGGCGCAACGACATCGGCAACCTTCAAACGGGTAAATTCCGCCCGCGAATAACCGATAAATTTCTCTCCGGCGCGGTTGATCGAAGTAAATGTTTCCTGCAAATCAGTCGTGTAAATCGGGTCATTGGCATTCTCGAAAAGTTCCCGGAAATGCGTTTCGGAAATTTGTGTAACGCGATGTTCCCGCATTGACTCGGTTTCAACCTGCGCCGAAGATTCGGACGCTTTTTGAAAAGTGCGAACTAACCGCCAAAAAATCGTCGAACCGACGGCAAAAATTGTCGCCAACGCCAGCCAACTCAAAAGCGGCGAAGATATTTCTACGGAAGCAAATCCGTCGCTTGAAGCCGCCGACAGCCAAACAAAAGTCAGGCTGATAACCGTTCCCCAACACAACGCGGTCAAAACCGGAAGCCAGAACTGGAGTCGGCTAATGCAGGATTGGGCGGTAGATAATTTCATCCGATAATTTAAAGAAATAAAGTTTGATAAAGATTTTCCTGCAATTTTCGGAAACTCGTTTATCTAAAATCAAAAACCTGAAAGTGGGATTGATTGCGTGTAAAAGCCGTTAAATGTATGATTCAAGAGGTTTATCAAAATCGTCGAACGGCTGGAAGTCGAAAGCGGTTGGCTGCTCAACGCAGAATAATTATATGTTATATGAGAACATTTTGTAAAATTCTTTTTATATTGGTTAAATCTGGTTTATGGGTTAAAGTCGTGGAAAATCGTTTGTTCAATACCTAATCAACTTGTCCAATGGTGGAATTCAGCAATTTTAAGATTCATCTGTTAAAAATAACTTTAAACTCGTGTCAGCCATTTCCATCGAAAATCTCTCTAAAACCTACCCCGAATCGTTTCCGCGACTGAAAAAGTTTTTTCATCTCTCCGCCAAGCCTCCGGTCGAAGCGTTGCGAAACATCTCGTTTGAAATCGGCGACGGAGAAATTTTCGGGCTGATCGGCAGAAACGGCGCGGGCAAAACGACTCTGACGAAAATCATCGCTACTTTGGTTCAACCGACGAGCGGAAAAGTTTCGGTAAAAAATTTTGATTCGGTTACTGATGAAGTCAAAGTGCGTTCGCTGGTTGGTTTGGCGACCGCCGAAGAACGCAGTTTTTACTGGCGTTTGACGGCGGAACAGAATCTGCTTTTTTTCGCGCGGCTTTACGGTTTGAAAGACGCTGACGCGAAAAAAAGGATCGCCGAATTATTTGAGCAGTTGGATTTGAATGATTTAGCCAAACGCCGTTTTTCCGAACTTTCGACCGGCAACAAACAGCGTCTGGCGATTGCGCGGGCGATTTTGCCGTCGCCGCCGATTCTGCTTTTGGACGAGCCGACGCGCTCGCTCGACCCGTTGGCGGCGCAGGCGATGCGCGATCTGATCTTATCGTTCAAAGGCGTTTCGATTTTACTGACTTCGCACAATTTAACCGAAGTAGAAGAACTTTGTCAGCGCGTCGCCGTCATCTCAAAAGGCGAAATCCGCGCCGTTGACACGCCGGAAAATCTGCGGCGGCAAAACGGGCAAACGCAGCGCGTGAAAATAATTTTAAGCGGTGTTTCGGAAATTTTTCTGCGTGAAAATCTGGCGGCGAAACTGTCTGATTTCACCGTCGAAAATCGCGCCGCAACCGTTTCGATAAATTTCGAGCGCGAAGCCGACGACGATTCTTTAGGCGAAACGATTTCTTTTTTAACCGCGAACGGCGCGAGGATTTTCGATGTCGAAACCGAAAAGCCGACGCTGCTCGATGTTTTGGAAAGCTACGAATAAATGTCAGAACCGTCTGCGGTAGCGGGCGGTTAAAGATTAGCCGGATGAACGACTGCGAAAAACTTTTATCTTTTCGATCTTCAACCATCCGCTACCGCAGACGGTTCTGACATTACGCCGGGACAGCTAACTCAGTCTTCTTTTCCGTAACAATTATTTCTTCAAACTGTTCCGTTTCAGTTGAACCGCTCAGAGCCGTTACGGAAGATTTGCCGTTTGAGATAACCTGCGTTACCGCGTCGAAATAGCCTGTGCCGACGAACGATTGATGTTTGGTCGCCCGATAACCGTCAATCTCTAACGCAAATTCGCGTTCCTGTAAATCAGCGTAAGCCGTCATTCCGACGGCGCGATAATCTTTCGCCAATTCAAACATCGTCAGATTCAGCGCGTGAAAACCGGCTAGGGTAATGAATTGAAATTTATAACCCATTCTGCCCAACTCGGCTTGAAATTTCGCAATCGTCGCGTCGTCCAGTTTTTTCTTCCAATTAAACGACGGCGAACAATTATAAGCCAGCATTTTTTCGGGATATTTTGCACGAATCGCTTCGGCAAACTGACGTGCTTCTTCTAAATCCGGCGTGGAAGTTTCGCACCAAATCAAATCGGCGTATGGCGCGTAAGCCAGACCGCGTGAAATCGCCTGTTCGATGCCGCAATTAACGGTGAAAAATCCTTCGACGGTGCGCGTCCCGGTGCAGAAAGGTCGGTCGTTTTCGTCAACATCAGACGTTAAAAGATTCGCGCCGTTCGCGTCGGTTCTGGCGATTAAAACGGTCGGCACGCCGCAGACATCAGCCGCCAAACGCGCCGCGATTAATTTTTGAATCGCTTCCTGTGTCGGAACTAAAACCTTGCCGCCCAAGTGTCCGCATTTTTTCGCCGAAGATAATTGATCTTCGTAATGAACTCCCGCCGCGCCCGCTTCGATCATTGATTTCATCAACTCGAAAGCGTTCAGATTGCCGCCGAAACCGGCTTCCGCATCGGCGACGATGGGCGCGAACCAGTGAGTTCCGTTTTTTCCTTCGGCGGTGTATATTTGGTCTGTGCGCTGAAGCGAATTATTTAATTTGCGAACAAGTTCAGGCACGCTGTTCGCGGGATAGAGGCTCTGGTCAGGATACATCTGTCCCGCGACATTTGCGTCGGCGGCAACCTGCCAGCCACTCGCGTAAATCGCCTGTAAACCGGCTTGAATTTGCTGAATCGCCTGCCCGCCCGATAGTGCGCCGAGCGCATTCACATATTCGGTTTCGCGCATCAAATCCCACAATCTTTCCGCGCCGAGTCGGGCAATCGTGTATTCGATTTTGATCGAACCGCGCAGCCGCAAAACATCTGCCGCCGAATAAGTTCGGGTTACATTACTCCAACGCGGATTTTCCGCCCAATCTTTTTCGATAGCTTTTATTTGTTCATCTTTAGTCATTTTTTTCTCCTATAATTTTTAATTCAGGTCAGCGGACAAAATAATTTTCGAGCGTTTTGAGTCCCGCTTTCAGGCGGCATTTTGATTTTGCCGCGCTTCGCCGGCAAAATGCCGCCTGAAAGCGGGACTCAAAACGCTCGTCGAACATTTAAATTTGTCCGTTTATTTGGAATCTGAAATTTGAAATTTGAAATTAAATCGGGTCGTGATGTTCTTTCAAAATCATTTCTTCGGTCAATCGTCGTGCTTCGGTGTATTTACCCTGCTCGATTTCTAAAATTTCCGTCGGCAAAGCGTCCAAAATCTTCGCCAATTCTTCATCAAAAACTCGCGTGATAAATTCCGGCGTGTGTTTTATTTCCGCGCCGTTTTCGTCAACGATTTTCACCGCGTCGGCGTGTTTCATCCGTTGCGCGATCATCAAACGATAAATCCTGTCGGTCGCCAAATCTTCCATATAACCGTCGAGCAGCGACGCGCCTTTGCCGTTCAGAACGCCGTGACGATAACGAATCGCCGTTCGCGCCGCCGCTCTTGTTCCGTCCAAAGTGTGTTTGCCGACACCAAGCGGCGCGGGACGCAAATCAGGATGACGCGCACGGTTTTCAAACTGAATAAAATTCTGATTCGGCGCGGGAAACTGCGCGACGGCAATCGCGTTTTGATCGGGATGTCCCGTCCACGCGCCGTCCATTCCGACGCTCGCTTCGTTGCGCTTGTCGTTTTCTAAAACCGTCAAAGCGCGTGAATTTAATTCGGCATCGGCGCGATTCGGAAATAGCGCGGTCATTCCGCCGATTGCCAGAACGCCGCGTTTATGACAGATATTGACCATCAATTCGCGCAGCTTTTGAAAAAACGGCACGTCCGACGGAATCGTATTTCTATCCGGCAAAACCCATTCTGCGTTTTCGATATTAAAGTGAATCAGCGAAGCCATATAATCCCAGCGTCCGAGATTCAAACCCAAAATATGCTCGCGCAGATTGTAAATAAATTCCTCCATCTGATACGCGAACGGGTGCGCTTCGACAAGGGCAAAACATTTGATAAAGCCGCGTTCCCAACCAAGTTTCGCTTCCATCGTCTGAAACAAATCGCGCCAGAACAAGCCTTCTGCCGCCGATTCGGATTTCGGAATATAGAATGTCAGATTGTGTTTGAGCCGCGTTTTTTCAACGCCGAATGCAATCCGCGCCGCATCATAAACCGAAGCCGACAGTAATTCATCGTCAAAAACATTCGCCTGACTCAAATGCAAACCGCGCAGACGCACGAGCGTAACCACATTGCTTTCAATAATCGAAACTTCGCGCTCGCGCTTCTTATCGTAATAACTCAATTCACCGTGCAGAGCCTTCAAAGCATTCCCAATTCCCTGTTCGAGATTTCCCCAGACATTCGCCATCGAATCTTCCAAATCAATCATTACACCCGGCGCACCGCTGTTCAGCATTTTGACCACGAGTTCGGCATCGTCCGCCGGTCCAGTCATCTGATTGCGCTGATCGCTGATGTATGCGGGCAAAACGATTTTCCAATCGGTGTTCGCGGCTTCCGATTCAGGCAGATGATCCAGCAAATCGCCCGCGTGTGAATTCGCCAAAATCTCGGCGCGTTTCCTTGCTAATTCCTGCTGACGCGGCGTAAATTCTTCGTGCAAAGATTTCAAAAATCCGTAAAAACCTTTTGGCAATTCCGTTGCAGCATCAATATTTTCTGGCGCGTGATTGATGCGTGAATCGAACTCTTTTTCCATTTTCGTCTGTGTCGTCATAATTTTATTTGTTCGCAATACCGAACAAGTGTTCTGCATTTAGGTTGTGTTGTTAAATTACATAAGACTGCTCAACTTTGTAAACAATTATTTTCGTTGTGTTCGACATATTGAACAGTTTTTCACAATCCTGCACAGTTCTTTACACAGAACAGTTTTAACGGATAAAATTAAAGGCTATGTCGGAAGAAAAAACAGCGAATGCCGTCGAGCGGACGTTTTCGATTTTGGAATTGGTCGCCGAAAGCGCGAACGGGTTGAGTAATTCGGACATCAGCCGCCGTCTGAAAGTACCGAAAAGCTCGGCGAGTTACATTTTGCGCGTGATGGAAAATCGCGGCTATCTGGTGCGCGGCGACGGCGGAAAATATCGGCTCGGCTTGAAATTATTGAGTTTATCGCGCGGGCAAATCGCGCATTCGGACGTGCGCGAAGTCGCTAAACCAATTCTCGAATTATTCCTGCGAAAAAGCCGTATGTCCGAAGCACATCTCGCCGTGCTTGATAACGGACGCGCCGTTTACGTCGAAAAAGTCGAATCCGAAGACAGTTTTATTAAAATGGATATTTGGGTCGGACACCGTTTGCCGGTTCACACAACCGCCATCGGAAAAGTGCTGGTTGCCAACCTTTCCGACGCGGAGATCGAAAAGATTTTAACCGTGCGCGGAATGGAAAGAAAGACCCGCAAATCAATCACGAGCCGAGCGAAATTCTTGCAGGAAATCGCCAAAGTCCGCGAATACGGCGCGGCGATTGATAATGAGGAAAACAGCGCAAATGTCAGATGTCTCGCCGCGCCGGTTTTCGACGCGAACGGCGCAGTGATCGCCGCGCTCGGCACGTCTTCGACGATTCTCCAACTTGATGAGTCGAATCTGCCGAAAATTATCGAACTCGTCAAAGACGCGGCGCAGAAAGTTTCCGAAAAGATGGGATATTTCAGTAAAACCTGAATTGTCGTTATTGATAAATTTACGTTCGGATTTACTTTTTAATCAACTCGAAATTCGCCGTTGCTTTTTCGACTTCGATACGATAAGCATCGCGCATTATTGCCGTTATCAATTCGGCTTGTGATTGATTGCGGCAGTAAATTACACCCAAAGTTTCGCCTGTTTTTATTTCATCGTCGATATTTTTTTCGCATTGAAAGCCGACGGCGTAATCAATCGCGTCTTCGACTTTGATTCGCCCGCCGCCGATTTTTGAAACGCTTTCGCCGATGGCGAGCGTGTCAATTTCGTTGATGTAACCTGACTTTTCAGCTTTGACTTCGACTTCGATTAAACTCGCATCAAGCAGAATTTCCGGCGCGTCGCAGATTTTCGCGTCGCCGTTCTGACATTCGATGTTCTGACGAAATTTTTCTAAAGCCGCACCGCTTTCCAAAACGCTTTGAACCTTGAGCTTTGAACTTTGAACCGTGTCTTCGATGCCGCATAAAACCAGCATTCGCGCCGCTAATTCGATTGAAAGTTCGAGCGTTGGCGACATCTGCGCGTCAGTTTCGCCGCGCAAAATCTTGACGCATTCATAAACTTCCAGTGCATTGCCGACGAATTTGCCGAGCGGCTGATTCATATCGGAAATGACGGCTTCGGTTTTGACATTGAAGGCGTTGCCGGTTTCGACCAGCGCGGCGGCGAGCGTTTTCGCGTCGTTGTAATTTTTCATAAACGCGCCGCTGCCGGTTTTGACATCGAGGACGAGCGCGTCCAAACCTTCCGCCATTTTTTTCGACATAATCGAAGCGACGATCAGCGGAATTGATTCGACTGTCGCCGTCGCGTCGCGCAAAGCGTAGAGTTTTTTGTCCGCCGGAACAATATCCTTCGTCTGTCCCGCCATCGCAAAGCCGCATTTTCTGACGGTTTCCTTAAATTCTTCGGTCGTGAGATTGACGTTATAGCCTTTGATTGATTCGAGTTTGTCGAGCGTTCCGCCGGTGTGTCCGAGTCCGCGCCCGGAAATCATCGGAACGCTGATGCCGCAAGCCGCCGCGATAGGCGCAATTATGAGGGAAGTTTTATCGCCCACGCCGCCGGTCGAATGTTTATCGGCTTTCGGATGTTCGAGATCGGAAAAATCCAGAACATCGCCCGAATGCAGCATCGCTTCCGTCAAAGCGTTCTGCTCTTCGAGATTCAAACCTCTGACGAACATCGCCATCAGCAACGCCGCCGCTTGATAATCAGCCCAACTCGCATCGGTAATTCCTTTGATAAAAGCATTTATTTCTTCACGCGATAAAATTTCGCCGTCGCGCTTTTTGCCGATAATGTCTTGTGGTCGCATTAGAAATACTTTAGCAAAAATTTTCTCCGATCAAACCAACCGTTTGCAGAAACGAACCGTCTAAGAAAAAAGCACAGCCAAATTTTTGAAATTTAAATCGTTCGGGTTCGTGAAATTTAAAAATGAATTTCCAGTAAAAAAGTTCTTCCGATTTCCGGCTTGATAAGCCATAATAAAATCATTATGAGAAGTAAAAACATTTTATCAATCGTCGCCTTCGTCACCGCCTTCGGACTTTCCGCCGCTTTTGCGAGCCTGTTTATCGCTAAACCGACCTACACATCTAATTACTCGCTCGGTTCAACGTCTGAATACACTCCGAAAAAATACTGCAATCTCAGACGGACTTCGCCGACCGCCGGCGCAATTTCGACTTTGATTGCCAATGACCGCGCCAACGGTCGCGCTCGCGGCAGCAAAATGTACGACATCGGCGAAAGTTATCCGCCGAGTTACGACAGCGTGGCGTTTGCCGATTACGCCGAAGCCGTCGAGGATTATGTCAATACTTCGAGCAGTATGACGACCGGCAATCTGCCGCGCGATTTCAAATCAGCCTGGCGCGAACATCTGAAGGCGTGGCGCGACTATTCTAAATTTCTCAATAAATCAACGGAGATTTCCGGCAGAAGCACCTTGACCGAAGAGGATTTTGATGAAGCCAAAAGAATTTATGACGGTGAAATCAGCCGCACCTACGCGAAGGTTTTAGATGTTAGCGAAAATTACGGCGCGAATGTTCGCTAAAATTTATTTTTATTAAAATGAGAAACGCCCGAATAAAAATTCGGGCGTTTCTCATTTTAACCGCACTTTTCCAGTAGAACGACGGCTTCGACTCTAATAGCGCGATTTTCGCCAACCGCATCAACCGCTTCACCGGTTTTCGCTTTAATCGAAACACATTCGATTTCGACTTCCAGCGCAACCGCCAGATTTTCACGCATTTTATCAATATGCAGTCGCAGTTTCGGCTTTTCGAGATTGACGACCGAATCAAGATTGGCGATTTTGTAACCCTTTTCCTTGACCAACCCCAACGCATAACGCAGAAAAAGAAAACTGTCGGCGTGCTGCCATTGATTATCTTTATCTGAAAAATACGCGCCGATGTCGCCGAGCGCGAGCGCACCCAAAAGCGCGTCAGTAACGGCGTGCGCGAGCGCGTCCGCGTCTGAATGACCGACCGCGCCGCGTTCGGATTCGATTTCTACGCCGCCCAACATTAGTTTTTTGCCTGTTTCGAGACGGTGAATATCATTGCCAAAGCCGATTCTAAACATTTTCGATGTCCTTCAAATAAATTTCTGCGACGGCGAAATCCTCGCGCGTCGTGATTTTGATGTTTTTCGCGCTGCCGTCAACAAACGCGATTTCACAGCCGAGTTTTTCGACGAGAAAACATTCGTCGGTCGCGGCTGCGTCAAAGTTTTCCGCCGCGAACGCCTTTTGTAAAATCTCCAATCGAAACGCCTGCGGAGTCAGTGCGCGACGCAGATTTTCGCGGTCAATCGTGCCGACGATTTTCCCGTCTTTTGTTTGTTTAATCGTGTCGGTAACTTTGGCGACCAAACACGCCGCGCCGATTTCTTTGGCTTTTTCGATTGTCGCGGCGATTTCTTCGATGCTGACGAAAGGACGTGCGCCGTCGTGAACGGCGACGATTTCGCAGTTTTCAGAACGAATCGAAGTCAAACCGCTGCGAACCGATTCGGCGCGGGTTGCGCCGCCCGCGATTATTTTAATTGATTTTTTAAAGCTGAATTTGTCGAGCGTTTTCTGAAAATTTTCGATTTCCGATGCCGACAAAATCAAAATGATTTCATCAACCGCCGCACAGCTTTCAAAGCGTTCGAGCGTGTGAATCAAAAGCGGCTTGCCGCCGATTTCGAAAAATTGCTTAGGGATTTTTGAACCGAATCTGTTTCCGCTTCCGGCGGCGACGATGATGGAAGTATTCACTTTGAAATTTCACCGAATCGAAAACTAACTTCCGAGAGTTCCGATAGGTTTGAAAACCTGATCGAGTTGACGCTCAATGCGGTCAAGCCTTTTTTCCATATTGTCAATTCGCTGATCAATCCGTTGAATTTCCGATCTGATCGAACTGATTTCCCCTTTTAATTCCGCCTTGAGTGAACCGATCTCGCCTCTTAATTCCGCTTTTAGCTCGTCTTTATTGGCATCCAAAACTTTCGTCAGTTGACGCAAATTTAACCACGTCGAGCCGAAAACTGCCAGGATAAATAGAGCCACGCTTAAAAGCAAAGTTGAATTATTATCCATAATATCTACTCGATTTCCTCGACAATCGTCGTCGAACGAAGTTCGCGCGTGGCTTTGCGAAAGTTTGGCGCACGAGATTCGTGAATATTGTTGGCGGTTTCGTGGCTGTCTTCTTTTTCTTCCCAGAGCCGTCCGAAAATCATTTTTCCGGCAGTCGTTTGCAGAACGGAAGTTACGGCGACATCGGCGGTTTTGCCGATTAAACGGCGGGCATTATCAACCACAACCATCGTTCCGTCATCAAGATAAGCCACGCCCTGATTGTATTCTTTGCCTTCTTTTAGTATGAAAACGCGCATCGCTTCGCCGGGTAAAACGACGGGTTTGAGAGCGTTGGCGAGTTCGTTGATATTCAAAACCGACACGCCGCGCAGTTGGGAAACTTTATTCAAATTAAAATCGTTGGTAACGATCACCGCGTCAAGTTCCTGTCCGAGTTCGATCAATTTCAAGTCAACTTCTTTCACCTGCGGATAATCGGTTTCGATGATCTGAATATCAATTTGATTATTGTTGCGAAGCCTTTGGAGCATATCGAGTCCGCGCCGTCCGCGCTGACGTTTCGATGAATCGGGCGAATCGGCAACCTGCTGCAACTCGGTCAAAATAAACTGCGGAATAATTAAAGTTCCGCCCAAAAATCCGGTTTCGGCGACATCGGCGATGCGTCCGTCAATAATCACCGAAGTATCGAGAACTTTGTAATCGCGCTTGACGACGTTTTTGTCCGAAAAAAATCCGCCGAGTGCCGATAAGTCGAGAAATTCGCCTTTTGCCGCGCCGACCATTAAGCCGATATACGCCATAAAAAACGCCAGCGCGACCGTTACGAACGTCTTCATTTCCGGGTTGACGGCGGCGGTTTCCTGCGAACTGATCAGCATTCCGATCAGATACGCGCCGATGATTCCGAGAATCGAACCGATTGCCGCGCCGATCAGAGTTTTCAAAGAAGCACGTCTCGCCCGCATCTCGAAACCGATAATGCAGGCGGCAATCGCCGCCCCAAGCAGCGCGGAAACAAATTGCCGGCTGCCGCGACTGAGACTTTCCGGCAGATGCGCCGTCTGTCCCAACGGATTCAGCAGGTAGCCGAATGACACGAGCAGCAGCACAAAACCGATTCTAATGATGAGAACGTCGAGTTTCATATCGTTTGGAATTCTAGCACGAATCGTTTTAGAAGTTAATGGAAATTTAATTTCTCAACCACAATTTTGATAAAAACGGATTCGTAAATTAAGAAAGCCCGAACGGAATTAAAATTCCATCCGGGCTTTCTTAAAAGTTTTCCAAAATGCGGTTATTCGCTGCCGCCCGTATTTTCAAAATTCGATGTTTTTCCCGGCGCGGCTTGTGCGATTGACTGATCGGTTTTGACGAAATCGTCATCGCCGAAATTGCCGATTTCAGTGCCGCCGCCCAAACCTTTGCCGCCGCCGAGTTTCTGCGCCTCTTCGGTCGGTTCAAACCCTTCAACTTCGTCCGGCTTTTCATCGCGCAAACTTTCCTGATTGTCGTTATTCTGATTCTGATTATTTGTCATTTCCTTTCCCTTATCGTTAAAATTTCGTTCGCCTGCAAACGATTAAAATGATTCTTCATCAACTCGTATGCCGCTTTCATCAAAGCCCGTTTTATACGATTTTCGTTGTCTGATAAAATATATCGTTCGGTAAGAATACGATTTATAACGGCAGTCGAAACTTCGTCTGACTGATTTTCACACAACTAATTTTATGGCAAAACAACCCGCAACAATTTACGTCTGCCAGAACTGCGGCAGACAGGAAAGAAATTTCGCCGGAATATGTAAAGATTGTGGCAAAGGCGGAACTTTCGTCGAAGAAAAATTTCGCCCGTCGCCGCAAGCCGTCGGCAAAGTTTCCGCGTCCGGCGTTCAGCGACTTTCGACCAACTCGTTCCGCGAAGTCAAACCGATTTCCTACTCCGACATCGAATCGCAGGACGATATGCGAACTTCGAGCGGAATCGAGGAGTTCGACCGCGTTTTAGGCGGCGGCATCGTCGCCGGTTCGCTGGTTTTGATCGGCGGCGCGCCGGGAATCGGCAAAAGCACTTTAATAATCCAGGTCGCCGACAAATTGAGTAAAAGCAACACGCGCGTTCTCTACGTTTCGGGCGAAGAAAGCGAACGGCAAATCAAAATGCGCGGCGAAAGATTGGGATTGAATGCTGAAAATCTCTTTTTATTGCCCGAAACGAATCTCGAGGCGATTTTGGGTGAAGTCGAAAAATTACAGCCCGACGCGATTATCGTTGATTCGATTCAGACGGTTTTTTCGCCGAGCGTCGAATCCGCGCCCGGAAGCGTTTCGCAAGTCCGCGAAGTCGCCGGACAGTTTATGATTTTCGCCAAAGCGACCGGAACGCCGGTTTTTTTAATCGGTCACGTTACCAAAGAAGGCTCAATCGCTGGACCGAAGGCACTCGAACACATCGTTGACACGGTTTTATATTTTGAAGGCGACCGCCATCACAATCATCGAATTATTCGCGCCACCAAAAACCGATTCGGCGCGGCGAACGAGATCGGCATTTTCGAGATGACCGGCGAAGGTTTAGTCGCCGTCGGCAATCCGTCCGAAGTCTTTTTGCAGGAACGTCCCGAAGGCGCAAGCGGTTCAGTCGTCACGGTTTGTATGGAAGGCACGCGCCCGATGCTCGTCGAAGTTCAGGCGTTGGTGACAGGAACGAAATTCGGCACGGGCAGACGAATGGCGCAGGGTTTCGACTATAACCGGACTTCCCTTTTAATCGCCGTTTTAGAAAAGCGCGTCGGCTTTCAACTCGCCAACGACGACGTTTTCATCAACGTCGCCGGCGGCTTGGAGATTGACGAACCGGCGGCTGATTTAGGTGTCATCGCGGCAATCGCTTCGAGTTTTCGCAACTTACAAATCCCGCCCGACACCGCAGTCTTCGGCGAAGTCGGCTTAACCGGCGAAGTGCGCGGCGTTCTGCAAGCTGAAACCCGCGCCAGAGAAGCGCAGACTTTGGGTTTCAAGAAATTAATTTTGCCAATGTCGAACAAAAAAGGGTTGGAAAAATTACTAGGAATGCGCGTCGTCGGCGTGAAGAATTTGGAAGAAGCGTTGGATCAATTATTTTAGACCTTTATGGAGCAAAAAATTATTTTCGCTGTTGTTGGTTTTCTACTGAGTATTTTATTTATTAGATGGGCAAACAATTATAATGATTCCGGTTTCATTAGTTTTGGTGATCTTAATAGGCTTTTAATACTTTTAGCTGGCGGATTGCCAATAACCTTATTAGTTCTTGGGTTCTTTTCAATTTTTGCGAAATTGTTCAGTGTCGAAGCAAAACTTTATGGAAAAATAATAATGTGGGCAATGAGATTGACAGTCATTTTCCAATGGGTAATTTGGTCACAGTTGATTGCTTTATTGTTTCAAAATTTATAAATTGATTTCTGTAAAAAATACGAGATGTGAATTACACGAAGCACGAAATTGACGAATCTATTTCAGCGAGAATAGCCGAAGCCGCCGAAAGAGAAATTTATGAGCGAGCAAAATTCAACTCAGGATATTTTGGATGAAACTGAATATATTTTGGAAGTTACGCAAGAACAATACGATGAAGCGATGGCGAAGGGCTGGACTGATGACGACATTTCCAAACCCGGAAAACATATTTTTCGCAGTCGAAATCGCAAAATAAATCCGGCTGACGCGAAAATTAAAATGCCGATGTTTATTGATTACGACGTGATGCAGCATTTCAAAAAACGCGCCGAAGTGCCGAACGCCGCGCCTTATCAAACGCAAATTAACCAAGAATTGCGGGCGATTATGGAACGCGATTTGGCGGAAGAAAATAATCTCGACGCGGTTGCCGAAAGATTGGCAAACAATCCGGCGTTTCTCAGCGCGATTTCCGAAAAGTTGAAAGCGGCGTAAAAAATTTAAAAGCGGCTTTGGACGAATCGTTTTGATAAATTATGAGAATTGTAACTTGGAATATGAACAAAGCCACTTCTCAAAAAATGAAGGCTTGGGAATATCTTTTAGACTTAAATTCCGATTTAACTTTGCTTCAAGAAGTAAATTCGATTCCTGATTTTATCAAAAATGATTTCGCTTGTTTATACCGAAAAGCAACTAATAAAAACGGTCAACCCCAAAAATTCGGAACTGCAATTTTAGTCAAAGGGAAAATCACCAATCATATTGAATTAGTATCTGAATCAATTTGGGTTGACGAAAAACTAAATCTTTTTAGTGGAAATTTCGTCGCTGTCGAAGCAATTTTAGAAAACGGATTTAGGGGAAATATTATTTCAGTTCATTCTCCGGCTTGGATTATAAACCCGACCGGACTTGAGGAAATTGAATATAGAAAATTAAAACTTGAAAACAATAAAAATATTTGGGGAACGGAATTGCTTTGGGCGGCTCTCAACAACCTCATTTCAAAAAGCAGTTTGCCGTTGATTGTCGGCGGTGATTTTAATTCTTCGCTGACTTTCGATTTGCCGAAGAACCGAGGAAATCAGGAAATTCTTGCTAGAATGCAGGCACTCAACCTAAAAGAATGTCTTTTTCATTCAAAAGGTGTATTAACTCCAACTTTCAAAAATCCGAGTAATCAAAAAGTAATTCATCAAATTGACCATTTATTTGTTTCACCGACATTAATTGCAACACTGAAAAATTGTAATGTGGAAGAATCTGAGACTATTTTTGACAATTATTTCAGCGACCATCTTCCAATCATTGCAGATTTTTCTGTGTGAAATCGCTTTAAAATTCACCAAACAGTTTTCACGAAAGTTGAGTTTTGAATCTTTGTGTCAGTTGTAATCAACTCTAAATTCATAAACCGTGCGGTCGCGGAAATTAAACGGTCGTGAAGTTCGGGAATGTCGGTGATTTGTGCGGCGGTTTCGATTATTGCCTGCGTCAATGGAGATTCACGAAAGTTTGAGTTTGTCTGCAAAAGATTTTTCACGTCCTGCAAATTCGTGCTGATGCGTTGTTTTTCGGAAAGGTAGAGAATTTCGGCGAAAACAATCGCAGGAATATGAATGATTGTATTGGAGTTTTCGGCTAAATCGAAAATTGTCTGCGAATCTGTGTCGAGCCGACGTTTTTCAGATAAACAATCAGCGCAACCGTATCGGCGACGTATTCAACAACTAGGATATTTGGACTCATAATCGGCAAATTCCTCTTCTAAATGTTTTGCTTCGGATTCGTCCAAACTGCTCAAATCTCCTTCGACCAAAGCGCGAAACTGTTCGTCTTCAAAACTTTTCGGATCAACGGCGCGGCGGCGCACGAAATAAACAAAGTCGGCAATTTCGCGCAAAGTTTCGGTCGGCAAACCTTTGATGCCTGAAACAATAATTTTTTCGTAGCTCGTCGTTTCCATAACTCCAACTCCGCTTGCATTTTAACATAATTCAATCAGAAACTTAGGTTTATGAAGAGAATCGAATCAAAAGCCGGACAGGAATCAGTTTAGAATTAATCAGCTTTGACTCTTGCCTTGACAGCCTTATTTCGGCGGATGTTTTCCGAAAGCGAAAAGTGCGCGGCGAAGATTGATGCAGCCTTCGCGGTTTAATTGCAAAGCGGCGACCGTTGCGCGTCCGACCGGCGTTTTGCCGATTATCAGGGTAAAATCATCATTCCAGACAAATTGTTCGCCCCATTTTTGTTTTCGTGGATTGAAAAGCGCAACCGCTTCGTGCGTAATCGGATCACGTCCGGTCGTGAAAGTGAATTTGTGTCCGTTGCAGCCTTGACAGGCAAAAGCGAGATTGTTCAGAACGGTTTTTCCGCCGCTGACGAACGGAATAATGTGTTCGATGGCGAAAGACTGCGAAGAAAAACCGGCTTGACTGCGACAGTATTCGCAAGTGTTGGCGGCGCGTTTGATGACTTGCTGTTTTAATTTTTCGGACGGTTTGCGTCGGAGCATTTTAAGATTGTCCGATTCCCAAATCCTTCATTACTTCGTCGAAAGTTTGCTGCCTGATTTCGGCGAGTTTGCCGACCAATTCGATTCGTTTTGCGTCGTGTTTTTCGATAGAATCCGTCAAGCGCAAAAATTCCTGACGTTCTGTTAAAGTTATCGTTTCGGATTCGATTTTTTCCTTTAGTTCATCAAAACGAATCTGCATTTTTTCGGAAAGTCCTCGATTAATTTCGAGCAAAATTTCGGTTTCGTCCCGTGAAACGCTCGGAGCGCGGCGTTTGGCTCGCAGCACAATCGCCTGATTGATAAAATTGTCGAGTTCGCGTTGACTCAAAACGGCTAAGGCATCGGTCGAAATTTTTTTATTTTGGCGTGTTATCGGCATATTATTTTGTTCGGGCAAAATATATTTCAATTTGCATTTTAGCATAATTCAGTCGGAAAATTGATTTATGAAAAGAATCGCACCAAAAGCCGGACAGGAATCAGTTTGGGATTATCCGCGACCGCCGAAGTTGGAATTAACGAATAAACATCTCAAGATCGTTTTCAATGGCGAAATTATTGCGGAGACTAATCGCGCTTTTCGCGTTTTGGAAACGAGTCATCCGCCGGGTTATTATTTTCCGCCGGAAGATGTGCGGATGGAATTTTTAACTGAAGAAAGCGGCGCGAGTTTTTGCGAATGGAAAGGCAGTGCGGGTTATTATGATTTGACGGTCGGCGATAAGATCGTCAAAAATGCGGCGTGGTTTTACGCCAATCCGTCGGACAGATTCAAACCAATCGAAAATCATCTCGCATTTTATCCGTCGAAAATGGATGAGTGTTATGTAAATGACGAACTGGTGCGGTCACAGGCAGGCGATTTTTACGGCGGTTGGATCACTTCGGAAATCGTCGGACCGTTTAAGGGCGGCGCGGGAACTTGGGGATGGTGAAACTATAACGGCATTTACGGCGTAAAAATTTTCGATTTATTTATAATAAAATTGTTGAGGAATTATTTTTTATGAATTTGAAATTTTTTATTTTTATTCTGCTTTTGTCGGGTATTTCCGTTTTCGCGCAAACAAAAGATGAAGATTCTTTGAAAAATCTGGTCAAACAGATGACTGACGCGCAGACGAATTTCCAACCCGACACGCTCGATAAAATTTTTACCGCCGATTACATAGAAATTTCACCCGTCGGCGAATTTGACACACGCGAGAAAGTTCTCGGATTTTACAAACCCGAACTCAAACCACCAGCCGATAAAATGTCGGCGACGGTTTCTGCCGATGAATTTTCGATTCGCAGTTATGATAAATTCGCCGTCGTCATAATGCGTTTGAATTATACGATGACAAGCGAAGGAAAACCGCTTCCGCCGCGCAGTATCCGCACGATGCTTGTCTGTCGAAAAGAAAAAGCGGCGTGGAAAATCGCTTCGGCGCAATACACCGGAATTCGTCCGCCGCAGACCGCGCCGAAATCCGAATAATGTTTGCGGTTTCATTGAATTCTGAAAGGCTGAGAAATTACCCTTCTCAGCCTTTTTTATTCAAAATCGAAATGCTAAAATCTCGCGCTAATGAAAAAAACTTTTTCCGACGAAAAACTCGACGAAATTTATTCAGAGATAAAAAAAACAGATTCATCTATTATTCTTTTGCCTTCACCCCTGCGAACTCCGGTTCACGTTGTTTACGGCGGCGCAAATCTTTTTAAAGCTGAAACGCCCGCAAAATTAGGGAGAATCGCGCTCAAATCTTTGGAAACTTACGCGCCGAATTTTGCCGAGTTTTCACGCGCGATGTGGCTTTCGGGCGCGGACGCGCTGCCGGTTTATAATGACGCGATTCAAAAGCTGGAAAGACAATTATCTGAAGACGCGGAAGAAATCAAATCGAAAAATTTCGCGGCGTGGTTCGCGTGGACGATTTATAGCCGCACGATTGAAAAATTAAAGCGCGAGCCGGTTGAAGATTTTCGGATTGACTTTGAAGACGGTTATGGATTCCGAAGCGATGCGGAAGAAGACGCGCACGGCGTTTCGGCTTCGGACGAACTGGCGAAATCGTTCCGCGAGAAAACGATCACGCCGTTTTGCGGTTTTCGTGTCAAATCGTTTCAAAGGGAAACCTTTAAACGCGCCGTGCGGACTTTGGATCTGTTTTTGACGAATCTTTTGGAAAAAACCGGCGGCGATTTGCCAAAAAATTTTGTCGTAACTTTGCCGAAAATCACGCGCCGCGAAGAAGTCGGAATTTTAGCGGAACTGCTCAATGAATTTGAAAAAATAAACGGTCTCGAAAACGGTGCAATCAAAATCGAAATAATGATTGAAACGCCGCAGGCAATCATCAACGAGCGCGGTGAGATTGCTTTGAGAGGTTTGATCGAAGCCGGAAACGGTCGAGTTAATTCGGCGCATTTCGGCGCGTTCGATTATACGGCGAGTTTTGGAGTTTCGGGAATTCATCAGCATCTGCGCCACGAAGCGTGTGTTTTTGCCCGACAGATGATGCAGATTTCACTCGCGCCGCTCGGCATTCGGTTGTCGGATTCAGTTACGACTGAAATGCCCGTCGCCGTTCACAGAAGCGAAAATTTGACGAACGCGCAAATCAAAGAAAACATTCGCGCCGTTCATAAAGCGTGGCGGACGCATTACAATAACGTCAATCATTCGCTTATCAACGGTTTTTATCAAAGCTGGGATTTGCATCCGGCGCAGCTCGTGGCGCGTTACGCCGCCGTTTATTCGTTTTTTTTAGAATCGAAAGGCGCGCAAGGGAAACGTCTGAAAGGCTTTGTCGAAAAGGCGACGCAGGCTAACCTGACCGGCAACACTTTCGACGACGCGGCTTCGGCGCAAGGATTATTAAACTTTTTCAGCCGCGCTTTAGCTTGCGGCGCGATGACCGAAGCGGAAATTACGGACGCGACCGAATTGACGAAATCGAAATTGAATTCGGCTTCGTTCTTTCAAATTATGGAAAATCGCCGCAGTGAAAATTGATTTTTCAAATCGGACAACCTAGACAATCTTTTACCAATCCGATAAATTCAGAAATATCCGTCGTGCTGAGGTGGTGTAATTGGTAGCCACGCGGGTCTTAGAAGCCCGTGTCGAAAGACGTACGAGTTCGAGTCTCGTCCTCAGCACCAACTTTTTTAACTTAAACTGCGGGCGAATTCGTTTGAAAAACGCCTGTAAAAATTTCTAAGGGAGAGTAATCGAAATGAAAAATTTAAGAATTTTCGGGTTTATGGTTTTTGTTTTCGCCTTTGCCGTGTTTTACGGCGCGGTCGGCGATGCCAACGCGCAACGGCGCGGCGGCGGTTCGCTCGAATGGAGCGGAACGGTTGATGATACGGTGCAAATCAGAATTCGCAACAACAACGCCCGGACGCGGGTTTTGAACGGGCGCGATTACAACGACGATAACTATAATTTCAACGGAAGTCAGCCGCGCCGCAACAGCGACATTCGAGTTGAAAAAAGCGAAGGGCGCGGGCGCATTTCCGTCATTCAGCAGCCGAACCGCGACAACAATTTTACGACGATTATTCAGATCAGCGATCCGAAAGGCGGTGCCGACCGCTATCGTTTTACGGCTTACTGGAATTAAATTTTCGGTTTTATTTTTAGAAAAAGGCTTTCGATTTTCCGTCGAGAGCCTTTTTTATTTTGACTTAAACCGCTTTCCCGAAAAAACTCGAATTCGACATTTACGGCTAAAATAGTTATCCTTTTCTTGAATTAAACTAGAAGGAAAAGCCTTCATTTTGTCAGATTTTTCATAACAATTTACAAGGCAATTTTAAGAGATGAACACCGAATTATTAGACGTTTCTCCGAGTCGAAAAGAGATAAAAATCGAAATCGAAGCCGCCGAAGTGCGGACAGTTTACAACAAGGTCAGTCAAAAGTTTGCGAAGGGCGCACAGGTTGACGGATTCCGCAAAGGCTTTGCGCCGGTTGACATTATCCGTCTGCGCTACAAAGACCAGATCAGGTCGGAAGTTTTGCAGGAACTTTTCGCGCCGAAAGTCGGTGAGGCGATTCAAGAGCATAACTTACAGCCTTTGGTCGAACCGCATCTGCATTTGGAAGATGCGGAAAACGTCAAGGTCAACGGTTCAGAGCCGATTCGCCTGTCGGTTCACGTCGAAGTGATGCCGGAAATCGCCGATCCGACTTATAAGAATCTCGAAGCCGTGCGCCGCATTCGTCCTTCGTCCGACGAAGAATTAGAAAACCTTATTGACGAACGCCGGCAGGAAGCGGCGACTTTGATTCCGGTCGAAAATCGGAAGTCGGAAACGGGCGATATGGTGATCGTTGATCTGGAAGGAACTTTCGCCGACGACCCGGAAGCCGAACCGATTAAAGCCGACAATCTGGAAATCAAATTGGGCGACGACGTGATTGAAAAATCGTTCACGGAAAATCTCGTCGGCGTTTTGGAAGACGACGAAAAAGAATTTACCGTCGAGTATCCCGAAAACTTTACATCGCCGATGCTGGCGGGAAAAACCGTCAATTATAAAGCGAAAGTGAAATCGGTCGGGGCAATCGAACTGCCGGAACTCGATGACGAATGGGCGTTGAGCTTAGACGAAGGATATGAATCAATCGCGGATTTGCGCGGCAAAACACGCGGCGATCTGGAAGCGGCGGCGAAAGCCGAAGCCGACAACGCTTTGCGCTCGGAATTGATCGGCAAACTCGTCGAAGCCAACGAAATCGAAATTCCGAATTCGCTGATTGATATGCAGGCGCGGAATCTTCTGAATAATTTCGCGCAGGATATGGCGGGGCGCGGAATGGATTTGAACAATGTCGGGCAGGATTTTGTGCAAATGGTTTATACGCAAATGCAGGCGCAAGCCGAACGCGACGTGCGTGGCGCGATTCTGCTAGAAAAAGTCGCCGATCTGGAAAATCTGGAAGTTTCCGATGAGGAAATCAACGAGGAAATCGAACACATCGCCGCGCATTACCGCACCACGCCCGAAGACATTCGCGCGTCGCTGGCGAAACAGCAGGGCGGCGAAAGCAACATTATCAACAATTTGCGAACCCGCAAAGCGGTCGAAGCGTTAGTCGCCAACGCAAACATTACCGACGGCGAATGGATTGATCCAAGTCAACAACCGCAAATTGCCGAGACCGAAGAAGATTCGACGGAAGAAACTTCGTCGGTTGCTGAAGAAAAACCGGCGAAGAAAGCGAAAAAAGAAACCGCCGAAAAGTCGGAAAAATCAGCTAAACCAAAAGTCGAGAAATCGGCAAAGACGAAGGCTGAGAAAAAAGATAAAACCGAAGAAACAGAAGAGAAGCCGAAAAAGAAATCGGCGAAAAAAGAATAAGTCAACAAAATTATTTTGAGCGGTTTGCAATTTTAAGAAGAAGTTGTAGAATAAAAACTCGAAATTGGCAATAGCTATTATTTCAACAGTTATCTGCAAAGAGTTAAACCGATTCTTAAGCAAACCGCTCAAATTTTTAAGAGAGAGAAAAAAATATGCTAGTTCCAATGGTAGTCGAGCAAACTTCGCGGGGCGAACGGGCGTTCGATATTTATTCGCGGCTGTTGAAAGACAGCATCATTTTCATCGGCACACCGATTGACGATATGGTTGCCAATTTGATCGTCGCCCAACTTCTCTTTTTAGAAGCGGAAGACCCGGAACGCGACATCAATCTTTATATCAATTCTCCGGGCGGTTCGATCACGGCGGGAATGGGAATTTACGACACGATGCAGTTCATCAAAAATGATGTAACGACTATTTGCGTCGGACAGTGCGCTTCGATGGGTGCGCTGCTTTTGACTGCCGGCACGAAGGGCAAGCGTTTTGCTCTGCCGCATTCGCGCATTTTGATTCATCAGCCGTCCGGCGGCGCGAGCGGTCAGGCATCCGATGTCAAAATTATGGCGGAAGAAATACTGCGGATGCGCGAAATGACTTCACGGATTATTTCGCACCATTCGGGAATGTCGTTCGACCAGGTTGAACTCGATGTCGAACGCGACCGCATTATGTCGCCCATCCAAGCTAAAGAATACGGTTTGATTGACGAAGTTATCGAACACCGGGAAAAATAGCGGTGAGTGGTGAGTGGTGAGTGGTGAGTTTTTGAACTCTTCCGAAACTCACCACTCACCACTCACCACTCACCACTAATAAATGATCAGAAGACCCGAAGAAATCCTACGCTGCTCGTTTTGCGGTAAATCGCAGAACGAAGTCAAAAAGCTCATCGCCGGACCGAGCGTTTATATTTGTAACGAATGTATAGACATTTGTAACGAAATTATCAACGACGACGAGCAGGCGGAGACGGCGAACGTCCGTTCGACGCTGCCGAAACCGCAGGAATTGAAAGCGTTTTTAGACGAATACGTCATCGGTCAGGACGAAACGAAAAAACGTCTGTCGGTGGCGGTTTATCAGCATTACAAACGCATCGAGATGGCGAAAATCCGTCCCGACATCGAACTGCAAAAATCGAATATTCTATTAATTGGTCCGACCGGAACGGGTAAAACTTTGCTCGCGCAGACGCTCGCCAGAATTTTAAGCGTCCCGTTCTGCATCGTTGACGCGACGACTTTGACCGAAGCCGGATACGTCGGCGAAGATGTCGAGAACATCATTCTCAGACTTTTGCAGTCTGCCGGCAATGATGTCGAACGCGCTCAAACCGGCATTATCTATGTTGACGAAATTGATAAGATTTGCCGCAAAGACGACAATCCTTCGATTACGCGCGACGTTTCCGGCGAAGGCGTTCAGCAGGCACTTCTGAAAATTCTCGAAGGCACGATTGCCAACGTCCCGACTAACGGCGGACGCAAACATCCGCAGCAGGAATTTCTTCCGGTTGATACGACGAACATTTTATTTATTTGCGGCGGCGCGTTCATCGGTTTGGATAAAGTCGTGGATAAGCGTTTCCGCAACAAATCGCTCGGCTTCCAAGCCGATGTCAAATCGAGCAAACAGCGGCAGGACGAAGCGATTGCCAATCTCGAACCGGAAGATTTAATCCATTACGGTTTGATTCCCGAATTCGTCGGACGGCTTCCGGTTCTCGGAACGCTCGACGAGTTGGACGAAGCCGCGCTGATTCAGATTCTGACCGAGCCGAAAAACGCTCTCATCAAGCAGTACCAACGTAAATTCGAGTTCGATAACGTCCGTCTGAAATTCACCGACGACGCGCTCGTCGCCATCGCCCAGCAAGCCCACAAACGCAAAGTCGGCGCACGCGGTTTGATGATGATTCTGGAAGAAATTCTTTTACAGCCGATGTACGTTCTGCCGTCACAAAAGCGTGTAAAAGAACTGGTAATTACCAGAGATATGGTCGAACGCAAAGCTCCCGCGCTCGAAGTCATCCGCGAGTTGGACGAGGCAGCGTAACCCGACTTATAAAACTTAGTCA
Source organism: uncultured Pyrinomonadaceae bacterium (assembly GCA_964244835.1). Lineage (GTDB taxonomy): Bacteria > Acidobacteriota > Blastocatellia > Pyrinomonadales > Pyrinomonadaceae. The sequence continues at coordinate 26,353 of CAXTKJ010000054.1, forward strand.
ATAAACAGCAAAGCGCGAAAGACAAAAGTCTTTCGCGCTTTGCTGTTTATTTTCGTCATTTCAATCCGTCAAGAAGATTTGACCTTTCGCTTATTTCGGTTGGCAGATGACGAAAAACAAATAAGCATAAAACCGCCGCCGAATCCGGTAATCAGCAAAAACGATTTCCACCAACTCATCCAGTCGGATTCTTTCGTTTCAGGCGCGGCGACTGCCGAATTTTTCTTAATCGGCGCGTCGGAAACCTGAAAGAAATCGCCCGTGCCGTCGTTTGTCCGAAGCATTCGATTAACTTCTTCGAGATTGAACGGTCGTGCGCCGCGTCTGCCGAAGACGGCGACTTGATTGCCGCTTTCGTCGGCGGCGCGGTCGCGGTCTAAGCCTTTCGAGACGGCGAGTGCCGGACCTTTTGTTTTGAATGATGCGATTAAGCGCGGTTCGGGTTTCGGGCTGAAACCCGCGAAGGTCGGCATCGTTTCGGGGTCGGTTAATTGGAGAATCTGCAAGCCGTTTTTCCCGTCGGCGACGTAGGCGTAAAGACTCGCGTTCGTCATCGCTACTTTCACGCCGTGCGAATCGTTTAATTTTCCGTCCGCTGAAAACATTTGCGCGAGTGTCGGCGATTCCGGCTTTTCGACATCAATAATTGCCAAGCCGTCTTCGCCGTTCGCAATATAAGCATAGGTTCGCGCCACATATAAATCGTGCGCGTGTTTGAGCGGAACGACGACTGCCGCGCCGTCTTTTTCCACGACTTTTGCCGTGCCGTCTTTGCTCATCAATCCGCCGATGTCTAAAACTTTCAAGCCGTCGTCGTCAATGGTGAAAGCGTAGCGGAATTGGACGGAAACGGCTCGCGGATTTTTTAATTGCGGCGCGCCGATTCGCTGTTTGATTTTCGGATTCAACGGGTCGTTGATGTCAACGATGACGAGTTCGCGGTCGGTCGTGATAAAAGCGTTTGTCCCGGCAATCGTAATATTGTTCGCGCCGGTCAAAGCATTTTCGGGATTGAATGTAACGGCGCGTTTCAGGAAATTGTTGCGCGGTTCGCCGTCGAGCAAAGTTGCCGCGTTGACTGTAATTAAACCTTCTTCCTTGTCCGCAATATACAAATAAGCATAGAGCGGATGAATCGGCTGTTCTTCGTTTATCATCGGACTCGGCTTGCCCGCTTTTGTCGCTTCGGCGTGTGATTTATTGGCGGTTTCCGGGTCAACCGAAACGAGTTTTCCGGTTTCGTCGCGCATCATTCGCCAACGCGCCGGATCAACGGCGAGCGTGGAAGGCGCGGCGACTGCCACAGCGTATTTTGTATCAACGTAAAATTTTTGTCCGAGCGGCGAAACCGGCGCGGTGGTGATGCGTTCGGAAAAACCTTTGTGGTCAATCTGCGCGATGTCGTAAACGCGCAAACCGCCTTTCCCCGCCGCGACATACGCATATTCGCCGCGCACCTGAACCTGCAAAACTTCCGGGTTTCCGGCGTGTTCGTAAACTTTTTTCAGTTCGCGCCCGTCTTTTTCAAACTTGTTGTAATTGTCCGGGTAAGCGATTTTATGCAGAGTACTTCCGATAACGGCTTGCGGTTCGGTGTGTTCGGTAACGGCGACGGCTTCGAGCGAATCTTCGGCGGCGACAAATGCGTAATGCCCGATAAAATTAACGAAATTCGTCCCTTGCAGTAAAACCTGCGCCATCCAAGCATTGTTGTCGTTCGTTTCGGAAACGTGACAATCCGAACAATTTTTCGTTTCCTTAGCGCGAACCGTGTGCGGAACGTGCGTGTTAAAAGCCTGCCCGGAAAAGCCTTCGGCGGAAACGGTTTGCTGTTGATGATAAATCCATTCGCGGTTTTGATTGCGTGAGCTGACTAAAACGGCGGACGACGAACGCACCGGCGCGACGCGATGACCTGTAACTGTTCCGTCTTTCCCAAGCATAAACGCATCGTCGCGCAGAACCTGATAATTATACGAAGTAAAGTTGCGCGAATCGCCGCCTTCATTGTGGCGATTCGGCATTTTGCGGTTCGCTTCCATCGAAAGATGACAGCCGAAACAGCTCGTCATCCACGACGAATGACACGCATAACAAGTCATATTTTTATCGCTGTGCGCGAGTTTTTCTTCGGAAGGAACTTCGCCCCAGATTTGATTATCTTTCTGAATCGTCTTCGCGTAAGCCGATTTTTCGTTGTAATCTTCCTTGTGATTCGGATTTTCGACGACCGTATCGGCGGTTTGTTTGACGCGCCAGCAGCGATTCGGCACGACGGTCGAAAATTGCAGAATATCGCCCGCGACGAAGGTTACTTCCGCATCTTTTTCATCTTTGCACGGTTCTTTTTTCAGACGCGCTAAATTTCCCGTCGTGACGCGGACGAAAATCGTCTGCTTTTTACCGTCGGGTTTGCGAAAATCCATTCTCGACAAATCGTTTCCCTTGAGCGGTTGTTTAGCTTTCGTCCGGCGTTCGATTTCTTTGGTGTCGTCGGGATTTTTTGCGTCCAACTCTTCGGCGGCAAAGCCCGATGTAAAAAGATTGGCTTTCTGCTGAATCGAGCCGTGACAATCCGTGCAGCCGATTTCGATTGCCGCGCGTGGTTCGTTATACAAATTGCCGTCGCCGTGTGAATCCTGCTGAAAATGACAATCGGTGCAGTGCATTCCGCGCTCCAAATGAATGTCTTTCAAATGCACGGCTTTCCCGAATTTTTCCGGGTCGTCCGGCGCAATCGTCTGCCCGTGCGCGTCGAGCCATTCGCCTTTGCGGTTTTTATTATAGACGGCGCGAAACATCCAGCCGTGTCCGTGAAAATCGGCGAACTTGGTGTTTTTTAACTGCTTATTAAATTCGTCCGTGCCGGTTTTTCGCAAAAATTCCGGGTCAGACCATTTGCCGCGCAAACTCGAACCTTCCGGGTTGCGGCTCAATTTTTCGTCTTCCTCTTTCTGCGTCGGATTTTCCTGCTTTTCGGGATACATAAACTTCCCGTCCGTCTCATTATCCCACCACGTCGTGCCTAAATATGAAGCGACCATATTCGTCCCCGGATGCATATGGCAAACCATACATTGCGTGGTCGGAATGCGCGATGTGAATTGATGTTTAATCGGATGTCCCGGCTGATTTTTCGGAATGCTTTCGTCCTTCGACTGCGATTCGCCGCTGTTCCCGGCAGCCGCGTATTGTTCGGAATGCGCCGGATTGCGGTCGTTGGCGTAGATGACGTGACACGCCGTGCAGCCCGACGAACGGTAATCGCCGGGGTTGTCATTCGTTCCCAAAAAATTCAGTGTCGGATCCATCAGACGGGTTTTCTGAATGCCGAGATAAACCGGATCGGTGCGGTTATTTGTCCCTAACCCGCGCGGACTCAAGCCTTTGTCGGGTTTGCCGTTTTCCTCTTCACGGTCGGGCAGACCGACTTCGAGACGGCGTTTACCGCCGCGCTCAAAAACGCGCAGTATGTTTCCCGGCTGTGAAATTTCCCAGCGCGGCAGCGGTTCGAGAAACGGCAGAATGCCTTTTAAAGATTGCTGTTCGTGTGTTGGCTGTGGATTTTGAATCAAACTTTGCGGATTTCCCGCTTCGTTATAACTTTCGCCGAAACGAGCATCTTTAATCGGATAACCGCCGTTATTATAAAGTGCCGCGCCCCACAGCATCGAGCCGTGCGTCATCATACTGCGGCGGTTGGTATGCACATTATCGGCGTGGCATTCGTTACAGGTCGTCGCCGCCACGCGAAAATCGCCGGGATTTATAAAGCGGACGAATTCCTGACTTTCCTTTGCTAAAAGCGTGTTCGTGCGTTCGGGATTCGCGCTCGAACATTTGCCGTCTTTGCAGTTCCATTCTTTGGGAAACTGCGGCTGGACGTGCGCCGTCTCAGCGGTTGTCGCCGCCGGATTGCCGCCGTGGCACGACGTGCAGGACAAATCCATCGCGTCGCGCCCGTTTTTTAATTCGTCCAAAACATCGCCGCGCGAGTTGTAGCGGTGCATCGGTTCGGTGCTGCCGTGACATTTGATACAGCCTTCGAGCGGCGCGTCATCATCGGCTTTTTTGATTGATTGCGGCGCGTCGGAAGATATCGTTTCTCCTGTTTTTACCGCGTCATTTTCTGGCGAATGCGCCAAAACGGTTTTATTCGCCGTGTTCGCCGGAACTGTTTCCTCACCAGCGGAAATCGTCGGCGACAAATAGTTTCGCGCACTGACGAAAGCGATCAGAGCGACGAAAAATAGAATGGAAACTAATTTGAGCCAGTAAGTTTTGTCTTTCGGCGGCATATAAAATTTCCTCAATAAATAAACTTCACTTGCGCGAACAAAGAATACTGCGGCTTGCTCGGATTCGGGACTGCCGCCGTGCAGAACTGCGAAACAATCGGCGGACAGTTGCGCGAACGGTCGGTGAAAATGTCCCGAAAACCTTTGCCTGGTTGAAAATAAGCCGCGCCCGCCGTCAACTGGATATTGTTGATGTTCAAAGGACGATACGACACGCCGAGACTATAATCCAAACCGATTTCGTGGCGCACACGCGGCTGAAACAAAACGTATTCGAGCGTTTCCGTTCGATCAAAACGCAGATAATTCGCGTTCAAAACCGCTTTCAAAGTCGGTGTAATTTCGACATCAACGCCGGCATTTAAAATCTGAATTCCCGGATTGACGAAATTCGCCTGTCCCTGAATTTTACTCGAACGCAGAGACGGCAGCAGACTGTTCGGCTGCACGAGTCCGACTTCGGTCGAAATCAGACGGATGCCTTGCCGGTTCCAGTAAGAAAACTGACCGCCGACAAAATTCGGATCATCCAAAATCGCGTCGAAGCCGGTGGCGCGGTCGTCGGTCGGATTTTTGTCGCCCGAAGCGTAAAAAGCCGAAGCGCGAAACCGCAGATAATCGCGGTCAATCGAAGCCTCGACCGCGCCCATATAAGCGCGAATATCCGTTCGCCGTCCGGCAATCGGGTTGCGGTCGTCTTCGCCGAACGCGAAATAAACGGAATTCGTTAAATTCAAAATCCCGATATGCCCGTCGCCGTTGATGCCGACGTAACCGGCTTTGATCGAATGCGGGCGAAAATCGCCGACGAGCGTCGGGCGCACGAGAAAACCGTTGCTGTCGTAGGCGACATCGGCGCGGTCGTCGTTATAAAGCGCGGAAGCCTGAATCGTGTAGCCTTTGAAAAGAAAATCCTGCCGGTAAAAATTGGCGATATAGACGTTCTGTTTGCGAAAGCCTTCGAGCGAATTCAAACCGCTGTTCGTGTCTTTTTCAAGCTGGCGGAAATAAGCGATATTGAACTGCGATTTGTTGTTATCGAAGCCGCCGAAAATCCTCGCGCCGAGATTATTATCCGAGTAAATAAATCCGCGAAAATCCGATACGAACGGCTGAATTCCGGCGCGGACGGAAACGAAATCGTAGTTTTCATTGACATCGAAAAGTTTGACTTCGCCGAACGCTTCTTCGAGTGAAAAATGATAATCCGTGCGGTTCGTGCCGCGCCGCACGTCTATATTGACGATGCCGTTTTCGCGGGCGTTTAAGTAATTCGGAACGCTGAACGTCGGCGAAATTTTGATCGCCCAATCACGCGGGCGAAACACCGAATCGCCTTTGAAAAGTTCAAAAGAAAGCTGCACCGTTTCGCTAAACGAGAGACTTTCCGGTCGCCCGAAAAAATTATTTTCATCCGGGTCGGCACTCGAAACGCTGGTCGGCGCGGGCGTTCGCCTGATTTCGATTCCGCTCGTGCTGACGGCGGAAAAAATCATAAATTTGTCGTTGCCGAAAATCGGGTAATCGCCTTTGATGACGCTTTGATTATACGGATCGAACCAGCGATTTCGGCGAAACGGAATGTCGCGCCCGCGTCCGCCTTTGTCTCCGTAACGGTCGTATTCAGGGAATCCGATGCGCCAGCGGTCCCGCACTTCGCGCCGTCCGTCATTAATCTGCGAATCGGATTCGACCGTTTCGTTTCCGGCTAATCCGAGCGGCTTATCATCGTTCGGCGAAGCGGCGACGGTCGGTTTTTGCTCTTCAACGGAGAAATCAATTTTCGTTTCGCCTTCGGGCGAAATCAAAATGTTTTCCAGAATCGCGCATTCCGGCGGCAGCGGCTTGCCGTCCGCGCCGCGCTTTGATTCTTCGCAAATTAATTTAGCAAACTTGCCGTATTCCGCCGTTTTACTGCGGTCGAAACGCGCTGCGTAAGGCGACTCAACCGTCAACCGATACGCGCCCGCCGTCAGCCGCAGAGAAAATTTGCCGTCCGCGCCGGACTTATCGGTTTCGCGGCTCGCTGTCGTTTGATTGACGACGACGACGGTAACATTGCCGAGCGGTTTCCCGGCTACATCGGAAACAGTGCTGGACAAACGCCCGCTTTCCGACTGCGCCGCAACCGCATTGGCGGCAGCCAAAATCAGCCCCAACGTCAATATGAATTTGTTTGAATAACCCATAACCAATCAGAGCAACGGAAGCGAAAATCTAAGATGAATAAAACATTTTTTCGGCGAATTAAACGATAGTTTTTATAGTTCTGAGTTCACGCTTCAGCGTGTTGCCGCGACCGCGAAGCGCGGCGGGCAAACTAAAGTTTGAACTCAAAACGCGCCCGCTTTTTCAAAGATTCTCCAATGTTTTGCGGCAAATTTCGGCTTGCGGTAAATTAAATTTCGGATTCAGCGCGAGTGCGCGTTGCAGAAATTTACGCGCTTCAATTTTGTTGCCCGCCGCGTTGAAAATCATTCCGGCGTGATAAAAAAGCCGCGCATCCGCCGTTCCGAGCCGCAAGGCTTCTTTTATTTTCTCCTGCGCTTCCGCGAGTTTTCCGGCTTTCAAAGCTGTCCAAGCGAGCGCGTCCGCGCCGTAAATGTCGCGGCGTGTTTCGTATTCTTTTGCCGCCATTTGATAGGCTTCATCCGTTTTCAAATCGTGGTCGGCGTAAAAATTCGCCAGCCCGCGATTGTAGAGTGTTCCGTTAATTTGGCTTAAACGTCCGATTTGCTCGACCGTTTCGTATTGCCTCTGCGCGTCCTCATTTCTACCCGCGAGTTGGTATAAATCGCCGAGCGCGGCGACGAAATTAATGTCGGGCAGGCGTTTCACGGCGCGTTCGTAAAATTCAACTGCGCCGGATAAATCGCCGCGAGCCGCCAGAATTTTTCCCATCGAAGCAAGCGCGTTTGTATAATCGGGAAACGCTTCGAGCGCGTCACTGTAAAATTTTTCGGCAGTCGCGTAATCGCCGCCGGCAAACGCCGTTTCGCCCGATTGCCAGAGACAGTAAGCGACGGTTTCCGGCGGCGGAACGGGCATCGAACGGACGATTTTCAGAGCCTCCGCGTAATGTTTTTTCGCTTGATTGTTATCGCCTTTCAAAGCCGCTAAACGGGCTAATCTTTGCTGCATCGCCGATTGCGTCAGCGGCTGAATTCCGCCGAGCGATTCCATTTCCCGAAAGGCTTTTTCGGCTTCCTGATATTCGCCCAATTCGAGCAGCGCGTCGCCCAGAATCTGACGGGCGTAACCTTTATTCGGTTCTAATTCGATTAATTGTTTCGCGTAATCGCGGGCGGCGGCGAATTCGTGCGATGAGTATTTGGTCAGCGCGAGAACGGCTAATCCTTCTTTATTCTGGTGCGCCGGTAAAATTTTCAGCGAAGCATCGGCGGCGCGTGATGCCAGATTTAAATAATTCGCATCGCCTGTTTCGCGCATCAGGCGCAGATATTCGGAAGCGAGTTTGTTATAAGCGATGAAATCTTCGGAATTGCGCTTAATGCGGTCTTCCAAAAATCGGACGGTTTCATTATTGGTTTTTAATGGTTTCTGTTCCGCAGCGTTCGGCGTGAGAGATTTTGACGAAACGGTTTCCTGCGTCGCGCAGCCGCACAAAAATAGCGCGGCGAAGAACAGAACGAGTATTTTTGTTATCGGAAATTTTTTCATAAGTCCGAAGTTCAGAGTTACGCCTTCAGGCGTGATTTAATGTCGCATAATCACGCCTGAAGGCGTAACTCTGAACAGTTAATTCTTGGTCGGGTCAACCGCCGGATTTTCGAGCGGCTGATGTGGTCTGCCGAAAAACGGAAACGTGTCGGTCAGCGGAACTTCGTTGCTGTTCACGTTGTCGCCCATCACCACTGATTGATTAGTGGTGAAATACATCAGCGTGTCAATCGTGTCGTCGCCGAGCCGCCGTCCGTTAGGAAAGCCGGTGTAATTGGGCGACGTAATTCGCTCGCCGAATCCCTGACTCGTGTTCGCCGTTGCGAGATTCAGCCGCAACATATCGCCTTTGAAAACGGCGGTGTTCGCTAAGATAATAATGTTCGATTGGCTCGTGCCGAGACTGTTCAGCGTGGCGACGATGGTGCTGGTAAAAAGTCCGTTCGCATCGTCCTGCGTCGTGGCGGCATTGTATTCGTTCTTGCGCGGAAATGTCAGCAGAACGGTGTTGACGGCGGGAACGCCCATTCGATCAATCTGCACATAATCGCCGCTGTTGACGGGTGGACCGTTATTCTGCCGGACGGAAGTGCGCTGGCGCAGAGTAACGGTGTCCAAGCCGACCATATCGCCTGCCGAGCCGCGCAGCATACTCGCCGGAACTTCGAGCGCAATCGTGTGAATGTTGTAGCCGGCAAAGCTGTCGCGGGAACGCTGTAAAAGCGACGGGTTCGGGCTGCCCGAAGTAACCGACGAAGTGAAGCGGTTGAAGGCGACAATATCGAAATAAAACGGGTCGTCGGTCATCCCGGCGAAAAAAGAAACCGTGCTGACGGGATCAGTCGTTACAACGAACGGCGGACTCGTCGCGTTAAAGTTCGGAAGGGTGGTCGGCGCGGTAAATTTAGCGTAGAAAGGCGGCGTTCTGAGTCCTTTGCGGCGCGTGAATTCGATGGTCGCGGTCTGCGGCGAACTGCGCGAAGTCTGCGGCGAAAAAGTAACGTCAATAAAGCGGTCGGAAATCGCATCGCCGGTGTTTTCAATCTCGAACCGATAGAGAACATCCGGCGGGAAATAGCCTAAATTCAACGCTTCGGACGGCACGATAAAACCTTCAAAAGTCAACGCCAGCACGACTCTCGAATTATCACCCGGTTTGAGAAAAATAAACGCATCGGCGATGTCGGCACCCGTGTCGGTGGCGACCGAAGTTGATTCGGCGTGGTCGGCGGCTCGAACTTTTGAAAACGGCGCGGAGACGATTCCAAAGATTAAAGCCGATACAAAAACGGCGATTGCCGTTTGTCTGAATTTCACATAAAACATAGTTACTGCTCCTTAACTTTTCACGAATAAAAATGATTACTAACAACCGCTTGTTCGTTATAACTATGCCGGATAAAACCTTGTGGAAGTGCGACAAGTATATTGCGCTTTAAGATACGGTGTCAATAGTTAAGCCGATTTTTTGAAGGCATACATTTTTTTGTTCGCGCACATCTTTTCAACGGCTTCAGATTAAGTTAATAGTTGACTTGACGGCGGCAACCGCGTTTTTTGCTTGACTTCTAAATCGGCAAACATAAAAATGTTAGCGCACGCCTTCCACTATTCTAATGTTCGGTCATTGTAAATCCTGCGGATTCCTCTGCCGCTAAGTTTGTTCTGAAAATCTTTGCCGACGATTGAAAAGTTGTCGCCAAAGATTGATAAATCCTGATTGCGTCAGGCTTCAAAGGAAACATTTATATGAATTATCGGCACAGAAAATTCATTGCCAGATTGGTCGTTTCGGTCGCTTTAATTTTTTTCATTAACACCGGCGCAAATCGTCTTTACGCGCAGGCAACCG
>CAXTKJ010000055.1:0-6486 GCA_964244835.1 uncultured Pyrinomonadaceae bacterium
CCGATGAAATGGATTTTTTTAACGTGCCGAAACATTCGATTTTGGATTTTGGATTTTGGATTTTGGATTTCTTTTGAAATTTCAAATCTTAAATCTCAAATCATTTTTCCCCTCTCGCTAAATCTTCGATTAAATTTACGGTCGCTTCCGCCGCGTCCGCCTTCGCTAATTTTTTCGCCGCCGTTTCCATCGCCGTAATTTTTTCCGGCGAATTTATCAAACTTGAAATTTTTTCCGCCAGACTTTTGCCCGATAAATCTTTTTGCAAAATCATCTGTGCCGCGCCGTTTTTCTCGAACGCTTCGGCGTTTTTGCGTTGATGATCGTCGGCGGCGGTTGGTAAAGGAATCAGCAGTGCGGCTTTCCCAGCGGCGGCGATTTCCGCGCAGCTCGTCGCTCCGGCGCGGCAGATTATCAAATCGCTTTTCGCAAATTCGTCAACCATATTTGAAATATACGGTTTGACTTCCGCCGCATCGCCCCAACCGGCGCGATTGTATAATTCGCGGATGTTTTCAAAGTCGCCTTCGCCCGTCTGATGCACGACATTTAATTTATCGTGCGGCAAATCTTTCAACGCTTCGACTATCGCGTTATTGATTGCCCGTGCGCCTTGCGAACCGCCGAAAATCAACAAATTGATTTTTTCATTGCGCTGTTTCGGCGCGATTTCAAAAAACTCTTTGCGAACCGGATTGCCCGTTACGATTCCCTTTTTTCCGAAAAACGGCAGCGCGTATTCAAACGTCAAAGCGGCTTTCGTAACGAACGGCGCGAGTTTGCGATTCGTAAATCCGGGCAGCGCGTTTGAATCCATCACGAGCGTCGGCACACGCATCAAACTCGCCATCAAAAGCACCGGACCGGAAACGTAACCGCCTGCGCCAACCACGACATCGGGCTTGAAACTTTTAATAATCGAACGCGCTTCGAGAAAACTTTTCGGCAGGATAAACAAGCCTTTCAATTTCCCCATCAGCCCGACGTTTTTCAAACCCGCGCTGTTTATCAAAGACAATTTAAAACCGTTGTCGGGAACGATTTTATTTTCCAGCCCGCGAGCCGTGCCGACGAATAAAATCTCCGAACGCGCATCGCGTTTCAAAACTTCTTTAGCGACCGCGATGCCCGGATAAATATGCCCGCCCGTACCGCCCGCCGCAATTAAAACTTTCATACCAGTTATCAGTTATCAGTTATCAGTTATCAGTTATTCCGAATTTGATAACTGTTGACTGTTAGCTGATAACTGTCATTTCAATCCCGTTCGATTTTTGCGCCGTCTGACCGGCGTTTCCGTTTCAAATTTCCCTATCGAATTCGTTCCGGCGTACTGCGAAATGTTCAGCAAAATTCCAATCGCGCACAATGTAACAATAATCGAAGAACCGCCGTAGGAAATGAACGGCAAAGGGATTCCTTTCGCGGGCAGCATCGAAGTTACGACCGAGATATTGAACAACGCCTGCACGACGATTCCGGTGATAATGCCGATGCCCAAAAGCATTCCGAACCTGTCCGGCGCGAGCAGTGCGGCGCGAGTTCCGCGCCATAAAAGCAGTCCAAAGGCAATGACGACGGCGAGCGTTCCGATCAAACCCAATTCTTCGCCGACGACCGCAAAAATAAAATCCGAATACGGATACGGCAGATAAAAAAGTTTCTGTTGACCTTTGGCGAAACCTTCGCCGAAAATGCCGCCCGAACCGATGGCGTAAAGTCCCTGCACGACTTGATAGCTGCCGTCCGCCGCGTGTTCCCAGGGGTCGAGAAACGCGAACATTCGCTTCATACGGAACGGCGATAAAACCAATGCCGCCACACCGACCAACAGCAGACTTCCTAAAGTCAGCAAAATATGCGTCCATTTCGCGCCCGCCGCGAAATAAACGGCGACGAAAACCGCGCATAAAACCATCGTCGTTCCCAAATCAGGCTCGAATATAATCAACGCGCCCAATCCGCCGAGAACGCCGATGCAAGGCAATACTGTTTCTTTCAAATCGCCGATCAGCTTTTCGTTCTTCGTCAAAAAATATGCGAGAAAAATCGGCAAAGCGATCTTTGCAATCTCCGACGGCTGAAGCGAAAAACCGGGAACGCGAATCCAACGTTTAGCTCCGTTAATTGAAGGAAATCCGAACACCGCTAGAAGCAGAATGCCGGTAACAATCAAAATCCCATAGACGATTGTTTTGTCCTGATACCGCCGGTAATCAATTTTGCTGATGCCGTACATCGCCGCCAAACCGATGATGGTGAAACCGAATTGTTTGTAAAAATATGTGAACTGGCTGACACCTTCGGTTTCCTTGAGCGCGATCATCGCCGAAGCGGAATAAACCATCACCGCGCCAAACAACGCCAGCGCGGTTGCGATTGCAAATAAAAACCAATCTATGCGAAGTTTTTTAGTCATTTTCGATTTTCGTTCTGAGTCCAAACTTTAGTTTGCCCTTTCCGCCGCGCTTCGCTGGCGGAAAGCACGCTGAAGCGTGGACTCTAAACAGATTTCCCGACGCTCGATTTAAATTCCGCTTGAAGATTTCCGACAGCAGACTTAAATTCTTTTCCTCTTTCTTCAAAAGAACCAAACATATCGAAACTTGCACACGCCGGCGCGAGCAAAACCGCATCGCCGCTTTCGACATTTTCAAAGCCTTTTTCTACCGCGTCTTTCATCGAATCGGCGCGAACGATTTCCGCGTGATTTTTCAACTGCGATTCGATGTTGTCGGCATCTTCACCGATTAAAATTAATTTACGAACCGACTTTTCAATCAACGGCACGAGTGGTGCATACGGCGCGTTTTTGCCGCGTCCGCCTAAAATCAAAACGGTCTTGCCGTCGTTCTCGCTCAACGCTTCTAACGCTTTCAAAGTCGCGTCAACGCTCGTCGCTTTGGAGTCGTTATAAAAACTCACGCCTTCGATTTCGGCGACGAATTCGATGCGATGTTCGACACCTTTAAAATTACTCACCGTTTCACGGATTGAATTTATTGACACGCCGCAAGCGATTCCGGCAGCGAAACTCGCTAAAACATTTTCGACATTGTGCAAACCGCGCAGAAAAATTTCGTCGCGTGTCGTTAAAATTTTTTCTTCGCCGTTTGTTCGGTAAATCAAATCACGCCCGCGCAGGAACAAACCTTCATCTAATTCTTTTTTAACGCTGAACAAAACAACTTTCGCTTTCAACCCGTTCGCCCAACTCGCCGTGATTTTATCATCGGCATTAAGAACAGCGACATCTTCCGCCGTTTGATTCATAAAAAGACGATGTTTTGCGGCGGCGTAATCCGAAAAAAAATCATAACGGTCGAGATGATTCGGCGTTACGTTCAGAGCGACGGCGACGTGCGGGCGAAAATCAACAATCGTCTCCAACTGAAAACTCGAAAGCTCGCACACCGTCCAAGTTTCGTCCATTCCGGTTTCCGCCAAAGTTATCAAAGCCGTGCCGATATTGCCGCCGACCTGCGTTTCAATTCCCGCGTTTTTCAAAACCTCGCCGATCAAAGTCGTCGTCGTCGTCTTGCCGTTACTTCCCGTGATGCCGACAATGCGACCTTCCAAAAATCGGTAAGCAAGTTCGACTTCGCCGATCACTTCGCCGTCCTTTCTGCCAACATATCGCGCCGGAATCGAGTTTGTTGGAACTCCCGGCGAGATGACGACCAAATCAATCTGGTCGAGCAGCCACGAAGGAATTTCTCCGTCCATCAAACCGACTTTTTCCGTTTTCAAAGAACGCGCCGATTCCGACCAATTCTCCAATGGCTTTTTATCGTGCAACGCGACCGTCGCGCCGTGATCTTTAAGAAATCGAGCCGCCGCGATGCCGGATTTGCCCGCGCCGAGAACTAAAGTTTTACGTCCTTCTAATAGCATTCGGTTTCTGGTTTCTGGTTTCTGATTTCTGGTTGAATGAATCATCACCAGAAACCAGAAACCAGAAACTTCATCATCGTAACTTCAATGTTGACAAACTAAGCAACGCAAAAAGTATCGCCACAATCACGAATCGGAAAACGATTTTCGGTTCTTTCAAACCACTCAACTGAAAATGATGATGCAGCGGTGCCTGTAAAAAAATTCGCTTGCCTTTGCCGGTCGTTTTGCGCGTAAATTTGAAATAGCCGACCTGCATCATCACCGAAACGGCTTCGATGATGAACACGCCGCCGACGAAGACGAGCAGAAATTCCTGCTTCGTCAAAATCGCTACCGTTCCCAATGCGCCGCCGATTGCCAAACTGCCGACATCGCCCATAAAAACCTGCGCGGGCGGCGCGTTATACCATAAAAATCCGAGACTTGCGCCGACCATCGCGCCGCAGAAAACCGTCAGTTCGGCGGCTTCCGGTTTGTGCGTAATCAGCAGAATTTCCGACCAACGCGCATCGCTCGAAACATAAGTCAAAGCCGTCAAAGCCGCCATCGCAATAAACGTAATGCTCGAAGCTAATCCGTCCATTCCGTCGGTCAAATTCACCGCGTTCGATGATCCCAACAAAACGAAAATAATAAAGATCAGATAAGCAACCGGACCGATCCAGGTAACGGCATTCGCGTAATCGGAAATCGCCGTCTGTTTGAAAAACGGAATGCTCAAATTCCAGGGATACGAAACCAAATAAAGACAGCCCCAAACAATCAGCGCGGTCAAAAGCTGTCCGAGAATTTTCTGCCAGCCGGTTAATCCCAGACTGCGCTTTTTGACGATTTTTATGTAATCATCCAGAAAACCGATAACGCCAAACGAAGTCGTCGCTCCCAAAGCCAGCCACAAATAGAGACTATCGAGCCGCGCCCAGAGAATCGTCGAAAGAAAAACCGAACCGAGCAGCAGAACTCCGCCCATCGTCGGCGTACCTTTTTTCGCGTGATGTTCTTCGGATAATTCCTCGCGGATTTCCTGCCCGATGTTCAAATCCTGCAACTTTTTGATGACCTTGCCGCCGAACAAAAGCGAAATCAGCAGCGCGGTAATCGTCGCCCAAGCCGTCCGAAAAGTAACGTACTGAATGACGTTCAAACCTTTGTAAAATATGGACTCGCCGCCGCGCCCGTAGGTTTGATAAATCAGTTGATATAAAAAGTAATAAAGCATCAGTTGGATTTTGGATTTTGGATTTTGGATTTTGGATTTATCACTTTTTTATTCTGTCAATCCCGTCTGTCGTTGTAAATTCCGCTGCTTATTTTTTGCCTTCCAATTCAAACTTCTCTAATAATTTTTCAATGACCTTTTCCGTGCGAACGCCGCGTGAACCTTTGACCAGAACCAGATCGCCGGCTTTGATTTTGTTCGCCAAAAATTCTCCGGCTTCGTTCGAGTTTTCGTAAAATCTTTTTTCCGCGATGCCGTTCGCGCCTTCAATCAAATCTTTCGCTAAACCGCGCACGCCGATTAAAAAATCTATGCCGCTCGCTGCTAATTTTCTGCCGGTCTCAAAGTGAATTTCCCGTTCGTTTTCGCCGAGTTCGAGCATTTCGCCCGCGACGACGATTTTTCTTCTCGCGCCCGCGCCGCCGTCAATCAAAGTTTCGACCATTCCCAAAAGTGCGGCGGGATTGGAATT
Source organism: uncultured Pyrinomonadaceae bacterium (assembly GCA_964244835.1). Classification (GTDB taxonomy): domain Bacteria; phylum Acidobacteriota; class Blastocatellia; order Pyrinomonadales; family Pyrinomonadaceae. The sequence continues at coordinate 5,589 of CAXTKJ010000055.1, forward strand.
GTACGAATCATTGATAACTGTAAAATTATCTTTGAAATGCAGAACTTCACCGCGCTGCGATGGCGGTTTAATTGTCGAAAGCGCGTCGGCGATTTCCCTAGCCGACATTCCGAAATTGAATCCGACCGCCGAAGCCGCCAGCGCATTCAACACATTATGTTTGCCCGACAGCGCAAATTTAACTTCCGCTTTTTCGTCCGGTAAATGCAGGATGAAAGTCGTTTCGCCGAATCGTTTCATTTCAATCGCACTCGCCGAAACATCCGCCGCGTTTTCGATTCCGAAAGTTATCGTTTTGCCTTTGTGCAAATCGCGCATTGCCAGAACTCTTTCGTCGTCGGCATTCAAAATCGCCGTGCCGTCCGGTTTCATTCCTTCAATCAATTCGGCTTTCGCTTTTGCTACATTTTCAATCGAACCGAGATGCTCGACGTGAACCGGCAAAACATTTAATTCAACGGCGACCGTCGGCGGCGTAATGCGGCACAGACGCGCAATTTCATTGTTCGGCGTGGACATTCCCATTTCCAAAACCGCCGCGTCGAACGAATCGTCTTTTGCCAGATTCAAAACAGTTATCGGCAATCCTAAACCGTTGTTGTAGTTTTTTATATTGCGAAGAATTTTTCTGCCCGATTTTTCGAGAACGTGCGCCGTCAATTCCTTCGCCGTCGTTTTTCCCGCGCTGCCCGTAATGGCGATGACGGGTTTGTTCCAGTTCGTATAAACGCCGTGCGCCAGATTTTGAAAAGCCAGAATCGCGTCGTTAACGAAAATCAAACGGTCTCGAAACGGTTCTAAAATTTCTTTATGTTCTTCAAATCTGTCGGGGCGAACGACCGCCGCCACCGCGCCTTTTTCAAACGCTGTCGGAACGTAAACGTGCGAATTGGTAAAT
>CAXTKJ010000055.1:6496-7262 GCA_964244835.1 uncultured Pyrinomonadaceae bacterium
TTCGCCGTTGAAACAATTATTCTGATAATCAGGCTGCGAAAGCGCGAAAAAAACTTCGCCCGCCTGCACGCTGCGCGAGTCAATCGAGAACGAGTTGACCTGCGCGTCGAGCAAAGCGGGATTGAAGTTTGACGCTTCGGCGTTCATAAATTTTATGGCATCGGCGAGTTTCAAGTTTTCTTTTTTACCTTGTCGGTTGACGATTTATTTTTCAGATCAGCCTTTGGTTTTTCCGATTTCGTTTCGGTTTCTCTCAGCTTCGCGGCTTTTTTATTCGCGTCCGGCTTTTCCTCTTTTTTGGAATCCTTTTTCGTTTCCTTTTCGACGGTTTTTACATTTGCCGTCTCTTTTATTTTTTCCGTCTTGATTGTTTTTTCGACGGCTTTTTTCGTTTCCGTTTTCACTTCTTCGTTCGCGTCATCGGTCGGCATTTTCACGTCTGACGGTTCGACTTCTTCGGGAATCGTTTCCGGTGTCAAATCCTGCTTGACGATTTGACCGTCCGGCACGATGTTCATTTCCGGCAAAATCTGCTCGGCGATTTCTCGAAAGACGGGCGCGGAAACTTGTCCGCCGTCGCGTGCGCCGCCAGTCGGTTCGTCCATCACGACCAGAATCACGACCGTCGGATTTTCCGCCGGAGCCATTCCGATAAACGACGAAACGTATTTTCCGGCATCAACGCGCTTTAATTTCGCGTTAAATTTCCAAGCCGTGCCGGTTTTGCCCGCCGAAGTGTAACCGTTCAACTGCGCCCGTTTCGCCG
>CAXTKJ010000055.1:7272-34864 GCA_964244835.1 uncultured Pyrinomonadaceae bacterium
CGGTAAATGGCTTGCCGTTCGCATCGCGGATTTCCTTGATAATATGCGGTTTGACTTTCACGCCGTCGTTGGCAATCGTCGAATACGCCGCAATCATCTGCAAAGCCGTTACGCCGACTTCGTAGCCGATGGACATCGAAGCGAGCGAATCGCCGTTCCATTTTTCCGGTGAACGAAATTGTCCGCGAGCTTCCGCCGGCAGTTCAATCCCGATTGGCTGCCCAAAACCAAACTTTTGAGCATAACCATAAAATTTTTCTTTGCCAAGTCCGAGCGCGGTTTTGATCGCCGCGACGTTGCTCGAAACGGCGAGAGCTTCGCCGTAAGACATTACTTTCGTCGCGTGCGGGTCGTTGAACCGATGTCCGGCGACTTCGATAAATCCGTTGCGGCAGTCAATCATTCCGTTCGGGTTGATCAAACCGCTGTCAATCGCCGAGCTGTATGTAACGAGCTTGAAAACCGATCCCGGCGAATAAATACTCTGAATCGTTTTGTTCTGATAATTTTCCGCCGCAAATTCGGTGTAGCGATTCGGGTCGAACGTCGGATAATTCGCCATCGCCAGAATCTCGCCGGTTTTCGGGTCGGCGACAACCGCCATTCCCGATTTGGCGTTGCTTGCCTTAACACCTTTTTCCAGAGCCTCTTCGACTTTGTACTGAATCGAACTATTGATGGTTAAAATAATGTCCTTCGGCGGCTCGCGCTGTTCGACATCTTCTTCGTCGTAAACTCTGCCGAGCCGGTCTCGATCCTGCCATTTTTTAACCGTCGCGCCGCGCAGAATTTCTTCCTGCGACTGTTCGACTCCGGCTTGCCCGATGTCGTCAGCGTTGCTGAACCCGACGACCTGCGCCGCCAGATTTTTATACGGGTAACTGCGCTTCTGCTCTTCGCGCCAATGAAGTCCGGCAAATTTCGGCAAATCGAATTTCTTGATGTCAGGCGATTCCAGCGCGATGTTTAATTTGACCGCCGTGTCTTCGTCGAGCCGCCGCGCCAGCCAGACAAAGCGTTTGTTGTCATCTTTCGCCGCCTGTAAATTTTGGGCGATTTCGTTTGATTTTAATTTCAAAATCGGCGCGAGTCTGTTTGCCGTCTGATTGACATCAACGATTTCACGCGGGTCGGCGTAGAGCGATTTGACCTTTACGCTCATTGCCAGAGCGCGTTCGTTGCGGTCGTAAATCGTGCCGCGCAGCATTCGACTTTTCAACAAATCGCGCCGCTGATCCTGCGCCTGGTCGCGCAGCCATTCGCTCTGATTGATTTGCAGATGCACGAGCCGTACACCGATTGCGCCGATCCATAAAACGAAAAAAGCGACGATCAGCATAAACCGCGTGAAGACGGTTTGCGCCGGATTTTTCTTTTTCACAACTGCTTTTGCGCGTGGTGCCATTTTTATTTACAAAATTCTGCGAATCGGTTTTATTTTTTAGCGATTTGCGGCTTCGATTTTTCCTTCGTTTCCGAAACTTTTTTCTCAGGTTTGTTTTCGTCTTTTTTCGTCTCTTTTTTCGCCGGTTTTTCCGGTTTCTTTTCTTCCTTTTTCATTTCGGCAACTTGGCTCGAAACAGTCGGCTTCGGATTTTCAGACGGCGTTGCTTTCGGAGTTTCCTTCGTCTCGCTCACCGGGCGATAAACTTCGATATTGCTTGCCGACATTTCACGAAAGCCCAATTTCTGCGCGGCTTTTTTTATTTCACCCGGCGACAGAGCGATTTCTTTGGCGAGAATAAACCGCCGTTTATCAGCTTCGAGATTTTCGATCTGCTTTCGCAGTTTTGAATTTTTGATACCGAAATCAATCGAAGAAAAATGCTGCCGTGCCGCCAGAAAAAATCCGATCACCAGAACCGAACCGCAGACGAGCGTCAGCAGACAGTATTTCCACGGAATCCCATCGCGTCCGTGCGACTTGCGCTGAGAGTTTTTATTTTCGGGCATTTTTTTTCGGGTCATAAATTTTCTCCAAAAAAATTTTGAGTCGGTAGTTCTTTAATTCAGTTTCAAACAGGCGCGAAGTTTGGCACTTCGGGCGCGTGGATTTTCCTGTAATTCGTTTTCATTCGGCATCATCGGCTTGCGGGTTAAAATCTCAACTTCCTTTTTTGCGCCGCACATACACTTTGGAAGACGCGGCGGACAGACGCATTTTCCCGCCAGTTTCTGAAACGTCTGTTTGACGATGCGATCTTCCAGAGAATGAAAAGTGATGACCGCCAATCGCCCGTCTTTTTTCAAAATTTTTACGCTGTCCCGCAAGAATTGTTCTAAAATCTCCAGTTCGCCGTTGACCGCGATTCGCAAAGCCTGAAAGGTTTTCGTTGCCGGATGAATCTTATCCTTTTTACCGCGTCCGACCGCCTTTTCAACGGTTTCGGCAAGCTGCCTGGTTGTCTCAATCGGTTCGCCCTGTTCGCGTTTCCAGACGATGCGCCGTGCGATTCGGCGGGATAATCTTTCTTCGCCGTATTCGTAAATGATGCGGGCAATTTCAAACTCGGAAAGTTCGGCAAGCAGTTCGGCGGCGGTCGCCGTTTCTTCGTCGTCGGCGTTCATTCGCATATCGAGCGGCGCGTCAAATCGAAAACTAAAGCCGCGTTCCGCGCTGTCGAACTGCAATGAAGAAACCCCCAAATCGGCTAAAACCCCGTCAACTTTTTCGATTCCCGCTTCGGCTAAAACAGTTTTTATCGCGGAAAAATTCGCGTGAAAAACTTCGATCCGGTCGCCGAATTTTTCTAATCGCCGCCGCGCTTTCCCAATCGCTTCCAAGTCCTGATCAATTCCAATGACCTTTACAGATTCGGAAATCGAAAGGATTTTTTCGGCGTGTCCGCCCAAACCGAGCGTCGCGTCCACGAAAATTTCGTTCGACTGCGGCTTAAGCAGTTCGACGGTTTCCGCCAGCAAAACCGATTTATGAATGTTTTCGTCAATGTTTATCGGCATCTTCAAAGAGCAGGCAGGCAAATTTAGTGCGCCGTCGAAACACACGGAGACCGCCGGATTTTGCGTCTTAAATCTCCGTTTAGAATTTTTACAGATAAATTATTCCGATGATTTTACTTGGGGGAAACCGAATTTTTTGACCGTCCTGTCGTGTAAAATCAATTTGGCTTTTGCGTAGCTTCGTCTGAAATCCGGCTTGTGGAAAAGTGCTTAAACCTTAAACACCCTGAAATGTATTTTTTCTGTCGCCTCAAACTTCGTTTCAAACAGTTCTCAACTAATTAATAAGCATCTTACGATTATTTTTTGCGGGCTGTCAAGCATTATTTCCATTTTTTCTTTTAAGCAGTTGATTAACTTTTTTCCACAACCCGAAGTCGGGATTTCCACAGGCTGAACGGCAAAATTCTCGTCGCCCGTTTTATTTTCCGAACGGTTTGCGCTAAAGTTTAGGATTCTTTAAAAGTCCAAAATTTATATGAACTCCGATCTTGTTCAACTTCTGATTTTCGGCTTCATCGCGGCTTCGGCAAATGTCCTCGGCGGGTTGATTTTGTTTCCTGTCGGCGTTCACAAAAATTATAAAAACCTGCTCAAATATATTCTGGCGTTGGGCGCGGGATTTATGCTCGCCGTCAGTTTTGTTGACGTGCTGCCGGAAGTCGTGGAAATTTGGGTGAAGAAAGAGAATGCGGCGACGGCGGAAACGCTAATTGTGCCGATGGTTCTGCTGCTCGTCGGCTATCTTTTGACGCAGTTTTTTGAACACACGATTGCGCCGCACTTTCATCTCGGCGAAGAAGTTCACAGCGATCATCTGATTTCTACATCGTCGGCTTACACGGCAATCGGCGGGCTTTTGATTCATACATTTTTCGACGGCGTTTCGATTGCCGCCGCCGCACAGGTTGATTATCGGGTCGGAATCCTGGTTTTCATCGCGGTTTTTCTGCATAAGTTCCCCGAAGGCTTCACGATTGCTTCAATGATTTTAGCCGCCGGCAAAGGGCGTAAGGAAGTTTTAATCGCTACTTCCCTCATCGGACTGACGACCGTTTTCGGCGTGCTGCTTTTTTATTTCGTCGGCACGGCAATCGGTTTTACCGTCGCCTATGCTCTGCCGATAGCGTGCGGCGTAACGATTTACGTCGCGGCGAGCGATTTGATTCCAGAAGTCAATCATCACGGCGGCAAACGCCCTCTGGTTTCGATGTCGGTGTTCGCGGGCGCGGCGTTGTTTTTCATTCTTCATTACGTCCTGCACGGAATAATGAAACATTGAACTTTCGTAAATTATTTGTCGTAAATGTGTTATGATTCGGCAAAGCGATTTATACGAAGATGATGAAAAGATTTTCCGGGGCGATTCTTCAATTTACACTTTTGTTCGGACTTTTGTGTCTGGCAAATTCATCCATTTATTCGCAGACGGCGACACCTTTTTCAATCAACAATTCACCGCTCGGCGCGCCGACTTCGCCGGTAATGGATTACGCCGGCGTTCTTGACGCGAATACAAAACAATCACTCGAACAAAAAATTATTGCCTTCCGTGATTCGACCAATCCGAAAGTGGAACTGGCAGTAGCGATTGTCGCCACGACCGGCGACCGCGATATTTTCGATTATTCGCTGGCGGTCGCTCGCGGCTGGAAAATCGGTTCAAAAGATCAGGACAATCCGAGCGCGCTGCTGCTTATCGCCGTCAACGACCGCAAATACTACACGCAGGTCAGCCGCGATTTGGAAGATGAACTGCCCGACGGTCTGGTCGGACAACTGCAAAGACAAAATCTCGTCCCGGCGTTTCGCCAGCAGAATTACGGCAAAGGAATTTCCGACACGATTGACGCTTATATCAATCAGATTCGGAACAAAGGCAACGCCGAAGTCGCACCGCCGACCGCGACGACCGAACAGCCGCGTCAAAACAAAAGTTCGCTTTCGGTGTGCGGTATCGGAGTTTGTCTGATTGTTTTGATTTTTATTGTTTTACCGCTTCTCAGCCGCTCGTCGAAAAAACGGGGCGGAAGAGACGACGATGATTGGGGCAGCGGCGGTTTTGGCGGCGGCGCAAGTTCGGCTCTGCCGTGGGTCATCGGTTCGATTCTGGCAAGCGGTTCGAGCAGCAGTTCTTCGTCGAGCGATTGGGGCGGCAGTTCGTCGGGCGGCGGCAGCGATTGGGGCGGCTTCGGCGGCGGCGGCGATTTCGGCGGCGGCGGCGCGGGCGGAGATTGGTAGTTAAACATTTATCATTTATCATTTATCATTTATCATTTTGTTCAATGATAAATGATAAATGATAAATGATAAACGATAAATGACTATGAAGAATCAATTCGACGCATTGATTGATGATTTGAAAACGGCGCACGGAAATAATTTGGCAGCCGTGATTTTGTATGGTTCGGCGGCGAGCGGAGATTTTGTACGCGAAGAATCGGATTACAATCTGCTGATTGCTCTGCGCGAAATTACGCCGAAGGATTTGCGGGCGGCGCAGGCTCCGATGCGCGAATGGAATCGGATGGGTCATCCCGTTCCGGTTTATTTTACGGTTGCCGAATTAAAAGACGCGGCGGATGTTTTCCCGATTGAATTTCACCAGATGGAAAACGCCCGACGGGTTTTATACGGCGCGGACTTTCTGAAAGACGTGAAAATCTCCGACGAATTCTTGCGCCATCAGACCGAATACGAACTGCGAAGCAAACTGATTCGACTGCGCCGCCGCTATATCGGCGCGTCGGCTTCGGCGGAAATTTTGGCGAGTCTGATGGCGAACAGTCTTGGAAGTTTTATCGCCCTGTTTCGCGCCGCGCTTCTGCTGCACGGATTGAAGCCGCCCGTTGTCAAACGCGAAATTATCGCGGCAACGGTTCGACATCTGAAAATAGACGGCGAACCGTTTGAAAAAATTCTGGCGATTCGTGAAAATAAATCATCTGATAAACTCGATGAAGCATCGGCGAATCGTCTTTTTGCAGAATATCTGCGCCAGATTGAAACGGTTATCGAAGCCGTTGACAAGCTGGAAAAATCGTAAATGGTTGATGGTTGATTGTCTTGAAAAACGATTGCCATTAACAAAGGGAACAATTAACAATTAACTTTTTATGAGGAGTATCAAAGAGATGAAAAAAACAACTATTTTATTAGCCGTCGCGCTGTTCGCCGTTTTCGGTTTGAGCGGCTGCAGCTATAACGATTTGACGGCTAAACAACAGGGCGTGAAGGGTCAATGGGCAAATGTCGAAAGCGCAATGCAGCGACGCGCTGACTTGATTCCGAATTTGATTAAAACCGCGCAGATGACCGGCGTTCAGGAACAGGAGGTCTTCGGTCAAATTGCCGACGCACGTTCCAAACTCTTAAACGCGCAACAAGCCGCGCCGCAAGGCACGGACGGCGATAAAACGCCTGAACAAAAACAGGCGATTTTAGAAGCCAATAATAGTTTCGGTGGAACAATCGGGCGACTTCTCAGCTTGACGGAAAGTTATCCGAATCTGCGTTCGAGCGAAGCATTTTTGAAGGTTCAAGACGAGCTTTCAAGCACTGAAAATCGCATCAACGTCGCGCGTCAGGATTACAATACCGCCGCTACCGGTTACAATACGGCGCGTAATTCTTTTCCGGCAGTTTTGACGGCAGGATTGCTGGGTTTTAAGGAAGAGCCTTATTTTCAGGCTGACGAACGCGGCAAGCAAGTTCCTGATGTGGGAAGCCCTGACGCTTTGCGAAAAAACGCCAATAAATAAACTAAAACCCGCGTGAATTACACATCGCGCAATGATCGCAAGGCTTGCCCGCCGGTTCAAACGGGCAAGCCTTTTCATCTTTTAAACCGCTCATCGTTTCACCGGCGAGTTCTTCGAGATTGATAAATTTTTCCTGACTGGAATGGTTCGATTGCGAATGGCGAATGGCGAATGGCGGATTTTGAAGAGCGAGAGTTTGTTCGACGTTTTTCAATCTTTCGTTGAATTTTTCCAGACTCGAATGCAAAAATTCATCGTTTCGCTTCTCACTTCTCTGCAAAAGATCAGCGATTCGTTCGGCTAAATTTTGAGCGTTTTGATTTTCCATAAATCTGGAATCTGAAATTTGAAGTCTGGAATTATTTCTCGTCCGGCAGCAAATCAATATAATCAACTACGCCGACAATCGCCGAATCAATCGCCGCGCCTTCCTTGCCGGTCGAAGCGGTTGACGCGCCCCAGCCTTCCTGCACGATCAAAACCGTGTCGCCGACACCTGCCGAAACCGAATCGAGCGCGAGCAGAGTCGCGTCCAACTCAACACCTTCCGGCGAAATCTGCCGACACAACATCACCCGCGCACCCTCGTAACGCTGATTTTTCTGCGTCGCCACGACATTGCCGATGACTTTGGCTAAAAGCATAAGAGAGTGGAGAATCGAGAGTGGAGAGTCGAGAGTCGAGAAAAAACCTTTCTTAATCTCCACTCTCCACTCTCCACTCTCCACTTTCCTGAAAAACGTGATTTTCCGAATCTATTATCCCGACAATCGTGCAGTCGGTCGGTGTCGAATCGCGTTTGAATGGGAAACTAGCTTCTTTGCCGCGACACCAGAAAACTAATTCGCCAACGCCCGCGCCAACCGAATCGAGCGCGATCTGCGGATTACCGGTCGGCTCTAAATCGGCGTTCAAAGTCTGCACGAGCAAAAGTTTGCGCCCGTGCAAAGTTTCATTTTTAATCGTCGAAACAACCGTTCCGACAACTCGCGCTAATTGCATTTTTGAATTATGAATTGACTTCGTAAGAATCAATCACGCCGATGATTGCTGCGTCAATCGGACAATCTTTGTTGCCTTCCGCCAAACGCGCCGACGATCCGGCGACGATCAAAACTTTTTCGTGAAATCCTGCACCGACGGTATCAACCGCGACCGTGTAGCCGCTCTGATCCGTACCGTCGAGATTGATCGGTTTAACGATTAAAAGTTTTTTCCCGTTCAGGCGTTCGTCCTTCTGCGAAGCGACGACCGTTCCTAAAATTCTGGCAATTATCATTTGATAGTGGTGAGTGGTGAGTGGTGAGTGGTGAGTGAAAGAAAAACTAATCGTTCACCGTTCACCGTTCACCACTATTTAAGTCCCAGCGGCAATACTTCGTCAACGCTTCCGTGTGGACGCGCAATGACGTGAACCGAAACCAGTTCGCCGACTCTTCTTGCTGCCGCCGCACCTGCGTCAGTGGCGGCTTTGACCGCCGCGACATCGCCGCGCACGATTGCGGTTACAAACCCCGCGCCGATTTTTTCGTAACCGACCAGATTGACGTTCGCGGCTTTAACCATCGCGTCCGCCGCTTCAATCGTGGCGATTAAGCCTTTTGTTTCAACCATTCCCAATGCTTCCTGCATTTAATTTTTCTCCTCTATTTTTCTGATTCAAAAACGATTCCCTGATAAATTTCGTCAACATTTAATTCGCATTCGAGCGATTCGAGCCTTAAAGTTTCGCCTTCAACATATTCGCTTTGAAACCAGAATTTTTCGTTGTGTTTCGTGTAAAGCGTAACGAATTTTTCATATTGCGAAACTAAAAGATATTCGCGCAAACTCTCAATAGATTTGTAACCCTTAAATTTTTTATCGCGGTCGTATTTTTCCGTCGAATCCGAAAGCACTTCGACAATTAAAGTTGGATTAACGAGCAGTCTGGACTTTGCTAAATCTTCATAAATCGGTTTTCCGCAGAGAGCGGAAATATCACCAAACCGATAAGGCAGCATTGCCGGAACTTTGATTCTCACATCAGATTGAAAAACCAAACAGCCTTTCGGCAGCAATTCCCTATTTAGCAAAAAACCGACTCTACTCCCTAAAAGCGAATGTTCCGGGCTGCCGCCGCTCATTTCAATCACTTCGCCGTCGAAGTATTCATAACGACCTTCGGCATTGTAATCGAACTCCAGATATTCTTCCAGAGTCATCTTCTGACTTGTAATCGGGATCGCGGACATAATTTATTTGACAGCGGCTTGGCTCAATAATTCTATCAGTTCTTCGCGTGTCAGGGAAATTTTCGCGCCGTCCGCATTTTGATTGTCAGCCGAAGCGGTTTCGCAAGTGATTCCGACATCCGACAAATAGCCGCACGATTGGCAGCGCGCCTCTTTCGGCAGATAGCCGCCTTTTTCGCGTAGGTTGATGAGCTTTTCAATCGCATCCGGCGGCAGATCGTTTGCGCCGCCTAAAGTTTTAGCGAGAATCGCAATCTTCGCCGTATGTTCCAAAGTTTCCAGTCTATCGAACGCCTGCCATAAATCGTTACCGTAAGCGACGACACCGTGATTTTCTAAAAGCAGCGCGTTGTGATGTTCGACGTAAGGCACGAGCGCGTCGGTCAATTCGGTCGTCGAAGGCGTTCCGTAAGCGGTCAAAGGAACACAGCCGAGCGTTAAAATAACTTCCGACAAAATCGGTGCGTCAATCGCTAAACCGGCAGCGGCGAACGCCGTTCCGTGCGGCGTGTGCGCGTGGCAGACGGCATTGACATCGGGACGCATATTATAAATCAAAAGGTGCATTTTGATTTCCGAAGACATTTTCCGGTCGTTCAGCGCGTTGCCTTCCAAATCGGTCAACGCCATCATATCTTCGGTCATTCGCCCTTTGGAAACCTGCGTCGGTGTCGCCAAAATCAGATTCTCGCCCAAACGATAACTGATATTACCGTCTGACGAAGTTACATAACCTTTGTCATACATCAGTTTGCCGATTTCGACGATAAGTTTTCGGGCTGATTGTTCGTCCATTAAATATTTAGCGCGGTTCGTTATATTCAGCGCAGTTTTCTACAAGGAGCAGAGTTTGAGATGTTCCCCGTTGCGGCTCTTGAGAATCATCTAATCTTTCTCTAAATTCCTTTAGGGTCTCTTCAGAAAGTTTTTCGTCTTTTTTAGCTTTCAAAGATTTTATTTCCTTTTCCAGTTTTTCTAGTTTTCTGCGAGTTGATTTTTCATCTTGAGAAGATTCAGTTTCTTAAAGCAGTCGTTTATTAATCCCATCTAGTTCTTTCACAAGCTCATTAAATTCTGAACGATTGGAAAATTTTCTACACGGAGGTTTTGCCGGAGTTTGTTCAAATTCCACTATCCTAAAAGTTTTGTTTATTTTCAAAACATTTCTTTGCTCGACTTGATTTGAAGTTAATTTATCATCATCTGAAATAAACCATTCAACCGTCAAAAATCCGAAAAGAAAAGTTAGGCAAAATATAGAAACTCTTATTCCGACACGATTAACCTGCATAATTTTCTTCTCACAAAAAATAAACCACAGATTAACACAACAAAGAAAATTCTTCATCGGCTAACCTGTGGTTTGAAATTAAAGCGAAAGAAATTTATCTCTCGTGACGCGGCACATTTTTCAATGTCGGCGGCGCGGGCGGTGCAGGTGGCGCAAGCGGCATCGGCGGCGGCGGCATATATTTCAAATTTTGATAATCGGCGTTGTCCCAATCAGTCTGCTGACTTTTCAAACGCAGATTTTCTTCGCGCAGCGTTTGAATTTCTAAGTCTCTGCGAAGGTCTTCTTCACGATGCTTTCTTTTTGAACCGCGATTCGGGAATTGGAAACTCGGCGCGGCAATCGAGACGAAAAAGCTGGCGATGAAAAGTCCGACGGCGAAGGTTAGGAAAAACGGTAGAAATCTTTTGGCAAATCCTTTACAACACATAAAATCACCTCTCAGTTATTATTAAAATTATTGCTCATCTGTTAAAGCGAAAAATGAAGCGAAAAAGTTTCATTTTTTTCCGTTAAAATTTGGCGGCTGCGCTAAAAAATAAGAAAGACTTTCGAGCGAAATCGTCAAATCAACGGTTTTTATTTTCACACCGTTCGTTACTTTCAAAGGAATCGGCGCGAAATTCATTACGGCTTTAATTCCCGCTTCGACGATTACGTCCAAAACCGTCTGGGCAAATGCGGCGGGAACGGCAATGACCGCCACATCTATCTTAGCTTTTTTAACGACGTTGGCAAAGTTTTTTATATCGAAAATTTCAATCTCGCCGACTTTCTGCCCGATTTTCGTTTCGTCTGCGTCGAATAAAGCGGCGACGGTGAAATTCGTCTGCGAAAATTCGTAATAATCCGCCAGAGCCATTCCTAATCTGCCCGCGCCGATGATGCCGACGCAGTGCTGTTTTTCGAGTCCGAGAATTTTCGTCAACTGTCCGCGCAAATCCTCGATGTAGTAGCCGACACCGCGCACGCCGAACTCGCCGAAATACGCCAAATCCTTGCGAATCTGCGCCGAATTCAAATGAAACTGCTTCGCCAAACCTTCCGACGACACGGTTTTCTCGCCCTTCGCCGCCAGTTCGTGCAGACAGCGCAGGTAAATGCTCATTCGGTTCGTCGTTAATTCGGATATTTTTTCGACCTTCATCGTTAGAGTTGATTATATTCCCAAATGCGGAAAAGTGAAAAAGTTCGCAAACTATTGATGTGCAAAAAGTTTCGCGTCGTTGCCCTGAAAATGAATATCTATTACAATTTATGTTTCAAGAGTGAAACAACAGCGGAGAAAAAAATGTCAGACACGAATGTAAAAAATGCAGTTTTAAGCGAGCTGACCGTTCTTGGAAAAAAATTTTATGAAGAGAAGTTGAAAGGAGTTCTCGAACCGCAGCACAACGGCGAATTCGTGGCGATTGAGCCATACTCCCAAAAGTATTTTGTGGACAAAGACAGTACTCAAGTCGCGCTCAAAGCTCTGGCGGAAATGCCGGGTAAAAAGTTTTATTTTGCGCGAATCGGCTACCAATACGCTCATAAAATCGGAGGCTCGTGGTTGAAGAAAAGGGCTTAGTCAACGAAAATCTGGAAGCCGTTTTGCCGGTTCGTCTGGCAAACGGGGCAATTATCGAATGTGTTCTCGACACGGATTTTAACGGCTCGCTTTTGCTGCCGAGAGAATTTGTCGAGGCAAATTCGATGTTATTTGCCGGACGTGAAGAAGTCGTCCTAGTTGAAGAAATTTCTGCGGAAATTGATACGGCGATAGCCGAAGCGATTTGGTTGGGCGAACAGTTTTCAATTCGGATTTTGGTCAGCGAAACGAACGAAGCGTTAATCGGAACGCAAATGCTGGTTAATTCGGTTCTGGAAATTGATTATCAAAATTCAACAGTTAAGATCAAAAAATGATTGCATATTTATCAGGAAAACTTTTAGAAAAACAAGCGACGGCGGTCATCGTCGAGGCGCACGGTGTCGGTTACGAAGTAATAATTCCGCTTTCGACTTTTTACGAACTCGGCGAAGTCGGCGACACGGTGGAACTCAGAATTTACACGCACGTCCGCGAAGACGTTTTGCAGCTTTTCGGCTTTAGAACTTTGCGCGAACGCGAGCTTTATTTGAAATTGATTTCCGTCAACGGCATCGGCGCGAAAAGCGGAATCTCGATGCTTTCGGGAATGAGCGCGGACGAAATCGTTACCGCGATTCGCACGGATAATCTGGCGCGGCTGACTTCGATTCCGGGTGTCGGCAAAAAAACGGCGGAAAGATTAGTCATCGAATTGCGCGACAAATTAAATGAATTCACGAACCAATCAACCCAAGAGAAACTCGCCGCCGGAGTCAAACAAACCGAACTTCCCGCCGACGCGGTTTTCGACGACGCGCTTTCGGCTCTCGTCAATTTGGGTTATCAGCGCAACGCGGCGGAAAAGGCTTTGAATCAAGCGGTCAAAGACGGCACGGAAGTTTCAGTCCAGAAATTACTGCGAAAGAGTTTGCAGCTTTTGGCAAAAGGTTAGTCGGATAAAATTGTATGAAAAACTTTGTCTTTTTAGTTTTGATTTTGGCTGCTGCCGGAAATATTTTCGGGCAGAAAACTTTCGACGTGCAGAATTTTTCCGAAGATTATTACGGCAAAGTTTATCTCGAACAGCCGGCGGAAGTTTTCAGCAAAGGCTGGGTGGCGATTTATCAGAAAAAAACCAACAAACGCTTAATCAAAGTAAATGCGGAAGAGTTGGTTGGCGACACGGAGGACGGAAAAATAAAAACTAACGTCAAGGAACTGCCGTACGGCGAGCAGAGCGCGATTATTTACGACGATTTCAATTTCGACGGCATCAAGGATTTTGCGATTATGGACGGGCAGAACAGTTGTTATCACGGACCGTCATTTCAGATTTATCTCGGCGGCAAAGCTAAAGGCAGTTTCGTTTTGAGTCCTTCTTTCACACGGCTGGCGCAGGAATACTGCGGAATGTTTGACGTTGATGCGGCAGCTAAAAAGATTTCGACAATGACCAAAAGCGGTTGCTGCTGGCACCAATTTTCCGAATTTATCGTGGTCAACAATCAGCCGAAAGCCGTCAAAATAGTCGAGGACGACGCGATGAATTTTCCCTTCAGCACGCTTTCGACGCAAACCTGGAACGGCAAACGAATGGTCAAAACGTCTGAGAAAGCGGTGGATTTTGAAAACGAAGAGTTAAAAAAATTGTTCTCCTTCAAAACCGATAACGGCAGCGAGGTCGTTTTATTCAGCTATCAAACGCAGTTGTATTATGCGTTCATCGGCAAAACGGGAAATTTAGATTTCGGTTATCCGCAAAATTTCGGGCAGGAAGAAGACCCGATTTTCACGATTAATTCGATAGAAACCCCGACGATGCTTTCGTTCAAGAACAAGAATGCCGTTTATAAAATTTACGAAACGCCAAACGAAAAAGTCGGCGTTGAAGTGAACGTCGGCGGTAAACAATCGAACATCGAGGGCGATGTCAAAACTTCCAACGGCAATCTGCGCCAAATCGCCGACGCGAATTTAGAAAACGTCAAATTCAAATAAATGACCGACGATTTAGAAAACCAGGACAACCGCGACGGCAACGCTTTTGAAGACGAAGCGCAGGTCGAATTATCCTTGCGTCCAACCAGACTCGCCGAATACATCGGACAAAAGAAAATCAAAGACAATCTGCGCGTGTTTATGAAAGCCGCGCTCAAACGACGCGAGGCGTTAGACCATATTTTGCTGTTCGGTCCGCCCGGAACGGGCAAGACGACGCTTTCGATTATCTGTGCCAACGAGATGGGCGCGGAACTCAAATCAACCGCCGCGCCAATTATCGAAAAGGCGGGCGATTTGGCGGCGATACTGACGAATCTGGCGGAAGGCGACGTGCTTTTTATTGACGAAATTCACCGGCTGAATCCGGCAATCGAGGAAGTTCTCTATCCGGCGATGGAAGATTACAATCTCGATCTGATGATCGGGCAAGGCACGGCGGCGCGTTCGATAAAACTGGAATTGCCGAAATTTACTTTGGTCGGCGCAACGACTCGTCCGGGTTTGATTACTGCGCCTTTACGCGGCAGATTCGGGATTGTTTTTCACTTAGATTTTTACAACACCGAAGATTTGCAGACGATTATCGAACGCTCGGCGGATATTTTGAAAGTTGAAATCGAGGCGAAAGGCGCGGGAGAAATCGCCCGCCGTTCACGCGGAACTCCGCGAATCGCCAACCGGCTTTTGCGCCGCGTACGCGATTACGCCGAAGTTGATTACGACGGCAAAATCACGGAAGAAGTCGCCAAAGACGCGCTCAACCGAATGGAAGTTGACGTTTACGGCTTGGACGAAGTTGACCGCAAACTGCTTCTAACGATCATCGAAAAATTCGACGGCGGTCCGGTCGGTTTGGGAACGATTTCCGCCGCGATTAGCGAAGAAAGAGATTCGATTGAAGAAATTATCGAACCATATCTGATTCAAACCGGATTCTTAAATCGTACGCCGCGCGGTCGAATGGTAACGCGGCTCGCTTACGAACATTTCGGGCTGGATAATTTGCTGAAAAAAAATCCCGACGCGCCCGGATTGTTCGGTTAAAAGCCGTCTGTTTTGAAGCAGCGTTTCATTTCCTCAGTTCCTCGATACGCCAGCCGAATTCTTCGAGCAGTTTGTCGCTCGCGCCAATTTTAATGAAGGAAATTTGCCCGTTTCGGTTAATGAACCACGTCGTCGGAAAAGTGTTGATGCCGACCGACGACAGATAATTTTCGTCGCGCAGAACGGCGAAATCGTATTTTTTGCCGCTCATAAATTTCTTTATCGTGTCTAAATCTTCGTCATTGTTAATCGTTAAAATAACCACGTCTTTCGCGCCCGCGTATTTTTTGTGAAGCTGCTGAAACTCCGGCATTTCCATCACGCACGGTCCGCACCACGTTCCCCAAATGTTGATGACGACGACTTTATTCTGCAAATCGGCGGACGAAAGTGACTGACTCGACAAATTTTTCAGATTAAATGAAACGACGCTTTTCGGCTCGCTGATTTTATCGGCGAGAACACGGTCTTTACGCATCGCGCGTTCGGTTTCTTTGACCCGTTCAAAATAAGCGTCGAAACCTTCGAGCGTTTGGCGGCGTTGGCGGTAGAGCGTTTTAAGTTTTTCGGCGTATGGATTTTCCTTGCCAAAAAAAGTCGAGAAAGCGTTGATGTAGGCGGTCTCGGTTTTATCAGGCTCGTTTTTCGCTTCGTAGATTTTTGCCTGCGTATCGTAAAAATCCGCCGTGTCGCGGTCAAGTTTAATCGCTGCCGCAATTTCTTTTTCGGCATCGTCGAGACGTTTTTCTTCGTAATAAATTGTCCCCAACGAATGATGCAGCGCGGCGTTCATTCCGTTTTGGTATCGCTCGACGCGCTTTTCGTCTTTGGTGTCGGCGCGTTCCTGTTCGACTTTTTCCGGGACTTTTTCAAATCCCTTATTCACGAATTTTTCGGCTTCCCGGTACATTTTTCGCCGCGCTAAAATTTTCGCTATCGAAGAATATGTCCCGCCTAAATCATAAGGCGAATATTTGGCAACATTTTCGGCGATTTGTAAAAGCTCCGCGTTCGAGATTTTCGCGTCGTTCGCCAGTTGAGACAGCAGTATCGAATAAACTTCGCCGAGATATTCTTTTCGGTAATGTTTCGGGCGGCTGACGTAATCTTTCAGCATCGCCGTGAACTGCGTTTTCTTCCGCTCGTCGGGCTTTTTGTCTTTCCCGGCAACGTCAAACGTCCGAATCTTAAAATATAAAATTGTTTCCGCCGCCGGCGATTGGGGAAATTTCTTAGCGATTTCGTCGTCGAGTTTCGCGCCTTTGTCGTACATTTCAAGCGCACCGTCATAGAAACTGCCGGCTGTTTCCAAAGCATTCGGCGAATCGGGACGCAGGCGCAGAAATTCGCTGATGTCGGCAATCGTTTCTTTTTTTCTCTCGCTTTCCGATTTGGCGGATTGTCCGTTTAAAATCGCCCGCCAATACTGCTGGCGAATCTGCGCGGCGTTAGGCGACAGCGCGACGGCTTTTTTCAGCGGCGGCAAGGCTTCGGCATATCGTTTTTCGGAGTTCAGATAATAGCCGTAAATATAATTCGCGCCGACCGAATCCGGGTTTAATTCGACGGCTTTGGCGAAATTTTCAAAGCTCGATTTTTTCTTCTCTGCGTCCGGTTTATCGCCGGTCGCCTGCCGGTATCGGGCTTCGGCGCGAGCGAGCTGCGACCGCGCCTTATCTTTTATTTTCGACGAGTTTTTATCGAGCAGCACGTAAATTTCATCGTATCGTTCGAGCGAGAGTAAAGCCGAATTATAGAGAAAAATAAATTCCTCGTTGTCCGGTTCAAGCTGAAGAACTTTTTCGGCGACGGGAAGTGCTTTGTTATACTGCGCGTTGCGAATATAAGCGTGAGCGAGCGCGAAGTTCGCCCACGCGGAATCCTTTTTGTTCTCAACGAGCTTCTCGGCAGTCTCGACGGCTTCCGCGCTCATCTCGTTACGCGCCGTGTTGAGAATAAACCACGCCTGCAATTCAATATCGTCGGGAAATTGTTTAATTAAATTCTGTCCGCGCTGATAGCCGCCTTCATAATCGCGCTTAAAATAAAGTTCACGAAGTTCGGCGACGGCGTTTGGCACGTTCGCCGTTTGAACGGTCGGAGCGTTCTGAGCGGCGATTGTTATATTGAAAAGAAAAATAAAAACAGACAGCGAAGCGACGTTTAGGAAATTTAAAACGAGCGTATATATTTGCATTGCGAAGTTTCTCCGAGTTTGAAGGTTTTGTGAAACGGCAACATCTTCGCACAAAAAAGCCGTTTGTTGCAAAGTTTATGGTGCAGTAACGGCTGAAAATTTATCTTGATTTTTTGATTGCAGTAAGTAAGTTGACTATAAAATGACTTCTGCCGCGTATTTTTCCAGACGACGGTGAGCAATCATCGCAATCCAGACTTTTTCGTCCGAGACTTCCAAATCGTAGAAAGATGCGTTTGCCCAAATGTCGAGGAAAATTTCCTGCACGGCTTTTTCCGCCGTTTCGTTTGAAGTGATTGCCTGCTTTGCCAACGCCCAAACCAACGCGCCGTAAGAATCTATACACTCCCGCGCTGCTGCTTTGTCGGCTTTAGCGATTCGCGGCAGAATCTCCGATTTATTCTTTTGAAAGGCAGTCGTCATAAATTTCTAAATCGCCGTTTTGCGATGCGCGAAAATTCTCAACAAGCCGTTGATCGCAAAATGAATCAGCATATAGACGACGATGGCGACGATGATCGGCAACGCCAATGTAAAACCGTCTTTCGACGGACTCGGCATAATGCCCTGAAACGGCGCGTATAAAAGTCCGGTCGCCGATTTGATAAATTTGACGAATCCGGCGTTTTCCTTGGCGGCGAATAATTCGAGAAGCAGACGAACGGTTAACAAACCGTAAATAACGAAGAAGATGTAATCTATAATTTGCGAAACTCTCGCCAAAGCGCGTCCGCGTTCGACTTCACGCTCGGTCTCGACGACTTCGCTGACTGCTTTCTGCCGCATATTTCCGGCGATGTGATCAATTCTTTCCGATTCGCCGACGCTCGGACGCTGGGCTTCGGCGGCGATTTCTCCGCCGACTTCCGATTTGACATCGGATTTTATCGCCTCGTAACTGGCGACGCGCATCGCTTCTTCCTGAGCCAGTTTGTTATCAACCATTTTTATTTATCGCTCCGTGTTTCGTCTTTTTTGGCTTCCTCGCGTCCCTGCGGTGTATCGTTGGAGTCAACGCCGCCGACTACATCGCGGTCGTCGGCATCGCCTTTTGTTTCATCGCCGCGCAGAACTTCGCGCGTGATTTCGTCGGAAGGCTTATTGACCGATTCTTCGGAAACTTCTTCGACGTTCCAACCCTGCCGGTTCACGTCCGGGACTTTTTCCTGATCGTTTTTGGTTTCGTTTTGCATAAAGATTTGGATAGAAAAATTTGAACGGAATTCTCTCAATCTTATAAAAGATAATTGCCGAAGGCATTTGAGAAAATCCCGTTCACCTGCCCCTTGTTCGTTAATTTGCCCTTGTTTAAGTAGAAATCTGCAATGTTACTTCGCTTTAATTCCTACTCCGCCGCTATTCAATCGCCGTGCCAGTTTTTAGAGTCGAAAGCAGTTGAATTTTGCAAGGTTGGCATACGCAAAGTTTCAAAGCGATGTATGATTACGAAACATCACCTTGTATGAATTCACAAAAAAGGCGAGCATTGCGGCTCGCCTTTTCAGGTTTTAATTTTCCTGGAATTTACCTGACGCTGTTCGGCGCACTCGCCGTGATCGAAAACGTCGTTCCTTCATTGAGTTCAACATCATCGCGTCCCTGCAAAATCACCGAACCCGCGCCCGCGCCCGCACCGACACCGGCACCGATTGCCGCGCCCGAACCACCGCCCGCAATCGCGCCGATAATTGCACCGAGTGCCGCGCCGATTCCCGCTCGCGTGACGGTTTTCGTCGTCTGATTGTTATCGCGCACCGTGCCTTCGTTGTTGACGGTAACTTTTTCGCCGTTGGGATTAGTTACGTCGTCAACGATGCCGCCAAAGCGATACGTTTGACCGTTGCGAAGCCGAATCGTGTCGAATTCGAGCGAGATGTTCGCTCTGCCCGAAACTCGTCCCGAACGCTCGGCTTTTGCCACGCGCCCTTCGATAATCGCGCCGTCATACTGCGACGGCGAAGTAACTTCCATCTGGAAACGGTCGCCGTTCTGACTGACCTTCGTCGAAACCGGCGTGGTCAAACGCGCCGTCAGTTTCGTGTTGTTGGAAATAATATAATCGTTGATATTGCCGATATTGACACCGGTGTTTTGATTTCCGTTCAGCGACAAATCGGCGGTCGGGCTGATTTTGTCATAGACACTCGCCACCGTGATCGTTTCATTTCTGTTTTCCAGATAGAGACGACGCACGACTCTTAACTGATCGTTGTTCGTTTTGTTGAAATTAACGTAGAAATCGTTGGCGCGGTCGCCTTCATAGTTTAAAGAAACACCGTCGTAGTTGGTCGTCGCCGTTATTTTGACGGAACGCCCGTTGGCGGTCGTTTCGGTTCGCGCCACGCCGTCGGCGTTGAACGTAACCTGCGGCGAAGTGGTCGAAGCAATCGTTACCTGTTTGCCGCGTTTTTCAATCGCCAAAGTGTCGGGCGAAGACAAACGTCTTTCAAGGTTCTGCCGCTGACGGTCGCGGACATTGGTCGTCGCGGTCGCCGTCGAACGATCAACGATGTCGGCGACATTATCGCTCTGGCTCGTGTTCAAACGATAAGTTCCGGTCAGACCGGTATCGAATGTGTTGCCGTTATTCTGCCGATTCCAATTCCAACTGACATTGTAATAAGTCGAAAGCGTATCCAAATCAGTGCGAACGAGCCGCCATTGACTTTCAGCGGTCGCCGTCAAACGATAGTCGCGCATAAAACCGTCAATGTAATAAGCGCGGTTCAAAATTTCCTCGACATCTTCTGAGACTGAGCGGCGCGAATCGAAATTTTGTCTTAATTTATCCGTCGCATTTTCAAAATCGCTGATGTAAGCGACGATGGAATCTTCGCTGCGAGTGTTGTTCATCACGCTGCGGTCGAGAGCCGTGTTGACTTCGCGTTTGTACGCATCGGTGCGCGTTTCGATGCGCGAAATGAGCGTCTTCACATTGCTGTCGGAAACCCGATACGGTCTGGTTCCGCCGGTCGTCGGAGGCGGATAAGAACCCGTATTTTGATTGCCGTTATTGTTCCAATTCCAACTGACATTATAATAATTCGCCAAGGTTCCCAGATCGGTGCGAATCGTCGTCCAGGTACGCTGCGCCGTCTGGTTCAGACGGTTTCTCTGCATAAACTGGTCAATGTCGTTGGCGCGATTCAGTAAATCTTCGACATCTGCTGAAGTCGAACGGCGCGAATCGAAATTTTCATTCACATTAGTTGTCGCCGTTTCAAACTCGGCAACGGAATCGTTAAAAGTCGTCTCGCTGTCGCCGCTGCTCAGAGTCCCGCGCCGAAGGGCGTTGGAAACCTGCTGTTTATAAATGCCCGTATTGGTTTCGATGCGCGTCAGCACTGTCAAAACCTGCCGGTCGGTTACGCGATACGGGCGGACTTGCGCCTGTACGACGGTCGCCGCTGAAATTAAACCTAAAAATACGAATAATGAATAAGTATTTATCAAAAATTTTCTCATTGTAATCCTCCAAAATTTTAAGACTTAGTTGGAATAGTTATCGGAAAGTCTTTTATTTACGCGGTCGAGTTTGCAAGACCTATGCCATCGAACAATTTATTTACGAAACCGCTGTTCTTTCGGGCAGTTAGCAAAATTTCGGCTGTCTGATTCGGGCTGCGAAATGGTTTTCCTGAATCAAATAAGAGTCAATCGAAACGATATGGTTGATCGGCTTAAAGAAAGATCAGGCTGGCTTTGCTAAAGCCGGAAGTTTGACCGTGAACACCGAGCCTTTTCCCTCGCCCTCGCTCTCCGCCTCAATCTTTCCGTTGTGAAGTTTGACGATATGATAAGAAACCGTCAGTCCCAATCCTAAACCGCCCGAACCGCGTGTGCTGGAACTGTCCGCCTGAGTGAAACGGTCGAAGATGATCGGTAGAAAATCGGGGTTGATGCCCTTGCCGTTGTCTTCGACGCGCATCGAGATTTCACCGTCGTCTTCGCTTATGGCGGTTTCGACTTTGCCGCCCGCGTCGGTAAATTTAATCGCATTGTTCAGGACGTTATAGATGACCAGTTTGATTTTATTTTCGTCGCCGAGAATCCTTTGACCGTTTAATCGGTTGTCTTTGAGAAATTCGATTTTTTTTTCCTGCGCCGCTAAATTGATTTCGGAAAACACATTTTCAAAAACTTCGGCAAAGACGAATTCCTTCGCTTCGAGTTTGGCGGTGCCGGAAACGATCTGCGAATAGTCGAGCAGTTCTTCGACCAGTTTCGTCTGCGAGCGGAGATTTTTTTCGATCTTTTCGAGTGCCATTTTTTTCGTATTGCCCGACAACTCCGCGCTTTTCAGGATATTCGTCCAGCCGGCAATCGTATTCAGAGGCGTTCGCAATTCGTGCGAAACGACTGCGATAAACTCGTCCTTCGTGCGGTTCGCTTGCTCCGCCGAAAGCCTTGCTTTTTGTTCCTTTTCTAACAATCCTTGTTTTTGCTGTTCGAGTTCGGACAGTTCGAGGGCGGTCGTCTGCAATTCGATCCGGGCAAAGGTTTCCCAATAAGTCATCCCGAAAAGCAGAAGGCTCAAAACCACGCCGGTAATTAAAATCAGAGGTGTCCAGCTAACGCCCGACTGCGCGGTAAAAGCGGGCGCGGCTTCAAATTGAATAATCCAGTTTTCGTCCCTGACATCCAGCTCTTTTTGCGCCGAATAAACGTCTCCGCCCCGATTTTCGGCAGCATTGTTAGTTTCTCCGGCAGTCTGCATCAGAAGGTTCGCGTCATTGGTATTCCCGTCGTAAATTTTTATCGCAATGTCCGAATTCGGCTGATTGTTCTGCACTTCCCGCAAAAATTCGTCGGCACGAAACGGACTGAAAATAAAACCGCTGACTTTCTTTGTTTTATCACCGCCTATCGAACCGCCGTTTTTATAGACCGGCAGATAAATCAGAAATCCCGTCGGCGCACCGCTTCCCGATTCCGGCGCGAGCGTAACCTTGCCGCTCGCTGCCGCCTCGCCGGACACGGCGGCGCGGTTTGCCGCTTCGCTCCATTCCTGATTCGACAAAATATCGAACCCGACGATTTGCTGCGAGCGGTTCGGAGACGGTTCGAGATAAGTAATGACCTGATAATTCGGCTTTTCGGCGGCAGGAAATATATTAAAACCGGCATCGCCTTCCGCCCGAATCTTTTCGACGAAAGCGGCGCGGTCGGCAGCGGAAATCATTTCGATATAGCCGATGCCTTCGATGCCCGTGTAATTTTTTTCCAGTTCGAGACTGCGGACGTATTCGGAAAAGTTCTTGCGGTTGATGGAATTATTTGATTCGATGAATCCGCGTCCACCTTTGAGCAAGGCGATATATAGGTTTATCTTGTTTTCAATCGTCGCGCGCAAACGATTCGTTTCGCCGGCAAATCTTATTTTATCTTTATTTTTCGCGCCCTGATGAAAATTGTAAGCGACGGCTAAAGTTAGCAGCAAAGAAACCGCCAGCACCAGATACGGAAAACTCGCCGATTTACTTCTCTCTCGTAATTTACTCAAAGATTGCGGCACTTCAAATGAACTCCGTCTCTGATTTGATTAAAAGGAATCAGAGATAAAACGCTAAATCTTGAAGATACGTTTGGAGCAATAGTTATGCCGTCAAAATTTTCCCGATAAGTTCCGACGGATTGTTTTGATAATCATCTAATCCGTCGAATCTTTTTACAAAAACTCTTTGGTTGCAATAATTTGTATGATTACTTTACAGGCGAGTCCGACGATGTTGTATAAATTCGATGCAATGCCGGAAGTCGAATTTTCAGATAAACCTGTTTCAAATGTGGTTGCAGGCAGGAAAATCGTCAATCAAACAACTGGCACTGTGTTTGCTCTCGAATCTCCGATTATCTCTCGGCAGAGAGTAAAATCAAAAACATTCTAAAAAGGGAGTATAAATTTATGGAAGGTGAAAACAGTACCGGCAACAATTTGATTTGGGCAGTTACGATGATTATTATCGTCGCCATTATTGCCGGCGCAATTTATTTTGTAGTTCTCAAGGGAGACAAAAAAGATACTAAGGATATTAATGTGGAAATCAAAGTTCCGACCGCTGCTAATTCAAAGTAGGAAAAGTTGATTCTCCCTGAAACTTTTCAATCAATTTACAATAAAAGTTATGTAGAAAGTAGAACAGGCTGACAACCTGTTCTAGTTTTGCGTTTGGCTTTCGACACTTAAATTTTATCGTCAATATTGTGGCGTTTGATCATTCCGTAAAGTCGCGGACGGTACAATCCTAACAAATTGGCAGCGGCTTGTTTGTTGCCGTTCGTGCGTTTCAGCGCGGCTAAAACGACACCGCTTTCCAGCGAATTAAATACATCGTTCTGTTCCGCGCCGTCGGTCGGTTCTGGCAGATTCTCGACGATAAATTTCCCGACTTTTTCAAATAAGTTATCGCCCGACAAATCCGTTTCAGCGGCGGTCGGAAAACTGCCGCCCGCTGAAATTTTCTCCGCTGCGCCGTCTGCCGCAATAGTCGGCTTGCCGACGTTTCGCGGAATATTCGCCATCGAAATCGCGCCGTCCAGATTTTTCGGAATGTTCAGTTCGTTGATTTTCCCGCCCTTCGATAACAAAATCGCCCGCTCGATGACGTGCTGAAGCTCGCGGACGTTGCCGCGCCAACTGTAATTCAGCATCTGGTCGTAGGCTCTTTCGGAAAATTCGCTCGTCTCGCGTTTGTATTTTTCGGCGTAAATGTCCAGAAAATGTTCGGCGAGCATCGGCACGTCTTCCATTCGCTCGCGCAGCGGCGGAATTTTTATTTCGATGGTGTTGATTCGGTAATACAAATCTTCGCGCAGATTGCCGTCCTGAATCGCGTCGAACGGATTGCGGTTGGTGGAAGAAATCAGGCGAAAATCAACCGTCTGCGGTTTGTCGTCGCCGACGCGGTAATAAATTCTTTCCTGCAAAACCCGCAGAAGTTTCGGCTGCAAACTCATCGGCATCTCGCCGATTTCGTCGAGCAGAAGACTGCCGCCGTTGGCGCGGGCGAGAAAACCTTCCTTGTCGCCGATTGCGCCGGTAAACGAACCTTTTTTATGCCCGAAAAGTTCGGATTCGATCAATTCTTTCGGTAAAGCCGAGCAGTTTAATTTAACGAAAGGTTTTTTCGAGCGGTGGCTTTTATAATGGATGGCGTTGGCGATGACTTCTTTACCCGTGCCGGATTCGCCCAGAATCAAAATATTCGCGTCTGATTCGGCGACCGATTCGATGATTTCGTAAATGTCCTGCATCGAACGGCTGCCGCCGATCACGCCTTCGTAAGAGTTGCGCGAGGCGAGTTTGCCGCGCAGTTCCTTGATTTCCGCCGACTGACGTTTGCGGTCAATCGCTTTGCCGATTAAAAGAATTAACTCTTCAAATTCGATGGGTTTTTCGATGTAGTGAAACGCGCCGGCTTTGGTGGCTTCGATGGCTTTGTCCATCGAACCGTCGCCGGTAATCATTATGATTTCCGTGTCCGGCGCGAGTTCCTTGCACCGGCGCACCATTTCGATGCCGTTAAAATCCGGCAGATTAAGGTCGGTGAGAATAATATCGAATTCTTTTTCCTCGACCAGTTTAATCCCGTTTTCCCCGCGTTCCGCCGTCGAAACCTGAAAGCCTTCGGACTCCAGCTGGAATTTCATTAATTCCAGAGTCGCCAAATCATCATCAATTACTAATGCTTTATTCGCCATAAATTCCCTTTGATTAAATTTTTTTGAATCCCTTGTAAATTAAGCCGACGGAACTTTTGCAGAGGAGAACGCATTATGCAGAAGCGGTTTTTTCGATTCCTAATTCACTGTCCGTATTTAGAGTAGAAAATTATCGCTGTTGTTTTCAAGTCAGTCAGCGACGAGAAATTAAAAATTTTATAAAAATAAACATCAGGCAGGCGGATATGACAGGAATCAGTAAAGATAATCGGGCGCAAAATAAAAGAGGCAAGCTAACCTCTTGCCTCTTTATTCTTCACTCTCCCCGTACCCAAAAAGAAGATAAACTATGCTGATTCATCTACTACGAGTTAGCCTTTTGGCAATGAGTGTGCCATTTCAGTTAAATACAGTAGAAATCGTGGTTTGCGGAAAACAGCCTTTTTTCAAAAGGAACCTTCGAACGATATTTCGCAACGATTCGATACGCTGATTTCCAGAGAATGGCAGTTAGGGAAAAGCATTTGTCAAAATCTCGATTTTTTGTATCGAATTCATACTTTTCGGGCGTTTGATCTACGGCACGACTATTGAGTCAGTGCGCTTTGTAAAAGGCGGAAAACCTTTTTGTGAACCCCGACCTTGATGTGGCAGGACGGGGTTTTATTTTGGGCGCGGCATTAAAAACGGCGGTTGCCGCGAGAGATGCCGATGTCTTATGGTATTTAGTATCGGAATCGGAATAAAAAACAGCTGACGATTCCGGCGTAAAATTATGGAAATTTCTTTTGATAATCAGAGCCGGACGATATTCCGAAACGTCTTCGCCTTTTTCGGAACGCTCACTTCCGAAGGTTTTGTTTTGAGCTTGGAAGGCAAAGTTTTCGAGCGCACGACGACCGACCCGCAATTATTGATCGGGCAGAAATTTTCCGAAACCGTCTATTGGCAAGCATCGGAACACACGGCGGAAAGGCTCGGAAACGCCGTCGCGGAAGCGGCGAAAGGAACTCATTCAAAGTCTCTGATTGATTTCAGAGTCAGTGCCGACGAAATCATCAACATCGAATTTTATCTGCATTCGATTTCCGATGACGGCGTGATTTTCTTTTGCGCTCAGGAAGTTACTTCGCGTGAAAAGGAAATCGAGTTTTACAAAGAAAGCAGCGAGCGGCTGTTGTTCGCCGCCGAAAACGCGGAGATCGGTTTGTGGTTCTGGGATTTAGTTGAAGATAAAATTTATTCGACTCCGAAATGCAACGAACTGTTTGAACTTTCTTCTCAGGAGATTTTCACGTTTCGCAAATTTCTCGATGTCGTTCACCCGGAAGACCTCGAACGGGTGAAAGCCGCGCTCGAAGAGTCGCAGATTAACGGCAAAGAATATGACATCGAATATCGAGTCGTTTATGCGGACGGCAACATTCATTGGATCGCGGCACGCGGCAAATCTTTTCTCGACGCGGAAGGCGTGCCGAATACGATGATGGGCATCGTGCGGAAAGTTACCGATAAAAAACTCGCCAATGAAGAACTGACGAAGGTTTATGACCGCGAAAAGAAAGCCCGCAGCGAAGCCGAGGAAGCCAACCGCGCCAAAGATTTTTTCCTCGCCGTCGTGTCGCACGAACTGCGCTCGCCGCTGAACGCGATTCTCGGCTGGACGAAGATTCTGCTTAACAAAAAGGTTGACGAAACGACGCACCGCAACGCGCTCGAAACCATTGAGAAGAGTGCGCGTTCGCAGGCGAAACTGATTGACGATCTGGTTGATTCGTCGCGCGTCGCTTCGGGTAAGATGCGGCTCGAAATGCGCCCTTTGAATCTTTACGAAGTCGTTGAAGGCATTTATCTCGCGCAGCTTCCGGCGGCGGCGGCGCGGAAAATCAATTTGCAATTTAAAGCCGACCGCGAAAGCGTCGGCGTGTTCGGCGATTCGATCAGATTACAGCAGATTTTCAGCAACCTGCTGTCGAACGCGCTGAAATTCACGTCTGACGGCGGCACCATCGAAATCAAACTGGAAACCGCCGCGAATGCCGCGAAAGTTTCCGTTACCGATAACGGTCAGGGCATTGACGCGGAATCGCTGCCGACTATTTTCCAGCAGTTTCAGCAGGGCGATAATCAAACTTCGCGCAACCGCAGCGGTCTCGGTCTCGGCTTGTCAATCGTCAAAATTCTTTCGGAAAAACATAACGGCACGGTCGCCGCCGAAAGCGCGGGCATCGGGCAGGGTGCGACTTTTACGATAACTTTGCCGCTCGACGGCGCGGAAATAAAACCGGCGACTGGCAATCTGCAAAGCTCCGCCGTATCGTCGAAACCGTTGGCGGAAATTAAAATTCTGGTCGTCGAAGATGATACCGATTCGCGTGAAGTGCTGCATCTTTTCCTCGAACAAAACGGCGCGGCGGTTAAAAGCGCGGAATCGGCGCAGAAGGCTTTAATCCTTTTGCGCGAAACAGAAAACGACTTGCCCGACATCATCATTTCCGATTTGGCGATGCCCGAAGAAGACGGCTATTCGCTGATTCGCCGCGTCAGAAAAATGCCTGTCAAAGACGGCGGCAACATTCCGGCGATGGCGTTGAGCGCGTTCGCCGCCAGCGAAGACAAGCGCAAAGCCGCCGATGCCGGATTTCAAAAATATCACACCAAACCGTTCGAGCCGGACGCGCTGATCGAGGACATTCAGGAAATTTTGAATAAATAGCTGCCGCTTTTCGCCATCCAGAGACGCAGAACGCCGCGTGAGACCATTACTCCGACGCATCAGACCTTTATTCCCGTGCGTCGGAGTAATGGTCTGATGCGTCGGAGTAATGGTCTGATGCGTCGGAGTAATGGTCTGATGCGTCGGAGTAA
>CAXTKJ010000056.1:0-13557 GCA_964244835.1 uncultured Pyrinomonadaceae bacterium
AGGGTTCGGCTGTTCGCCGATTAAAGTGGTACGTGAGCTGGGTTCAGAACGTCGCGAGACAGTTCGGTCCCTATCTGGTGTGGGCGCAGCAGAATTGAAGGAATCTGACCTTAGTACGAGAGGACCGGGTTGGGTTGACCTCTAGTGTACGTGTTATCACGCCAGTGGTATCGCACGGTAGCTATGTCGAGCATGGATAAACGCTGAATGCATCTAAGCGTGAAGCCAGACCTGAGATTAATTCTGCCAGTGAGACTCGTGGAAGACTACCACGTTGATAGACTGGAGATGTAAGCATAGTAATATGTTTAGTTGACCAGCACTAATAGTCCCAAGGCTTGACCATAAAATTTACTGACTAGCAAATTTTATATTCAAATCGCAATTTGTCAAGATTATCTATTTCAGTTGTCATTTTGATATTTACCAGTTTTCCGGTGATTTTATCGGCAGGGTCACACCCGTTCCCATCTCGAACACGGAAGTTAAGCCTGCTAGAGCCGATGATACTGCATCTTTCAGGTGTGGGAAAGTAGGAAGTTGCCGGATTTAATATAAGAAAAGCCTGTTCAAATTTGAACAGGCTTTTTTGCGTTTATGGTTGTAAATAAAAGACACAATTTATAAGCCGATAATCTCGCCAATCAAGTCGTAGTTATGGGCTTCGGAAATTTTTACGTCGTAAATTGCGCCGACTTGCGGATTGAAATCTTCCGGCATATCGTTAATTAGAATATACCCGTCAATCTCCTGCGCCTGACCTTCCAGCCGTCCTTGAAAAAGTAAATCGGATTCCTGCGACAATCCTTCAAAAAGCACTTTGAAAGTTTTGCCTACTTTCGATTTATTTTTCTTTTTACTGATTTTCGCCTGTTCTTTCATCAGCGTTGCACGGCGGCGTTTGGCGGTTTTCGCATCAACTTTGTTTGGCAAATCAAACGCCGCCGTTCCTTCTTCGTCGGAGTATGTAAACACGCCGACATTATCGAATTCGCAGTTTCGTACGAACGCCATTAATTCTTCAAAATCTTCTTCTGTTTCGCCCGGAAAGCCTGTGATGAAAGTTGTGCGAATCGTGATTCCCAAAACTTTTTCTCTCACTCGACGAATCAATTTCTCCAAACTTTCACGAGTTCCGCCGCGCTTCATTAATTTCAAAACATTGCGCGAGCCGTGCTGTAACGGCATATCGAGATATTTAACGGCTTTCGGGGTTTCCGCGATGGCGGCTAAGAATGCGTCGGAAATATGCGTCGGATACGCATACATCACGCGAATCCATTCCAAATCTTCAACCTCGCCAAGCGCACGAATCAGTTTCGCCAGCGCGTCAACTTCGCCTAAATCTTCACCGAACCGCGAAGAATCCTGCGCGATTAAAACAACTTCCTTCACGCCTTGTTTCGCTAAATCTTCGGCTTCCTTCAAAATCGAACCGAAGCGGCGCGAACGAAACGAGCCGCGCATTCCGGGAATCGAACAAAACGCGCACGGACGATCACAACCTTCGGCGATTTTGATAAACGCCGTATGCGATTCGGTGGCGCGATGGCGCGGCGTGTCGAAATCATAAAGATAAGTCGCCGATTTGTTGCCGATTGGCGACAGCGCAAATTCTTTGAAATTAACTTTTTCGTCCGCCGCTTCGAGAATTCGTCCGAGTTCGTTAGTGCCGATAAATGCGTCAACTTCCGGCAATTCTTTCATCAAATCATCGCGGTAGCGTTCAACCAGACAACCGGCGACGACGACTCTTTTCGCCCTGCCGTGCGCCTTTGCGCCGGTCGCTTCCAAAATCGCGTCAATAGATTCCTGCTTTGCCGATTCGATAAAACCGCAGGTGTTGACGACTACGGTGTCGGCTTCTTCCTGATTATTCGTAATTTCGTAGCCAGCCGCTTTCAACTGCCCCATCATCACTTCCGAATCAACCAAATTTTTCGGGCAGCCGAGGCTGACAAATCCAACTTTTTTCATTATTCACCCTAAATTATTTCTATTCTTGTAAAATTTAATTTCTACTGTGATCAAATAAATAATTAAATTCATTTGTAATACCCAAAAGATAAGACACCAATGAAAGGCGGGCATATCAATTAACCAATAATAACTGTTTGTGAGAGTATCGGTTGGAAACCTTTCTAAACAGTTTCCGATGATGTAATTCAATTGTCTTGATAAAACAACCACATTCAGTAAAATTAAAGCTCGATACAACCAACGATTAACAACTAATATTAAGATTGCTGAGATAAAAAGAGGTATAAAATCAATGTAATAAGCATCACTATAAATCCAACTTTTATAAGAAAGATATAAAATTGTGATAAACACCGAAAGAAAATATCTAAACCTTAATAATGTTCTTATACTGCTTGCATTCATTTTTATCTTCCAACTTTTCTAATCAATTCTTAATTTCGTCTGATTCATATTTTGACCCCTTCTTTTCGTCGAAATTCACTAGATAATTTTTATAACGCGATCAGATTCTGATGCAAAAAAGAGCATATTTAACTACCTCAATATTTTGTATGATAAAGAAATTTCCTGTAAAAACATAAATCAATTTTCTGAAGTAAACATAGTTCCTTCGCCGCGATCCGTGAAAACTTCCGATAAAAGCGCGTTACGTTGTGCGCCGCTAATGATATGCGCCGATTTTACGCCGCGTTTTAAGAGGCTAATAATACTTTGCAGTTTCGGAATCATTCCGCCGTGCGCCGCGCCGCTTTCGATTAACGCTTCGGCTTCGGCGATGCTGAGGCGCGAAATTTTAGTTTCGGGATTCGTCGGGTCGAGATAAATTCCGTTGACATCCGACAGCAAAACGAGTTTTTCGGCTTGCAGTTGCGCGGCGATTTCAGAGGCAATCGTGTCGGCGTTGATATTGAAAATCTGCCCGTCGTCGTCCGCGCCCAACGAAGAAACAATCGGCATATAATCGCTGTCGAGCAGCAGCGTCAAAAGATGCGCGTTGATATTTAAAACGTCGCCGACGTTACCGAAATCAACCGTTTCGCTGCGTCCCGTCAGCCGATTCAAGACTTCTTTCGGCGGACGTTTTTCGGCGTGAACGATGTTGCCGTCAATGCCTGAAAGCCCGACCGCCGCCGTTCCGCGACGGCGCAGCGCGGCGAGAATTTCCGTATTGATTTTGCCCGCAAAAATCATTTTCGCCAGATCCAAAGTTTCGTCGTCGGTAACGCGCCGACCGTCAATCACGGTTTGCGCCACGCCCAATTTTCCGGCTAATTCCGACAACTGTTTGCCGCCGCCGTGAATGACGCAGATTTTAATCCCGACCTGATGTAATAACGCTAATTCTTCCGCCAGCGACGCGAGATTTTCCTTGTCTTCAGTAACTTTGCCGGAAAATTTGACGACGAAGGTTTTGCCTTTGAACTTTTGAATGTAAGGCAGAGCTTCGCGCAGTAAATCTAATTTTTGTGTATCCATAAATTAAGTGAAAAACTAAAAGTGAAAAGTGAAAAATTGAAAACTAAAAAATAATTCTTTAACTTTTAGTTTTTCACTTTTCACTTTTCACTAACCGTTTCAGAATCGCTTTCTGGACGTGCAGGCGATTTTCGGCTTCGTCCAAAACAACCGAATTTGCCGAATCAATCACGCCGTCGGTAACGATAACATTGCGCCGCACGGGAAGACAGTGCATAAAAATCGCGTCGTTCGTTTTCCGCATTTTCGCTTCGTCAACGATCCATTTTTCACGATATATTTCACGCTCCCGCATGTCCGCGTTCGCGTCGCCGTAATGCCGAAAACTTCCCCAACTTTTCGCATAGACGACTTCAACATCGTCAAACGCTTCATCAATTTCGTTGACGATTTCTAAACTGCCGCCCGCTTCTGCCGACTGCCGGCGAATCGTTTCGATCAATTCCGTATCGAGTTCATAACCTTTCGGATGCGCGATACAAACATCGTGTCCGAACTGCGCGGCGGCGAGCGCAAACGAGTTCGGCACAGCCATCGGCAAAGGTTTCGGATGCCACGCCCACGTCAACAATACTTTCTTTTTCGTTTCGCCGAACTGTTCCCGAATCGTCATCATATCCGCCATCGCCTGACA
This sequence comes from uncultured Pyrinomonadaceae bacterium, assembly GCA_964244835.1. Classification (GTDB taxonomy): domain Bacteria; phylum Acidobacteriota; class Blastocatellia; order Pyrinomonadales; family Pyrinomonadaceae. The sequence goes on from CAXTKJ010000056.1 coordinate 4,094, forward strand.
AGGATGGTGCATCGCCGATTCGAGATTGATAATCGGTTTCGTCGAATACCTCTCAAACGCCGACAGTATCGGTTCGATCCGTTCCGCTTCCCAATCCTTCAATTCCGCAAAAGTCCGCACGCCGATTGCCGCGACATATCTTTCCAAAACGCCGACAAACTCTCTCAAATGCTCGGTTTTGTCGCCGTCCATCACCGCGCCTTCCCGATGTTCGAGCGTCCAACTCGTATTTCCCGGCTCCAAAATCACCGCGTTTCCGCCGAGTTCATAAATCCCGATCTGCATCGAAGCGCGTGTCCGCAAACTCGGATTAAAAAACACGAGCGCGACGGATTTTCCGCTCAAACTTCTATCGGCGATTTCACCTTTTTTGAATTGAATTGCCGATTCGATAATTTCTTCGAGTTCGGCGCGTGAAAAATCTGATGTTCTTAGAAAATTATTCATTGGAAATTTTATCAGAAAAAGGCAGAAACCCGCGCGTCAGCAAGGGTGCAAAACTCGCTCAATCGTCAACTTCGGGACAACCGTCAATGTCAGGTATGACATCGCCCTGACTATACAAAACGTATTCGATTGCCAAAGAAACATTTCGCGGCTTCCATAAATATCTTCGGCTTTTCCCACGCGCCCAGACTTTTGTTTCCTGACCGACAAATAAATCTTCGCGCAGTCGTCGAGTTGTGTAACTTTTGAACGCTTCGATAACTAATTTGGGTTTCACCTGCGCCGACACGACAACGTGAATATGATTGCTTCTGACATTTATCGCTTGCAGTTTATATCCGCGATGTTCACACACTTCCGAGATAGTAATCTCCACGCTTTGACAACAGTTTTCATCAAGCAGAAACGGCTTTTGTTTCATTTTTTGAAGCATTGAATTTTTTAACTTCGCATTCATTTCACGGCGCGGAGTTCCATAAATATTGAATCCGTGCCGGTCAACCGAAAGTTTTTCTTCGCCGTGCAACCAAGTTCCGTAAGTGCGTAAAGTTATCAAATATGCCAGCGGAAAGTCGTTGTAATCATATTCATATTCCATAATTTTAAAGGAGGCAGAAACCCGCGCGTAAGCAAGGGTGCGACGCGGAACATTAAAGCACCCTTGCTTACGCGCGGGTTTCTGCCTTTAATTGTTCTGCATCAAAATTCAGCAAATCGCCGATTCGCTCAATCGTAATATCAGCCGCCGGATATTTTGCAATCTCCTTTTCGTCGTAAGCGTAATGCCCTTGACGCGGAAAAACCGTCGTCACTTTTGCGCCCCAAACTTCTTTAATCGCCGACAGAATGCGAAGTTTATCGTCAACCAAAACGTAATGTTCCGCCGCGTAACGCCGTTCGACATCGTGCAGTTCTTTTTCTTTGTGAATATAAATCAAAACATTTTTCTCGACCGCTTCAAGCAAACCCGAACGCTCGACTTTGCGCGGCTGAAAGACTACATCGCCATCCGACAAAATCACGACTTTGCCGAATTTTTTACAGTGTTCCAGAACGTCGAGCGAATTAGGAAACAACCTGTTGGCAAACGGATAATTGACCAGATAAATCGAAACGGCGAGCAAGTGCGAATCGTATGGATTTTCGACGCGGTAACGCTGCAACGCGCCGAGATAATCAGCGTAACCGAGTTCGTTTCGCAATTCCTCGAAAATTTCCCAATAACGATCACTTCTTTTTTCGCCGACTTCCGCTTCCAAAAAACTGCGTAAGTCTTTGGAAACACGGTCGTTGTCGAGCAGAGTATTATCAACATCGAAAAGAAAAACTACTTTTTCCATAATTTTAAATGGCAGAAACCCGCGCGTAAGCAAGGGTGCTTTCTGTTGCGCGGCACACCCTTGCTTACGCGCGGGTTTCTGCCCTGTGATTTTTTGCCAAAACCTCGATTAGTAAATCAATTTCCTCTTTTTTTACACACAGCGGCGGCAAAAGACGCAACACATTCGGATCGCTCGAAGTTCCCGTAATAATTTTATTTTCGAGCAATTTCGCGTGAAACGGCTTACAGTTTTCATTAAATTCGATGCCCAAAAGCCCGCCTTTGCCGCGCAGAGTTTTTACTTCTTCGATTTCCTTTAGACGCTCGCGCAGATAGTTTTCGATTTCCGCGATATTTTCCCGCATCGCGTCCGTTTCAATCGCTTCGAGCGTCGCCGAAACCGCCGCCATCGCCAACATTCCGCCGCCGAACGTCGTCCCTAAATCGTTTGTTTTGATGACTTCGGAGATACACGAATTAACTAAACACGCGCCGACCGGAACGCCGCTGCCCAAACTTTTCGCCAGTGTGATAATGTCGGCTTCGACGTTTCCGGCTAAATCCGAACCCGAAAAAAACCAGTTTCCCGTGCGCCCGATGCCGGTCTGCACTTCGTCAAAAATCAAAACGATGCCGTGTTCGTTGCAGATTTCGCGCAAACCTTTGAAAAACTCCGGCGCGGCTTCCGTTACGCCCGCCATTGATTGGATCGGCTCAAGCATTATCGCCGCCGTTTCTCTGTCAGCCAGAGCGCGAACCGATTCGATGTCGCCGAATTCCGCGCAGACGTGATGCGGCACATTCGGTCGCCCAAGTTCGCGGTATTTCCCTAAAAACGTCGCCGAAATCGCGTCCGCCGTGCGACCGTGAAAGCCGCCGGAAAACGTGATAACCTTTTCGCGCTTCGTTGCAAACCGCGCCATCCGCATCGCGTTCTCGTTCGCTTCCGTCCCTGAATTGCAGAAAAACGCTTTCGTCATCGAATCGGGCGCGACGGAAACCAACTTTTCCGCCGCTTTTGCGCGAACTTCCGAATAAACCAGATTTGAGTAAAACAAAACCTTTTCGGCTTGATTTTTTAACGCTTCGACGACCATCGGATGCGAATGTCCGGTCGCGCAAACCGCGTGTCCGCCGTATAAATCGAGATATTTTTCGCCGTCGCTTGTCCAAATCCACGCGCCGCGCCCGCGCCCAACCGCGATGTTCATCTTTGCGTAAGTGGCGACTTGAAATTGTTCTTCTAAATTTTCTATTTCTGTGAAATTCATTATTATTTTAAAACCTTTTCTAAAATCTTTTGCCAAATCAAATAACCTTTTTCGTTCAAATGCAGATTGTCTTCCCGAAAAATATCCGTCAGCGGTTCGCCGTTTGCGCCGAGCATCGGGTTGAAAACATCAACGAATTCGGCGTGTTTATCTTTTTCAGTTTGCGCTTTAATCAATTCGTTCGTTCGGCGAAATTGTTCGGCTGATTTCCAGCGCGACGGACTCGGTTTCACCGAAACGTAAATGACTTTCGTGCGCGGCATTGTTTCGTGAACCATCACGGCAAATTTCCGGTAATTTTCCGCAACCGTTTCCGGCGCGATGCCGTCGTTCAGATCGTTTTCACCGGCGTAAAGAACAATCGTTTTTGGTCTATAAGGCGCGACGATTTGATTGAAATAATGATTGACATCTTCGAGCCGCGAACCGCCGAAACCGCGATTGATAACTTTCAATTTCGGGAAACTCGTCCGCAGATTTTCCCACATCCGAATCGAAGAACTGCCGACAAACAACACGGCGTTTTCGGGCGGCGTTTGCTTGCGGTCAATCTCGGCAAACGCGGCAATTTCCTTTTCCCAAAGCGGCTCGCGGTCATAAGTCTGCGCCGGGGCGAATGCGGCAGACAGCAAAATCACCAATAGAAAATTCGTGATTATTTTCATCGTTTTTACGGATTCGTGCCGACCAAATTCAATCCCGTTCGTTCGTCCAAACCGCACATTAGATTCATATTCTGCACCGCTTGACCGCTTGCGCCTTTAACCAGATTATCAATCGCCGAAAAGACGACGATTTGTTTGCCGTTGGAATGCGCGGCGATGTCGCAGAAGTTCGTCGTTTTCACCCAATTTATATCCGGCGAACCGTCAACGATTCGCACGAAAAATGCGTCTTTGTAAAATAATTCATAAAGATTACGCACGTCTTCATTCGTCAAAAGATTCGTCGTTTCCAAATAACACGACGCGAAAATGCCGCGTGAAACGGGCAAACTGTGCGTCATAAAAATGAATTCGCTTGAAAATTCGCCGACTTCTCGCAAATGCTGTTCGATTTCCGGGACGTGCTGATGTTGAAAAGGTTTGTAGGCGTAAAAAGAATTCATTCGTTGCGGATGATGCGTGTTCGCCGCCGCCTTCGCGCCTGAACCTGATGAACCTGTTTTCGCGTCAACGATAATTTTCCCCGTCAGCAAACCGCTTTTGACCATCGGCGCAAGCGCGAGCAAAGTCGCCGTCGCAAAACAGCCCGGATTGGCAATATATTTCGCCGATTTTATCTGTTCCCGATTCGTTTCGGTCAAGCCGTAAACGAATTCGCTCTGCATTTCCGCCTTTTCGAGATTGTAAAACTGCTTGAAAACGTCCGCGTCATTGATTCTAAAATCGCCCGACAAATCAATAACCTTAACATTTGCAGGAAGTTGCGGAACTAAATTAACCGCCTGACCGTGCGGGAGCGCGAAAAACGCGACATCAACATTTTCGAGCGCAGACAAATCTTCGGGTGATTTTTCAAACCGCAAATCCGTCAACCCGAACAGATTTTTATGCACCTCGCCGACCGCCTTTCCCGCGTGTTCATTCGCCGTTACCAACACGATTTCCGCGTTCAGATGAAACAGCAGAATCCGCAAAAGCTCACTGCCGCCGTAGCCTGAACCGCCGAAGATTGCGATTTTTATTTTATTCATTTAAATACTACTTGCTAAAATTATTTATCCCAATGATTACTTTCATCAAACCTCAAATCAATATCTGTTGAAAAAACTTGGTGAAGCTGTAAAGCTCTCCGCCAGCCGGATTCGTGCAAATGCAAACTGAATTCAAACTTTCGCAAAAATCCGCTGATTTCTAATTCTTCAATATCAATATCCAAAAACGAAAATATTTGCTTTTTAATTAAAACTCGGCTTTTTTCGCTTTGGTTCTCGCTGTTCAGAATTTCATTATTTTCTTTTATTAACTGACAAATATGCCGAATTTCTCGCTCTGCAACCAACCAACCGGGTTCAACTTCTTCCAAAATCTTCATAACGGGTTTCAATTCTTTTGCCATTAGCTTTGCAATCCAACTTTTACTGTCTATTTTATTTTTCCAAAGTTTGTGTTGGTCGCAATTACATTCACACTTCAAAACGCCTGAATAAAAGCAAATCTCCTTAGCAAAAGCGCGAGGTGATTGAATGTGTGCATTAAATCTTCGTTGCGGGTTATCAGTTCTTCCAACATACCGAACAACTTTTGTTTCGGGTTCGCAAAGTGCGTAAATATATTGCTTTTCGCCATAATAATCACCAATTTTCTGCTTCAGAAACTCGCGGCGACTGTTAAGCGATAACTGGTTAAAACTGGGAGCGCAACGGCAACAAACAAGCCTCAAACCTCTTATCGAAATTTTATTCAAATCATTGGCGAAATGTTCTGCTAACTTATCGCCAGCGCAAATTTTGCACTTGAAAATCTTTCGCCTTTTTAAGATTTCTGTCATAAAAAAACCAACTTATCCGACTAAAACTTCTATAAAAAATTTTCTTTATTTGCCAGTCCAACTAGATGCTGTCTATTTATTGTTAAACTCAACCAAATCCCAAAGATTGCCGTATAAATCCGCGAAAACGGCGACTGTTCCGTAGGACTCGACGTTCGGTTCGCGGACGAATTTTACGCCTTTTGCTAGATAATTTTCATAATCGCGCTGAAAATCGTCGGTGCGTAAAAAGAGAAAAACGCGCCCGCCGGTTTGGTTGCCGATGCGCGACTTTTGTTCGTCGCCAACGCCTTTTGCCAGCAGTAATTGACAGCCTTCGGAATTTTTCGGCGCGACCAGAACCCAACGCTTCGTTTCCGACTGCGGCGTGTCTTCCAATAACACGAAATCTAATTTCTTCGTGTAAAATTCAATCGCCGCGTCGTAATCTTCGACGACCAGCGCGATGTGCGCGATGCTTTGTTTCATAGTTTTTTTACAACAAAACGTCGTCCACCGCTTTGATGCGTTCGGGGAATTCGGTTTCACCCATCAGTTCGCGCAAATCAATTTCGATGTTGCGGCAGATCGCCGACATCGGCACGTCGTTGACGGCGTTTTCAAACGGGTTTTCGCTTGAATCACCGATTTGTTCCATCGTGTTGAAAATCCACGCGATCAAAGTGCAGAGCGGAATTATCAGCCACGATGCGCCGATGCCGAGTTTTGTCATCTCCCCGATTAAACCAAACGGCAGCAAAAACGTAAAAATCTTGACGAATAAATCGCTGAACAGTGCATAAAATCGCGGAAACGGATAATTTTTGATGCGCTCCGCCGCGCCCTGCTGATCGAAACATTCGCGGATTAAAAGCAGTAACTGCTGATGCTCGAACGCATCAATCAAATCGGCGCGTTTCAATTCGGAAAATCGTTCGCCCTGTTTATTGAGCAGCATCGTGGCGATGTTTCCTTTGCCTTTGTCGTCGGCAAACTCGACTTCGGACGTGAATTTGAGCAGATAATCGCGGACGTTATTATCGAAAGTCTGCGTTTCCTGCGTCGCCGTGACATATTCGATTTGCGGCAGATTATCTTCGCCCGTGCCGTTCCAATAAAGCGGGCGGCGAAGCTGCAAACGCAGTACATTAACCCACGCAATATGCCGATAAATCAGTTCGCGGTGAATCGTTTTGATCTGCTCGAAATGCTGAATTTTCGCGCTGTCGCCGACCGTGTTCAAAGTAAAAACCGCAAAGGTGCGCGAAACGTTGACGATTGCGCCCCAGATTTTTCTGGCTTCCCAAAGCCGGTCATACGACGAATTATTTTTGAACCCGACATAGAACGCGACCGCCGTGCCGACCGTCGAAACGAGCAAAAACGGAATGTCAATGAACTTCAAATTCAGCCATTCGTAAGCGATGTAAACCGCCGTCGAAAGCGCGGTCGCCTGCAATATATTTTTCCAGCCGAAAAACCAGAGAAACGAAAATTTTAACCTTCTGCCGACAAACATAATTTAGACGAAAACTTGCTGTTTAATTCTCAATGTAAGATTCGGCAAATTTCTTTTCAATGATTTCAGGCAGCATTCAAAACTTCAAATCGCGGCGCGGATATTTTATTTTCAATCAAACTGAACAGCCGTTTTCCGTCGCGTCTGGCATTTCCCGCCGCCAGATGATAAGTTTGCTCGACAAAATCTTCGCCCATCTGCGAATCCGTGACCGAACCGGCGACAACATCAATTTCAATATCGAAGTTTTTCAAAACCGAGATGCCGCCGATGACACCGACATAATCGCCCGCGCAAAATACGAACGACGAAATCGCGTTTTTAATTTCCGCGTCCTGCAAAACCGAATCAACCGCGTAGCCGCCGACGATGCCGTCGCCGAGTTCGACGACAATTAAGTCAGGTTCAAACGAATTCAGATGATTCAAAATTGCTTTGGCGACCGGCGATAAATCGCCGCAGTCAACCGTCGAAGGCAAACCGCAGTCGAGAAAACTTGCTGTCCAACTCGCGCCGCTGTCCTGCATATTCAAAGTGTCGCGCAAACAAGCCACGCCCGACATTTTCGCGCCCGCCACCTTCAATCCGGCGTGATGCGCCTGCTTAATTATTTCAGTCGCCGCAACCGTTTTACCGGAATTCATACAAGTTCCAGCGACAATGACAATCGGCGCGGAAGCATATAAAGTTTCGGTTGGCTGCAAAGCATCATCTCCAATATTGAGAATGTTTGGATTTCGGTCTTCTGTATTTGGTCTTTGGTTTTCAAATCTGGAATCTGGAATCTGGAATCTGGAATTATCAACGCCAATTCCCAAAACTTCCACCTCAATCGCATCCGACAGCGACGAATGATGACCTTTGCAAATCCCGATCACGCCGCCCATATTCAGCAGATTCAGTTTGTCGCCCTTTTTGATTGTTTCAGGAACATCGCCGACAAAACCTTTCAGCGCACGGCGTTTGCCCAACACGCCGAGCAATACGTCGCCGCGATTGATCTTCGCCAAACGTCCGTTCGGAAGTTCGAGATTGCCGTAAGTCACCGATTCGCTCAACGCTTTCACGACCACGACATCGCCCGCTTTCGGCTGGTTATTTTCATCAATCACGCTGACCGTTTTCCCCAATTTCAACGGCGAAGTCGCCGAACCGATTTTGTCTGCTTCTAAAATCATTTTATTACCTCAAAAGAATTAGCCACGAAATAACACGAAAAAGACACGAAAAATAATTTCAAAAAACAAACCTTTCGTGCGTTAAATTATCTTTACCAAAATTCAAAACAATCGCCAGTTTCAAATTCGTCGCTTTCAGATAGTTTATGGTTTGCGCCCTTTCGTATCTTGAAATATTTTCGATGGTTTTAATCTCTAAAATTATCGAATCTTCGACCAAAATATCAGCAATGTAATTTCCGACAACACGCCCGTGAAAATGGACTTTAATCGAAACTTGCTGCTCTGATTTGATTCCGTTTTCTTCCAATAAAACCATCAAAGCATTTTCATAAACCTTTTCCAGAAAGCCGTAACCCAACTCCTTACGCACCTGAATCGCCAACCCGACAATTTGATAAGAAAGGTCTTTATATACAATTTTATCTTCCATAATTTTTAGCCGCGAAATAACACGAATTTTTTAGCCACGAAATGACACGAAAAAAAGACACGAAATTTGATTCAAAATTTTGAGCCAATTTTTACCGACTATTTAAAGCCAATAATTTTTTTTGCCTTTTGCTTTTTTCGTGTCTTTTTTCGTGTCTTTTCGTGGCTAATCTCCTAATCCATTTTTCTTAGTCTTAATCGCAAAGACTGCAATCGAATAAACCCTTCCGCGTCAAGTTGGTTATACGCGCCCGCGTCGTCTTCAAAGGTGACGACGCGCTCTTTGTAAAGCGAATTCGGCGATTTGCGACCGAGAATTGTTACATTGCCTTTGTATAATTTTATGCGGACATCGCCCGAAACTGTTTCCTGCGTTTGGTCAATCATCGAGCGCAAAATCGTAAATTCCGGCGCGAACCAAAAGCCGTAATAGATTGATTCGGCGAATTTTACGCCGAGCGAATCGCGCAGACGCATTACTTCTCGATCCATCGTGATTGATTCGAGAGCGCGATGCGCCGCCTGCAAAATCGTTACGCCGGGAGTTTCATAAACGCCGCGCGATTTCATCCCGACGAAACGGTTCTCAACCAGATCAACGCGCCCGATGCCGTGTTCGCCGCCGATAAAATTGAGTTTGGAAAGCATATCAACCGCGCCGTATTTCTCGCCGTCAATCGCCGTCGGCTCGCCTTTTTCAAACGTCAAAATCATTTCCTGCGCCGTCTCCGAAGCCTTTTCGGGCGATTTTGTGAGCCGAAAAATATCTTCCGGCGGCGCAACCCAAGGGTCTTCCAAAATTCCGCCTTCATAAGAAATGTGCA
>CAXTKJ010000056.1:13567-34607 GCA_964244835.1 uncultured Pyrinomonadaceae bacterium
CATCAGATTTCTGTCCATCGAATACGGCTTTTCGGCGGTTGCCGTGACGTTGATGTTATGTTTGGCGCAATATGCGATTAAATCCGCACGACCTTTAAATTCCCAATGCCGCCAAGGTGCGACGACTTTGATGTCCGGCTGCAAAGCGTAATAAGTCAGTTCAAAACGCACTTGGTCGTTACCTTTGCCCGTCGCGCCGTGTGCCACCGCGTCCGCGCCTTCCGCTTGGGCGATTTCGATTTGTTTTCGCGCAATCACCGGACGTGCAAGAGAAGTTCCGAGCAGATAAACGCCTTCGTAAAGTGCGTTTGCCTTAACCGCCGTCCAGACGAATTCCTTCACAAATTCTTCGCGCAAATCTTCCACATAAAGTTTCGACGCGCCCGTTTTCAAAGCCTTTTCCTCAAGCCCGTCAAGTTCGTCGCCCTGCCCGACATCCGCGCAAAAACAGACGACTTCCGCGCCGTATTTCTCTTTTATCCACAACAACATCGCGGAAGTATCTAGTCCGCCCGAATATGCTAAAACTACTTTGTTAATTTTCTTTTCCATTTTTTTACTGAGAAGTGAGGAATGATCAGGAAAGCAAACTGCTCACTCCTCACTCTCCGAATATTTCCCAAATTTTCTTCATCGCCGCCTTTTGTGTTTTTGCATTTTTGACGGCGATAAAAATCGTGTCGTCGCCGGCAATCGTGCCGACGATTTCGATGATTTTGGCACGGTCAATCTGCACCGCGACCGCTGATGCCAGACCGCTCTCGCATTTTGCCACGATCAAATTTTCTCCGGCTGATTCTAGTCCGACAAGTCCGAAACGGGCGTTTTTATTATGCGGGACTGCATAAAACCCGCCGGTTTTAACGATGCCGAGTTCGTCTAAATCTCTGGAGACGCTCGATTGGGTCGCGTCAAAACCCGCATTGAACAATGCTTTGGTCAGTTGCTCCTGCGTGCCGATGCGGTTCGCGCTGATCAGATTAATGATTGCCTGTTGTCGTTCGTCTTTGACCATTTGTTTTATGCAAAAATTTTGCAAATACATTGCATAGATGAATAAATTAAACGGTCGGTTGCTCGATGTCAAGTTATTCTCTTGTCGGGCGGCGCATAAAATTCACTGAAGTTGATGTGAATGTAATGTCTGTTTGATTACAATAAAATATGAAACACAGGGAAAATCAATCTGGAAAAGTCTCAGCGCGTTGCTCTGCAAAGTCGTTCGGTTTCAAATACCTGATGCTTTTTTTATGAACTTAACCTATCTGCAATTATTAAAAAGCAATCGCAACTTCCGAAATCTGCTTTGGGGACAAGTGGTTTCGGAACTCGGAAACTGGTTTAATTTTATCGCCGGACTCGGCTTGGTGCGGCTGGTTTCCGATGCTTCGCCAAAGGCGGCGGGAATTTTGTTCGCCTGTCGTCTGCTGCCTTTTGCAGTTTTTTCGCCGATTGCCGGAACTTTTGTTGACCGCTTTTCGCGGCGGCAGGTGATGATCTGGTCGGACTTGATTCGCGTCGCGGTTGCGCTGGCGTTTTTGCTGGTAACGAGTGCGGAAAATTTGTGGATCGCGTATGCCGCAACGGTTTTGCTTTCGCTGTTCGGAGCGTTTTTTGAAGGCGCGAAGAATGCTTCGACACCGAATCTGACGGGAAAGGAAGGTTTGCTGGCGGGGACGGCTCTGATGTTTTCGTCGAGATTTTTGCTGATGGCAGTCGGCTCGGCTTTGGGCGGTTGGGCGGCGGCGATTTTCGGTTACAAAATCGCATTTCTGATTAACGCCGCGTCGTTTGCGATTTCGGCATTTTCCGTCTGGCTGATTCCTGAAGAAGCGGTTCGGGAGAGAGACGCGGAGACACGGAGACGCGAAGACGCAGAGATTTTGGATTCGGCGGCTTTGGTGGGCGCGTTACCGGAGACGGAAATAAAAGCGAAACGCGAATCTTTTTTGACCGAATTAAGAGAAGGTTTTCGCTACACGATTGAAAATCACTTCGCGCTGACGATTCTTTTGATGAACATTATCTGGGCGACCGGCGGCGGCGCGATCAACGTCGTTTTCGAGCGAATGGGCGGCATCGTTTTCGCCGGACGCGAAAGTTGGAATCCCGATTTAGCCGTCGCGGTTTTGTGGACAGCGAGCGGTTTCGGTTTGACGCTCGGAATGTTGATCGCCCATCGCACGGAAAGTTTTCTCGACCGACGGAACGGGCATACGGCTTTCATCGGCTGGTCGCTGCTCGTTCACGGCGTTTTATTTTCAATCGGCGGCGTAATGCCGAATCTGTGGCTGTTCGCGTTTTTTATGTTTGTCTCGCGGGCGATTGTCGGTGTCGAATACGCCGTACAGGAGACGATGTTTCAGCGCAGTCTGCCGGATTATATTCGCGGACGTATTTCGACTTTGGATCGCGGCGCGGAGATGACGATTTTCGGTTTGTCCAGTTATTTTTCGGCGGAATTGATGTATTATATTTCGCCGAAAACTTTGACGATAATTTCCGGCATTTTATCGGCGAGCGCGGGTGTGGTTTGGTTCGTTAGACAAAAAAGTTCTGAGTCCCGCCTTTAGGCGGCATCGCGCCGAGCTTCGCGGGCGAAAAACCGCCTAAAGGCGGGACTCAGAGCTTTTTTGGACTACGCTTTCAAAAGCTGTTTGGCGATGACCATTCTTTGAATTTCCGAAGTGCCTTCGCCGATGGTGCAGAGCTTCGCGTCGCGCCAGTATTTTTCCGCCGGATAATCTTTCGTGTAGCCGTAGCCGCCGTGAATCTGAATTGATTCCTCGGCGACGCGAACGGCGGTTTCCGACGCGAAAAGTTTCGCCATCGCCGATTGTTTCGTTAGATTTTTTCCGGCATCTTTCATCGCGGCGGCTTGCATCGTCAGTAGTCGGGCAGCTTCGATCTGAGTTGCCATATCAGCGAGTTTAAATTGAATCGCCTGAAATTCGGCAATCGGCTGACCGAACTGATGCCGTTCTTTGGCATATTTAACGGCGGCTTCAAACGCGCCCTGTGCGATACCGACCGACAATGCCGCAATCGAAATTCTGCCGCCGTCGAGAATTTTCATCGCCTGCGTAAAGCCTTCGCCCAAATTTCCGAGGCGATTTTCGTCCGGCACATAGCAATCTTCAAACACGACCGAAGCCGTCTCGGACGCGCGCATTCCCAACTTATTTTCCTTTTTATCGGGGCGAAAGCCTTCCATTGATTTATCAAAGATAAACGCTGAAATTCCTTTGTTGCCTTTTTCCTTATCGGTAACGGCGACGGCGACGAGCGTATTGCCGGTGATGGCGTGCGTGATAAAGTTTTTCGAGCCGTTGACCGTCCAGCCGCCGTTATTTTTGACGGCATTTGTGCGCGTTCCGGCGGAATCCGAACCGGCTTGTGATTCGGTCAAACCCCACGCGCCCCAAGTTTCGCCCTGCGTCAGCGGCACGAGGTATTTACGTTTTTGTTCTTCCGTACCGAACATATAAATATGATTCGAGCATAAAGAATTATGCGCCGCCACGCTCAAACCGACCGACCCGTCAACGCGGGCGATTTCTTCGATGATCGTCGCGTATTCGATGTATCCCATTCCCGCGCCGCCGTATTCTTCAGGGAAGATCACGCCCAAAAGACCGAGTTCGGCGAGCGGTTGACGCAGTTCATCGGGGAAATGCTGCGTTTCGTCCCATTCCATCACGTGCGGTTTGATCTCAGATTCTGCAAACTCGCGGACACTATATTTTATTTGCTGCTGTTCTTCGTTTAATTCAAAATTCATATAAATATCGTCGGTATATTTTTAGTATAAATGATTGCTTATTAAGTTGACTTCAAGCGTTTTGTTGCCCTTCGGAACAAAGTAACAGTATAAATCTAATGGGCGGCAACCGACAAACGGAAGCGGTTTAAGATATAATTTTCGCCAATGTCCGTCGTCAAACAAATTTCAAAATATCTTCTCGCCGTGCTGTTTATTCTGGCAGGCATCAATCATTTCGTAATGACTGAATTTTATCTGCGGATAATGCCGCCGTATCTGCCTGCGCCTTTATTTTTGATTTATCTGAGCGGTTTTCTCGAAACGGGTTTCGGCATCGCGCTTTTGCTGCCGAAGTTTTCGCGCCGTGCTGCGTGGGGAATCATCTTGCTTTTAATTGCCGTTTATCCGGCGAATATCTATATGGCGATGAATACTGATTTGTTTCCCGATATTAATCCGTTGGTGCTTTATCTGCGTTTGCCTTTGCAGTTCGTCTTAATTGCCTGGGCTTTTTGGTACACGAAAAATGACGGCGAGCATTGAATGCCTTTATCCGATCAAAAAAGCGATAAATTGCTCTTCGCCGAATTTTCGGCTGATGAATTTTCAGCCGGAGTTTTGACGGCGGAAAGCCATTGATGATTTTGGTAAAGCATCTGTTCCATCTGTTCTTTCGGCAGCGGTTTCGATATTAGATAGCCTTGCCCGTAATCACAGCCGAGATTTTGCAGCACGGCAAGCTGCGCTTCGGTTTCGATGCCTTCGGCGTAAGTCCGCATTCTCAAATTTTTTGCCAGCGAAACGATTGTCTGTAAAATCTTCGAGTTTTCGCCGCGTTCGCCGACTTCCGAAACGAATGAACGGTCAATCTTCAGCGCGTCGAACGGCAAACGGTGTAAATAACTGAGGCTGGAATAACCTGTCCCGAAATCGTCAATCGAAAGATGAACGCCGAGTTTTTTCAGATCGTTCAGAATTTGAATTGACTGTTTGGGATTGTCCATCGCCGCGCTTTCGGTGATTTCGAGCTTGAGCGCGGTCGGTAAAAGATTGGTTTGCGTTAAAACCTTCTGCACGTCTTTCACCAGATTTTCATCGGTCAGATGTTTTCCTGAAATGTTGACGCTGACCAGCAGATCGTCATACGAAGCATTGAGTTTCTGCCATTCGGCGATTTGCGTGCAGGTCTCGTTCAAAATCCATTTGGTGATCGGGATAATCAAACCCGAATCTTCGGCAATCGGGATAAACTGAACCGGCGGAATAAATCCTCTTTGAGAATGATTCCAGCGCAGAAGTGCTTCAAACCCTTTTAATGAACCGTCTTTCAGGCAAATCAGCGGCTGATAGTGCATCGAGAGTTCGCCGCGTTCGAGGGCAAACCGCAAATCGGCTTCGAGGCTGATTTTTTCGAGATAGAGCGCACGCAGTTTCTTATCGAAAACCGCGACGTTCATTAAATTGTCTTTCGCGTAGTGCATCGCAATGTCGGCATCGCGCAGAATATCTTCGGGTTTGTGATGTTCGGCATCGAACGGCGCAATTCCAATATGCAGATCGGAGAAAATTTTATGTCCCTCAATAAAAAACGGCTGTGCCAGTTTTTCATAAATCTGCGCCGCTACTCGTTCGGCTTCGGCGATTGAAGATAAATCGTTGAGAACGATGGCAAATTCATCACCGCCGAGCCGCGCCACCGTGTCTTCTTCGCGCAGAATCCGCAAAAGTCTTTTGCCGACGAGCTTCAAAATCCGGTCGCCGATGTTGTGTCCGAGCCGGTCGTTGATGCTCTTGAAGCGTTTCAGATCGAGAAACAAAACATAATACTTATGAGAAATTTCGATGCCGATTTCGATTAGTAAATTGAGCCGTTCGACGAGATAGGTGCGGTTCGGTATATCGGTCAGAAAGTCGTGCGAGGCGGCGTGTTCGAGAGCCGTTTTGCTTCGCTTTAACGCCTCGTTAATTTGTTCTTCCTTTTCCAGCAAAACTTTCAGTTCGGCGGCGTGATTTTTTGCTTCCTGAGCGTTTAATTCGAGAATGTTTATTTTCTCGCGCTCGGCTTGTGCGGCTTGTTCGATTGATTCGTTAATCTCAAAAACGGTTTGCCGGTAATTGACGTAAATGACACCCAGAACCGCAAACATTAATCCCGTTACCAGAAAATTTGCCGCGCTGATAACTTCGTAAATTACGAAAGCCAAACTCGCGCCCGCGATATAAGTCAGAGAACTGGCAAAACAATCGCGTTTCCATATCTGCGAAAAAGAATTAGCGGTAATCATAGAAGATAAATAAGCGACCAAGCCCGAACTAACCAGAAACTGCACGAACGCCAGAAAACACAGGGCGATTATCAAATCTCCCGTTAGCTCGAAACTCAAATTTATTTTCGTGAACTTTGATAAACCCGACCACGCCAGAAAACCGGCGGTAATTGTGATCGCCGAAACGCTGACGTTAAACGGAATCATTAGTTTGCCGAATTTAATACCTTTTCCGCGCAGATAAAAGCAGTTTGCCGCCATCTCGATAACCGCCAGCAAAATCGCTGCCGCGCCGCCGTAGATAATAAAAGCGAGAAAAATTATCGAGTCTGAAAAACTCAAAATAAACTTCGAGCGCGGAAGCGCGATGCTCATTCGCGGCGTGATCAATGCGGCGAAAACTGCGATGAAGACAAAACTCCAACTAAAAACATCACGCGGCAAATTGGAAACCGACCAAAGCAGACAAAGCCCGCCCGTAGCAATAACGGCGAGTTTATAAACTCTGGACGACTTATCTTGATCCATAATCAGGGAGTGAACTAAAAAACTATTTGTTATTGAAGTTCAAGGGGGGAACGCAAATATTAATCAATGCAGGACGGCAAAGACAAGAGGAAAATCCTGCTTACTTAATATAACATCCCGACTGCTCAAAAATCCACAACAATATAAACTTTTTTAAACAAGAGTGCCTGGATTATTTAGCTGAAGAATGCCAAACAGTATTTTTGAGCCGCTTCTAAAAATGTTAGTTGTTGAAATTACCGTTCGTGAGTTGTTTTATGGTTCGGGTTTATCCTTTTCAGCCGTCTCGTCATCATTCTGTTTTTTGATGTTTCCGGTCAGCACTTCGCGCACCAAGTCCGCGCCGGGAATCAGCTTTTCCCACATCTGCGGCGCGGAGACTGCCATTTCCAGAACGCTTCGGAATCGTTTGTCGAATTCCTCTTTGGTTCGCAGATATGCGTCGTAGCTTGCCGAGAGATGGTTTTTGAAGAAATCCTGCATTGATTCTTCGCGTGAGCGCAGGAGTTGGAAAAGAAACGGTGTCGGCAGAACGGTTTTGTTATTTTTTTCTTCTTCCAAAATAAGCTGAATCAGAACGGCTTTCGTAACGTCTTCCTTGCTGGTCGAATCAATTACCTGAACGTCCTGACCATCGCGGATGAGTTTGGCTAGTTCTTCGTAATTGACGTAACTGCGCGTCTCCGTATTATACAAACGGCGGTTACCGTATCGTTTAATAACCAGATGATTTGCTCCGTCGGTTTTTTCTTTTGGAGGCTGCTTTTTTTTTCGCGCCATAATGCAAAAGATTTTACCACAAATGCGATGAGGCACTTCACAAATGTTTTTAAGTGATGAAATAGCAACAGTTAAATGAGTTTCGCAAGTGCAAACGCAAATATATCGTAAATAAGCGGTATAAGAACTATATTCTAATAAATGCGAAAATTTTAATTACAGAAATGATTGCAGTTATAGTCAATAAGTGAAAATTATTTCGCAAATGCGAGATTTTTGCTTGACAAGACTTTTTTAATTTTGTAATCTTCAAATTGTCAGACGGCAAAGCTGATAAAAATTTTAGGGACGGAATCGAATTTAGGAGATAAGAAAATGACCAAAAAAATTAATAACGAAGCGATTGATACGGCGATGGAATTGACACAGAAAACGGCGAGCCTGACTTTGAAAGGCGCGGTGCAGGCGGCGGAAGTTACCGAAGGTTATGTGCAGGGAATGTATGTTGCCGGTTACAACGCGAACGTCGAAGCATTAAAGGTAGCGAAAAATTATTGGGACGCGACTTCGCAGATTCGTCAGGATTGGATCAATCTGTTCGCGGCGACCGGCGAAAACTTCATTAAAGCGGCTGGCAATATGGAATTGCCTTTGCAGAAAGAAGTCGTCGAACTCGGCAAAAACGTCTATGCGAACGTCGAAAAATCGTTTGAAAATTTGAACAAGCAGGCGAAAGCGGCAACTAAATAAATTTTACGCGCCAAACATCGAGTCTGCGGTTGTGATAAACCGCAGACTTTTTTATATTTATAAGTCAAATCATAAATAAACAACGCCGTTGTCCAAACGGCTTTCGATAAAAAAATGGCAGAAGCAAAGAAAAATACCAACGCCGCCGCGCCGAAAGCGGAAGCGAAAACCGAAGAAACAAAGCCAGCGGCAAAAGCGGCGGCGAAACAGAAAACCGCTCCGAAGCCGAAAGCCGCGCCGAAAAAGCCGACGGTCAAAGCCGCGCCGAAAAAATCGGCTCCGAAAGCGGAGACGGCACAGCCGAAAACTGAAACCAAACAAGCCGCGCCGAAAGCGGCGGCGAGAGCAACGCAAATGCCGAACGATTTCGCCCGAATGGTCGTCAATCAATTAGTCGAAGCGCAGAGAATGTGGCTCGAACTGACGACGCAGCAAACCGCTCTGGTCGTGAAAACTGTAACGGACGTGATGGGAATGTCGAACAATGCGCCGACGGATGCGATGGCGGAATACGCGAAAAAAGGCGTTGAAGGTTTTATCAACGCGCAGAAACAATGGTCGGAAATTGCGATGCAGCAGGGCGAAAAGTTGATGCAGACAGTTCAGTCGGGCGCGAATTTCGGCGGCGGAACTGCGGGCGAAGCCCTCGGAACGGCGCAAGCGGCGGCTGGTAAAGGCTTGGAAACGCTCGTCAATCTGCGAACGGCGTGGCTCGATTTTGCGGAAAATCAGAACAAACAGATGGTCGCAATGCTCAAACAGAATCTGAATCTGGATAATTCGTCGCCCGTTTCGGCGGTTGCTGATTTCGCGCAGCAGACGATGAGCAGCTATGTCGAAATTCAAAAACGCTGGCTCGATATGGCGACGCAAATGCCGATTTTCGGCAGCGGTGCGCGACAGAACAAGAAATAATTTATCTGCGAAATAAGCACGGATCAGAACAAATGAAAACAGTTCAAAATCCGTGTTTATTTGTGCTAATCTGGACAAATAAATTATGGCGAAACAAGCGGCGACGAAAAGAAAATATCCCTGGACGAAAACGATTGACGGCACGAAAATCACTCTGCGTTTGATGTCCGCCGATGACAAGAACGCGGTGCTGGAATTTGCGCGTTCCTTGCCGGAAAACGATCTGCTTTTTCTATCGTTCGACATCACCGACGAAGCGTTTGTCGGCAGCTGGACGAAACGAATCGAGAAAGGGAACTGGCACACGATTT
Organism: uncultured Pyrinomonadaceae bacterium; assembly: GCA_964244835.1. Classification (GTDB taxonomy): domain Bacteria; phylum Acidobacteriota; class Blastocatellia; order Pyrinomonadales; family Pyrinomonadaceae. The sequence goes on from CAXTKJ010000056.1 coordinate 22,822, forward strand.
TAGTTGAGGCGGACAACAAATTAGTCGGACACGGCAGTCTGATGCAGACCGAACAGGTTTGGTCGCGGCATCTCGGCGAAATTATTTTGCTGCTGTCGCCGGAAATGCGCGGCAAAGGTTTGGGCAATCTGCTGGCGGGCGAGCTTTTCGTCAAAGCCGAGGATTTGGGCTTGCAGAAAGTCGTCGCGCGAATGGCTGCCGAACAAAAAGGCGCGATTTCCGTTTTTGAAAAGCTCGGCTTCAAAATCGAAGCACTTTTAGCCGATTACGTTATTGACCGCAATGACCAGACGCACGATTTGATTGCGATGTCTTATGACATTACGGGATTTACGGAACAATAACCTCGTGAATCGTGAATCGTAAATTGCGATTCGGGGTTTAAATAAATTGAATTCAATTTCCCGGACTGACGATTCACGATTCACCATTCACGATTCACGATTCACGAAGCTATGAAACAGCCTGAATTAAATCGCCGTCTGACATCGCTCGACGCGGCATTTCTTTATCTGGAAAAAAAGGAATGCCCGATGCACATCGGTTCGACGAGCGTTTTTGAAGGCAAACTCACGCGCCAAAATTTGATAAAACACATCGGCGACCGGCTTCATCTTGTTCCGCGTTACCTGCAAAAAGTTGTTCCCGACCCGTATCTCATCGGACATCCGACCTGGGAAACCGACGACGCTTTCGACATCGAAAATCACATTTTCAAAATTACACAAAAGAAGGCTCTGACTGAAAAAGAATTGATCGAAATCGCGGGCGAAACATTAACGACCGTGATGGATCGGAACAAGCCGCTTTGGGAATTCTACGTCGTCGAAAATTACGGGAAGGGACGTTCGGCGTTGATTGCGAAAGTTCATCATTGTATGGTTGACGGAATTTCAGGCGTTGATTTGATCAAAGTTTTGTTCGGCATCACGCCGGATACGACCGCGCCGCCGAAACCGGAAACAGTCGCGGAAGACAAACCGAAACTCGAACCGTTACAGCAGTTTTTCGATTCGCTGATGGGCGGAATGCAGGAAAGCATCAATCGCCTGACGGATATGCAGATGGGTTTGATGCAGTTGGGTTCGACGCTCATCAACCCGCAGACGGTCGAGGCTTTGCCGCACGTCAGCGGCGTTTTGCCCGCCATTACGACACCCGCGCCGCTGCTGCCTTTTAACGGGAAATGTTCGGGAACGCGAAAGCTGGCGTGGAGCGAATTTTCATTCAAGGATGCGCGAACGATTCGCACGACTTTAGGCGGCAGCGTCAATGATGTCGTGCTGACCGTTCTGAGCGAAGCGGTCGCCCGATACTGCAAACATCATAATTTTCCGACGAAAGATCAAATCGTGCGGTTTATGGTTCCCGTCAGCCTGCGCCAAAAAGAACAGCAGGGCGCGCTCGGCAATTTGATTTCAATATTGCCGGTCGAAATTCCGCTCGACATCAAAGAGTTGCCGCATCGTTTCAAATACGTCAATCAGAAAACCGCGCTGATGAAATCAACCAATCTGGCGGTCGGCTTGCTGACTATCGCGTCGTTTTATTCGATTTTGCCCGCGCCGATTCAAGCCGGTATCGGCGCAATCGCTGATCTGCCGTTTCCGCCATTCAATATGGTGGCGACGAATGTTCCGGGTCCGCAAGTTCCGCTTTATTTAGCAGGCAGAAAAATGCTCGCGCAATATCCGTATGTGCCGATTGGCTTCGGTTTAGGTTTAGGCTGTGCGATTTTGAGTTACAATCAAACGCTTTATTTCGGCTTGTCATCTGATGCTCAGGCGATGAGCGATGTGGAAAAATTTAAGGAAATTCTGGACGAAGTTTTCGCCGATTTGAAAGCGACGGTCGAGAATTTACAAACGCAGACAGCAAACGCTTAATAGTGGTAAGTGGTGAATGGTGAGTGATTAGTGAAAACAAATTCCTAAAACTCACCACTCACCACTCACCACTCACCACTAAAGAAATGGATATTTTAGAACCCGAACTTCAAGTTTTAACCGGATTCGACAAAGAAATGCGTTCGTCCGCGCTGCCGATTTGGTTTGAGTCTCTGGTTGGCGTTGATTGGGCTTTGCTGCATATCGCGCCGGTATATTTCGGTTTCGGCGTTCCCAAAGGCGACGGTTCGGCGGTCGTCGTCGTTCCCGGATTTTTAGGTTCGGATATTTATCTCTACGAGCTTTATTTATGGCTCGCCCGCGTCGGTTATAAACCTTATTTTTCCAACATCGGCTGGAACGCCGATTGTTTGAATGTGCTGGCGGAAAAATTAACCGAAACCATCAAACGCGCTCACGCCGAAACCGGAAAAAAAGTTCATTTAATCGGACACAGTTTAGGCGGAATTCTGTCGCGCTCGACCGCCGCGCAATATCCCGATTTAGTCGAATCGGTCATCACTTTAGGCTCGCCGTTTCGCGGCGTAAAATCGCACCCGCAAGTTTTGCGAATGTCCGAATTGATTCGCAAACGAATTTACCGCACGGTCAACGAAGCCGAACGCCCCGATTGTTTTACCGGCTACTGCAAATGTCCCGCCGTTACCGCTCTGCAAAATTCGCTTTCCGAAAAAATTCGCCAAACCGCGATTTACACGAAAACCGACGGCATCGTTGACTGGGAATCGTGCGTTTTGCGAAATGCCGAAAATGATTTTGAAGTAACCGGAACGCACATCGGCTTGGCGTTTAATTTTCAGGTTTATAAATTAATTGCTGATCGTTTGCAGATAAATTCTCAATAAACCATCCGCGTTTTAATCGTTCCTTTGACTTCTTTCAAAATCGCCAACGCTTCGCCGGAGAGTTTGGTGTCAATGTCCAAAATCACATAGCCGATTTCGTCGTTGGTTTTTAAGAATTGTCCTAAGATGTTGATGCCTTTTTCCGACAGTTTCGAGTTTATTTCCGACAGAACGCCGGGAATGTTTTGGTGGATGTGCAGAATGCGGTGCGTTCCGTCCTGAATCGCCAGATTGACTTGCGGAACGGTGTGTGAACCGTTGGAAACGCCGAATTCCAGATAATTTATCAGTTTTGAAGTAACGTCGAGACCGATGTTCGACTGCGCTTCTTCGGTCGAGCCGCCGATGTGCGGCGTTAAAATGACGTTCGGCAGATTTTGCAGAACCGAGACGAACTCGTCGCCGTTCTTTTCCGGCTCGAACGGGAAAACATCAACCGCCGCGCCGGAGATTTTTCCGCTTTCGATAAAGTTTCTGAGCGCGTCCAAATCAACGACATCGCCGCGTGAATAATTGAGGAAAATCGCGCCGTCTTTCATTGCCGACAAAGTTTCTTCGTTAATCATATTGCGCGTCGTCGCGTCCGAAGGAACGTGCAAAGTTACTATGTCGGAATGTTCTAAAAGTTCCGTCAAATCGCGGATTTGTTTGGCGTTTCCCAAAGGCAGTTTCGTTATCACGTCGAAATAAACGACATTCATTCCCAATGCTTCCGCCATCACCGAAATCTGCGAGCCGATGTTGCCGTAACCGACGATTCCCAGAGTTTTCCCGCGTAATTCAAACGAGCCTTTCGCGTCTTTCAGCCAAACGCCTCGGTGCGCCGCGATGTTTTTATCAGCGATTTTGCGAATCAGCATTACGCACAGAGCGATCACCAATTCGGCAACCGAGCGCGTGTTGGAATAAGGCGCGTTGAAAACAGCGATGCCGCGTTCGGTCGCGGCTTTCAAATCAACCTGATTAACGCCGATGCAAAACGCGCCGACGGCGAGCAGTTTGTCGGCGTTTTCCAGAACTTCAGCGGAAACCTGCGTTTTTGAACGAATGCCGAGAATGTGTACGCCTTTGATTTCTTCGCGCAAATCCGTTTCGCTCAACGCGCCTTTGATTTGTTTGATTTCGGCGTAACCGCCCGTTTCGAGTTCGGCGACCGCCGACGCGGAAATGTTTTCGAGCAGAAGAATTTTAATGCGATTACGCGGATATGATGTTTGTGTGTCTTTCATAAAGTTTCTGGTTTCTGGTTTCTGGTTTCTAGTTCAAAACCAGAAACCAGAAACCAGAAACCAGAAACAAATTACAGATGATAACAAATCCGCGCAGAAAATCATCTTAACGAACCATTTTGTCGAGCAGATTTTCGAGCGTTTCGCTTGGGTCGTCGCAAAATCCGGTGTGAACGGGTGAACATTGAATGATGGTGCTGCGCTGGGCAGTCAGCCAGTAGAAGCGTTCGCGCTGCGGCAATTTGCCGATAACGCCCGCGCCTGCACAGATTCGCGGAATGACTTCCAGAAACTCTCGAATCGTTGCAGGTTCAATCATCGGCGCGAAATGTTTTAATTTTGCTTCGTCGAGATGAATCAGCGATTCTAAAAAACGTTGCGCCGGACACGATAAAATTACACCGACGTTGACGAATTCTTCACGTTCGACGCGCGGCACAAAGCGAATTATCGCGTAATCAAACGTGCAGAAGTTTTCGCGCATCAATCGCCTCCTTCACAAATCCGCGTTCACCCTTCAAACGGTTCGTCAGAAATTCGAGGTAAATCTGCCGTTCTGTTTCGCCATCGTTCAGCCATTCGTCGGGTATCAGCCAAACGATTTCGCACAGGATTTCCGGCGTTAATTTCGCGCTCAAACATTCATTCGCTTTTTCAATTTCGTCAGCGAACGGCAGCAAAATGTGATCTTTGATTTGTTTGAAGGGATTATCGGCATTGCTCGCAAACTTTTCCCAATTATGCTGATAAAAAAACGCCGCGCCGTGGTCAATCAGCCATAACTCTTTGTGCCACAAAAGCATATTGGCATTGCGCGGCGTTCGGTCAACATTGGCGATGAAAGCGTCGAACCAGACAATTTGTGAAGCTAATTTGCTCGAAGGTTTCTGGATCAGCGCGTCGAACATAATCGAACCCGGCAGATAATCGAGCGCGAGATTCAAACCGCTGCTGGCTTTTAATAAATCCTGAATCTCCGGGTCAGGCTCAGTCCGCGCCAAATCCGCGTCGAGTTCGACGAAAACTATTTCCGGCACTTTGAAACCTAAAACGCGCCCGATTTCGCCGCCTAAAAGTTCGGCGATCAGAGCCTTCACGCCCTGTCCCGCGCCGCGAAATTTCAAAACATAAAGCCCGTCGTCGTCCGCTTCGATTATTGCCGGCAGAGAGCCGCCTTCGCGCAGAGGCGTAACATATCTCGTAACATTGACCTTTCGCAAATTCATAAACGCATTGAAAAAAGGCGATTATAGCAAAAAACGTGGAGATAATTTTGCCGTCGAAAGTAATGTTTTTGAAATCCGGTATTTAAGGTTTCGTTTATCAACCAACCATTTTCAGCCATTCGGACGGGTTGACGGCACTGCGCGGAACTCTCGAACGCTTTAGTTTGTAGATTTTCTTTTCAAATCCGCGCACACCTTTGCCGAAGACGATATGCGGAATCAGGCGGCTGAGTTTTTTGTAGAGCGATAGTTTTTCGGCTTTGAATCGTTCGCCTGTTTTTTCGTCCGTGCGGAATTGCGCCCAGCCGATTGAGCCGACGAAGCCGCACGCGCCGAAATTTGGCGACAGTAAAATATCTTCCATAAAAACGCGGATGCCGCCGTCGAATTCGTGCAGAACGTCGTGAATGGCGATGATTGCGCCGTCCGACAAATGCGGCGCGAAACCGTCGAAATCCAGTTTCGTTCCTTTGTATGTGTGGTCGCCGTCAATCCACAAAAGCCGCAAAGGTCTGTTCCAAGTTTCGGCTAGTTTGTAGGAAAACGTCTGGTTAAATTCGATTTTATCGGCAACTTGGCAGCGTTCGATATTGTTTCGGAAATCCTTCAAAGAAGACTCGTCGCCGCGCAAATCAGGGTCGGTCGTCGAAGGCGCGGTCAAAGGGTCAACGGCATAAATTTTCGCATCGCCCGCTAATTGCGCGGCTTTCGCCAGGATAACAGTTGATTTGCCTTTGAAACTGCCGATTTCCAAAACGTCGCCTTTGGCGGTTGGACACGCCGCCAGCAGCGCGAGAAAACGCATCTCGTTCGCGGATAAAAAGCCTTCAACCGTTTCGGCTTCGGCAAGCAGTTTTTCGGTGAACGAATCGAAATTTTCGGGTAACTTTTTCATACGTTAATGCGCGGCGAAAATTATTCTATCATTTACCATTCGTCCTTTACCATCTATCATTAAACCTTTAACTACCGAAGATTATGCAGGAAATTATCCGCCGGTTTGATCGTTTAGCCGCCATCGAAACTGAAAATAAATTGGCGCGTCTGCTCGAAAGAATCGCGTTTCTGTTTTTAATTTTGATGTTCGTCTTCGCGCCGCATTCGATTGCCGCGACGCAAATCGCGTGGCTGACAGGAATGTTCGCGTGGTTCGTCAGATTGTTTTTGAAACCGCGCCCGCAACTTCTGCGAACACCGCTCGATGTGCCGCTTTGGATATTTTTCGCGTGGTCTATTATCACTTCGATTTTTTCTTACGATCCGATGACTTCGCTCGACAAACTCCGCAACGTCGCGCTTTTTCTGATTTTTTATTTCATCATCAACGTCGTCAAAACCAAACGCGCCGCTATTTTTCTCGCCTCGACATTGATTACATCGGCGATGGTCAGCGTCATCTGGACACCAATCGAACGCATTTTCGGGCGCGGCGTAGAAATCCAAAACGTCAGCCAAAACAGCTTATTTTCAAAAACCGTTTTGAAGGACGGCGACACGATTTTGAAAGTCGGCGATGTCAAAGTTTCAACGCCGGAAGAATTATTGAATGAGATCGAAAAGACGGAAACGACGCAGATTTATTTCTATCGTCCCGACTTTTATTTGACTGTTCCGGTTAAGCGCGCTGATTTGATTGACGGCACAAACGCGCTCGAACGGCTCGGTATCGGCGGTTGGAAGCGGAGTCGCAACTGGCGTTCTGCCGGATTTTTAAGCCATTACGCAACCTTCGCCGAAGTTTTGCAAATTATTCTTTCGCTCACTTTCGGACTTTTTATCGCCGGCATCGGGCGGCGAAAAGACATAGCAATTTCCAATATCTTCGCGTCTCCGCGTTTCCGCATCCTGCTCTTCTTCTGCGTCGCTGCAATGTCGCTCGCGCTGCTTTTAACTTCAACCCGCGCTTCTCAGTTAGGCTTTTTGATTTCGGCTTTTGCGATAGTCTTCGTCGCCGGAAATCGCAAAACGCTTTTGATTTTAGCGGCGATAGTGTTACCAATCGCGCTCGGCGGACTTTATTTCGTACATCAAAGCCGTAATGTCGGATTTTTCGATTTGAACGACGATTCGACGAAAGACCGCCTGACGTTTTACCGCAAAGGTTTCGATTTATGGACGAAAGACGCGCGAAATTTCTCAATCGGCGTGGGAATGGATTCGACAAAAAAATACGTCAAAGAGTGGGATTTATACGACAATCAGGGCGAACCGATGGGGCATTTTCATTCCACGCCTTTGCAGCTCGTCATCGAACGCGGTTTGCCCGCGCTGTTTTTATGGCTCTGGGTTTTGTGGATTTACGGGCGAACGCTTTTGCACTGGCTGAAAATTCAGCGTTCGGAAACTGATTGGCGTGAAACGGGAATCGTTCTGGGCGCGTTCGGCGGACTCGTCGGATTTTTCACCGCCGGATTCGTGCATTTCAATCTCGGAACGGCGATGGTAGCGATGGCATTTTTTATGCTGATGGGATCGAGTTTTGTGATGATTTTGCGTTCGACTGAAAAAACAGGGGCGAGCGGTTTTGAAACTAAAGAATTATGACTTCGGAATAGATGAGAGATAAAATTTATCAGTTATCGGCTTTTATCTCTCACCTATTCCGAATCGTTTCGCTCTCTTTCGCAAAACTTCTGAACGACGCAAACTGCAAAAAACTTTCAACTTGAATTGATAAAAATCTGCTGATTGTGCGTTTCGCCCTTGCAATCGTTTTTAATAATGTGTTAATAAAGTTAGCGATAACATATTTTCCCGAAAGCAAATTTGAAACAAAAACCAGTGAGAAAAAAACAGGCGACTCTCAGCGATATTGCAGCGACGGTCGGAGTTGCACCGATGACCGTTTCGCGTGTTTTGAATCAAAACGGCTACGTCAGCGAAGAAACACGCGACCGGGTTTTAAGCGTTGCCAAAGAGTTGAATTACCGGCGCAACGGTTTGGCGCGAAGTTTGAAAAGACAGCGCACGGATACTATCGGATTGGTTCTCGGCGATATTTCCAATCCGTATTCGACGGAACTCGCGCGGGCGGTGCGGCAGGCGGCGACGATTAATAATTTCAATCTTTTTATCTGCATCAGCGAACACAGTGCGGAAGAAGACATCGCGGCTTTTGAATCTTTAACCAGCCACAGCGTTGACGGTTTGATCGTCGCCACCCGCGCTAATGATGCGGGCGATGAGTATCTAAAAAGCATCGCTGAAAACAATGTGCCGGTCGTCGTCATCGGGCGCGATTTTTATCACGAGCAGATTGATTATATTTCCGCCGACAACTTGGACGGCGGTTTTCAGGCGACGCAGCATTTGATTGATTTGGGACACGAACGCATCGGATTTATCGGCGCGACGCTCGACAACGGCGGGAAATTGAAACGCTTGCAGGGATATTTGAACGCGCTCGAAAAACACGAAATCGAGATTGACGAACGGCTCATCACCGGACGCAGGGAAGTGAAAACAGGCGTTCCCGGTTATTCGACCGAAGCCATCGGTTATGAAGGAATGAAGCGATTGTTGTCGCTGCCGAATCGTCCGACGGCGATTTTTGCGCGGAACGATTTTACGGCAATCGGCGCGATGACGGCGATCAAGGAAGCCGGGTTGAGCATTCCGCACGACGTGGCGATCATCGGTTTCGACGATATTCCGCTGGCAGTCCATATGTCGCCGTCGCTTTCGACCGTACGCCAACCGATGCGTCTTCAGGGACAGATTGCCGCTGAAATGCTTTTGAAGAAAATTGACGACGGCGAGAATTTCGGGCGGCAGGAAAGAATTTTAAATTGCGAGTTGATTATTCGTGAATCAACCGTTTCTCTGAAAAGGTGAAAGAGCTTTTAGTTTTTAATAGACAACAAAACTTTATGCAGTCAAGTGTTATCGTTAACATAAAGACAACAGACGCAGGCTTCGGCTGGTTTTTGACGGCTGTTTTGATTTTCAATTTGTTGTGTTTGCCAATTAAAGCGCAAGTCGCCAAACAGGATGAAACGATCAAACCTTTTGCCGAATTGCTTCAAAGACCCGTTAATTTGCGCCCCGAATTGAAAGGCGTTCATCCGCGCCTGTTTTTTACGGCGGACGATCTGCCGAAAATGCGCGAACGGGCAAAGGGCGTTGATAAAGAATTGTGGCTGGCGGTTCTGAATGACATTAAAACTTTAAAGACGAATCCGCCCGACGTTAATGACGAGGATTTGTATAAAAGCGGGATTGACGACAAACGCAAAAAAGGCGTGATTACGCAGTATGAATTGGCTTTTCAAATCGCGCAGACGAGTTACGCTTACTCGATTGAGCAGGATGGAAAATATCTCGACGCGGCAAAAAAATTCACGCTGGCAGCGTGTGAAATGCCGCTTTGGGGTTACAAAACCAATAAGCCGAATGTTGATTTGCCGCCCGCGCATCTGCTTTATGCGGTCGCGTTTGCTTACGATGTTTTGTTCGATAAGCTGACGAAAGGCGAACGCGAAACGGTTAAAAATAAGTTGATCGGACAGGCGCGTTTGATGTTTGATTATTTCAAATACAAAGACAAGAAAAAATACACATACAGCCAGAATCACACCTGGATTCCGATGGCTGGTTTGGCGATTGCGGCTTACGTTTTGCTGGACGAGAGCGAAGAAGCGCAAAATTGGGCGCGGCTTTCGCGGGCGGTTTTCGACCGCACGATGCTGACGTTCGGAACGGACGGATTTTTCTACGAAAGTTTTCATTATTACGGTTTCGCATTTCGCTGGATGATTCGCTATTTCGACGCGCATAAACAAATCACGGGTGAAAATCTTTACGAACCGATGAAATCGAAATTTAAGCAAATGAAATATTTTGCGATGCACTCGATTTTGCCCGACCGCGAAAATGTTTTTGATTTTGCCGATGTCGGCGACGGTTCGCTCAATCGCAACAGGACTTCAAAGCGCGAAAAACTTTACGGCGAATATGATATTTTGTATCGTTTCGCGGGCGTTTATCAGGATTCGGAAGCGCAGACCATCGCCGATTTTATTCGCACGGAAACTGATTTCGGCACACGCGAACCGATGTGGGCGTTTATCAATCACGATGAGAAGTTGAAAGCCGCTCCGCTTTCGGAAATTCCGACGCAGGTTTATTTCGACGACAACGACACGGTTTTCTGGCGTTCGAACTGGACGAAAAATGCGACGGCATTCGCGTTTCGATGTGCGCCGCCCGAAGGTCATCACGCGGCAAAATTAGCGTCGAAAATTCCCGATTGGCGCGAAAACACGGGACACGCGCACCCGGACGCGAATTCTTTTATTATTTTCACCAACGGCAAATATCTGACCGGCGATACCGGCTATTTGGGAATCAAAAACACCGACGACCACAACACTATTTTAGTTAATAATCGCGGGCAGGAAAAAGACGGAATTTATGAAATGTTCAAAGACGTTTCAAACGAACGGCTCGACAAAATCCGCATCGCCGAAACATTCGGCAACAGAGATTTTTTCTACGCTCGCGGCGAAGCGGCAAGTGGTTATTACAGCGATTTGGGATTGAAGAAATTCGACCGTCATTTTCTCTACGTCGCGCCGGATTATTTCGTCGTTTGGGACGAACTGGAAACCGAAAAACCGAGCGAGTTTTCGTTTCTTTTGAATGCCGACCGCGAGATTAAAATTGATAAAAGCATCGCCGATTTAATTAACGAAACGGCAACTCTGCGCGTGATTAATGTTTTGCCGAATCAGACAACTTCTAAAGTCGTCCCGCAGATAATTCAAGCCAGAGGCGTTCCTGGCAGCGTGGACAAAGGCGATGCCGAACAGCGCGGTGTGCAGCTTCAAACCGTCTCGCAAAATAAGCAGACGAAATACGAATTTCTGCACGTTTTACAGCCGGTTTCGTCGAGTGATAAAACACCCGCGCCGAAAGTCGAGCGCACTGAAAAAGGCTTGAAAATTTCTTGGGCGAACGGCGATGAAGATTCGATCAATTTAGAGCCGAACGAGCGTTCCGTCGAGCGAAAACGCAATGGAAAAATGCTGCCGAAACTGGTTTTGAAAAAATGAAAAACATCGAAACACCAATTTACACAAATGAATCAAGCGGCTTTAAGCTCGGCGGTCTGCGCTGGCTGATTATCGGGTTGGTTTTTTTCATCACGGTTATCAATTATATTGACCGCCAGACGGTTTCGGTGCTGGCATCGGTTATCACGCAGGATTTGGGATTGTCGAACGTCGAATTTGGGACAATAACGATTTGGTTTTTGGTGGCTTATACGTTGAGTCAGGCGGTTTCGGGAAAAATTTACGACCGGCTCGGCGTGAAATTCGGATTCGTTTTTTCGGTCGTCGTCTGGTCAATCGGCGCGGTGCTGCACGCTTTTGCGACGGGCATCGGTAGCTTGAGCGTTTTCAGATTTATTTTGGGTTTCGGCGAAGCGGGAAATTTTCCCGGCGCGGCGAAGGTTTCCGCCGAATGGTTTCCGCAAAAGGAACGCGCTCTGGCGCAGGGGATTTTTAATTCGGGTGTGGCACTCGGCTCAATCGTCGCGCCGCCTTTGATTATCTGGCTGCAACTCAAATACGGCTG
>CAXTKJ010000057.1:0-34274 GCA_964244835.1 uncultured Pyrinomonadaceae bacterium
CGTTCCCGATTTTATCGGCAGCAGCACTGCGGGATTAAACATCACTTGTCCGAGCGGACTTTCCCCGTCCAAGTTCGCGGGGCAAGCCTATACCGCTCCTTCCACAGCGCGATTCGGCGGACCGCGCCAACTGCAGCTCGGTCTAAGATTCAGTTTTTAAGAAAAGGATTCTGAAAGCAGTAATCGGCGAATTAAGAATAAGAAGGCAGTCTCAGTGAGTCTGTCTTTTTTCTTTTTGATTTTCGCAGATCAATTCATATAGGAGTTAAGCCGTTGACAATCAAAATCTTTCGGAACCAAAAGTAAAACAGGCTGTTAGCCTGTTTCCGCACGGCGAGGAAACGTCTCGTACGGCAACGGCTAGAACAGGCTAACAGCCTGTTCTACTTTTCAACTCGTCAATTCTATTCACCTTTGACAATCTAATTTAGTTAGTGTAAAAATGACATTAAGGTTAGTGTCGTTTCTACATTAACTGTTTTGAAAAATCTGGCAATAGAAAAGAAAACTATTCAATATGGCAAAGTCGAAGGAAAATTCTAATAAACAAACCGCAGTTTTCGGGCGTTTTCGCTTGACGGTTGACTGCGTGGTCTTTGGACTCGATTTTGCGGCGAACGATCTCAAACTGCTTTTGGTCAAACGCGGCGAAGAACCGTTTAAGGATTGTTGGTCGCTTCCCGGCGGTTTCGTTTTCGGCAATGAAGAGACGCAGGCGGCGGCGCGGCGAACGCTCGAAGCGAAAACCGGGCTGACGGATGTTTTTCTCGAACAGCTTTATACGTTCGATTCGCTGACGCGCGATGCGCGGGCGGGTGAAGGACTGAATTCCGATGTTGACCGCATCATTTCGGTCGCGCATTTCGCGCTGGTTTCACCGGCGCAGCATCAAATTCATCAATCGGGGGGCGGCAATGCGGTCGGCGCGAAATGGTTTGCGGTTGGTGATTTGTCGAAATTGGATTGTTTGAGTTTCGACCACGCGGAAATTATCGAGACGGCGATCAAACGTCTGCGCGGAAAACTTTCTTACGTCCCGATTGGTTTTGAACTGCTCGAACGAAAATTTACTTTGAAAGAATTGCAGCGCGTTTATGAAATCGTTTTAGGACACGCGCTCGACAGCAGTAATTTCCGGCGGCGGGCGTTGCGAATGGAGATTTTGGAGCCGTTAAAAGAAAGACAGCAGAGTGTCTCGCACCGTCCGGCGCAGCTTTATCGTTTTAACGAGAAACGCTACCGGCAGCTTGTTAAAAAAGGTTTCGATTTTGAGCTTTAGGAAAGTTTATTTGATGAGAACTACACGCGACAAAATGAATTTAACCGGCGAGCAAATCCTGGCGATTAGAGATGACGCGCCCGAAAAATTGTTTTCGGGCGAACTGGAAATTGCCAAAAGCGAGTATCACATTCTCAGCCGCCGCTGGCATCCTGACCGGAATAAAGAATCTAAAGCGACGACGGTTTTTCAGCGCATCACCGAGCTTTATCGAAAAGCACAGGAGTTAATTAAAGCGAAACGCTGGCGCGGCGCAGGAATTTTAGAATTGCAGATTGCCGGAAGCGGTGCGGCATCGCCCGTTTTGCGGCGAATGAAATATCTCAAAATCATTCCTTTCGAGTTGGGCGAGATGTATCTCGGCGAAACCGAAATCGTGTTTGCCGTCGAGCGGCAATACGCCGATTTGTTTGAAAACGCTAAACGGCACATTGCGAAATTTCGCTTTGCGAACGACGCGATGCGAAAAGAAATTGAACACTGTCTGCCCGGAAAAGCCGAATATTTTAATGCCGCCGAACGCTTGATAATGATTTTGCCGAAGGCGGCTGAAATGGTTCTGCTCGAAGATTTAATCAAATATCTGGACGGCGCGATTGATGCGCGGCACGTCGGCTGGATGACTAACCGCCTGTATAATCTCGCCTGCTATTTTCAATACGCAGGCATCGTTCATCAAGACATCAGCCCGCGCACATTTTTCGTTTCGCCGGAATCGCACGGCGGCATTCTGCTCGGCGGCTGGTGGTATGCGCGTCATCAAGGCGAAACGATCAACGCGCTGCCGAATCGAACGATCAAATTCGCGCCGTCCGATGTTCTCAGGCACAAACGGGCGGACAATCGGACGGATTTGGAATTGATTCGGCAAACGGGACGCGAGATATTCGGCGAGTCTGTCGGAATGCCGATCAAGGCGAACAGGAAACTTCCGACGGCGATGGCGCGTTGGTTTAACGGCGTGACGAGCGGTTCCGCCGTAACCGATTACGAGTTGTGGAGAAATGTTTTGGAGATGGATTTCGGTGCGCCGCGATTTGTCCGGCTCGAAGTTGAGCCGAGCGCGGTTTATGGCATTTAGATATTAAATTGACTTGGAAAATTTAGATTAAACATCAATCTTAAAGACGATTGAAAAGGAGAGAAAATTATGGGATACACACGTTGGAGCGTGGACGATTGGAAGGATTATGCGGATGCGACGGCGTTCAAAGCGACCGACGAAATTTTTACGTCGCGCGGGATGAAGGAAGAATTCGATCCGGCGAAAATCGCGGTGCGAGAATCGAGAGATTCGGAGGCAAATCCGAACTCGAACGCGATTATTATCGCCTGCGACGTAACGGGTTCGATGGGTTCGCTCGCCGATAATCTGGTGCGAAAAGGCATCGGTACAGCTTTCGAGGAAATCTTGAAGCGATTGCCCGTAACCGATCCGCACTTGATGGTGATGGGCATCGGCGACGTGCGTTATGACTCTGCGCCTTTGCAGGCGACGCAGTTTGAAGCCGACATTCGCATCGCCGCGCAGCTCGAAGAAATTTACATCGAACACGGCGGCGGCGGAAACAGTTGGGAATCTTACAATCTGCCGTGGTATTTCGCCGCGCAGAAAACTTCGATTGACTGTCTGGAAAAACGCGGCAAGAAAGGTTATCTGTTCACCGTCGGCGACGAGCAGGTTCCCGAAGATTTGACGCGGGAAGATGTAAGGCGCGCATTGAATATGGATTTGCAGATGGAGCGCATCGCCAACCGTGATTTGCTGACGATGGTCGGGCGATATTACGAAGTATTTCATTTGATGGTCGAAGAAGGCTCGCATTATCAAGCGCACGGCGAAACGGTGCGGCGCGGCTGGGTTGATTTGCTCGGACAAAGGGCGATTCCGCTCGCCGACCACACAAAACTTTCCGAAGTCATCGTTTCGACGATTGAAGTCGCCGAAGGACGCGACAAAGCGGCGGTCGCGGCGAGTTGGGACGGCGATACGGCATTGGTCGTCGCCCGCGCGGTTGGTCATCTGAACGTCGGTTTATCGCGTCCGAACAGCGGCGCGGGCGTGGTTCGTTTCTAAATCGTTGTGGCTGAAAATAACCATAAAGCAGTCGTTATCATCGGCGCGGGTTTCGGCGACGAAGGAAAAGGTTTGATGACCGATTTTCACGCCGCCCGATACGGAACAAAATGCATCGTGGCGCGTTTCAACGGCGGCGCACAGGCAGGACACACGGTTGTTCTGCCTGACGGTCGCCGCCACGTTCACAGTCATTTCGGAAGCGGTACACTGTCGGGCGCGGCGACTTTTCTAAGCCGCCATTTTGTCAGTAATCCGCTGCTGTTCCGCCGTGAAAAAATCGAGCTTGAAAAACTCGGTATCGTCGCGCCCGTCGTTTTCGCCGACGAACGCGGAATGGTTACGACACCTTACGATATGCTCGTCAATCAATGGGCGGAGACTGCTCGCGGCAGCGGCAAACACGGCAGTTGCGGAGTCGGATTCGGCGAAACGATTGAGCGAAATTTGGACGAACGGTTTGCTATTCGGATTTCCGATTTAGCTAATGCCGGCAAATTAAAAACGACGCTTGACGATATTCGACGGAAATGGACATTGGCGCGGTTAGAAAAATTAAATGTTTTAAATTTGTCGCAGAATCAAAAAGATTTGCTCGCCGCCGATAAATTGCGCGATGAATTTATCGCGGCGGCGAACGAATTTCACACTTCGCTGAAAACTGCACGACCGGAAGTTTTGAAAACGGCGATGGGCATTGTCTTTGAAGGAGCGCAGGGATTATTGCTCGATGAAGATTACGGTTGGTTTCCGAACGTAACGCGCTCGCACACCGGGCTGAAAAACGCCGTCGAACTCGCCGTCGAAGCGGGAATCAAACATCTCGATTGCGTTTACACAACGCGGGCTTACGCGACGCGCCACGGAGCCGGATATTTGCCGTATGAATTACCGGCAAAACCTTATGCGAAGATCGAAGATGCGACCAATCTGCCGAATCCCCATCAGGACAGTCTGCGTTTCGGCTGGCTCGATCTCGACTTGTTAAGCACGACGATTGCCGCCGATTACGAGCGTTACGCGCCTGCGTCAAGTGTTAAAATTATTAAGCAGTTAGCCATTACCTGTCTCGATCAAATAGACGCACAATCGTCTTTCGTGAGCGGCGGAAAACTCCGCGAAACGAGGGTTGAGGAATTTCTTCAGACTGCCGTGCAATCCGCGAATGTCAGCCGGGTTCTGACGAGTTATGGAATGACGCGCGAAACAGTAAATATGTTTCAATTACAAAGCAGGCAAAATTAAATCATTTCATTTAAAATTTAGCGACGAATTGATTGAACTATTCTTAACTCTGATGTAAAAGTTAAAGGAATGAAAATAAAGAATTCGAGGGAATTGAAGATGGTTGATATTCACGACATCAGGAATATCAATCAGACGCTGTTGCTGCATCTGATTCGTGAAAAGCAGCCGATCTCGCGGGCGGAAATCGCTAAAGTTTCCGGTTTGCGTCCCGGCACGGTTTCTTCGATTACTAATCGCCTGATGCGGAAGGGAGTAATTTACGAAGGCGCGGAAGGTCCTTCGAGCGGCGGGCGCAAGCCGACGTATCTTTACATCAACGGCGAAAACGCTTACGTGCTGGCGATTGACATCGGTGTCCGCGAAACGGTCTATGCCGTCAGCGATTTTAACGGGCGGATTCTCAAACAAAAAGCGGTGATTACCGAAGGCAAACCGCAGGAATTTTTAGAGCGTTTGGCGGCGGAAATCGGCAAAACAATCGAAAGCCATTATCCGCGCGTTAAATTTGAAGCGGTCGGTGTCAGCGTTCCCGGTTTGATCAAACGCGATACGGGCGTGGTCGCCGTTTCGCCGAATCTGGAATGGAACGACACGCCCGTCAAAGCGATTCTCGAAGAACTCTTGAAACTGCCGGTTTACGTCGAAAATGACGCGAACGCCGCCGCTTTTTCCGAGCTTTGGTATGGTCCGCTCGACGAGATAAAAGTCAAAACACTTTTGTATATTCTGGTCGTTGACGGTCTCGGCACGGGGTTGATTATCAACGGCGAACTGCACGTCGGTTCACAAATCGGTCTGGGCGGTTTCGGACATATGTGTTTGGAGCCGAACGGCGAGGTTTGTTCGTGCGGGCGCAAAGGCTGTTGGGAAACGCTTGCCTCGGAGAGCGCGACGATTGCGCGTTATCATCGTTTGATGAACAACAAAAACGGCTCGATGACCGTTTCGATCACCGATTTAATTACGCTGGCAAATCGCGGCGACGAAAAAGCGATTGCGGCAATCCGCGCGACGGCGGAATATCTCGGCGAAGGCATTGCCAGTCTCGCGCACGGTTTGAGTCCCGAAATTATCGTCATCGGCGGCGACATTTCCGCCGCGTGGAATTTAATTGAGCCGATAATTAAGGAACGAGTAAAAAGCCGTTACCTGATTCCGTCAATCGCCAAAATCGAAATCCGCGCCGCGAGCGTTCAGCGTCCGAGTCTGTTCGGCGCGATCCCGATTGCGCTGCAAAACTTTTTTTGATGACTTTAAAAGAAGACGAATCGAAAAACGGCGAGTTTATTTTAAAGAGCAAATTGCTCGATAGGAAAATCCCGCTTCACGCCATTCTTCCGGTAAATTACGCCGCATCTAATTCAACAATTCCAGTTTTATACTTGCTGCACGGACTTTTCGGACGTTTCGATAATTGGCTCACGAATACCAACATCGTCGAATACGCGAGTAAATATTCGTTCGCTATCATCTGCGCGGAAGGCGGCGACGGCTGGTATGCGGACAGCCCGCATCTCGAAAATCATTTTTACGAAAGTTACTTTTTGAATGAATTAATTCCCGCCGTCGAATCGAATTTTAACATCGGTCAAAACCGTGAAAAACGGGCGATTGCCGGTCTTTCGATGGGCGGTTACGGCGCGTTTAAATTCGCCTTTCGCCAGCCGGAAAAATTTTGTTTCGCCGCCTCGATGAGCGGCGCATTCCACGCCGCCGAAATCCGCCGTGATGATGAATGGACGGAATTGCACAATTCAATTCTCGCGGTTTTTGCGGACGACGATTTATTCAGAAACGAAAACGATTTGTTTCAAATCATCAAAAAATATCCGGCTGAAAAAATTTCCGCGTTGCCTGATTTTTACCTCGACTGCGGAAATGAAGACAGTTTTCTGCGGGTAAATATCCGATTGGCAAAAACTTTACAGCAGCGCGGCATCGCACACGACTTTCAAGTTTTCTCCGGCGGACACGATTGGGATTACTGGAACTCTCAAATTGAAAATATCTTACAAATAACCGCCCGCGTTTTTTCTTAATTATCTGACAAAAGGCAGAAACCCGCGCGTCAGCAAGGGTGCGGAAACGTCCAACCTTTAGCACCCTTGCTGACGCGCGGGTTTCTGCTCTAAGAAAATCGCACTCAACTGAAAATCGCTTTAGTTGCCGCCGCCAACTATTTTTTCGCAAACAGCAAAATTTTCGAGAAAAACTGTTGACAAGCATTTCGTGAGATGTTAAAACTAACTTAATCTTCGGTCAAGATAAAGTTTAGAAATTAAAATATAACGCAGCAGTTTTGGGCAGCATTGCCATATCGTCAAGGCGTTTTCAGCCGAGCAGCCGAATATTTGAATCCAAAATTTTACAGTCAAAAACAAAGAAGGAAAAATTATGCAGCTTTCGGTTCTTGATCAAATTATCGTCGTCGTTTACCTGGCGGCGATTATGAGCATCGGTTTTGCGATGAAGCGAAAAGCGGCGAAGGGAATGTCTTCGTATTTCCTCGGCGGGCGGCAACTACCGTGGTGGGCGTTGGCGATGTCGGGTTCAAGTTCGTATTTCGACATTACGGGAACGATGTGGATTGTCTCGACGTTCATCGCGCTCGGACTCAAAGGAATGTGGGTGCATTGGCTTTGGGGATTTCCGATTACGGCATTTTATTTGGCGTATATGGGCAAATGGATTCGGCGTTCGGACGCGATGACCGGCGCGGAATGGATGAAAACGCGCTTCGGAAATACGAAGGCGGGCGATTTGGCGCGGCTTTCATATACTTTGTTCGCGGTGCTGACAATCTCCGCACTGCTTGGCTATTCAGCAATCGGAATGGGCAAATTCGGCTCAATATTTCTGCCGTTTTCGCCGACCGTCTGCGCGATTTTAATTCTCGGCGTAACCGGACTCTATGTAATCCTCGGCGGTTTTCACGGCATCGTGCGCGTCGAAATCGTGCAGACGATTGTCTTGAGCGCGGGCGCGATTGTTTTTTCGATCATCGGTTATCTGCATTTTGACGCGGCGGCGTTTGCGGCGAAAGTTCCGGCGAGTTGGAATGACATCGCGCCGCAAATTCGTCCTGAAGCGTTTCAGAATTTAATTTCGGGCGGCACGGATTATTCGTTTTTCGGCGCATTGGTCGCGGTTTGGGTGGCGAAAGGTTTGCTTTTGTGTTTGAGCGGTCCCGAACAGCTTTATGATTTTCAACGCTTCTTAGCCGCGAAAGACGAGCGCGACGCTTCCAAATTGGGAGCGTTGTGGGGCGCGATTCACACGGTTCGCTGGTGTTTTGCGATGGCGATTGCGGTGATGGCGATTATGGGAATCGGCAATATTGCGCTGGATGAAAAACTTCGCGCCGACCCGGAAACCGCTCTGCCGCTGATTATCGGTTCGATGCTGCCAATCGGACTCGTCGGCTTTATGCTCGCCGCGCTGCTTTCGGGATTTTTGGCGACGTTCAGTTCGACCGTCAACGGCGGCGCGGCGTATCTCGTCAAAGACGTTTACCAACGCTACATCAATCCGAACGCGAGCGATAAAACACTAATTCGAGCGAGTTATATTTCTTCCGCGCTGCTGATTATCGTCGGCTTAATCATTTCAATTTTCGGGACTTCGATCAACACCGCGTTTCTGTGGATTTTCGGAACGCTCGCCGCCGGAATTCTGCCGCCGAATGTTTTGCGCTGGTATTGGTGGCGGCTTAACGGGCAAGGTTACGCGGCGGGCGTTTTCGGCGGAATGGCTCTGTCGCTCGGACAGGTTTTTCTTGACCAGATGGTTTTAGACGCGCCGCTTCCGCTCTACGTCGGCTTTCCGGTGATTGCGATTTGCTCGACCTTGATTACGATTGTCGTGTCTCTGCTGACGCAGCCGACAGACATCGAAACTTTAAAGAATTTCTACCGCAAAGTTCAGCCTGCCGGCGCGTGGCAGCCGGCAAAAGCGGCGGTTCTTGCCGACACGCCCGATTTCAAAAAACAGTCGCCGTTCAAACTCGATTTATTCAATACGGTCGTTTCGCTGATCGGGATTACCGCGCTTTACGTTTCGATGCTGTATTTGATTCTGCATCGGCTTGAAATCGCTTTTACGCTGCTCGGAATCACTCTGGCAACAGTCATCGTCCTTTATTTCACCTGGTATAAAACACTGCCGCCGCCTGCGCCGACACCTTCGGAAGACGCGGAAAATTACGAAGAGAGAACAGACGAAATTTCACCAAAAACAGTTTAGGAAAATTTATGAGATTTGACGAAAAATCCATCATCGTTACCGGCGGCGCACTGGGAATCGGGAAAGCCGCCTGCGAAATTTTTGCGGAACGCGGCGCGGGCGTGGCGATCTTTGACTGGGACGAAAAAGCCGGAAAAGAAACGTGCGATGAAATCGTTGACAACGGCGGACGAGCAATCTTTCGTAAAGTTGATGTCGCCGATTTTGAAGCGGTCAAAATCGCCGTCAACGAAGCAAACAACACTTTCGGGAAAATAAATTCGCTCGTCGTCAGCGCGGGAATTCAGCGATACGGCACGGCGACTTCAACCGATGACGCGCAGTGGAACGAAGTTTTAAACATCAATTTGAAGGGCGCGTGGAACGCCGCGAAAGCCGTCATTCCGTTTTTGCAGCGGGTGGGCGGCGGCACGATTGTCAATGTTTCGAGCGTACAGGCGTTGGCGAGCCAGCAGAATGTTTTGGCTTACACAGTCAGCAAACACGGGCTTTTGGGGCTGACGCGCTCGATGGCGATGGATTACGCGAAAGAAAATATTCGCGCCAACTGCGTCTGTCCGGGAACGGTTGATACACCGATGCTCAAATGGGCGGCATCGTTAGACCCGAATCCGCAGTCGGTTTACGACGCTTGTAACCAAATGCACCCGCTCGGACGAATTGCAAAACCACGCGAAATCGCCGAAGTCGTCGCCTTTCTCGCGCACGAAACATCGTCGTTCGTAACCGGCGCGATCTGGACGGTGGACGGCGGACTTTTAACGCAAATCGGCGGTGTTCCGCGAACAGAATAAATGTTCTGAGTCCCGCCTTCAGGCGGCTCTTACGCCAGCGAAGCGCGGCGGGAAGCCGCCTGAAGGCGGGACTCAGAACGATTTGGAGTAATAAATAATTATGAGTCAAACAGCAATCTCAGAGGAAAATCATTCGCTGGTTACGGCATACAATCCGCCGCCGCAACTGGACGCGGCGATTCGCGCCGTGCCGCTTGTTGAAGCGTCGAAAATGCCGAAAAAAATCGGCTATCTGACTAATTATAGTTTTCATATCTGGTATCAAATTATCATCGAAATTTTGAAACGGCGGGGCGCACAATACGGCGCGGAAATCATCGTTGTAGATGCTGATTTGAGCGTCGAAAATCAAATAAATCAAGCGCGTGAAATGCTCAAAGAAGTTGACGCGCTGATTCTAACGCCAGCCGCCACGGAAGGTTTGGAAGAGATTTTGAAAATGGCGAACGAAGCCGGAAAACCCGTTCTCGTCGAAGCCAATCCGGTTGACGGAATGGCGACGCTTGTTGCGATTTGCGATTACGATGCGGGCTACGATTTAGGAGTTTGGGTTGGCGAGAACGTCAAAAATTCCGACGACTCGCACTTAAGAATTTTGGATGTCGGACTCCCGACTCTGCGACCGTGTTTGCTGCGAAGCGAAGGATTTGCCGACGGCGTGAAAAGCGTCCAATCCGATGCGGTAGTCGTTGCCTCGATCAACGGCGAAGCGACTCCGCCGATTGCCCGCAAAATCGCGGCTGAAACCTTGAAGGAAGTTGGTGATATTGACGTGATTTTTGCGATGGACGACGAAACCGGACAGGGTGCATATCAGGGGTATTGCGACGCGGGATTTGATGCCGACAAAGTTGTTCTCGCCGGTTTCGGACTCGCCGGCGAACACGAAAAAGACTGGCTGATGCGCGGCGAAGCGTTAAAAGTCAGTCAGGCGATGTTCCCCGAATACGTCGGTCTGCGTTGTCTCGACGGCGTAATTAAATTGTATGACGGACAGGAAGTTTCGGCGCGTGATGTCGTGCCGACCATCGCAATGACAGCGGAAAAACTGGAAAAATATTACCCGAAAAAAGACGGTGTATGGACACCGGACTTTCAAGCGATTGCCGAAATCCCGATTAAGGACGATTGCACAAAAATTTAAATGAAGTTAAAAAATTGGAGATTGAAAAATGATTATTCAAATTAAGAACACAATCAAACAAGTGGGATTTCTGTGGCTGATCGTCCTGTTTCTGACAGTCGGCGTTTTCGCGCAGTCAAATACGGGAACGATTACCGGACAGGTGCAGGATGCGAACGGCGCGATTGTGCCGAACGCGACGGTAACGGTAACGAACGTCGGCACGAGCGAATCGAAAACCGTGCAGACCAACGACGAAGGTTTTTACGAAGCTCCGTCGCTTTCGACCGGCATTTACAAAGTTTCGGTAACGGCGAGCGGATTTCAGGAAATGACGATCAGCGATGCGCGTCTGGCGGTTGGTAATCGTTTGCGCGTTGACGTGCAGCTCGGAGTCAGCGGAGTCAGTGCGGTCGTTCAAGTCGCCGATCAAACTCCGACCGATACGGAAACTTCGACTATCGGCGATACGATTGGCGAAGCACGCATTGCCGATACGCCGGTTAACGGGCGCGATTTTACCAGTCTTTTAGCGACGGTTCCGGGTTCAGTCCAGAGTACGAATCAGTTCCAGACAAGCATCAACGGCATTCCTTCGACGTTCGGCGGAGTCAGCGTTTTAGTTGACGGCATTGATGCGGGGAGAGTTGATCTGAACGGCACATCCAATGTTTTGGGACGCATCGAATCGCGCGTCAATCGCGTCAGTCTCGACAGTATTCAGGAAATTCAGGTCGTCGAGCAAAATTATTCGGCGCAGTATGGACAGGCGTTGGGTGCGGTTATCAACCCGATCACCAAATCCGGCACCAACGATTTTCACGGCGGAGCGTTTGAATTTTTCCGCAACGATGCGCTCGATGCCAAAGACCCTTTTTATAATGCTCTTGGTTACGGGAAGTTTCCGTTTCGTCTTAATCAATTCGGCGGAAATTTGAGCGGTCCGATTGTTAAAGATAAGTTGTTCTTTTTTACCAATTACGAAGGTGTTCGGCAGACACGCGGTTCTCTGTTTCGCAGTTACGTTCCGGTGGCGGCGTTTCGTTCGACGTTTCTGCCTTCGCTCGCTCCGGCTTTAGCCGTTTTGCCGCTGCCGAATACGACAAATTTCCTGCGGGGAAATTCTAACTTTGCCGAATACAGAGTTCAAAAAAGCGGCACATTGCGCGAAGATACCGGCTCGATAAAGCTGGACTATAATTACAGCGACCGCAGCCAGTTTTCGGCGCGTTACAACATCAACGATTCCGATACGACTACGCCGTATGGCGTGGGAACCGACCAAACGGCGGACGGTTCGCTGCGCGTTCAGTTATTTAAGATTTCAAATAACTATACGATTTCAAACAACGCCGTTAACGAACTGGCTTTCGGGATCAACCGCAATGTGACTCGTCCCGGCGCGGGCAGTTCGACGCTGCCGATTTTCAGCTTCCTGTTCGTTGACCCGTCAATCGCAGGAGTCGGTCCGGCGCAGTTTAATCAATATCGGACGGGAACGGTTTACCAGTTTCTCGATACGCTCAGTTTTGTCAAAGGAAATCATTCGTTAAAATTCGGAACGGACATCAGATTAAACCGCCGCGAAGCGAGTTCGGACAGGCAATACACATTACAGTTTTTCGGTGCCAATGATTTCGCCTCCGGCGTATCGGTTTTAGGACAAAGTGCGGGCAATCCGCTTTTGAGCTACGCCAACGAAAATTATTCGTTTTTCGCGCAGGACGATTGGAAAGCGCATCCGCGCCTGACATTGAACTTGGGACTTCGCTACGAAGTCAGCAGCGTAAGCCGCGAAAAGGACGGGCTGCTGCAAAACTTTGATCTTGCGACTCGCACCTTTTCGCGTGTCGGAGACGACATCTACAATGCGGATAAAAATAATTTCGGTCCGCGACTCGGTTTCGCCTTCGATATTTTCGGAACGCAGAAAACAGTCGTGCGCGGCGGTTATGGGATTTTTTACAATCAGGAACTGCCCGCCAGCTTTGGTTCTCCGGCTGCCAATACGTTTCCTTCGACGACTATTTTCTTCCCGTCATTTCCGATTGTTCCAGCCGAATTTTCATCTCCGGCGTTGGCTGACCGCAGCGTTTACGCGATTGATCGTAATCTCAAAACAACTTATTCGCACCAGTATTCGTTGAATATCCAGCAGGATTTGGGTTTTGGCGTTTTGCAGGTCGGTTACGTCGGAAATCACGTTTTGAATATTTTAACCAATGGCGTGATTACGCCGCGTAATCTTAATCCGCAACTAACCAATGCTGCCGGAACGACCTTTCGACCGATTGCAGGTCTCGGTGATGTTTACGAAGTCGGTAGTTATCCGCAGTCCAACTACAATGCGATGCAGGTTACATTCAAACGCAATCTTTCGACCGGTTTGCGGTATAACGCCAACTACACTTGGTCGCACGCGATTGACAACGCCATCGGATTTTTCAAGGATTACCAGAATTATCAAAATTTAAATGCCGACCGCGCGAGCAGCGATCAGGACGTGCGACATAATTTCACGTTCGATGCCGGTTATGATGTACCTTCATTCCGACGACTATTCAACAACGACAGTATTCCGCGCTGGATTGGTGACGGTTGGCAGCTCAATACTTTGACGCAGATTCGCAGTGCGCTGCCGGTCAACGTCACGGTCGTCGGCGGATTCTTCGGCGGTGCGCTCCGTCCGAATGTCGTTCCGGGCGTTCCGCAGTATTTGTCAAACGGCAACTTCAATCCGTTGGCGTTTTCAGCACCTGCCGTCGGAACATTCGGTAATCTCGGACGCAACGCTTTGCGCGGATCGAATTTCGCGCAGGTTGATTTTTCCATTTTCAAAAACACGAAACTGACGGAAACAACCGCGATCCAGTTGCGTTTTGAGACGTTCAATTTATTTAATAGAGTGAATTTCGCCGATCCGTCCGGCGGATTAACGCCCGCTTCGCTCGGTGTCGGCAGTCTGGACACCACCGCGATCTGCGGCTTCGGACAGCGTTGCAGCACCGTCGGAAATCAGCTCGGCGGCTTGCTCGGCGCGGGCGGACCGAGGCAAGTTCAGCTTTCGGCGCGATTTATTTTCTAAAAAAGTTTTGCGTCGAAGTCTAAAGTTTCATTCATCAAAATAAGGGCAAATGATTGATGGCGGAAATTTCAAAGACGACGGCGCAGAATCAAGCGCGGAGCAGAAGCGATTTTCGCTTCTGCTCCGCGCAGACTTTGGCAAATAGTTCGGAGATATAATGAACGGGAAGATGAAAAACAAAAAGAAAATCAGCTTTATCACACCACTTTTTATTTTAGTCGGTCTGCTTTCGTTCAGCGCGTTCGCGCAATCCAAACTTCCCGCGAGTCCGATCAAAACGGTTTATATTACGCCGACTTCGCATTATGATTTCGGGTTTGTCGAACCGCCCGACGAAGTGCGGACGCGCGCCGCCAGACATATTGACGAAGTGATTCGCGTGGCGGAAGCCAATCCGAATTTTCGGTGGACGATTGAGAGCGTTTGGCAGGTTAATGAATGGCTTAAACGACAGAAAAAGCCGACTTCGGTTTTGCCGAAGGACAATGAAAAAATCGCGCGTTTGATGAAATTAATCAAAAGCGGACAGATTGCGCTTTCGACTTCGTGGGGCAGTATGCACACGGATTTTATGGGCGCGGAAGAATTAAATCGTCTCTGCTACGATTACGAAATTCTGCGCCGCACTTACGGCATCGAATCAAACGTCGCGCTGATGGACGACGTTCCCGGACATCCTTCGACAATTCCGTCGGTTTTGGCGGGCAGCGGCACGAAATATCTGACCGTCGGCGCGAATCTTTTTATCGGCGACGCGACTTCGCTCGCGCCCGGAAAAGTTCCTTTTTACTGGCAGTCGCCGGACGGCAGCAAAGTTTTAACGTGGGTTTCGCAGAGCAAACGCGGCGGCTACACCGAAGGACTGACCGATTTTTATCTCGATCCGTATTCGCTCGATCCATATACGAACAAAACGCCGTTCGAGATGTTTAATCCCGAACTCGCGGGCAAGAAAACCGATTTGCAGATAATGGAAATCGGCGTAACGGAACTTTTAAATCGCTACAATAAAGGCGGTTACAAATACGATGCGGTAATGGCTTATTACGCGCACGATTTTGTCGAGCCGACGGACGTTTTGAATCTGGAAAAAGCGGTCAAATTGTGGAATGCGAAACACAAAGAAATTCAGTTAAAAATCGCCACGCCGCCGGAATTTTTGAAATATATCGAAACGAAATATGCCGCGCAGATTCCGACTTACAAAGGCGAATGGTCGGGTTTGTGGTCGGAATCGAAAACGCAGTCGCCGCGCATTTCCGCGCTGGCGCGTGAAGCGCACGACCACGCGCCAGCCGCCGAAACTTTGTGGAGCGCGATTTCGATGACGCGCAAAATTCCGTTTCCGGTCGGCAATTACAGTTCGATTTACGATTTGATGTTCACCTACGACGAACACAGCGGCGCGGGAAATAACGGTTGGGTGCAGCTTAACGACCGTCTATTGCTCGAAGAACAAAATCGTCAATACGTCGAATATATGTCGAAGGCGACGAATGAAACCGATTTTCTGCTGAAACAGGGTTTGAGCGTTTTGGCGCAAAAATCGCGGTACGACGCGAACCTTCCGCCGAAATCGGAAAACATCTGGAACACGATTGTTTACAACGGTTTATCGTGGGAAAGAAGCGATGTCGTGAAAATAAAATCGCCGTCGGAAAATCTGCGAATCGTCGAAATAAAAGATTTGGCGGCGAATCAGAAAATTAAATTCGATACGGACGAAACGGGCGACGCGGTTTTCGTCGCCGTCAGCGTCCCGTCAATGGGTTACAAAACTTACGAAATCACGACCGAACGCGGAAATCCGGTTTCGACTTTGAAGGAAGATGCGGGCAAAACCGAAATTAAAAACGACAATTACCAAATCAAACTTCGCGCCGACGGCAGCGTGCAGAGCATCTACGATTTGAAACGCAAACGCGAAATCGTCAACGACAAAGGCGAATTGCCGTTTAATGAGTTGCTGCGCGTCGAAGGACATGACGCATCGAAAATACTTTATCCGCTTCCCGCGCAAATTTCCGTCAAAAAAGGCTCGCAGATGACGCAAATCGTCGTCCGCCGCGAGCGTTCAATTTATCCGCTGACGACTTTGACGATTTACGATGATCTTGACCGCGTGGATTTGCACAACGAACTCGACGCGGACAAAATGCCGTTCGTCGGCGGCAATAATAACTGGAACGATTCGTATTATTTCGCGTTTCCGTTCAATGTTTCCGCGAACAATCTGAAGTTCAAACGCGGCGGGCAAAAATGGTTCGATTCGCTTCCCGACGATTATCTGCCCGGCGCACGACGCGACGGCGTAACGACACAGCATTCGATTGGTTTTACGGACGAAAATTCGAGCGCGATGCTCGCTCACCGGCAGGCATTTCACTGGGTTTATCCGGGCTATGTAGCGACCAAAATGCGTCCGCAAAACGCGCCGAAAGAATTGCCCGCGATGTTCACGGGAAAATTTCCGCTGCCCGAAGCGACGATTTATTCACGCGCCGTGCGCCGCAGCAATCAAGCCGACACGCACGATCTCGGCGTGATCAATATGCCGACGGTCGAGCCGGGATTAACCGGGCGATACGTTTTTGATTACGCGATTGCAGGCGACGGAAAATTTGACGATGTGAGAGCTTGGCAAATGGGCGAAAATTTCAATCTGCCGCTGATGAGCGAATATGTTGACGCTCTGCCAAATAGTTTAAGTTACGGATTTTTCGCGGTTAATCAGCCAAACGTGCAAATCGTCGCCGTCAAACCGCTGTCCGATTCGACGATTCACGGCGAAGTCAGCGCAACGCCGCTCGATCCGCAGCTAAATAAAACTTACGTTATCAGGCTGCAAGAAATTTCCGGCAAAACGACGACGGCAAACATTAATCTGCCCGTTAAAATCAAATCTGCCGCACTGTTGAATTTAACCGAAAGCAAAGTTTTGCGAAATTTAACGAACATCGCGCCGCTCACGGTTGATTTGAAACCGTTTGAAACGGCGACGATAAAAGTGGAGATCGAATAAAAATTTATGAGTATCAAACGTCGAGATTTTATAAAAACGACCGTCGCGGGAATTGCCGCCGGAGCGATGTTGAAGGCGGATGTTTTCGGCAAAGAAAACATCATCCCCGAAATATCGGTAAAAACTTCGCTGCTGCCGGATGTGCCGACGATTGATTCGATGCGTTCGATTGTGATGACGCATAAATTCGGCGATCTTTACGCGCTGCCGGGATTGACCAATCAATGGGGATGCGCCCAAGCCGCGATGGATGCGGTCGCCGTGCGAAGCATCGCGTTTCCGCCGTTCGCGCAGGGCGAAATGAACGTCGCGCCGCTCGGTTCGGGCGGCGAATTGCTGACCGGAGTTTTATATGTTGACGGTGAATATTTCGCAGCGACGAAAACGCCGATTGAATTTGTCTGGCAGCCGGACAGAATCGAACGCAAGACGATTTACAAAGATTTGGAGATAACTTCGACGACGATTGTGCCTTTCAAAACGATGTCGGTCGCCGTCAAAGTCAACGTCAAAAACATCTCGAATCAGCGGCGCAAAACTGAAATAAAATTAGCGATCAACGGCGGCGCGTCAAAGCTCGTCGCGCCGTGGAACGCGGCTTATTCGCCCGGTGAATACGACAATGCGCGGACGATTGACAACGGTCGAAACGCTGTTTTGTGCAAATCGAAACGCACCGAAGCGATGGTTTTACAGGGCGTTTCGCCGAAGCCGAAGCAGATTTTGCCGTCGTGGTTTATCTATGAATTCGACCTCGCCCCGAACGAGACGAAATCTTTTACGTTCGTCAATTCTTTGGGCGGAACCATCGCCGACGCGCAGAAGGATTACGATTCGATCATCAACAATTTCGACCAAATCGCCAGACAAACCGCCGACGAATGGAACGCCGAATTACAAGCCGCGTTCACGCCGAACAATAATCGTTTTTCGGGTTATTTGCCGACGCTCGTTACTGACGACGAATCTTTGAAACGCATTTATCACACGGCGGTAATGAGCGCGGTTTATTTCAAACGCACCACGCCGCATTCGATCTACGGCACGACTTATGTAACGCTGATGCCGCGTTATTGGGAAACGACGACTTTTATCTGGGACATTTCTTTGAGCGCAATGTTGTTTGCGATGCTCGACCCGAAAGTTTTGAAACGGATGATGGAAACGTGGATGACGCTCGACATTCACAAACATTTCGGGACGGAATTTTTGACGGGCGCGGGTGTCGGACCGTGGTATTCGGTCAACGATTACGCGATGTCCAGAATGGCGAAAGAATATCTGCGCTGGACGGGCGATAAAGCGTGGCTCGACAAAACCGTCGGCGGCAAAACGGTTTTCGATCATCTGGTCGGTTACGCCGAGCATTGGCGAACTTTGGATGTCAATAAACACGGCTTGGCGGATTACGGCGAAGTCAATAATCTGCTCGAAGCCGTTTCGAGCTACGTTCACGAAGTCGCCGGTTTGAACGCCGCGAATGTTTATAATCTGCGTTTTGCCGCCGAACTTTTAGATTTCAAAGGACAAAAAGAAAAAGCCTCCGCGATTCGTAAAGAAGCCGTCGAACTCGGAAAAAGAGTGCAGGAACTTTACGTTTCGGGCAAAGGAATCTGGAAATGCAAACTGCCCGACGGCTCATTTAACGAAGTCCATCACTGCTACGATTTCGGCACGACTTTGGTCAACATCGGCGATTTAATGCCGTCAAACCAGAAAAAGGAAATGGTCGAATTCTTCAAACGCGAACTGCAAACGCCGACGTGGATGCGCGCACTTTCGACGAGGGATTTGGACGTAACATTCAGCATTCGCCCCGACCATCAATGGACGGGCGCGTACACGGCTTGGGCGGCGTTGGCTTTGAGCGGGTTTTTCATCGCGGGCGAAGCTGACGCGGCGTTTGAATGGATGAAAGGATTGGCGAAAACGACAATGCAGGGACCAATCGCGCAGGCGCATTTTACCGAAGCGTTTTACCCGCCCGAATCGAACGGCGCGGCGATCAAATCAACTTCCGACCAGCCGTATATCAACGATTGGGCGTGTGTTTCCGGCTGTAATTATCTAGAGCCGGTCGTTGATTCGATTTTCGGAATCAACGCCGGACTGTTCGGCGAAATCACGGCGAAACCGAATTTCGGAAAATTCGCGCCGAACGCCGAACTGCGAAACATCAATTATCAGGGCAAAATTTATACGGCGACGAAAACCGGAATCAAGGCGGCGTAAAGTGAAAATTAACCATATAGAAACATAGGACACATAGTAAGAAAAAAACGATAAATTTTGAAGGACAGTTTTTACTGATGTTACAAGCGGAATAAAATTGAATCGTCAATTTCCTTAAAAACTATGTGTCCTATGTGCCTACGTGGTGAAAATGTTATGAAATTTATTTTAGCGACGTTACTTTTAATCTGCTGCGTGATTGCCGTTCGTCCACAAAATCAGCCGACGAGCGTTTTCGGAACCGAAGCGGCGGCGCGATATTGGGTTCAGCCCGATATTGTGTACGGCTCGGCGAACAACACGGCTTTAAAGCTCGACGTTTGGTATCCGAACGAAAGCAAAACGCCGACTCCGACGCTCGTTTATATTCACGGCGGCGGCTGGATTTTCGGCACGAAGGAATCGCAGGTTCTGCAATTTCTGCCGTTTCTCGAAAAAGGCTGGCGCGTCGTCAACGTCGAATATCGAATGGCGGGCAATTCGCTCGCGCCTGCCGCCATCGAAGATGCCAGATGCGCTCTGCGGTGGGTTTTTCGCAACGCCAAACAGTATAATTTCGACACGACAAAAATCGTTTTGAGCGGACATTCGGCGGGCGGTCATCTTTCGCTGATGATGGGAATGCTGCCCGACGGCACGGGACTCGACAATAATTGTTACGGCGACGAAAAACTGAACGTCGCGGCGATTATCAACTGGTATGGAATTTCGGATGTCAACGATTTGATTCAAGGCGTAAATCTGAAAAACTACGCCGTGATGTGGATGGGCAGTCAAAAGAATGCGGCGGAAATCGCCAAACGAGTTTCGCCGCTGACTTACGTTCGCGCCGGATTGCCGCCGGTTCTGACGATTCACGGCGACAAAGATGATGTCGTGCCGTATTCGCAGGCGACGCGATTAAAAGACGCGCTCGACAAGGCGAAAGTTACCAACGAACTTTACACGATTAAAAACGGCGGACACGGCGGCTTCGCGCAAACCGATTACGTCAACGCCTACAACGAAATCTGGAAGTTTTTGAAGGAAAATAAAATCACGCAATGAAGATTATAGATATTAGAGCGACGACCGTTACCGTTCCATTAGAAGCACCTTTAAGACAAGCCGCCGGAGCGCACTGGGGCAGATTCGTCCGCACGATTGTCGAAGTCGAAACCGATGAAGGAATAACCGGTTTGGGTGAAATGGGCGGCGGCGGCGAATCGGCGGAATCGGCTTTTCGGGCGATGAAAGCGTATCTGGTCGGACATAATCCGGCGAATCTCGAAGAAATGCGTTTCAAGATCGCCAATCCAACCGCCTCTTTATATAACAATCGAACGCAGATTCTCGCCGCTTTAGAGTTTGCCTGTTTGGATATTATCGGGCAGAAATGGAATGTGCCGGTTTATGAAATTTTGGGCGGCAAACTGCAATCGGAAGTGCCGTTTGCCTCATACTTATTTTTTCGTTATGCGAATCCGAAGGACGGCACGGGCGAAGTCAGAACGGTTGAGCAGCTTGTCGAACACGCCAAAGATTTAAAACAAAAATACGGTTTTACTTCGCACAAATTAAAAGGCGGCGTGTTCCGTCCCGAATACGAACTCGAATGTTACCGCGCCGTCGCCGAAGCACTTTCCGATAAAGATGCGAGTGGCGTAATGAGCAAACGAAGCGGCGATTCGTTCCGGTTTGACCCGAACGCTTCGTGGTCAACCGAGCAGGCGATCTGGTTCGGGCAGAACATCGAAGACATTCGCAATGATTATTACGAAGACCCGTGTTTCGGTTTGAACGGAATGCGCCGCACCCGCGAAATGGTCAGAATTCCGCTGGCGACTAACACGATTGTCGTCAATTTTGAGCAGCTCGCGGCGAACATTTTGAACACGGCGGTTGACGTGATTTTATTGGACACGACTTTCTGGGGCGGCATTCGCCAATGCGTCAAAGCGGCGAATGTTTGCGAAACTTTTCAACTCGGCGTGGCGGTTCATTCATCCGGTGAATTAGGAATTCAACTGGCGACGATGCTGCATTTGGGCGCGGTGATTCCGAATCTTTCATTCGCGGCGGACGCACATTATCACCATTTGACCGACGACATTATCGAAGGCGGCAAATTTGAATATAAAGACGGCGCAATCAAAGTTCCCGACGGCGCGGGTTTGGGCGTGAAACTGAACCGCGAAAAACTAAACGAATACGCCGAACTTTATCAACGACTCGGCGGTTATCCATACGATCAAGACCCGTTGCGAAAAGGCTGGTCGCCAGTCGTGCCGAACAATCGCTGGGCGGACGAGACGGACGACCGAACGCCGGAAATTTCTTTTTAGATCAATGAAAATTATCACGTTCAAAAATTCTGTTAAAGATAAAAACTACCGGATCGGCGCGTTGATTTCAGAAAATGAAATTTTCGATTTAACTTCGCTGACGACACGGGAAAGTCTCGCGGCGGACGAATTGCTCGATTGTTTCGATCTCGAAAATGAATTTTTCGAGCGGGCAAAATCGGCAGTCGAGGAAAATGATTTGCCGCGAATTTCCCGCCGTCAAATCGAAATCTGCGCGCCGATTCCGCGTCCGAATAAAATTATCTGCATCGGTTTGAACTACCGCGATCACGCCGAAGAAAGCGGCGCGGCGATTCCGAAATCGCCGATTATTTTCTCGAAATTCAACACCTGCATCATCGGTTCGAATCAGCCGATCACACTGCCGAAAAAAAGCGAGCAGGTTGATTACGAAGCCGAACTCGCCTTCATCGTCGGTCGCCGCGCCAAAAACGTCAGCCGTGAAAACGCGATGGATTACGTTTTCGGCTACGCGAATTTCAACGACGTTTCGGCGCGTGATTTTCAGTTTGCCGACGGACAATGGGTGCGCGGGAAGTCGTGCGATACGTTTGCGCCGATTGGCGAATATATCGTAACGGCGGACGAAATCGCCGACCCGCACGATTTGCGGATTCAGTTTCGTCTGAACGGCAAGACTTTGCAGAATTCAAACACGCGGGAATTGATTTTCAAAATCCCCGAACTCATCGAATTTTTGTCCGCCTCAATTACGCTCGAACCCGGCGACATCGTGGCGACCGGCACACCGCCCGGAGTCGGGTTTGCTCGCCAGCCGCCGGTATTTTTAAAAGACGGCGACACGGCGCAAGTCGAAATCGAAGGCTTGGGGATTTTATCGAATCCGGTCAAGCGTGATCTGAGGTTGAAGGGCGAGAGAAAAACTTTATTCCTCTGATGATAAAAATATGTTCGATTTAACGGGAAAAATCGCGCTCGTTACCGGCGCGGCATCGGGCATCGGCGAAGCGATGGCGAAAGTTCTAGCAAATGCCGGCGCGTTTGCCTATGTCTGCGATTTGAACGAAACGGACGGCGCAAGAGTCGCTGAAGAAATCGGCGCGGAAAAAGCGAAATTTATAAAATTAAACGTCGCCGAAAAAGCCGATTGCGAACAGATTGCAGAAGCGGTTTTAGAGGAAAAAGGGAGACTCGATATTTTAATCAACAACGCCGGAATCGGTTACGTCGGAACGCTTTTGCAGACGACGGAAGAAGATTTGGACAGACTGTATAACGTCAATGTACGCGGCGTTTTCAGCTTAACGAAAGCGTTTCTGCCTTCGATGATCGAGCGCAAATACGGCGTGATTATCAATACTTCGTCCATCGGCGGCATCGTCGCCATCAGCGAGCGTTTGGCTTACTGCACGACGAAGTTCGCCGTCGTCGGTTTTACGAAATGCGTCGCGCTCGACCACGCCAAGCAGGGAATTCGCGCCAACGCGATCTGTCCCGGCAGAGTCGAAACGCCGTTCGTCAAAAAGCGCATTTCCGAATATCCAGACCCGCAGAAAGCCTACGAAGAAATGGCGGCGACGCAGGCGTTAGGCAGAATGGCGACACCCGAAGAAATCGCCGCCGCCGCGCTTTACCTGGCGAGCGACGAAGCCGCGTTCGTTACCGGCACGGCGTTGGAAATTGACGGCGGTTTCGCGGTCGGAAAATAAAAATAAAAATCCACGAATTTGCCCGGTGTTCTATAAAAACTATCTTATAAATCTCGCCGCCGGGTTCAGTTTCAACTTTCGATTCATCTCATATTGTAACGAATTTTACAGTCGAAATTTGAACATTTTTGAAATGCTTCAAACCGTATTCGGCAGGAAACCCGACGAAAAATTAAGAAAAATTACCAAAACAAACAAACTTTCATTAGTTTTAATTCAAATTATTCGTATAATGGGAAACGATGAAATCTTTTTCCGCGATAATTGATTCAGGTAAAAACGAATGAAAGTTTGTCCGAGATGTCAGAAAACCTATACCGACGAAAATCTTAATTTTTGTCTCGATGACGGCGCGGTTTTAATGCAGTCGAATGCGACCGCCGACAATTCGATACCGGCGACGGTTTTAATGAACCAAACGCGCCCGACTGTTGAGCCGCAACAGTTTGGCAATCAAGGCGCACCACAGCCGGGTTGGAACGCGCCGTCGCAGCAAAATCAATTTTCGATGCAGCCGCCGCCGAAAAAATCGAAGTCGTGGCTGTGGGTCGTCGGAATTCTGGGCGGTTTGATGCTGCTATGCGGCGGCGGTTTCGTCGGTCTCATCTTTTTGGGCGCGAGCCTCGACAACAGCAACAACGGCAATCGGACGATAGTCGCCAATACTTCAAACTCCAATTCGGCGGTCAGTAATAAATCCAATTCCAATGTCGCCTGGAACGGAACTCCGACGACGACGGCGCAGACGATTGATCTGTCGAGATGGGTGAAGGGCGATACCGATATGGGAAACACGGAATACACCGACGACGAACTGTTGATGAGTTCCGAAAAGAAAAATTACTATTATGTGATTCCCGCGCCGCAAATCAATAAAACCGAAAATGCGACGACCAAGGTAACGGTCAGAAATGTTGATGAAGAAAAAACCAACCTCGGATTCGGTTTGATCGTCAACAGCAATCCGATTCCGCTGACTCAGGATTACGCTTTTTTGATTGATTCGGAAAGTAAAAAATACCGCGTCGTGCGGCACACTCCCGGCGATGAGATCGTCGTGGTCGGCTGGACTCGTTCCGATGTCATCAAAGACGGCAGCGCGAAAAACACTATCGAAGTGCGCGATACCGGCAAGACGATGAATTTGTATATCAACGGCGAATTTATCAGAACGGTCGGCAATACGGACGGCTTTGCCGGCGGTGTTGCCGGATTATATACCGGCGACGCGGTGCAGGTCGCCTTTTCGGATTTACAAATCAGCAAATAAAAATTAGATTGCGTATGAAAACCTGTTCGATTTGTAATCAAATTTACAACGACGATAATCTGAATTTTTGCCTGAACGACGGCGGCGTTTTGATGGATGCAAAAGACGACGCGCCGCCGACGATTCAGATGAACCGGGTGCGAACGACCGATCCGAATTTTTCCGATTATCAGCCGTCGTCGCCCTGGGGAAGCCAGCCTTTACAGACGCAGCAGCCGAATCAGCCGCTTTATCAAACGGCGAATGCCGCGCCCGGACAAAATCAGGTTTTGCCGACGATTTCGTTGGTTCTCGGACTTTGCGGTTTGGTTTTGTGGTGCTGCTACGGCGGCTTTCCGTTCGGTGTGGCGGCGTTGATAACCGGTTATCTCGGTTATCAGAACGCCGAGAAAAATCCGCAGCAGTACAGCGGTCGGGGAATGGCTATCGCGGGAATGGTTCTGGGAATAGTCGGGTTTTTGGGAACGATAATGTTAATTATTTTAGGAATTGCCGGAAGTATATTTAAATAACAAACGCTTTTGATGCTCACGAAAAATACTGGTAGAATCGGTTCAATTAAACAATGCGAGTTACATTGCGCGTGATTGCCGGTCCGCAGACCGGACGCTTTTTCACGTTTGACCAGCACGAAACTTTTATGATCGGACGCAGCGAGGATTCACAATTCTGCCTGCCGCACGACCGTTTTTTCTCGCGCCATCACTGCCTGCTGGAAATCGCACCGCCGGCGTGTTTCCTGCGCGATTTGGGTTCGACCAACGGAACTTTCGTCAACGGATTAAAAGCCGACACCGCTCACTTAAAAAACGGCGACCGCATACAGGGCGGCGAAACCGTTCTCGAAGTCGAAGTTTCAACCGCCGAGTCGAATCTCGATTACTCGCACAGCCAACCGCAAAGTCAGGTTGTTGACACCGTTCCGTCGCTGATTACGATTCAGTGCCTAAACTGCGGAATTCCTTCCAAAGCCGAAGTTTCGCGTCCCGATGCCAAACTGACTTTTCTGTGCGACGACTGCCGTGAAATCTTAAAGAAAAATCCGCAGCCGATTCCGAATTATCAGATGATCCGAATTCTGGGGCAGGGCGGAATGGGCAGCGTAATGCTCGCCCGTTCGATGGCGGACGGTCGAGCCGTCGCCATCAAAACCCTTCTGCCCGAAGTCGCCGTCAGCGAGCAGTCTTTGAAAAGATTTATGCGTGAAATCGAAGTCGCCGCCAGCCTTCGCCATCCGCATATCGTCAGCTACATCGAACACGGAACGCATAATGGCATCGTCTATTTAGTCAGCGAATATGTCGGCGGAATGGACGCTTCCAAACTTTCTAAAATGCGCGGCGGAAAATTGGATTACCGCGAAGTCGTCAAAATTATCGAACAAACTTTAGCCGCGCTCGATTTCGCGCACTCGCTCGGATTCGTTCACCGCGACATCAAGGAACAGAATATCTTAGTTGACGGCTCTTACCCGAATTATATGTCGAAACTGACTGATTTCGGTCTGGCGAAAAGTTTCAAGCAGACGGGAATGAGCGGCGTAACGATGGTCGGCGACGTGGCGGGAACGATTGCTTATATGCCGCCGGAACAGGTCAGGGATTTTAAGGAAGTAAAACCGCCGTCGGATATTTACGCGATTGGAATGACGGCTTACAGTTTGATGACCGGCGCACACGCGCTCGATTTGAGTCCGCAAGCCGGGATTTCGGAAACGGTCAAAGCGATTTTTGAAAAACCCATCACTCCGATCAACAAACGAATGCCGGAAATTCCTCTGCGCGTCGCCGCCGTCATCGAAACCGCCATCGCCAAGGAAGTCCCTTTGCGCTGGCGCACCGCCGGAGAAATGCGCGAAGCCTTACTCAGAGCGATGAGCAGCTAAATCACCCGCGCACAGCATTAATCCGATCAAAACCCAAAGATGCCGCGCATCTTCAAACGAGCCGACCAAACCCTGATAAACAAACGCCGAAACGAACGCGATCAGCAAACCCGCCGGTATGATTGACGATTGACCCGTCGAACGAATCGCGGGCGTATTCTTTTTCACCAGATAGAAGATTATTGTAACTATTGCTGCGAGTCCGAAAATTCCTTCCTGCGAAGCAACGCTCAAAAAGACGTTGTGCGCGTCGGTCAAAGTGGCAAAACTGCCGTCGGTGTTTTGAAAAAGTATATTGCACGAATCCTGCCCGACACCGCGCCCGAAGAAAAAATTATTCAAAAAAGTTTGTAATGACTCCTGCCAAATCAGCAGGCGCGGCGACGGGTAAAATTCGTAACCGAAAAAATTGAAAGCGTAAGGCGCGGTCGAATGCGGCTGTAAAGCGACGAAATTTAAAATCCAAAAAAGTATCGCCGTCAAAATGCCGCCGCTCAAACTGAGGACGGCAACTAATCGGTCAGAACCGTCTGCGTCAGCGGGCGGGTTCGAGGCTAACGGCAACCCGCCCGCTGACGCAGACGGTTCTGACCGATTTCGATAAAGATAAAAAATCCAAAGTCCGAGAATTAAAGCAAAGCCGCCGAGACCGCTTGAAATGGTAAAAACGGCGATGATAAAAATCAACGCGGCGAAAATCAGGGCGAGTTTTTTGCCAATCCAATCCGACTTTGCGGCGATCAGCAAAAGCGCGAAACCGACGCTCAAATAATTGCAGAGCAAACTCGGCGACAGAGAATTCAGCCGCAAACGCGGATAATTGCCGACCGGAACTGCGCCGAAGCCTCCAATCGTATAAGTCAAAAGCCGATGTTCGCGGTCGAGATAAAAAAGCGCGAAAACTAAAACCCCGAGCAAAACCGCGAACGCCGTCGCATAAAGCCAGATTTGAATTGCCCGTTTCAATTCGTCCTGATTTTCGATTAAGTTATAAATTAAAACCGGCAGACTCAAAAGATAAATTTCGCCCGCCAGTTTGATAAAACTGAGTCGGCGGTCGTCGGAAAAAATCGCGGAAATCAGCATTGCGGCAAAATAAAACAGCAGCAGCCAAAAGAAATTGTGAAAACGAAATCGGGTTTGGCGAGTGATTAAAGCGAGCAGCCAAAACGCCGCCGTGCCGAGAAATATAAACTCGGTCGGCGGAATTTGAAAGTTGAAAATTAAAACGAACGGCTGAATGTAGCAGAGCGAGAAAACCAGCAGAAGCAGCAGAATTTTGGCAGTCCGCAGAAACATATTTTAAGTCGTTTTGAGTTCAAACTTTAGTTTGCCCGCCGCGCCGCGCTTCGCGGTTGCGGCTTGACACGATGAAGCGCGGAATCTTAACAAATTAGAGAATCGTTTAATCGCCGCGCTTCTTTTTTGAAAATAAAAGCCCGAAAAAAACTCCAAACAGCGAGCCGACTAAAAGATTAACGACGGTTTTTTTTCCGATGCTTTCCACTTTTCGGTTATTGGTTTCCTTTTGAATTTCCGGTCCGGGTGTTTCCGAAATTTCCAGCGGTTTCTTTTCGACGCGCGTTTCGACGATCTGAATTTCAGATTTACTTTTCGTGGTTGAATCGGCTTCTAAAAGCTCGTCTGGATGTTTGGAAACATCTTCAACTTTTTTGTTCGGATCTTCGATGACTTCTTTGGCGGCGGCTTTGTTCGCGCCGGCTTTGGCGGTTTCAGGATCGAAAAATTCCTGGAGAACGGCGTTGATCGAGCCGCCGATTAAAATCACCAGAGCCGTCAGGTAAAGCCAAAGCATTAAAATAATCATCGCGCCAAGCGAACCGTAAGTTTTGGCGTAAGTGTTGAAATACTCAAGATAAAGACGAAAAGCATAGGAAAACGACAGCCACAAAACGATTCCGGCGATGGTTCCGGGCGAAATCCAAACCCACGAATGCTTTTTGTGCTGCGGCAGAAAGTTGTAGATGATGGCGAAAATCGTGATTAAAACGACCAAAATTATCACCCACTGCAAAACGCCGAGAATGAACGGCGATTGAATCGGCAAATTGATGGTATTGAGAAGCAGTAAAGTGAATTTACTTCCGTAGAAAACGCTGCCGAGCGCGATAGTAATCAAAAGCCCCAAACCGAAAGTCATCAAAAGCGACAGCAGTTTCGTTTTCCAATAGGCTCGCGTATCGGACAAATTATAAACCCCGTTGAGCGCGACACGAACGCTGTCAATGCCCGCCGAAGCCGACCAGATGGCAATCAAAATTCCGATGGTCAGTTTGCCGCCGGAACTGTTTTCCGTAACCTCGTCAATCGTCGTTTTGACTAAATTAAAAGCCGCCACCGGCATCACCTGACGCAGGTAGTAAAACATTTCCGAGCGCAATTCGTCGGCTGATTCCAAGACCAACCCGAACAGACTGAGGAAAAAAAGCAGCAGTGGAAACAGCGCGAACGCGAAATAAAATGCCACCTGCGCGGCACTGCTCATTAAATCTTCTTCGACAAAAGATTTCGTATAAAGACGTGAAAGGAAGTTTTTGAAGGTTAAATCAGTCATTGGGAGGTATGGTTTTTTTTTAGCCGACCGCTTTTAATTTCGGGGTCATTTTTAACTCATTGTTTTTCAATAAATTTTTCAACTCGTAAATTTTCATCAATGCTTCGACCGGCGAAAGATTGTCGGTATCAATTTCCGCCAATCTCGATTCGATGGCGGAAAGCTCGCCTGACGAATGATTGGCATCGGCGTTTTCCCGTTCATATTGCTGCAAAAGTTCTTCGGCGCGATGCACGACGGGTTTCGGCAGTCCGGCGAGTTTCGCGGCGTAAACGCCGTAACTTTTCAACGCCGTGCCTTTGGCGATTTTATATTTAAATGTGAGTTTATCTTTTTCTTCCTCGATTAGAAAGTAAAAATTTTCGATGCGCGGCAAAACTTCCGCGAGTTCGGCGAGTTCGTGATAATGCGTCGCAAAAAGCGTCCGCGATTTGAGTTTCGGATGATTGTGAAGGAATTCCAGAACCGACTGCGCGACCGCCAAACCGTCGAAAGTCGAAGTGCCGCGTCCGAGTTCGTCCAGCAA
This sequence comes from uncultured Pyrinomonadaceae bacterium, assembly GCA_964244835.1. Taxonomy (GTDB): domain Bacteria; phylum Acidobacteriota; class Blastocatellia; order Pyrinomonadales; family Pyrinomonadaceae. The sequence continues at coordinate 29,374 of CAXTKJ010000057.1, forward strand.
AATCAAACTCTGCGGCGTGGCGTGATGCAGAATTTCGGCGGTTTCGATCATCTCGGTCATAAACGTGGATTCGCCCGAACCGATGCGGTCGTAAAGTCCGATGCGCGTGAAAATTCTATCGCAGATGCCGACGACCGCTTCGTCCGCCGGAACATAAGAACCGATTTGCGCGAGCAGAACGATCAAAGCGATCTGCCGCAGATAAGTTGATTTGCCCGAAGCGTTCGGACCCGTAATCAGAGCGATCTGCGGCGCGCCGTTGCCGCCGAGTGCCGCGTCATTAGCGATAAAATCGCAATCTTCATCGGCGAAGATTTTCTCGACGACGGCGTGGCGACCGTTTTTGATTCGCAGCAGGGAAGTCTCGTTGACGGTCGGACGGCTATAATTAAATTCGTCGGCGACATCGGCTAAACCGCCGAGCGCGTCGAGATAGGCAATCGTCGCGGCGGCGAGGAGTATTTGATGGCGATTTTTGCCGACTTCGCTGCAAATTTGTCTGAATAAAGTCGCTTCGAGTTCGGCGACTCTTTCCTGCGCGTGAATGACCAGCGACTCGTATTCTTTGAGTTCCAGAGTGATGTATCTTTCCGCCGGAATCAGAGTTTGCTTGCGGGTGTAATCTTCGGGAACGAGATGCAGATTCGATTTGGTAATTTCGATGTAGTAGCCGAAGACTTTATTAAAACCGACGCGCAGACTTTTAATGCCCGTCCGTTCACGTTCGCGTTTTTCCATCTCGGCAAGAAAACTTTTGCCGTCCTTCAAAGTCGCACGAAGTTTGTCGAGTTCTTCGGAAAATCCGGCGCGGATGATGCCGGTTTGTTCGGCGTAGCGCGTCGGCAAATCTTTGGAAATGCTCGACTCGATTAACTGCGCGGTTTCCGTGCATTCGGGCAGATGCGCCAAAAGCTGCCCGAAACGAACCATATCATTTCGCAAAATTGCTTTGATTTTCGGAATCAGTTCCAAACTTGCACCGAGCGCGAGCAGTTCGTGCGCCGATAAAAATCCGCCTCTGGCGCGGCTCGAAAGCCGTTCCAAATCTTTGACATCTGATAACGTCTCAAGCAGTTTGACGCGCTCGTTTCGATTTTCCTTGAGCCACGCGAGATGTTCCTGCCGCCGGTAAATTTCCGCGCAATCCAGTAAAGGTTGCCGCAGCCATTTTCGCAAAAGCCTGCCGCCCATCGGCGTTTTCGTGCGGTCAATCACCGACAAAAGATTAGTGTCCGAACCGTTTTCAAAAATCTCCAGACTCCGCAAAGTCCGCGAGTCGAGCATCATAAACTCGCGGCTGTCGTAACTCGTCAATCTGGTTAATTGATTCGCCGCGCCGAACTGCGTTTCGTTCAAATAACCGATCAACGCGCCCGCCGCCGAAATCGCCAGCGGGAAATTTTCCAGATTAAAAGCCTTCAAGTTGCGCGTCTGAAAATGGTCGAGCAGCATCTGCCGCGCATTTTTAGTTTCATAGAAATCCGCGCCGAGACGGGTTACGAACGGAGGTAAATCGCGGTTGGAAAAATCATTCGACGTTTCCGCTAAAATGATTTCGGCGGGCGCGAGCCTTTGCAGTTCGGTCAGCGCGTCGCGGTTTTCGATTTCAGTCGCGGCAAAATCGCCGGTCGTGATGTCGGCGTAAGCGATTCCGGCACGGCTGCCGTCGCTGAAAAACGAAACGAGATAATTGTTTGATTTACTGTCTAAAAGTGCAGGTTCGATGATCGTCCCGGCGGTTACGACGCGCACGACTTCGCGCTGGATCAACTTTTTGCCGTCGTTTCCTTTAATCGGAACGGTCGAAGTCTGCTCGCAAATCGCCACCCGATGCCCGCGTGAAATCAGCGTCGCCAGATGCTTCTCCAAAACAAAATGCGGCACACCGGCAAGCGGAATTCGCCCATCCGATTTTCCCATCGAACGCGAAGTCAAAACAATATCCAACTCACGCGCCAGAATCCGCGCATCGTCGTCAAAGGCTTCATAAAAATCGCCCAGACGAAACAGCAAAAGCGCGTCTTTGTGCTTGGCTTTGACTTCGAGATACTGCCGCCGAACGGGAGTTTCAGTTTTCATATTCGTTTTTAACAATGATTATTTTAACTTAATTCGGCATTGAAAAAAAACGGGGAATTAACGGCGGCAAAAATAAAATTCGACTTTTTTGAAAGGGAATCACAATTTAATAAACATTCGCTTTCGGTAAAGGAGCCACATTAGAAACAGCCACACCAGAATAAACGAAACGGCATACATCAGCGAAGCATTGATCGGTTCGGCGAGCGGCAGGAAGATGTTTTCGTAAATCCACTGTTGCAGCGAAATTGCTTCACCGTCAGATTTCGAAAGTTGAATCACGTCTAAAACGACGGACATTATCCACGAGCCGATATACAGGGCGAGCGCGTTGACACCGAAAATCAAAAACGGTTTTGACCATTTACGATAACCTTTGAGGTCAATCAGCCAATAGCAAAATCCAAGAAAACACAACGCCAGACCAGCCGTATAGACGACGTAGGAACTCGTCCAGAGAGCTTTATTGAGGGGAAACCAGAAACTCCAAATCCAGCCGAGAACCAACAAACACAAGCCGCAGAAAAACATCGCCGAAACTCGTTCGTAGTCGTCCGTTTTTCGTCGCAGCCAATGACCGCACAAAACTCCGGCGAGCGTGGTTACAATCGCCGGTAAAGTTGAAAGAACGCCTTCGGGATCGAAAACCTTCGCCGAACTCCAAATGTGATTTTCGGTTAAAATCAGGCGGTCGAGATAACCCGCAAGGTTGCAAGCCTTGTCGTCAAAGGTCGTTACGGCGCAGCCCGGAACATCTATCAAAGTCATCAACGCCCAGTAAACTAAAAGCAAAGCGGCGGCGATAATCGCCTGCTGTTTCCAGTTCGTGTGCAGGAAAATCAGCGACGCGCACAGATAACAGATGGCGATGCGCTGCAAAACTCCGGGAATCCGCACGGTCGAAATATCCAGCCATTCGCCGGTCGTAAAATTGTAGAATGGAAGCATCGCCAAAAATAATCCGATGGCGAAAATCAGCGCGGCACGTTTACTGATTTTCCAATAAATCTCGCGGTTCACGCCGCCCGTTTCGACGCGCCTGCCGAGCGCGAGCGTGATCGAGATGCCGACGATAAATAAAAAGAACGGGAAAACCAAATCGGTCGGAGTCGCGCCGTGCCATTCGGCGTGTTCGAGCGGCGGATAAATCGCGCTCCAAGTTCCCGGATTGTTGACCAAAACCATTCCGGCGACCGTCATTCCGCGAAAAACGTCGAGCGAAAGCAGTCGGTTGGAATTTTCAGGTGTTTCGGTTGCCATAATTTTTCTTAAGTTTAGAGTTCACGCTTCAGCGTGCCGCGCTTCGCGGTCGGACGCAAGCAGCCTGAAGGCTGGACTCTAAACGGTTGTTCACGGGCGAACTTCCAACGGTTGATTAATCAGTTTCACCGAATCGCCGCCGACCATAATTTGAAATGTTCCCGGCTCGACGACGCGCTTCATTTCGCGGTTGAAAAAATCGAGTTTCGCCGGTGTGATTTTGAAAGTTACCTGTTTGGTTTCATTCGGTTCGAGCGAAATCCGCACGAAATCTTTCAGTTCTTTCACCGGGCGCGTAACCGAACTGACTTCATCTCGAATGTACATCTGCGCGACTTCATCGCCGCGAACTTTGCCGGTGTTTTTGACATCAACCGTAACCGTTGTTTCTTCGTTCGCAGCAATGATTGGCTTGGTAATTTTCAAATTTGAATATTGGAAAGTCGTGTAACTCAAACCGTAGCCGAAGGGAAACAGCGGCTCGGTGGTCGAAAATAAATAGCCGCGCCGCGCCGTCGGTTTGCGGTTGTAATAAATCGGCAGTTGACCGGCGGAGCGCGGAAACGAAACGGGAAGTTTGCCGCCCGGATTGTAATCGCCGAATAAAACATCGGCGGCGGCTGTGCCGGTTTCTTCGCCGAGATAAAAGCCTTCGAGAATCGCAGGAACATTCTCCGCAACGTAATTGGCGGCGAGCGGTCCCGAATTTATCAGAAAAACGACGGTCGGTTTACCCGTTGCTAAAACGGCTTTGACCAGATCATTCTGTCGTCCGACTAATTCTAAAGAATCGCGGTCGCCAAGATGTGCTTCCGCCCAAGCCTCTTTGTTCGTGTCTTCGTTGCCGCCGATAACCAAAATTATCGCGTCAGAATTTTTCGCCGTCACGACGGCTTCGTTAATTAATTTTTGATCGTTTCCCGCGTCGTTCAAAGTATTAACGTCGCCGAACCAGTTGCCGCCTTCTTTGGTGATTTTCACGCCTTCCGCGTAATTCACTTTGACTGCGCTGCCGAGTTTGTTTTTCACGCCGTCCAAAATGCTGACCGTGCGCGGCGGTTTCGGATCGGTATAGCCGCCGAGATGAGCGCGGTTCGCGTTCGGTCCGATGACGGCGACGGATTTGAGTTTCGATTTGTCGAGCGGCAAAGTATTTTTATCGTTTTTCAACAAAACAATCGAACGTCTGGCTGCTTCCGCCGCGAGCTTTCTATCGTCCGCCGTGTCGGTCAGCCGCGCGGCTTTGTCCGGGTCAACGTATGGATTTTCAAAAAGTCCGAGCTGGAATTTTTGGTAGAGAATTCTCGATACGGCTTTATCAATCAAACTTTCGGGAATCTTCCCGGCTTTGATCTGTTCGACCAGAGTTTTATTAACGTCAGGATCGGGCAGTTCGATGTCGAGTCCGGCTTCCAGCGATTGTTTAGCCGCGTCGCTTTTGTCGGCGGCAACTTTGTGGCGGGCGAAAAGTTCGGTCATCGCGTAATAATCCGAAACGACCGTGCCTTGAAATTTCCATTCGCCGCGCAGAACCGTGTCGAGCAGCCATTTATTAGCGTGTG
>CAXTKJ010000058.1:0-17035 GCA_964244835.1 uncultured Pyrinomonadaceae bacterium
AAGTGAATTTCAAAGAACTAAAAGATAAAATCTATTTTGTGTGACTGCTTAAATTGCCTGCGTGAATAAAACACGCTTCGCCGTTTGAACTAAAATGCTTGAGTCGGAAGGCATTTAAATAAAATCGCCGGTCATAAACTCATTTATTTGGAAATGTTTAACGGTTATTTCAGGTAAACCGCTTAACCATTTGATTAAACGACTTGATCTAAGTGAATTATAAATTTGGTTTTATTTTGAAACAGTCCTTCAAAAGTTCGATAAAAATGCGTAACCCAAATAATTGGTTTGACCAATTTTTATCAGATGAAAAAAATTAACATCTTTGCAATAAATTGTCCAGACAGAAAACTACTTTTCACGAATTTTTGAAAAGTGATTTTTATAATTATAAATTCGGGTGTAAAGTTTACATATCCCGGCGAGAATAGTTTAATCAGCTTGAAATACCGCCGCTTTAAAGATTAGCCGGGTAGAAAATACAGCGATAAATAACAATTTTAATTCTGCTCGCGCGTAGAAAAAATATTTTGCATAATTATCAATTTATACAATAATCGAGACTATTCGGACTTTTCCTTTATTTATGAGAATCAAAGACGTAGCCCGTGAAGCCGGAGTTTCAACCGCGACGGTTTCCCACGTTATAAATAAAACCAAATACGTTGCCGACGACACCCGCCAAAAAGTTCAGGAAGCGATTGAAAAACTCAACTTCTATCCGAACGCGCACGCCCGTTCTTTGGCTTCCGGGCGCAGCAACATTATCGGCTTGCTCGTCTCCGATATTTCCAATCCTTTTTTCCCCGAACTAATCAAAAGCATCGAGGCTGCTGCCTTTGAACACGGCTACAACTTGATGCTTTTTAATACTAATTACGACGCAAAGCGGGCAGCTGACTATGTGCGGCGATTAATCGAACTGAAAGTCGCCGGTGTCGCCTTGATGACCGCCGAACTCGAACCGGAACTGATTGAAGAACTGATAAGAAAACAGGTTCGCGCCGTCTTTAACGATCTCGGAACCGTTACCGAGTATATGAGCAATATAGTTTTGGATTACGCTTCCGGCATAGACGAAGCCGTCCGCCATCTCGTCTCGCTCGGACATCAAAGCATCGTGCATATCGCGGGTCTAAACCGCCTTCGCTCAGGCAATATCCGCCGCGATGCTTTCATCGAAGCGATGAAACGCTATCTGCCGAATTCTCCGAAGCCGCTTGTTTTCGAGGGTGATTTCAGATTCGAGAGCGGACGAATGGCGGCGACCGAAATTCTCGATTTGAAAAAATTACCGACGGCAATCGTCGCCGCCAACGATATGATGGCACTCGGCGCGATGCAGGAGTTAAAAGCTAATGGTCTGACCATTCCCAAAGATATTTCGATTGTGGGATTCGACGACATCGCTTTCGCATCGCTTTCCGAACCGCCGCTGACAACCGTCTGCTCGCCTCGCGTCGAAATCGGTCGGCGGGCGATTGAGGCTTTAATGACGACGATTGAACGCCCGAATCAGCCGGGAGTCGAGATTCGCATTCCGACGTATTTAATCACCCGAAAATCAACCGCGCCGCCGCGCAAAAGCACAAAAAAATGATTTGTGAATTGATCAGAGCGGCGCGTAAATTTCCGCTTCGACGATGCCGAGCGTGCTTTTGCCGCCTTTGTTCGCCGCCGAGTTCGGATCGGGCGCACCGGTGATTTCAATGAGGTTGCCGGCAGCGTCGCGGTTTTCGGCGGTGCCTTTTAATTCTATTTTCACGCTCTTCCCTGCGGTCGTTGGAAAGCTGAAAGTTACATAGCCCAAACTTCTCGGCGTTTGTCCTTTGAAAACGATTCGGTCGTCAACCGAAATTTGAATCGGATAACTGTTCGTCCGCCAGCCGACGAGTTTCAGAACGACCTGATTAATCTTTTCAGTCTTCGCTAAATCGTATCTGATCCAAGCGGTTTCCGGTTTGCCGTCGCTCGACCAATCGGTTAGTTCGTTATCATCGAAACTGTCTTTTGCTTTGTCGGCGTTTGAACCGGCGGCGACGTTCGCCGCTTCGATTGTACGGCGCAGCATTTTATAGGATTCGCCCAAAGGCGTTGCGCCTCGACTCAAATTAACGGGCAAATTATCAAACGGCATTGCGAGCGATAAGCCGTCTTGCGCCTCGAAATTTTTTGAATTCAATTCGACCGAAGCGGATTTCAAATTTTCAGCCGTCGCCGTTAAATTTATTTTTCCCGCCTTATTGGTCGAGCGAATTATCACACGGTTAATGCCGCCTTCAACCGGCAAAGTTTTTGAAAGCACATAATTATTTTCGCCTTGCGCGATGCCGCCGCGCCATTCACCCGCGCCGGAAAGATTAAAATTTATCGTATTTAAAGCCGTCGGACAACGATTGCCGTCTGCGTCCACGACTTCGACATCAACCAGCGCGACATCCGAATCGTTCGCCCGCAAACCGTTTGGTGAACCGTGAGACGTTAAGCGAATCGCTACAGGATTTCCAGCGGTTTTCTTCGTCGCTTCGATAATTTTCTTTCCGCTCGTATCGTAACCGACGGCTTTGATTTCACCTGCCTGCCAACCGACATTTTTGAAGGTGTATAAAAACCGGCTGCTCTGCTCGCCGAAGCCGAGCGATTTTCCGTTCAGAAAAAGTTCGACTTTTTCCGCGCTCGAAACGACGTAGATATTTTTCTTCGTCTCCGGCGTATAATTCCAATGTCCGATGATATAACTGCGCGGGCGTTCCGTTTCAACCCAACCGTCCCACATCACCTGATGCGCGAAAAACCCGTCTTTCGGAATCCGCATTGCGTCAACTTCGCCCGACCGACGATAATTTTCCGCGCCGCGATGATGAGTGTTTGTGTCGGAAAAAATGATATTCACACCGCCGGAACTAACTCGCTTGCCCGTTCCCGGGCGCGCTTCCCAATAATCGAACCAGCGCACGATATTTTCAATCGCGTGGCTGTCCTGATTGCGGTTATACGCGCTCGCGTCCTGATCTTTATAAAGCGGACCGTCGCCGTCTTTGTGAAACGGCGGCGAAAACTCGTCCCAGTATTTCCGCAAACCTTCGTCCCGCGAATACTCCATTGCCCACATCGGCAGCCTCGCGCTTTTATTGATATAAAGCATTTCGCCGCCGTATTCGGCAACCTTTGAATCGAGCATTTCACGCGAACCGGCGGCGCGTCCGCCGTGCGGATCAAATTTGTCGCGCAAAGATTTCATCTCCGACATATGCCCTTCGGAAATGCTTTCGTTACCTGATTCATAAAAAACCACGCTCGGATTGTTGCGGTTGTAAATTATCGCGTCGCGCATCACTTCCGTCCGCTGTTCCCAACGCCGACCTTCGACATCTTTTTCCGCATCTCCGGCGGGCATCGCTTCGATCAAACCAACACGGTCGCACGATTCGACATCCTGTTTCGACGGCGTAATGTGCATCCAGCGCACGAGATTGGCGTTCGATTCGACCATCATTCCGTTGCTAAAATCCGAAAGCCACGCCGGAACCGCCGAACCGAGCGCGACCCATTCATTCGATGTCCGCTGCGCGTAACCTTTTAATTGCAAAGTTCGATCATTCAGCTTAAACATTCCGTTCGCAAATTCGGTTTTACGAAATCCGGTGCGCGTTTTTACCGTATCAACCGCTTTGCCGTCAACTTTCAAAGTCGTATAAACATTGTAAAGATAGCCGTAACCCCAACTCCAAAAATTCAAATTCTTAATTGTCTCGGCGGCTGAAATTGTTTTCGTTTCGTTCGGCGCGAGCGTGTATTTTCCGCCTTTAATTGTCTTGACTATTTTGCCGTTCAAATCTTCGACGACGACATCGTATTCAAAATTTTTCGCCGTCGGATATTCATTTTTGATTTCGGTCTCGGCAGTAATTTTTGCCGCTCTGTTTTTAATATCGAAAGCCGAAGCGTAAACATAAACGCCCGTCGTTTTCAGATTCGAGTAAAGCGGCAAGGTTTGATAAAGTTTGTCCGAGACGTGCAGATAGACGTTTTTGTTGATGCCGCCGTAATTGGCATTGAAATTTTTATCGTTCCATTGAAACGCCGAACCGCTCGCTTTTTCTTTATAATCCCACGAATTATCAATCCGCGCCGCCAGCACATTTTCACCTTCAACGACTAAATCCGAAACATCGAACCCGAACGCCGTGATGCCGTTTTCGTGTTTGCCGATAAATTTCCCGTTTAAATAAAAATCGCCCGCGAAACGAATGCCTTCAAATTCGAGAAAGATTTTCTCGCCTGCGCCGTTCGCCGGAATTTTGAAATGTTTGCGATACCAAGCGATTCCCGTCGAAAGGTCTTTGATGTCTTTGCGAAAAGCGTCGTCCTCATTCCACGCTCGCGGCGTGGTGATATTTTTCCAGCCGCCGTCATCAAAGTCGGGCTTTTCCGCGCCCGCCGCGTCGCCGACGAAAAGTTTCCAATCGGAATTGAAATTATATTTAATGCGCGAACTTTTCGGCGCGGCAGCATAAATTGACAGCGTTAAAACTAATGAAATTATCAGAGCAAATAAATTTTTCATTTGGAGCAAGTGATCGGACACAATTACATTAAAAACACTCAACTCTGTTCTGAGTTCCGCCTTCAGGCGGCTTTTCCGCCGCGCTTCGCTGGCGGTTGCCGCCTTTAGGCGGAACTCAAAACATTTCAAAAATTATTTCGTCCGACTATTTAATTGAAATCAAACGAACATTTCCCGTCAAACCGGATGGCAAAACCTTAACTTTTTCCATTTCCTGCGGCTGAAAACGCTCGCCGTAACGCAGATTCAAAAGTTTATAATCCGGTAATTTTCGCCCCGCCATATAATTGAGCGCGGTGTTGCCGACAACGATTTTCAGACGATTTTCGCCCGCTTTCAAAAGCGGCGTAATGTCCAAAGAATAAGGCGGACACCAGACCGAACCGGCGCGTTGGTCATTGATGTAAATGACCGCCGCCTCTTTAATCGGCGGGTCGAGATACGTTCGCATTCCGTTTCGCTGAACTTCAAATTCGAGCGAAACCGGCTCGCCGAAATCGAGTTTCAGCGCACTTTGTAAAAGATTCGCGGGGAGATTAAATGATTTTTCATACGTCGCCGTTCCCGAAAAATATCTGGTCGCTTCGTCGTCCGCCCACGAGCGCAGTTGGTTCATTTTTACCGCCGGATTTTTTCCGATTATTACAGTCCAATCCGAATTTAAATCAATCGCCGAAGCCGCCGAAATTGTCGTTTGAATTTTCGGCGCGGCGTTTTGACGTTTGGAAAAAATGACGACGTGCGATTGATACGGCTCGAAATTTAAAATGATATTAGTCGCGTCTTTGGTCTGTGATTTGACGTTGGCGGCGACGGATTTTCCGTCCATCGCATTCCAGATTTCCGAGTTGTTGCCCGAATTTCTAAACGAAATTTCAATGTTCTTTTTGACGTTTGAAGTGTTGGCGACAAAGTATATATCTGCGTCGGCGGTTTGCCGGTGGACGAAACCGAAATTTACAGCGTCAGGCGCAATCGCCGCGTCCGGCTGTAAAATTGTTTTCAAAACCGTCCCGGCTTCTTCGTCGGTTTGGACAAATTTCACTCGCGGATTGGTGCCGTCAAAAAGTCTGGCGGCGATTGATTTCACTTCCGCTTTTTCCGCGTCGGTCGCTTTCATTCCGGGCGCGATTTCCGGCTTGCGTCTGGTCGCCAGCAAAATGCCGCCGCTTTTGACAAACTCGTCGAGTTTTCGTAAAGATTCAAGCGGAATGCGTTCGATTCCGGGCAGAACGACCGCTTTATATTTGCTCGCGCCCAAAACCAAATTTTCCTTTTCAATTTTCCCGACGGTGTTGAGCATTCCGTCGTCAAAAAAATCCAAATTGTAGCCGCTTTCAAAAAGCGCGGGCATCAATTTTTCACCGACCAATTCTCTTTCGGCATCAATTAGATGAACTTTTCCGGCGGAAAAATGCGCGTAAGCGTCGGCGTTCGGCAGATACAGCGCGACATCGTTTTGCTGTTTCCCTTGCCGCATCAGCCAACTAATCCGCTGCAAATACGCCGACAAATCCGGCATCACAATCCACCACGGATTCTGCTCGGAATACGCGCCCGCCGCATAAAATCGCCAGCCCGGATATTCGACCTGCGGCGGCGTGTAGCCCCAGCCGTGACCGATTAACTGATTGATTCCCTGCAAAAAATGGATGTCGGCTTCGGCTTTCATATCGAGCGGCGTGGCGCGAAAAACCGGCGAATTGAGCCACGTCCACGTTTCCGACGACGTAACTTCCCGCCCGTAAATATGATTCGCCGACGAAGCCCAACGCGCCGCGCGAACGACTTTCCACTGCGCACCTTCGCCGTCGGAAATGTCCGCCCACTGATTCGACGAAATCGCCGCCGGCGGAATGCCGTAACCCTGAATGCGAAACTTTGTATTGTTTTTTTTCGACCACGCCTGCATCGGAATCATAAACCGCTCGTTGAAAACTTCCGTGATGGTGCGTCCCCAATCGTAACGAATGTCGGCGGTTTGACCGCCCAAATCCAACACCAAATGCGGCAGCAGCGGCTTTAAATCGTAACCGCGCCGCTTTTGAAATTCGGCGAGAAAATCGTCCGTCCAATCCTGGTTATAAACTTCGAGACTGTCGCAAAAAACCGAAAACGGAACATTATTTTTATCGAACGCCTGAAACAATCGGTCGCCCGTATTTTTCAAATAATTATTAACCGAAGGTTTATCGAGATGGTTCAAAACGTAGCCTTCCGCGCCGAACGACGGACGCTTGACCTGCATTCCGCTTTTGCCGGAAATGAAAAATATAACCTCCGAGCCGTTTTCGAGCGCATCCGTAAACCAAACATTGTCGTCGTGAATATCTTTTGCTTCACGAAAACTATATTCGGTATCGGCTTTGGCTGTCGTCCGGGAATAAAATACGCCTAAAAGTTTCTCGCTCGGAATCATCGAAGGCAGCGGAATTCTTGCCGTATTCGCATCAATTTTGACGCGCTCGACGCGCAGTTGTCCGGCGGCTTCGGTAATCGGCGTTTTCGCGCCGCCGAACGACCAGCCGCTGCCCAAAGTCAAATCCATTCGCATTCCCAATTCTTTGGTTTTATCGCTTGTGAATCGAAGCATCTGCAAAAATTCGTCCGACAAATACGGCAGATTTTTGATGCCGTTTTTCTCGTCGTCCGGCAGCAGCGGATAAACCGGCTGCACTTCCACGCCGCCGATGCCGCCGTCGCGCATCACGCGCAATTCGCGTTCGAGTTCGGGTTTTGTCACCGACGGACCGAACCACCACCAGCGCATCATAATCCGCGCGTCGGCGGGCGGCGTTTGGAAATTTTTCTGTAAGTCGGAAATGTTTTGCGCGAACGCCGAATTACCGAAAGTCAGAATCAATAAAAAAGCAATGATCTTTTTGAACATAATATTTGAGCCGAGCCAAAAGCGTTGTTTGATATATTAAAAGTCAGCGAATTTAGTTTTCAGCCCGCGAGAGCGGGCGACGGCATAAAGCCTATGGCGCGAGCCATAGGAATTGCGAACCATTAAAATTTCGAGCCAGACGTTCGATTTTCCGTGCGCTGCCGCCCGCATTGCGGGCTTGAATCATTTTGCGGCGTTGTCCTATGGCTCACTTTATGCCGTCGCCCGCTCTGCGGGATGAAAATCGAAATCATCTGAAATTATTTGATGAAATTTTGGTATTCTTTCTCTATCGTTTCGCATCCGACTTTGCCAGCCAGAATCAACAAACGATGTCGAAACTCGATAGATTTTTTCGGCTCTAAAACGAATTTTCTTTCTTCTTTGTTCGGCTCATACAGCTTTCTGCCGAATGGATTCAAGGTTAAAAGCCCGTAACCGCGAATCATCATATACGACGGGTAACTGTGGTTTTTCGGCGAATCAAAAACCGCCGCCGTGACTTCTTCGTTGCCGATTCTGCCCGAAACCGAAGCCCATTTCCCAACCGTTCCCCAAATTTTATCGCCCGTCAAATTTTCGCTGTTCAAATACTCGCCGTTAAAATTGTAGTCTTTCGGCGGCTCGGAAAGATTTCCCTTTTCATCAATAATTTTTTCGGGAATGTTCGACGATTGTTCGAGTTCGCTGTTTAAATGAAGCGCGAAAAAACCTTCTTTGCTGTCGCCGAAAGTTACATTTTCAGCACTCGCCGTTAAAACGGTTTCCCGGTCAATCCAGCGCATTTTATCTTTCGCCTGAAAAATATATTTCGTCGTTTCAAACAAAATCGTCTTGCCGTCCGGCGTAATCCAATCCGACTGCGCGACGATTTCGCCGCGATTTTTCCCGCTCTTGATTCGCACGATTTTTCGGTGAACGATGCGACCCATTTTTTCCAACTCTTTCGCGGTTCGGTAAGTCGAATTATTCCAAAAATCAACGCCGTTGACATCGCCGTAACTCAAAGACATTCCGACCTGATGCGGATGCCCGACGGTTTCTCCGCTGCGCGTATCAATCGGGAAACCGCGTGTGATAAACGCGCCGTCCGCCGTCATTATCGGCAATAAAACCGGTCGCCGGATGCGTTCCGCCCAACGATACGAAGTAAAAAGTTTGCCGTCAATTTCCACGTCAACCCGTTCTTTCAATTCGTTGGAAATCATCTTGACGTTTTGAGCATTTGCCCAATTTGCGACGAGCAAAACTAAAAAACAAATTGTCGTACAGATTTTTGTCATCGCTAATCGAGATGAAAAACTTCCTTCAATTCAACCGAAACCGGACTGTTATCCGCATTCGTCGGCATCACGTCTTTCATAAATTTCCACCACTTTTTACATTCGTCTGTTTCAGCAATTTGCGCCCAAAGTTCTTCCGTTTGAATTTCAGCGTAACCGAAAAGCTGATTCGTTTCTGCTTCAAGAAATATCGAATAATTTGAAACGCCGTGATTTTTCAAAACCGCTTCGAGTTCAGCCCAAATCGGGCGATGCCTCTGCTCGTATTCGTCGTGCGCGTCGCAGTTGACTTTCATCAAAAAGGCTTTGCGAATCATAAAATTTTACTTTTCCGGTTCGGGCGCGAAATACGTTTTACGTCCCCAGATTATATATTCGGGATGCCCGCGCACTTCGATTTTCACTTTCCGGCGTTTGCCGTCTCTCGCTTCGTTGGTCGGGTAATAACCGATGACATAGCGGCTTTCGATTCCCGAAAGAATGCGGGTGTAAATGTCTCCGGCTTGTTCCGGCGTTTCTAAAAATTCCGCCCAGCCGCCGGTATATTTGGCTAGACCGGCTAAAACCAATTGTCTTTTCAAAATATCTGATGCGGAAATGATGACAAACCTTTGGTCTTTTGCGGGATTCGACGACAGCGTTTTGTTCGTCATCTGAGCGATAAAATTATATCTATACTCCCATTCCTTTCTCGTCCGTTCTATTTGCTCGTTTGCGGAAAATCCTATTAGGCGAAATCCCGGATAAATCGTGTAAACGGTCGCCCGCGACTTTTCCGCTGCCGTTAAAATATCTTTTAAGCTAAAATTTCTTTCCGAGGCTTCAATCGGCAAAGGTCTTCTCGGATTGCTTTCAGGCGGCAAAACCCGGTTGCCCTTCAATCTTCCTAATTCGTCGCCGTCAGTTTGAAAAATCACTATCCGGCGCGTGTCTTCCTCACTGAAAAGTTCGGTTAAAACCCCATACAAAGCACTAAACTGTGCGCTGCGTCCGATTTTTTTCACTAACGCATTGGATTTCAGCGAATCCAGTTTCTCTTTCAGCAATTTTTTATCGCGCGTGAAATCGGTCAGCAATTCCACATCGTCGGTCACAATCGCCATCCGGTCTGGCGGCTTGAGCGTATCAACCAAAACTTTCGCCGCTTCGACGCTCGTTTCGATATATGGCAGAAGGCTTCCGCTGTAATCAATAACCAACACAATCGAGCGCGGAATTGCCGCGTTGCCGGGCGATAAACTTTCGATTGCCTGCGCTGCGCCATCTTCGGTGATGATGAAATCTTCTTTTTTCAGTCCTTTGACGACAACACCTTTTTGATTGAGAACCAGAATGTCGTTGATGACTATCGCCGTCTCGACGCGCAAAACATCTTCATCGTCGGCGTTTTCGTTTTTGGTCTTGTTTTCTTTTTCTGATTTCTTCGACTTCAAACTTGAGCCGAAATTTTTGATTCGCGGTTTTTCGTTTTCCGTGGTCAAATTTGCGAAAACGAAAATACCGCCGGACACTGCGGACAGGAATTTTTTGATAATTTCATTTCGCATAAAAAATCTTTGACTTGCAATGGAACGCCGCTATCTTGCCGGCATCGAGCGCGACCGCACGAAAACTATTTCAGACCAGCCAAACTTTTTTCGTTGAAGCGACGCTTAATGCCGGCAAAATGCCGGCATTCCAAACTTACTTTCTCATAAGTGCTGAAGCCGTCCAGAGCATCGGAGCCTGACCGTGCAAATTGCCGGTTTCGCGTTCTCTGTCCAAATAATACTGCACCGAAAAACCTTTGTTCGTACCGACGCAAACGTCTTTGATGTTGGCTTTTTCGTCTAGTTTTCCGACCAGCGCGAGCCACGCTTTTCGTGCCGGTGCGCCATAGGTATTGCCGTCGAGCCAGCCTTTTTTCACGCCCGTGACCATCGCAAAAGTGAACATCGCCGTGCCGGAAGTTTCTTCCCAAGATTCGGGTATGTCAACCAGTTGCCGCCACAATCCGCTCGGTGCTTGATATTTCAAAAGCGAAGCCATCATCTTTTGAAAACTGCTCATAATGCTTTGATATTTCGGATGATTTTTCGGCAATTCGCTTAAAAGTTCCGCCATTCCCGCCGCAAACCAGCCGTTGCCGCGTCCCCAATAATAAAAAGAATCGTCGGCGTGGTGAAACAAACCGTTTTCCTTTTGCAGTTTCGCCAGATATTTGTCGGCGGCGAGCGCGGCGCGGTCGAGGTATTTTTTATCCTTCGTCGCGCGATACGCCTGCACCTGCAAAATCGTAATCATATACATATCGTCAATCCAATATCTGGCTTCCGAAGTGATGCCGTCGTCGGTCGTTTTGCTCCATTGTTTGTCCGCCATCGCCTGCCCGAAATCGAGGTATTTTTTGTCTTTGGTCTGCATAAAAATTTCGAGCGGCAAAGACCCGACCATCGAATAATCAACGTGATACGCCGGATTGATATTTGCCTTGCCCTTTTCCGTCAGAAAACGGTCGAATTTCGTGACCAGACGTTTTTGCAAATCTTTATCTTTAGTCAGTTTCGCCGTCGTCAACGCGCCATACCAGGTGCAGACTTCGGTGTAAATTAAAAACGGTCGTTTCCCGCTTTCAAATTCAAAACTTTTGCCCGCCCAATTTTCAGAAATCCGCTTGCCGACTTCTTCCGGCGACGTGCCTTTTTCCCAATTCTTAAAGTAAGACTGTGCCGAAACCGAAACGGCGAAAAGCAAAACCGTCAACAAAATTTGATTGAATTTTTTATACATATATTTGATGAAAAATTAAAAGGAACCACAGATTGACACAGATTGACACAGATTTTTAAATCCTGATTTTATCCGTGTTCATCTGTGTCAATCTGTGGTTTCATAAATTCTTTATTTCTCCAATAATTGAACTGAACTGTCGTTTATCTCGAATTTCTTCGTTTTCAAAAGCGTCAAAACTTCCGCGCCCGCCAGCAAAACCGGACCGTAGCCGTGTGCCGCAAACGGGCTGATCGGGCGGAAGTAATAAAACGTCGGGTCGAACGCCATTCCCGTTCCGACGCACGTTCCTTCGACTTGTCCTTTCTGGTTGATTTTCGTCGTGACGGCATTCCACGCCAGTAAAGTCATCGGCGCATAAGCCTTTTGGTCAATCCAGCCGCGATTGATGGCGCGGGCAAAACCGTAAGTGTAAATCGCCGTCGCCGAAGTTTCGAGATAAGAATCGGTGCGGTCGAGAAGCTGATGCCAAAATCCCGTCCCCGATTGATATGAAGCCAAACCTTTCGCGTGTCTTCTCAATAAATCCAAAAGCTGCGGACGAAGCGAATGATTTTCCGGCAGCACTTCGAGCAACTCGACCTGCGTCATAAACGCCCAGCCGTTTGCCCGCGCCCATCGAAATTCGGGATGCTCGGTCATTGATTCGACCCAGCCGTGCATAAAGACGTTTTTCTCGCGGTTGAACATTTTCTTTTCAAAAAGAAGAACCTGTTTCGCCGCTTCGTCGTAGTATTTCGCCTCGCCCGTTAGTTTGCCCATCTGCGCCAACGCCGGAACGCCCATAAACATATCGTCGAGCCACAGCGTGTTTGCCTGCGGGCGATTGCGCCCCAACGTGCCGTCCGCCAAGCGATATTGTTTGTTCATTATGTGGTCAATTCCAGTGTCAATCAGCGGCTGAACATTCGCCTTGCTGCCGGCGCGTTTCGCCTTAATCATCGCCGCCGTCATCGCGCCCGTGTCGTCCAGATTACGCGGCGCGATCAAATTTCTGAGAGGCATTCTCGCTTCCCATTCTTCATATTTTCCGCCCGCGTTTTTCTTCAAAACCGCCGCCGAATCCGCGATAAAAGCCATCCGCTTTTCCGCGTAATCACGAAACTTTGCATCGCCCGTTGCCTCGCTCGCCAACAGCATTCCGGCGTAAGTTACGCCCCATTCGTAAGACACGATGCGAAAATCACCCCGTGCCAAAATTGTCTCCGCATTGAACTTTGATAAATCGGTCAGCGGTTCGCCGGTTTTCTCGTTGATGAATCCAATCGGCGTTACCGAATCGAGATAGCCGTGAACGCGATTCAAAATCGCCGTTACGTCTTCCTGTTTCGGAATGCCGTAAGGAATCGTGTAATCCGGCTTCAAAAGATGCAGCGGAGTCGTCGCGTCGGTTTGAGCGAAAACCGGCGAAATTGATTGCAACAACAACAAAACTACTAAACAAACGATTTTGATTTTCATATAAATTCAAACAATTACGGGATTTTCGGAACCACAGATGGACACAGATAAACACGGATTTTAAGAACATATAACCGCATCATTTTTATTTTAAGTAAGTGGACAGACTTAAATTAATAAATGTGCGTCTTCGTTTTGAGTCCCGACTTCAGGCGGCTTCTCCGACCGCGAAGCGCGGCGGAACTCTTAAAAGCCGCCTGAAGTCGGGACTCAAAACATCTCGAAAATTATTTTGTCCATTTAAATAATTTGATTTCATCCGTTTTTATCTGCGTTCATCTGTGGCTAAATATTTCTTTCTCAGACTTATTTTTTCTGCTTCTTTTTCAACGCCGTCTTGATGGCTTGCTCGCCAAGCGTTTTCATAATTTCGTAGCCCTTAGCGTTCGGATGCAGACCGTCGTCGGCAATATCGGCTTTCAAAAACCCTTTGTCATCAACCGTCGCCGAAAAATAATCGAGATAAACCAGATTATGTTCGGCGGCATATTTTTTCAGCCAATCATTAAGCGCGAGAATCTGCGCGGGCGGACGCTGAACACTGCGAATTATCGGTTCGCCCGCTTTATTTTTGTTGTAATCGCTGATGGGAAGAACCGAAGACAGAACGACGTTAATGCCGCTGGCGTGAGAGAGTTCGACCATCGAAGCTAAATTTCCCTCGATAGTTTCGAGCGTCGTCGCTCCGGTGTTTCCAGAAATGTCATTCGTTCCCGCTAAAATTACGACGACTTTCGGTTTCAAAGCGATCACGTCGGGGCGAAACCGAATCAGCATCTGCGGCGTTGTTTGTCCGCTGATGCCGCGATTAACGAACGCCTGATTCGGAAAATACTCATTTAATTTCCAAAAATCCGTAATCGAATCGCCCATAAAAACGACGCGGTTTTCGTCTTTGGCGGGCGGCGCGAGTTTTGTATTTGCTTCCCGGTAACGCGCTAAATTGGCAAAATCGTTCAGGCGATTTTGGATGCGGTCGGCTCGCGCCTTTTCAAACTCGTAAGTTCCGGGCGACGGCGAAGGTGTCGGCGTTTGTCCGGCAACCGCCGAGAAACCGGAAATCGTTAAAATCAAAAAAAAGATTGTTCGTTTTAACATAAAATTATTTTCGATAAAGTTCAGAGTTACGGCTTCAGCCGTGATTGCCTCGCGCGTCTTGCGGCTTGCATCACGGCTGAAGCCGTAACTCTGAACGCCTAAGCAATGGTCAGCGTTAACCGCGTAACCGACGCGGGCGCGAATTTATAAACTAACTTTCCATTTGCGCCGACGCTAACATTTTCGTTGCGCGGCACGAGCGCGTTCGGATTTTCAAAACTGTTGCGGGCGTGAATGTCTTTGTCGGATAAAACTCGCGCCGTCGCCGCAACGATCTTCGCGCCGTTCAGATTAATTTCCGTTTCGCGGAAGTTTTTCGTGTCGGGATTGACGGCGGTTAAAGTTACGGTTTTGCCATTAATCGAAGCCGAACCGCTCAAGCCCCAAATTGCCGCCGGGATTTCTTTTTTCGCCGCGTCAAATCTGGTGAAATTCACCTTCGGCGCGATAAATTCCGTGCGAACGGCAGTCGCGTTGGCGTGCGGCATATACATTTCAAAAACGTGATAATTCGGTGTCATCACGAATTTGTCTTCGTATGTGTGAAACAGCGAATGAATCGTGTTGACCAACTGCGCCGGATTCGCCATCGCCACTTTGTCAGCGTGACGCTGGAAAGTGTCGAGATTAATTCCCGAAATCAAAGCGTCGCGCAAAGTTCCGGCGTAAGCGTAAAGATAGCCGGCGGGAACGTCCGCGTCCTGTTTGTGCCACGCGCCCCATTCGTCAACGATTAATTTGACGCGCCGCTCGCGGTCGAATTCGCCCATAATCTGCCAGTGATCTTCGATCAAAGTCTTCATCCGATCAGAGCGTTCGAGCAAATCGTACCATTCGTTTTCGGTGTATTCGTTAGCGATTTGCTGTCCGGTCGAACCGGCGTAATAATGAAGTCCCCAGCCGTAAAGTTTCTGAATTTGCCGCCCGCCTTTTAACGCCAAACCTTCAAAAAATTTGCGCGTCCAATTAACATCGCCGCCGTTCGGACCCGAACCGATCAACTTTAACGGAACGCCGTAAGTCGGCAGCCAAGCCGTGAATTTGCGGAATTCAGTCGCGTATTCTTCCGGCGTAAAATCGCCGCCGCAGCCCCACGATTCATTGCCCACGCCCCAAAAACTGACGTTGTGCGGATTCTTAAAACCGTTTTTTACGCGCTCAGTTGACCAAGTTGTCGCGTTCGCGGGCGCGTTACAGTATTCAAGCCATTCCATAAAAACGCGCACGTCGCGGCTTCGGACATTCGCCGCCAGATAAGGTTCTGCGCCGACCGCACGGCAAAATGAAACGAATTCGTCGGTGCCGAAATGATTGTTTTCATACTTCTGCAATCCGCCTTCCAAATCTTCGTAATTTTTCGTGGTTTTATATTTCGTGTCCGCCCAAAAATTAACGCGCGTCGGACGTTTCGCACGGTCGCCGATACCGTCGCGCCAGTCGTATTGGTCGGCAAAACAGCCGCCCGGATAACGAATCACGCCCGGATTCAGTTTCTTCAAATTATCAACCAAATCAGCGCGAACTCCGTTGTAATTTCTGATCTTCGATTTCTCGCCGACCCAAATTCCGTCATAAACCACGCCGCCCAAGTGTTCGACAAAATGCCCGTAAAGGTCTTTGTTAATTTTGCCGATGGGTTCGTTGATTAGAATCTCAATCTTCGATTCTGCCGTCTGCGAAAACACCGATTTCGGCGCAATCGCGGCAACCGCGCCCGCCAACAGAGAAGTCTTCAAAAATTCGCGTCTTTCAATTTTCATTTTTCTCCTTGTCAGAACCGCCTGCGTGAGCGGGCGGGTATTTTTTTTTTTGCAATAATTTAAGTTGATAGCATTTAACCCGCCCGCTCACGCAGGCGGTTCTGACTTTAGAAATCAAATTGGTCAATGTTGTCTTTATTAAAAACAAACGGTTTGCCGAGCCGCACTTCGTCCTCGACGACATCAATCTGTTTTAATTTTCCGGCTTGAATTTGTTTGTCGCCTTTTTTGAAGCTGCCGTTCGCCAGCGCGTTTGAAACATAAACCGTCAAATAACCGAGATTGCCCGTGTCCCATAAAACGATGTGGTCAATCACGCCTTTTTTGATAAAGTCGCGGCACATATTCGGCAGCGAAAGTCCGGTTACTTTTACGTCTGTTCTGCCCGATTGCTGAACGGCTTCGGCGATTCCGGGAACGGCGGGCGCGGCGATGCCCATCACTAATTTGACGTTTGGATAAACCTTCAAAATAGTCTGGGTTTCTGAGAAGGCGCGGTCGCGGTCGCCGTCCGACGGTTTGATTTCGACGAGTTTTATTTCAGGATATTTTTCGGCGAGTCTGGCTTTGATGTATTTAATCCATTCGTTTTGATTCGCCGCGCTCAAGGATGCCGTAACAATGGCGAATTCGCCTTTGCCGCCCAAAACCCGCGCCGCTTCGTCCATCAAAGTTTCGCCGATGCCCTGCGGAGTCGCCTGATTAATGAAAAAATCGCGTGCGTCTTTTTCTGCGTCGGCATCCCACGTTACGACCTTGATTCCCTTCTCTTTCGCCTTTCGCAAAACGGTCGAAATGCCTTCTTTGTTTTCGACGCTGACGGCAATCGTGTCCACGCCGCGCGTGATCCACGCTTCGACGACTTCGTTTTGTTTCGCCGGGTCGAGGTCGGTCGGACCGTCCCACAAAAGTTCCGCGCCGAGTTCCTTCGCCGCCTCGTCCGCGCCTTTTTTGCACGAAATAAAATACGGGTCGCCCTTCGCTTTCGGCATCATCGCAATCACCGCTTTTTTCGCGTTCGCGGGCGCGTTCGCTGTTTGATTTTGCGCGGTCGTATTTGCCGAATTCGTTCCCGAATTATTTTCCCGAATCGAGCGCACGAGCATCCAATTCGTTCCCGCAACAATCAAGGCAGCAACCAAAATCACCGCACTCAAAATTCCAACTTGTGAATTTCTCACTTCTTCTTCCTCCAATAATTTTTCCC
>CAXTKJ010000058.1:17045-32897 GCA_964244835.1 uncultured Pyrinomonadaceae bacterium
CTTCCTCCAAAATGTTCTGAGTCCCGCCTTCAGGCGGCAGTTCCCTCGCCGCCGAAGAACGCCGCCTGAAGGCGGGACTCCAAACTCTGTCAACCAAAATCGTGGCGACTAATAAAACGCCCGTTAAAATTCCCGCAAGCTCCGTCGGCTGCCCGCTCAGGCGCAAACCGTTTTGCAAAACGACGATGGCGAAAAGTCCTAGAATCGTTCCTAAAACGGTTCCGCGCCCGCCGAAAATTGATGCGCCGCCAAGAACGACCGCCGTTATCGCCATCAATTCGTAACCCGTTCCCGCGTCCGATTTCGCCTGCCCCAAATGCGCGACATAAATCACCGCCGCGACGCTCGACATTAAACCGGACAAAACGTAAATGACGTTCAAACTGCGCCGAACCTTAATTCCCGCGTGGCGCGAACCTTCCTGCGAAAACCCGATGGCGTAAAGGCTGCGCCCGAACGTCGTGCGCTGGAGCATCCAATAAATCCCGAACGCCGCCGCAACAAAAATGAAAAACTGCGTCGGCACGATGCCGCCGACGTAGCCTTGACCGAGAAATAAAAACTCCGCCGGAAACCCCGAATAGTTCTCGATGCCGCGTGTCAAACCTTCGGCAATTCCGCGAAACAATGAAAATGTTCCGAGTGTCACAATCAGCGGCGGAAATTTAAATTTGGTAATCATCAGCGCGTTCAAACCGCCGCCGAGTATGCCGACAATCAAAGTCAAAAAAATCGCCAGCGGCAGCGGCAAACCTGCGTCGCGCCACAACGCGCCCATCACGACCGCCGACAAGCCCATCATCGAACCGACCGATAAATCAATGCCGCCCGTGATAATAATCGGTGTCATCACCAGCGCGAGCAAACCGATTTCGACGGCGAGCCGTGTAATTTCAAAACCGTTTCCGGCACTCAAAAAATTATTTCCGATGACGCTGAACAGCAAACATTCAACCACCAAAACGACGAGCAAAACCCATTCGTTATTCGGAAAAAGCCGCATCAGCCAAGGTTGTTCGGTTTGTAAATTCGGTTGTCGAATTGCTTCCTGCATTTAAATTTTCTTTAACTCAACGCTCTTTTCTTTTCCAATCTTCCAAGCACAACATCCGAAACAAGCGCGGCTAAAATAATCAAACCCTGAATCGCCTTTTCCCAAAACGGATTAATTCCCAAAAACGTCAACGCCGTGCCGATTGTCCCCAAAAGTGCCACGCCAATTAAAGTTCCGACGAGCGTTCCGCGCCCGCCGGTGATTGCTACTCCGCCGACCACGACGGCGGCGACGGCTTTCAATTCGTAACCGACACCGGCGTTTGACGGAATCGAATTAAACCGCACGGCATTCAACAGCGCGGCGATTCCAACTAACGCGCCCATCACGACGAATACGCCGAAGACGACGTTCGGCGGTTTGATTCCCGCCAGCCGCGCCGCTTCCGCGTCCGACCCGACCGCGTAAATCGCTCTGCCGACATTTAAATTTCGCAGAATCCAGGCGAAGCAAACGAAAACCACGAGCGGAATGGCGACGATTAAAAGTTGTCCGCTCGTTTGTCCAAGTCCGAACCATTGAAAATTTGCCGGTAAATTCTGCACCCACGCGCCTTCGGTCATCCACCGCAAACCGTCGCGCCACGCCACTAGCATCGCCAGCGTAACAATGATCGAAGGCAGCCGAAACCAGCCGACGAGAATACCGTTGACCGCACCCATTACTGCGCCGATTAGCAGAACGCAGAGAAAAAGCAGCGGAAGCGGCATTCCCGTTTTCGCCAAAAATCCGGCGGCGACGCTTGCCATCGCAAACTGCGACCCGACGGAAATATCAATTTCACCGATTAAAATCACGAGCGTCATTCCGACGGCAATCAACAGCGCCGGCGCGGAATTGATTATCAAATCGCTCAAATTTCCCGCGCCGAAAAACGCGGGCGCGATGATCCCGACCACCGCCAGCAAAACAAAGTAGGCGATGGCGGCTGATATTTCTCTTTTGTAGCGATTAAGATTCATTTATTTTTTAGCCACGGACAAACACGAAAAGGACACGAAAAAAAAGAATTTTTAGCCACAGATTTACACGGATAAAAGCAGAATAAATCAAAATACTTAATCGAAAAGAATTTAATAAACAAAGAGAATGCAGCAAAAAATCTCTTCTTATCAGTTTTAAAAATCTGTGTGTATCTGTGTCAACGCGAAGCAGGACGGTTCCATTTCTTAAATTTCTTCTCTTTTTCGTGTCCTTTCGCGTTTGTTCGTGGCTAATGCTTCCCGTTTCCGTTATGCCCCAAAGCCAGAGCTAAAACTCTTGCCTGCGTCGCCTCACTTCGATCCAAAATTTTAACAATCGTGCCGCCGCACATCACGGCGATGCGGTCGCTCATTCCCAGAACTTCCGGCAACTCAGACGAAATCATCAAAATCGCCACGCCTTGTTCGGCGAGTTCGGTCATCAGTTGATGAATTTCCGATTTCGCGCCAACATCAATTCCCTGCGTCGGTTCGTCCAAAATCAAAATATCCGGTTTGGTAATCAGCCAGCGGCTCAGGGCGACTTTCTGCTGGTTGCCGCCTGAAAGCGTTGAAACCGAATCGTGAATCGAAGGCGTTTTGACACCCAAACGCCTGGTGTATTCGGCGGCGATTTCCCGTTCGCGTTTGAAATTCATTCCTGAAAATCCCGACAGAATTTTCAAAGACGCGAGCGTGATATTTGACGAAATCGGCAAATCCAAAATTACGCCGTGCTTTCTTCTGTCTTCCGGCAAATACGCGATTTTATTACGAATGCCGTCGCGCGGATGCGTGTTTTTGACTGACTTTCCATTCAACAAAATCTCGCCCGCGTCCGCCGTGTCGAGTCCGAAAATCGCCCGCGCAAACTCGGTTCTTCCCGCGCCGACCAGACCCGCGATGCCGACGATCTCGCCCGCACGGATGGACAAATTGATGTTTTTGATTCCCGACGAACGCAGCCCCAAATTTTTCAATTCCAAAACCGTTTCGCCCAAGTTCACATCTTTTTTCGGAAACACCTGCGAAAGCTCGCGCCCGACCATCAAACGAATTAATTCTTCGCGGGAAACGTCCGCCATCTCGTGCGTTTCAATCGTTTCGCCGTCGCGCAAAACCGTTACGCGGTCGGCGATTTCCGGCAGTTCTTCGAGCCGGTGCGAAATATAAATCATCCCGACACCTTTTGCTTTCAGTTCACGAATCACACGAAAAAGATTCGCTGCGTCTGCTTCGGAAAGCGAAGCCGTCGGCTCGTCGAGAATCAAAATCTTCGCGTTTGCGCCGAGCGCACGGGCGATTTCGACAAGCTGCTGCTGCGGCATCGTCAAACTTCCGGCATCGGTTTCAGGATTGATTTTCGCGCCGACCTGCGCCAGTAAATCCGCCGCTTTTTGCCGCCGCGACTTCCAATCAACAATGCCGAACAGACCTTTTTTCTCCTGACCGAGCGCGATGTTTTCGGCAACTGACAATTCGGGGAAAAGCGCAGGCTGCTGATAAATCGCCGCCACGCCGAGCGACTTCGCCAAGGTCGGCGAATTTTCCCGCACTGCCTTTCCGCCGATCTCCAATTTGCCCGAATCGGCTTCGACCGCGCCGGTAACGATTTTGATAAACGTAGATTTCCCCGCGCCGTTTTCCCCGATAAGCGCGTGAACTTCGCCCGCCCGCAATTCAAACGAAGCGGATTTCAACGCCTGCACACCGGCGTAGGCTTTTGTCACATTTTCAGCTTTCAGGAGAATACTCATTTATTTTTATTTGCCACGAACAACCACGAAAATAAGAAATTTTAGCCACAGATTGACACAGATGGACACGGATAAATCAAAAGATTTAAACGAAAAGAATTTAACAAAAAAAATTCTCTTATCCGCTTTAAAAATCCGTGTTTATCTGTGTCCATCTGTGGCTCCATTTCTTAGTTCGTCTTCTTTTTTTTCCGTATTCTTTTCGTGTTTGTTCGTGGCTAAATCAATCTTCTTCAATCAAAATCACATACAGTTCCGCCGGACCGTGAACGCCGATAGCGAGCGTCAATTCAATATCCGAAGTGCGCGACGGTCCCGTAATAAATGTTACGGCGCGGCTTAAATCTTTTTGTAAAATCTCCAGCGTTTCCCCCAAAGTTCGGCAGATATTCGCTGCTTCGAGCAGACAAATATGCACCGGCGGCACGAGCGACGCGAGCCGGTTAAATTCCTTCTCCGACTCCAAAACGAGCGTTCCGGTTTCGGCGATTCCGAATTGTGCGCCCGTGATTCCCAAGTCGCAATCGAACAATTCCCACGCCGCCGCATTTTCTAAAATCTGCGCGTCGGTTTCAAAAAGATGTTTGTTGCGAGCAAAAAATTCGTGGTCGGAAACAGCGATTTTATTCGGTTTGAGACTCGCAATAATTCTGCTTATTTCGCCAATCGCTTCTTTTTCATCTTTGACGATAATGCAGTTTCCGCCGACCGCCACGAGATTTTCACGAAAACTTTCTGACAAATTTGCATCAGCCAAACCGACCGCGACGAACGGCACATTTTCGACGAAAGAATTTTCTTCGATCAACGAAGCGGTTTCCTGCTGCGACGTATGATGTTCGCCGTGAATTTTGTCAAACGGCAAACTCTCCGCCAGATTGCGGCGGATTGATGAGAAAATTGCTGATTTTGCTTCGTTGGTTTGCATTTATTTTTTAGCCACGAACAAACACGAAAAGACACGAAAAAGAGAAGAAATTTTAACCACAGATTTACACAGATAAAATCGGATAAATCAAAAGATTTAGGCGGAAAATTTTAAATAAAAAGAGTTCAACCGAAATGAATTCAGCAAAGAAATCATTTCCTATCTGCTTTAAAAATCTGTGTGTATCTGTGTCCATCTGTGGCTAAATCTTCTTATTTTCTCTGCTCTTATTTCGTGTCCTTTTCGTGTTTGTTCGTGGCTAATTCTTCCTTCCAAATCTCCCGAAAAGATTTCGGCGCAATCGTCGGCGCGTCCCGAAACGCCGTCCAATTTCCCAAAGGCGGCGCGATTTTCGCCATCAAACCTGAAACTTCACCGATTTTCCCGTTTCGCGCAACGAATTTTTGCATCAGCCGCGCCGCTTTCGTGCCAAATTTGTAAACGCCTGAGTTTGACCACGCCAGAGTGTAAACGCCGAACGCAAATCTTTCAAAAAATTTCTTTTTTTGCGGAATGTCGGTTTGTTTCCCGTTCGCTTCACCGTCGGTGATTTCGGCGCGTAAATGCAGCAGTAATTCGGGAATATCAATTTTCACCGGGCAAACTTCGCGGCACGCGCCGCATAAACTCGAAGCGTAAGGCAGTTGTTTCGTCTTGCCCATCCCGATCAGTTGCGGTGTAATCACCGCGCCAATCGGACCCGGATAAACCGCGCCGTAAGCGTGTCCGCCGACCGCACCGTAAACCGGACAGGCGTTCAGACACGCGCCGCAGCGAATACAGGCGAGCGATTGCCGCGTCACCGGATGCGACAACATCCGCGAACGCCCGTTGTCCATCAAAATTATGTGAACTTCTTCGGGACCTTCGCCGCCTGCGTCGCGTTTGGTTCCCGTGAGTAGAGATTGATAAGTCGTCAACCTTTGCCCCGTCCCCGAACGCGGAAGTAATTTCAAAAAAACGTCCAAATCGGTAAATTTTGGGATGATTTTTTCGATTCCCATCACGGCAATATGCGTCTTCGGAACGCTCGTCGTCAGTCTGGCGTTGCCTTCGTTTTCGAGAATCAAAATCGTCCCGGTTTCCGCGACACCGAAGTTCACGCCGCTGATTCCGATTTCGGCTTCGGCAAATTTATCGCGCAGAATGTTTCTGGCAGTGAGCGTCAAAACATCAACGTCGTCGGTCGGTTCAATCCCGACTTTTTCGACGAACAAATCAGCGATTTGCCCTTTCGTTTTATGAATCGCCGGAACGACGATGTGCGACGGCGTTTCGCCCGCGAGTTGGATAATCCATTCGCCCAAATCCGTTTCGACCGGATTGATTCCCGTCGCTTCTAGAGCGTGATTCAGATGAATTTCTTCGGTCGCCATACTTTTCGATTTGACGACTTTCGACGCTTTGCGCTCGTTTATCAAATCCAAAACGATCTGACACGCCTCTTTTCCGTCTCGCGCCCAATGAATTCTCGCGCCAGCTTTTTCGGCGTTATTTGCAAACCCTTCGAGATATGCGTCGAGATGAAGCAGCGTTTCATCTTTAATCCGTCGCGCCTGCTCGCGTAAATCTTCCCAATTTTCAACCGACTTCATCGCTAACTTCCGCCGCTCGCCAAACGTCGCCGCAAGATTTTTCAACGCGCCTCGAAGCTGCACGTCTTTTAATGCGCCTCGCGCGTTTCGGTCGAAAGTTTCGGAAGTTAGTTGATTCATTTAATACGATTTATTAGCCACGAAAAGACACGAAAAAAGCACGAAAATAAGAACTTTTTGCCACAGATTTACACAGATAAACACGGATAAAAGCAGGATAAATCAAAAGATTTAAGCGAATAAAATTTAATAAATGAAAAGAGTTCAACCGAAATGAATTCAGCCAAAAAACCATTTCTTATCTGCTTTGAAAATCTGTGTGTATCTGTGTTCATCTGTGGCTAAAATTTCTTCTCTTTATTATTAAAATTTGTTCTTTTCTTTTTCGTGCTTTTTTCGTGTCCTTTCGTGGCTAAAATTCCTAATCCTGCGCCGCCAAAATTTCCGCGATATGCAGCGGTTTCACCTTTGAATTAATCCGCGAAAGCCTGCCGCCGATTTGCATCAGGCAACTTGCGTCGCACGACACGACCGCATCCGCGCCGCTTTTTTCAATCGCTTCGATTTTATTATCCAAAATCGCCGCTGAAATCTCCGGGAATTTCACCGAAAATGTTCCGCCGAAACCGCAACAGACATCCGCGCCCGCGAGTTCAATATACTCGGCATTCTCGACTGCTTTCAAAAGTCGGCGCGGCTCGCGTCGGATGTTCAAATCACGAAGTCCGTGACACGCATCGTGCCAGGTTAATTTGCCTGAAAACTTCGCGCCGACACTCTCGATCTTCAAAACATTAACGAGAAACGATGTGAACTCATATGTTTTCGCGGCGATTTTTTCGCACCTTTCGCGCCACGATTTATCATCCGGGAAAAGTTCGTGAAAATGTTTGACCATCGCCGTGCAAGAGCCGGATGGTGAAACAATCGCGTCGGCATCGGATTGTTCAAAAATCTCAATAAAGCGTTCGGCAAATTTCCTGGCTTCGCGGCGATAACCCGTGTTAAATGCGGGTTGCCCGCAACAAGTCTGGCGTTCGTCAAACATCACTTCGCAACCGGCGCGGCGCAAAACTTCGACCGTTGCGACCCCGACGTTCGGGCAAAGCTGGTCAACCAGACAGGTGATAAAAAGCGCGACTTTCATTAGAAAACTTTTTAATTAACCGGCTGCGCCATCCGTTTTCGCGGCGGACAGACATCGCTCAAATTCCGCCATTTCAACGTCGCCGCCGACAATCAAAGCGGTTCGTTCGTGCAAATCTTTCGGCTTGACATCTAAAATCGGCTGTCTCCCGTTGCTGGCGCGTCCGCCGGCTTGTTCGGCGATGAAGGCAATCGGATTCGCTTCGTATAACAGCCGCAGTCTGCCGTTTGGATAAGTTTTATTTTCCGGGTAAATAAACACGCCGCCGCGTAATAATGTGCGGTGAAAATCGGCGACCAGAGAGCCGACAAAACGCGACGAATAAAAGCGATTCAGCCCGCCGTTTTTCAGTTTGTCGAGATATTCGCAATACGGCGCGGCAAATTCGTTGCAGTAGGCTTCGTTCATCGAATAATATCCTCCCTGCGCGGGCATTTTGATATTGGAATGCGTCAAAATATACGAGCCGATTGAAGGGTCGAGAGTGAAACCGTGAACGCCGTTGCCGAGACTGTAAACCAACACCGTCGAAGAACCGTAAATCACATATCCGGCGGCGATTTGTTTTCTTCCGGGCTGCAAAATCCACTGCATCGGGTCGTCGGCACCGTTTTCGGGTCGGCTAAAAATCGAGAAAGTCGTGCCGATTGTTACTGCGACATCAATGTTCGACGAACCATCGAGCGGGTCGAAGATGACGGCATACCGCGCGTTCGGCGAATCCTGGTGGACGACAATCGGATGCTCGTTTTCTTCGGACGCGATAATGCCGATGCTTGCGCGGATTTTCAAACAATTTATCAGCGTTTCATTGGCGTAAACGTCGAGCTTCTGCTGAACTTCCCCTTGCACGTTGGTTTCGCCGTGCGAACCTAAAATATCAACTAGCGCGGCGCGGCGCACCTGCGCTTGAATCAATTTCGTCGCCAGCACAATGCCCGACAACAGCCACTGCAATTCGGGCGAACCCGAAAGATTCGCCTGTTCCTGAACGATGTGCTGTTGAAAGGTAATCACCATTTAGTTCGTCGCCGCACGGCTCGTAAAAATCGCTTCGATGTCAGTATATTTTCGCTGCGCCGTTTCCAAAGCAGCGGTTTTCTGCGGTGCGTAATCATTTAATTTGATATGTTCCGCCACATAATTTCGCGCTTCCTTTAAATCGTTAAAACGTCCCGCCGAAATCGCCTGCACGAGGATATTTCCCGTCACCGTCGCTTCGACCAATCCGGCTTTGACCGGCAATCCGCAGGCGTTCGCCGTCATTTGATTCAGATAATGATTGCGCCCGCCGCCGCCGATAATCTGCACACCGTTGATTTTTTCGTTCGTCAAATTTTCAATCGTCCGCAAAACCGAAGCGTAGCGAAACGCCAGCGAATCGAAAATTATTTTGGCGATGACGACCGGATTTTCGTCAATCAAAGTCTGTCCGGTTTCGTTCAATTGCCGGACAATCGCGGCGGTCATCTTCGGCGGATTCAAAAACCGTTCGTCGTCCGGGAAAATAAAACCTTGAAACGATTCGATTGACGCAGCCGAATTTATCAAACTTTCATATTCGATGTTGATTCCCTTCGCCTGCCATTCTTTGCGGCAGGATTCGAGAATCCACAAACCCATCACGTTTTTCAAAAATCTAATCGTCCCGAACGCGCCGCCTTCATTGGTAAAATTATGCCGCTCGACTTCTTTATTGATTAAAACATCGCCGCGTTCAACGCCGACCAGCGACCACGTTCCCGACGAAATATAAGCCCAACCTTTTTCGAGTGGCGCACCGGCAACCGCGCTTCCCGTGTCGTGCGTCGCCGGTGCGATAACGCGCACGTTTTCGAGATTTAACTCGTCGGCAATTTCAACTTTCAAAAATCCCAGATCAGTTCCGGCGGCAGTAATTTTCGGCAGTAAATCGGCGGACAAATTTAATTTTTCAACGAGTTCGTAATCCCAATCGCCCGTTTTCGCGTTAACCATCTGCGTCGTCGTCGCGTTGGTGTATTCCGCGTAAACTTTGCCGGTTAAATAAAAATTAATTAAGTCGGGCAACAAAAGCAGTTTACTTGCTTTATCAGATTTAGCGTTCTCTGCGAAAAGCTGAAACAAAGTATTGAAATTCAAAAACTGAACGCCGGTTTTTTCGTAAATCTCCGAACGCGCAACTTGCGAGTAAACTTTTTCCGGCGCGTCTTTGGTTCGCTGATCGCGGTAACAAATCGGATTCGCCGACAAATTTCCGTTCGCGTCAATCAACCCGTAATCAACGCCCCAACTGTCAACGCCGACGCTGTGTATTTCGCGTCCGAGTTCCCGCGCCCGCTCGCCGCCTGCCCGCAAACCTTTTTTAATCTCGCTGAAAATCAACGGAAAATCCCAGCGCAAATAACCGTCTTCTTCACGCGGCGGATATTGAAAACGCCTGATTTCTTCAAAGAACAATTCCTCTGCATCGAGTCCGACCAGAAAAACCCTGCCGCTGCCCGCACCCAAATCAACTGCGATATAACAATTTTGGATTTTAGATTTTGGATTTTGGATTGTTTGCGCTCCTGAAATTCAAATGTTAATCATTAAACCTTCAATCCAAAATCCAAAATCCAAAATCTAAAATCAAACGATTCCCGCCGAAATTCCGATTTGCGCCGGGCGCTCCTTCGTTTTACGCGCCCGGTAATTGCTCGCCCGATACGCCGCAATCGGGTCAATCGCGCCGCCGTTTTGCTGTCTCGCCATCGCTAAAATCGGTGAAACGTCGGTTGTGAACGCTTCCTTCAAAGTCGCCAGAGCCGTAATCGCGTCATTCCTGCGCTGCGCGTCTTCGAGTTTGGCGCGGTCAACAATATGAGCCTGCACAAAGGCACGGGAAATTTCCATCGCGCTCGTCATCAAAGATTCAATCGGATCAGTAACATTGTGCGATTGGTCAAGCATATACGCCGGACTGAAATTCGGCAGATTGTTTAATTCAGCATCAACAAGTTCGTTAAAAACCAGAAACAACTGAAACGGTTTAATCGAACCCGCATCCAAATCGTCGTCGCCGTATTTGCTGTCGTTAAAATGAAAACCGCCGAGTTTGCCGAATTGAATCAGCCGCGCCACGATTTGCTCGATATTCACGTTCGGCGCGTGGTGTCCCAAATCAACCAGACACATCGCTTTTTCGCCCAACTCTTTGGCGCAGATGTAACTCGTTCCCCAATCGTTAATCACGGTCGAATAAAACGCCGGTTCGTAAAATTTATGTTCGACGAACAGCCGCCAATCGTCGGGGATTTTCGCGTAAATCTCGCGCATCGAGTCCAGATAACATTCCAGAGCGCGGCGAAAATTCGACTGTCCGGCAAAGTTGCTGCCGTCGCCGACCCACACCGAAAGGGCTTTTGACCCGATCTGTTTGCCGATTTCGATACATTCCAAATTATGCTCAACCGCCTGCTGCCGAATCGTCGGATTTTCGTGCGACAGACTGCCGTATTTATACGAATGTTTCTGCTCAATCTGATCTTGAAACGTATTTGAATTTACCGCGTCAAACGTCAAACCACGTGCCGCCGTAAAATTTTTTAACTGTTCAACGGATTCGGGTTTGTCCCACGGAATATGCAGGGACACGGCGGAAGTCGAACGCACAAGTTGATTTATCGTCGCGCAGTCTTCCAGTTTTTCGTAAACGCCGCGCGGCTCTCCGTCGCCTGGAAAACGCGCAAAACGAGTTCCGCCTGTGCCAACGCCCCACGAAGGAACGGCGACTGAAAATTCCTGCGCCCGTTTAACCAAATTTTCAATTTCGATATTATTGCGGCGCAGTTTTTTTGCGAGATATTCGTAATCTTCCGCGAGATACCCGGCTTTTACAGAATTTTGTCCGGCGATAAAATCGTCAGCGATGGTGAAATTTGTTGACATAATATTTATCCACGCAAAAAGAATTGTCAGAACCGCCTGCGGTAGCGGGCGGTTTATGTGCGAAAAGTGAAAACTTAAATATAAACGAGCCAACCGCCAAAGTTTAACCGCCCGCTACCGCAGGCGGTTCTGACAAAAATAATCTCATCGCATAAAGCCGTCCTGCAAACCGCCATCAACCGGAATGATGTGTCCGGTCGTTTTGTCGAGGCGTTTGGAAACGAGCAAAAATATCGCTTCGGCTTGGTCGGACGGTTCAATGGGCGATTGCGTTAAAGAGCGTTTAGCGTAGAAATCCGACAACTTTTCGGTCAAACTTTCCGTCGCTTCCGATTCGTCGTGCGCGATGTCGTATTTCGTCAAACTCGCAATCACGCGGTCACGCGGAAACATCGTGCTTCCCTTGACGACGGTCGCGGGCGCGACGGCGTTGACGCGGACGAGCGGCGAAAATTCGATTGCCAATTCGCGGACCAGGTGATTCGCGGCGGCTTTCGAGGTGTCATAAGCCAGACTTCCCTTTTTAGCGACGACGGCGTTCGCGCTCGTCGTTAAAATGATATTGCCGCGCAAGTTTTGTTTTTTGAAAATTTTATACGCTTCGTCGGCGACGATATACGCGCCTTTGACGTTGATGCCGAAGGTGAAATCCCACTTGGAATCTTCGACTCGTCCCGATTTGTCGGGCGCGACGAAAACTCCGGCGGTAACGATTACCGTGTCAATTCCGCCGTAAGCGAGCATTACATTTTCAAACATCTGCGCGACCGATTCGCGGTTGGTCATATCGCAGGCGAGACCGATTGCCACGCCGCAATCGGAAATTCCCGAACCGGCAACGCCGATTCCCGCGCCGTATTGGTTGATAATTTCCTGCGCCGTTTCTTTCGCCGTCGCTTCGTCCAAATCAACGCAGACGACGTGCGCGCCTTCTTTAACTAATCGGTGCGCCGTTTCTTTTCCGATTCCCGCGCCCGCGCCGACGATGACGTGAATTTGCCGGTCGAGTTCTTTTTCCGGCGGCTGGCGGCGCAGTTTCGCTTCTTCCAAAAGCCAGTATTCGATGTCGAACGCTTCCTGCTGATCCATCGCTTCGTATTCGTCAATCGCTTCCGCGCCGCGCATCACTTCAATCGCGCAGTTGTAAAACTCCGCCGTCACGCGCGATTCGGATTTGTTTTTGCCCCACGCGATCATTCCCAAGCCCGGAATCAAAACGACCGTCGGATTCGGGTCACGCATCGCAGGCGAATCGGCGTGTTTGCAGCGGTTATAATACGCTTCATAATCTTTACGGTATTGAACCAAGCCTTCCGAAATCGCGGTCTTTAACGATTCGATGTCGCCGGTTTCAGGATTCCATTCGACGAACAGCGGTTTGATTTTCGTTCGCAGAAAATGGTCGGGACACGACGTGCCGAGTTCGGCGAGTCGCGGCGCGTCAACCGAATTCACAAAACGCAACATCTTTGCATCGTCCTGAACAGTTCCGACAAAGCGTTTATAAATCGAAACCTGCCCGCGAATGAACGGAATGATCTCCGTTTGCAGTTTCTGGCGCGTCGCGTCGTCTAAAGCGTCGTGTTTTTGACCGCCGAAAGTCTGTTCGCCGCGATCTTTCGATTCGATATATTCGGCGGCGCGGTCAATGATTTCGAGCGCGGTTTCGTAACAGGTTTTGTCATCGTTGTCCCACGAACTCATTCCGTGATGCCCAAACAAAACGCCTTTCGCCTGCGGATTTTGGGCAATTAAATCTTCGATTTTTAACCCGATGTCAAAACCCGGACGCTGCCAGGGAACATAAACCACTTCGTCATTAAAAATCTCTTTCGTCAAGCGTTCCTGATTAACCGACGCGGCAATCGCAATCACGGCGTTCGGGTGCAGATGGTCAACGTGCTTATACGGCACAAAAGTATGCAGCGGCGTGTCAATCGAACAGGCGCGCGGATTCAAATCATAAACGCAGTGGTTATACATCGCCACCATCGAATCTTCAACCGGCGTTTTCGCGCCCTTCTCGTCGGCGTTTTCATAAACCGGCTTCATCGCCCGCACTTTGTCCAAATAAAGCGACGCAAAACCGTCGCGCTTCGCCGTCCGCAAATCGCCGCCTGAACCTTTGATCCATAAAACTTCGACTTCCTCTTTCGTCAAAGGGTCAATTTCCGTCAGTTTCGACGAAGTATTTCCGCCGCCCGTATTGGTCAAAGTCAAATCATCGCCCAAACGGTTCGACCGATAAACGAGCCGGTCAACGCCTTTTAATTGATCGGCTTCTTCGTCTTTCCAGAGATATTTAACGTGCTTATATTTTGAATCTGGTTGCTCTGCTGCTTTACTCATAATTTCTTTGTTTGTATAAATTTTTTAATAATTTTTGTTTGACGGCTTTTCTCAAGCGCAAACCTGCCGTGTAATTGCCTTCGTGTGAAAGCCGAGCTAATTCGACTTTCAACTCGAAACCGCTTTAGAGAATAATCAATTATACTTAAATTTTAGGCTTGGTAAACCGCTTAACTAGCTTTTTGAAGTGTAAATGATTATATTACCTAAAATCAATCGGCAAATTTCATTTTTGAAGATTTTATAATTTTACAATGAAGATATTTTTCTTAATTCTTGCGATCATTACGGGCGCGGCAGTTTCGACCATCAAGGCGCAAACGCCGCTGAAGTTCGCGTTCGGTTCGGAGAAGGCGGCGAACGGTTACACGCCGGTTCAAGCCGCTGATGTTTACGACAAGACTAAAGGCTACGGTTTTGAACCGGGCGCGGCGGTGCGGTGTTCGGCGAACGATGGTAAAGCTGTTTCGGGATTTTGCGTTTCGGACAAACCTTTTTATTTTTCCGCCGCCGTTGCCGAAGGAAATTACAAAGTGACGATTACCTTCGGCGACAAAAACGCGGCGACGGCGACGACCGTTAAAGCCGAACTGCGTCGTTTGATGATTGAAAAAATCACGACGAAGGCGGGCGAATTCGTCAAAAAAACTTTTATCGTCAACGTGCGAACGCCGCAGATTTTGACGGGCGGCGAAGTTAAATTAAAAGACCGCGAAAAGACGACGGAATTATGGGCTTGGGACGAAAAACTGACGCTCGAATTTAATAATTCGCGTCCGGCGATTGCCGCCGTCGAGATTCAAAAAGTTGACGTGCCGACGATTTTCCTGCTCGGCGATTCGACGGTTTGCGACCAGCCGCGCGAACCTTACGCGAGTTGGGGGCAAATGCTGACGCGCTTTTTCAACGATAAAGTCGCGCTCGCCAATCACGCCGAATCAGGCGAATCCCTGAAAAGTTCGCTCGGCGCACGACGGCTCGATAAGGTTTTAAGTTTGATGAAGCGCGGCGATTATTTGCTGATTCAATATGCTCACAACGACGAAAAAGAAAAAGGCGAAGGCATCGGCGCGTTCACGACTTATAAGGCGAGCTTGAAAAAATTCGTCGCGGAAACGCGCTCAAAAGGCGGCATTCCGATTCTCGTTACGCCGATGCACCGCCGAACTTTTGACCCGACGACCGGAAAAATCATCAATTCGCACGGCGATTATCCGGCAGCCGTCCGGCAGGTCGCGGCGGAAGAAAAAGTCCCGCTGATTGATCTGACGATGATGAGCGAGGCTTTTTACAACGCGCTCGGCAAGGACAAATCCGGCGCGGCTTTTAAGGAAGGCGACGGCACGCACCATAACAATTACGGCAGTTATGAATTGGCGAAATCAATCGCCGGATGGATGAAATCGAACCGCTTCGACATCGCCAAATACCTGATAAAAAATTTACCGCCGTTTGATCCGAGTCGTCCCGATGCCCCTGAAAGTTTTACTGTTCCGGCAAGCCTGATAATGACCGATGTCAAGCCGTTAGGCAATTAAAGATATTTAATTTTTAGGCGGAAAGACAGAAAGAAAAATCATACAATTTGTCAACGGGTTTGAATCTCGATTTTTGTTTTGTAGTATCTACAAATGATCGTGAATTTTATTATGTCAGTCGAAATCCGGTGAAAAAAATACGTTTATGATGCCGTCATCATCGGTTCGGGTCCGAATGGAATGGCGGCGGCGATTTGTCTGGCGCAGCGCGGGCTTG
This sequence comes from uncultured Pyrinomonadaceae bacterium, assembly GCA_964244835.1. GTDB lineage: Bacteria > Acidobacteriota > Blastocatellia > Pyrinomonadales > Pyrinomonadaceae. The sequence goes on from CAXTKJ010000058.1 coordinate 32,502, forward strand.
AAGTTCTAGTCGTCGAAGCCCGTGAAAAAATCGGCGGCGGCGCACGTTCGGCAGAACTGACTTTGCCTGGATTTACCCACGATGTTTATTCGGCGATTCATCCGCCCGCCATCGGTTCACCGTTTTTCAGGACTTTGCCGCTCAATAAATCGGACTGGAATTCGTTCAGCCGCCTGCCTCTTTAGCCCATCCGTTTGATGACGGAATCGCCGTTTTGCTTGAAAAATCAGTGGTGATGACAGAGGCGCGGTTATTTTAAGCCAGCTTTTCACACGCCCGCTGGTCAAATATAATCCTTATTCGATGCCGCACGAAAACTTTTATATTTGTTCGTCTTCAACGCCTCCGGGCGGCGGCACTCACGGAATGTGCGGTTTTCACGCCGCGCGAACAATT
>CAXTKJ010000059.1:0-26301 GCA_964244835.1 uncultured Pyrinomonadaceae bacterium
CGAAGCGGTTCGCCACGAACTCGAAGGCACGAACGTCGCGGTTTCGGTCGTCCATCCGGGCGGCGTGAAAACCAATATCGCCAACCACGCCAGAATCGGCGCGAACGCCGCGCTGACCGAAAAGGAGATCGAGGAAAGAAGAGAAAAATCCAATCGCAATTTAAGCCGCACGACACCCGAACAAGCCGCCGAAATTATCGTGCGCGGAATCAAAGCGCGAAGCCCGCGCATTCTCATCGGAATTGATGCCCGACTGCTGAGTTTTATCTCACGGATTTTCCCGCGCCGGTATTTTTCGATCCTCGATTTTATCAGCGGCGGCAGACTCAAAAACAGTTAAAATCGTTCCAACGAAAACTAAATCACGAATTTTTTCCTCGAATAACTTCAGGAAACTTTATCTGAACTCCGCCGATAACTTTCAGTAAGAAATTTAGCGGAGGCGAAATCAATGATAGCTGATAATCTCGTTGGAAATATAAGAAATAGATTTGAAAAACCTTTAGAAATCAAAACGGAAAAACCCGTAACGACGACGGCGGAAAAAACTTTTAGTTCGCCCGTAACGACTTCAAATTTAAGCGAAAAGAATTTTACGGCGAATCTGCAAAAGGAAATTCTTTTCAACAAATTCAACTTGCCGACTGTCGCTCCGAAAGCCGATGCGGTCGAACCGATTGATTACTTCGAGATTGATAAACAAGCCGACGATCTGATTAAAAAATACACGGAAGACGGTTTTTTGTGGACTGAACCGCTCAACACCGACGATTTGGGCGGCGAACTCGCCGACATCGCCAAGACCGACCCGGATCGCGCCGCCGCGCTGACCGACAATATCCTCGATAAAATTGACGGCGGCGACAAGGACGAACTGGCACAGAGTTTTACGGAATCTTTAAGCCCGTCGGAACTGCGCGAGTTTGCCAAAACCGAACGCGGCAAAGAACTGCTCGGAACGCTGCGCCAACATCTGGACGAAGGCGTAACGTGGGACGATGAAGACTCGACGATGGCGCGAATAGATACGGCGATCAAAGCCGCTGACTTTGAAAAAAGCGCGGAGTTCAAAGCTCTCAGTCCCGAAGCGCAGACGGAAATTCTGAACCGGCTCGATTCAAAGCAAGGTAACAACGCGGCGACCGATAATTTAATCAATCTGGCGAAAAACGCCGACTTTGCCAAACTGCCGGTTGAAACGCAGCGGGAAATGCTGAAAGCGTTCGACAATAACAAGGAAGATTCCGTTTTCACTCAAGGCTTAATCACGACGGCAGGCAAGTCAGAATTTCAAACGCTCAATCCGGCACAGCAGGCGCAGGTTCTGGATACTCTGGATAAACTTGCCGACACCGAAAGTTACAAATCCGGCGGCGGTGAAGAAGATGCCGGACGCGCTTATCTGCTCGATCACGTCGGCGACACGGCGATTTTAGCGGCGAACGAATCCGGCAATGCGGCGGTTCATAACACGCTCGACAAAATTTTGAGCGGTGAAGTTAAATTTGAATTTTATTCGACACCTTCCGACCCGAAAACGGGCGCGACCAATTTCGGCAAAAACAACGGCAACGGCGTTCTGCAAATCAATATTCATCCTGACGCTAACAATGACGCGGTGTGGGGCGCGAATAAATTTACGGACACCATCGTTCACGAACTAAATCACCAGCTAAATCCCGACGCGGATCACGGTACGCCAGAACAATTCCTGAATGAATATCGAGCGTTTTACGTCGGAATTGACGCGACCGACGGCACGACAACGCCGGATGCGGCTACGCAAAAAGGCATCATTGACAACCTTCTGAATGTTTATCCCGACATCAAAGATTTATACGACAACAACGAAGATTTCAAAAAATTCATTGATGCCGCCAAAGCCGGTCTGGACAAGACGCCGCCGGAACTGCTTGAACCGGAAGCGATGCGTCAGGCACTGCTTGATGCCGGATTCGACGACGATTACTTGAAGAAAACGGGAAATACTGATAATCATTAAAACGAAGGCGGCGACGGTCGCCCGTTCAACTATTCAAGGAGGTTTGAAATGTTGAAAATTTTCGGTTTATTTCTATGTCTAATAGTAATCGGTGGAGGTTGCAGTATGACTGAAGTAGTTTCCAACGTCGGCGCGGTCGGGCAGAATCAGGACGAACCCGTTTTGAAGCGAATCGCCGAACACGCCGCCAATAATTTCGCGCTTTCATCCGAAGCGGTTTCGGTTAAAGAAGTAAATTTAAAGGATTTGCCGACCGGCGTTCGCCAGTTTTCGGTGTCCGAGAAAAACACTTCGGACGGCAAACAATATAATTATCTGCTTCAGGAAAGTCGCCTTTACAGTTCGGGAATCGAAGACGATTTCGCCAGATTTTTGAAAGATAACAAGTTTCTCGAAAGAAAAGAACTGGATGCGAAATGGTTTCAAACGATCCTTTGGAAGCTCAACGATTTCAGCAATCAACTTTTGATTGACGAAGAACAAATAGCTAAACCGCGTGAAGCACTGAAACCTTTTACAAGCCGTATTTCCGCACCCGCATTAAGCCGCACCGACAAAAACGCCGTGTATAAATTCTATACGCAATCGGTAACGGTGCGCCCCGTGCAAAAATTTGAAGTAACGGTTGCGCCGGATTATAAAGTTACATTCAACCGCGAGATAGTTACGCAGTAAAGACGGGATTTTTTCAAAAGCCCGCGTTGGTAAAATTGTCGTTCACGACTTTACCAACGCGGGCTTTTGACGTTCTAGAGCAAATTCGTATTTAGTAGATGGTAAAAAAGTAAAACAGGCTGTTAGCCTGTTCTACCGCCGCGAAGCGCAAGGCGAAGGCAGGCTAACAGCCTGCCTTACATCAACCCCGAATTTGCTCTAGCTTTCGATTCGATAATTCGGTGCTTCCTTGGTAATAATTACGTCGTGAACGTGAGATTCGCGCAAACCTGCCGATGTGATGCGAACGAATTTCGCTTTCGTCTGCAACTCTTCGATTGATTTACAGCCCGTATAACCCATTCCCGACCGCAAACCGCCGACTAACTGCGTAACCATTTCCGCCAGAGTTCCTTTGTATGCGACGCGACCTTCGATGCCTTCGGGAACGTATTTCGATTCGGAAACCGTTCCTTCCTGCGCGTATCTGTCCGACGAACCCTGCTTCATCGCGCCGATTGAACCCATTCCGCGATACGTTTTAAAGGTTCTTCCTTGAAATAAAATAGTCTCGCCCGGAGATTCTTCCGTTCCGGCAAATAATGAACCGATCATCACCGAATCCGCGCCCGATGCAATCGCTTTTGCCACGTCGCCCGAAAACTTCACGCCGCCGTCGGCAATCACCGGCACACCCGAATCTTTCGCCGCTGCGACGCATTCGATAATTGCCGAAATCTGAGGAACGCCCGCGCCCGTTACGACGCGAGTGGTGCAAATCGAACCAGGACCGATTCCGATTTTGACGGCATCAACGCCCGCGTCAATTAATGCTTTGGTCGCGTCGCCGGTGGCGATATTGCCGGCGATGATTTCCGTTTGGGGAAATTTCGCTTTGATTTTTTTGACGGCTTCGATCACCCGCGACGAATGTCCGTGCGCGGTGTCAACGACGATGGCATCGGCGCGGGCGTTGATTAAGGCGGCGGCGCGTTCGAGGTAATCGCCGGTTGCGCCGATTGCCGCCGCGACGCGCAATCTGCCTAATTCGTCTTTTGCCGCGTGCGGGTAACGGATCGCTTTTTGGATGTCCTTGACCGTAATCAGACCTTTTAGAAGTCCGGCATCGTCCACGACTAAAAGTTTTTCGATGCGATGCTGCTGTAATTTGACTTTAGCTTCGGTCAGAGTCGTGCCGATTGGCACCGTAACGAGCGGTTGTTTGGTCATTACGTCCGACACGGGAATTTCAAATCTGGTTTCAAACCGCAAATCGCGGTTCGTGATAATGCCGACGAGCAGATTGTTTTCGTCCACGACCGGAACGCCGCTGATTTTGAAGCGTTCCATCATTTTCAACGCTTCGGAGACGAGCGCGTTATCCCGAATCGTAACCGGGTCAACGATCATTCCCGATTCGGAGCGTTTCACTTTATCAACTTCTTCCGCCTGCTGTTCGATGGAAAAGTTTTTGTGAATAACTCCGATACCGCCCTGCTGCGCGAGCGCGATTGCCAGATTCGCCTCCGTTACCGTGTCCATTGCGCTCGAACAGAGCGGAATATTCAGGCGAATGTTCCGCGAAAAGCGGGTCGAAGTGTCGGTATCTCCCGGCAAAATTTCCGAATAAGCGGGAACTAATAAAACGTCGTCAAAGGTTAAACCTTCCTTAATTTCTTCGATAATCATAATTTTTTATACAAAAAAGCCCGCACTTTTCTCGGCGGGCGCAACTTGGTTACTTAAAATTGAAAATAATTTTTTGAACTTACAGCGATAAACGAACCACATAAAAAACTCTTAACGCGGCGCGGTTGTCGGCGCGGCGGGCGCGGCGATGTTCCCGCTCTCCCAGATTTGCGCCAGATTTCCGGCGTTGATTTCAAAATCAATCACATTTCGATTGGCGTTCGTCGTCGGCAAAGTTATTTTTTTGCCGTTGATGCTCATCTCGACGTTCGCCGATTGCGCCTTGGCATAACTCAAACGCAAACTTTGTTTCGGTTCTAAAACACGCGGAGCATCAGCGGTTACATTGCCGTTTAACTTATTCCCGTCGCTTATTGAGCCTAAAAAGACCGGCGATTTGACCGCTTTAAACTCAACTTTCAAATTATTCATCGTCGGGGCATTTGAAGTCGGCGCGGTGTTGGTATTGGCGACGGCTGCATTCATCACCGGATTCGCGTTAGCGTTAGCATTATTTGCCGAATTCGCCGCCGGAACGCTTTCCTTGTTGTAATAATTCAAAAAGACCAGAATTCCCGCCGTCATCAATCCCAAAATTACAACGGCGAGAATAATCGTCGGCAAAGATGAATTCCCGCTGCGGTCGTCGGTCAGCACTTCGGGACGATAAGTTTTCGGGTCATCAGCGACTTGACTGCCCTGATTCGCAATCAGCGTGGTGTAATCCTGCAACGCCTCGTTTTCATCAACACCGACGATTTTGGCGAATGATTTGACGAAACCTTTGTTGAAGATGCCGCCCGGAAGCGTTCGGTAATCGTCGTTCTCAATACACTCCAAATAAAGCGCGGAAATTCTGGTCTGTTCCGCCACTTCGCTGATGCTCAAGCCGCGCGATTCGCGTGCCTGCCGCAGTTTTTCGCCGAGAGTTAATGACATCTATTTTATCTTTGTAATATTTACCGATTTGAAAACGCTCTTAATGATGAAATATATCGTTGTTAAACCGCGAATGTCAATGCTTTCAATTAGTTTTGTCGAATGTGTTCGCTTGATTGTTGCCTTTGCGCCGTGATACGTTTAGCCTTTATTTTCATCTTGTATTAAAATCAGTAAAACTAAAATTTAGTGAGGAACAAATAATGAGTTTGGAAGCACTCGGAATGGTCGAAACCAAAGGTTTTATCGGCGCGGTCGAAGCAGCGGACGCGATGGTCAAAGCGGCGAACGTCACGCTTATCGGCAAAGAATATATCGGCGCAGGCTACGTTACGATTTTCGTGCGCGGCGATGTCGGCGCAGTCAAAGCGGCGACCGATGCGGGCGCGGCGGCGGCGCGGCGCGTCGGCGAATTGATTTCGGTTCACGTCATTCCGCGTCCGCACGGCGAAGTCGAAAGAGTTCTGCCGAAAGGTGTCGGTTACAGCCCGGACGAAAAGGTTCTACAAAGCGGTGGACGCGGACAACTCGGCGCGGGCGAAGCGGGCAGCGAAATTTCGACGAACGACCGGAACAAAAGCCGGAACAAGTAATTCCACATTCCAAATTTCAGATTCCAGATTGAAGATGTGTTGATTTGGAATCTGAAATTTGGAATCTGAAATCTGGAATTTGAGAATGACGGAGAACAACGATTCAATTTCGCAGCAGGAAGCAAACAGCGCGGTCGAAGCCGCGCATCTTGCTTTTCACGCCGTGGCGAAATTCGATCAGGCAAAAATTGACCGCATTTGCGAAGCGATGGCGAATGCCGCGCTTGCCGAATCAATGCGTCTCGGCGCGATGGCGTGTGAGGAAACCGGTTTCGGCAAGGCGGAAGACAAGCGCGAAAAAAACCGATTCGCGGCGGAAGACGTTTGGAATTATTTCAAAAAGCTGAAAACCGTCGGCGTGGTCAAAGAAAGCGATTCGATTGTCGAAATCGCCAGTCCGCGCGGAGTCGTCGCGGCGATTATTCCTTCGACGAATCCGACTTCGACGGCGATTTTCAAAATTATTATTGCCATCAAATCGCGCAATACGATTGTCCTTTCGCCGCATCCGTCAGCGGCGCGTTCGATTGCGGAAACGGCGCGAATAATGCGGGAAGTCGGCGGACGCGAAGGCTTGCCGCCCGACGCGATTCAGTGTTTGACGAACTCGACCATCGAAGGCACGGAAACTTTGATGAAGCACCGCAAAACCGCCGTAATTCTGGCGACCGGCGGCATCGGTCTGGTTCGCGCCGCCTATTCGTCGGGCAAACCGGCGTTCGGGGTCGGTCCCGGCAACGTGCCGGTTTTTATCGAGCGCACGGCGAATATCGAAAAAGCGGTTTCCGATATTTTGACTTCGACCTGTTTCGACAACGGCACGATCTGCGCGTCCGAGCAGTCGGTCGTTGCCGACGCGCCGGTCGCCGATAAAATCCGTGAACAATTTACAAAGCAGGGCGGACATTTTTTGAACAAAGACGAAGCCGATAAAGTCGGCGCGATTTTAATCACCGAACAGCGTACTTTGAATCCGAAAATCGTCGGCAAATCCGCCGAATATATTGCGAACTTAGCGGGAATTTCCGTGCCGTCGGGAACGCGCTGTCTGCTCGCCGATTGCAGCGGAGTCGGACGCGATTATCCCTGGTCAATCGAAAAACTTTCGCCGACTTTAGCGTTCTTCGTCGCTGACGGTATCGAAGCGGGCGCGAACAAATGTCTGGAAATTTTGCAGTTCGGCGGAATGGGACACACCGCCGGAATGCACACGAATTCACGCGAAGCGGCGATAAAGTACGGCGAACAGATGCCCGCGTCGCGCATCATTATCAACTCGCCGACGACGCACGGCGCAATCGGATTTTCGACCGACTTATCGCCTTCGATGACTCTGGGCTGCGGCTCGTGGGGCGGCAACGTAACGAGCGACAATGTTTCGCCGATTCACTTGATGGATATTAAGCGCGTCGCTTTCGAGACGAAGCCGGTGCAGATTCCAGATGCCGGATTCCAGATTCCGAAAACAGTCGAGAGTCGAGAGTTGAGAGTCGAGAGCAAGAGTTTGCAACCGACAAAACGCGCCGAAATTGCCGCGCTGGTTGATAAATTTTTGTCGCAGAAATTATCGGAAACGACGACTGAAAAAAAGAACGGCGGCGCGGAACAAGAAATCCAAAATCCAAAATCTAAAATCCAAAATCAAATTGCTTCGCCGGTGAAAACGATTATTCACGAACTGAAGCCGCAACAGAAATCGAACGGCAGCGGTAAGCAATCGGTTGATTTTGTCAGCGAAGACGACGTGAAAAAGGCGATTGCCGGCGGCGTGAAAATCTATGTAACGGCGAAAACTATTATTACGCCGTCAGCGAGGGATTTAGGCGAGGAAAGGGAAGTTTTCGCCAAAGTCTGAGGGCGGCGAAAATAATCAAATAAGATGACTGAAACGGCGGTTAAAAATCAGATTTGCCAGCATTGCGGCGCGGACGTTCGCCCGGATACGCAGTTTTGCTACAACTGCGGCGGTTCGCTCGCGGCTGAAACAGCGGACGATTTGAAGGCGAATCCTCAAATGAACGTGGAATCGAGCAACGGCTATGAATCGAAACCGACGACCAAACTCAAATCATTAGAAGTGGCAGACGCGCCGATTTCCAAACCGATAATCGAGGAAGAAACGAAACTGAAATCAGCCGCGACGATGCGCCGCAAATCGAAAATCCTCCAACCGAAACAAACCGAAGTCATCTGGGAAGAACACGAAAATGCGCCGAACGTCTGGTTTATTTTAGCCGCGCTTTTTCTGACTTTATCCGCTATCGTGATTTTTTATATCGCATCATATTTGAAGTAAAAGCCAACCCGTTCAAAGTCCGAACTTCAGTTTGCTTTCCGCCGCGCTTCGAGGTCGGAAATGTTCTTGCGCCGCCTTTAGCGATTCGCGCCCGACGCATTCGCCCTGCTTCGCGCGGGCGAGGCAAACTGAAGTTCGGACTCTGAACTTTATCTTTCAGATAGTTTTTGATCAGAGACAGTTTTTATCCGAAAAGTTTCCCGATTTCACTCCAGAGCGTATAAACGCTCAACGCAGTCATCACCAAAACCACGAGCCAGCCGCAGATTTGCAGCCACAGCGGATGTTTGTAATCGCCGACGATTTTTACTTTGGTCGAAGCCAGTAGAATCAAAGCTAAAGCCAGCGGCAGGATAAAACCATTGACAGTTCCAGCCCAGAGCAAAACCGAAACGGGTCTGCCGACTAATAAAAATATCAATGTCGAAATGACGATAAACCCGACGATGATTAAATTGTTGTGGGCTTCGATTCGACGGTTGAAGGTTTTGATAAATGAAACCGAAGTGTAAGCCGCGCCGACGACGGACGTGATCGCCGCGCACCACATCACCACGCCGAAAATTTTAAATCCGATGTCGCCCGCCGCCAGTTGGAAAACCGAAGCGGGCGGATTGTCTTTGGCGATTTCCAAACCTGCCGCCACCACGCCCAAAGATGCCAAAAATAAGGCAAAACGAATAACGGCAGTTAATAAAATTCCCGTAACGGCGGCACGATTCGCTTCGCTTAAATTTTCTTTTCCGCGAATTCCCGCGTCTAATAAACGATGTCCGCCGGAAAACGTGATGTAGCCGCCGACTGTTCCGCCGACCAAAGTTACCGTCGCCAAAGGGTCGAAAGCCGTCGGCAGAAAGGTCTTTTGAACGGCTTCGGCGAGCGGCGGCTGTGATTTGAAAACGACGTAAATTATCAGCGCGATCATCACGAAACCCAGAATTTTGGCGAACCAATCCATTGCTTTGCCGAACTCTTTGATGAGAAAAACAATGATCGCCAACAGAGCGGAAAGCAGTGCGCCGGTTTCAATCGGGATGCCGAATAAAACATTCATTCCGAGTCCGCAACCCGCGATGTTGCCGATGTTAAACGCCAAACCGCCGAGCGCGATCAGCGATGCCAAAACATAACCGCTGCCCGCAATCGTTTCGTTAGCGATGTCCTGAGCGCGTTTTTCGCTGACGACCAAAACACGCCAAACATTTAATTGTGCGAAAACGTCCAAAATTACCGAGAGCGCAATGACGAATCCGAAACTCGCCAAAAGCTGCTGCGTGAAAACCGTCGTCTGCGTCAAAAATCCGGGACCGACGGCGGAAGTTGCCATTAAAAAAGCCGCGCCGAGCAGGGCTGAAGTAAAAGACTTTGGTTTGTTTGTTTCGGGCATCGTTTGAAAAGATTTTAAGTTGAAAAGAATTTTAAATGTGAATTAAGAGTAGAAAATCGAAGTATTAAATCTTCTCTTTGTCTTACTTTGCATCTTTGCGCCTTGGCGGGGAAAACAAAAGCAGTTTCCCGTCAAGGCGCAAAGATGCAAAGTAAGAGAGTTAAGCAAAGGCAAATTTTCTACTTTTAATTCGCATTTAACTTGAAACGGATTCAATCGAAATGCCTTTTTCGCGGAGATGGCGATTGATTTCTTTGGCGAATTCGAGTGCGTTCGCGCCGTCGCCGTGAATGCAAATCGTCTCCGCTTTAATCGAAATTGTTTCGTTATCCGCAGTTGTAACCGTCTGCGTTTCGATCATCTGCCAAACCTGCACGATAGCTTTTTCAGTCGAAACAATCAAAGCATTCGGCTGGCTGCGCGTGGTTAAACTGCCGTCATTTTGATAAGTTCGGTCGGCGAAAACTTCGCTTGCCGTTTTCAATCCGATCTTTTCCGCCTCCGAAATCGAATAACTTCCCGATAATCCGTATAAAATTAAATCGCCGTCAATCGCTTTAACAGCCTCGGCGATTGCCCGCGCCGTCGGCTCATCTTTCGCCGCCGTATTATAAAGTGCGCCGTGCGGTTTGACGTGGTGAAGTTTCGCGCCGAATGCTTCGCAAATTCCTTTCAAAGCCGCCACTTGATACAGCACGACATCGAAAATTTCCTGTGCGGACAACGACATCGCGCGTCTGCCGAAACCCTGTAAATCCGGGAAACCCGGATGCGCTCCGATAGCGATTTTTTTTTCAATCGCCATTTGAACAGTTTCGCGCATCGTCGCCGCGTCCCCGGCGTGAAAGCCGCAGGCGACGTTAATCGAACTGACGAAATCCATCAATTCGGCATCGCTGCCCATTCGCCACGTGCCGAAACTTTCGCCCATATCGCAATTCAAATCAATCGAAGGCATAAAGATTAACTCCCGTTTTCAAGAAGTTTAACTCTTTTTCAAATTCTAATGCGAGATTTTCGGCTTCGGCGAACGAAACGATTTCAAACGAGATTTTATCGCGTCCGCCGAGTTGGGCTAATGCGGCTAAATCTTCTCGAATCACATTACCGATGCGCGGATAGCCGCCCGTCGTTTGGTGATCAGCCATCAAAACAATCATTTGATTATTCGGCAAAAGCTGAATCGTACCGAAACTGACGGCGGACGAAACCATCTTTTTGTCGTGCAGAAGATAAAGCGGTTCACCTTGCAGCCGATAGCCCATCCGATCAGATTTCGGCGTGATCGTAAATTCGCTTTTTAAGAAATTTTCCGTACTCAAACCAGTCAGCAAATCGAATTCCGCGCCCTCGATAATCCTGATTTTATGCCGGTCTGAATAATTTGAAACAAAATGCGGCGATATTTTTAACGGGATTTGAGATTTGAGATTTGAGATTTGAGATTTGAGATTAATACGATCATTTTTCTGCAATTTTCTGCCGTAAAATCCACCGATTTTAGCTTTCAAATTTGTGCTTCGGCTGCCGAGCCAGTCTTCAATTTCAAATCCGCCTTTAACGCTCAGGTAAAGACGATTACCGGAAATTTTGTTTGGAAAACTTAAGGATTGATTTTTTTCCACCGCGACGATTTGCCAACTTTCGATTTTTCGATTTTCAACCTGAGCCGAAAAATCTGCGCCGCCGAGCGAGATGACGGCATTACGTTCAAACAAAATTTTCGGCGCAGGGAAATGAATCTCCAGAACGGCTTCGTCTTCATCATTGCCGAGCAGGATATTTATCAAACGCGCCGCTTTTTGATCCATCGCGCCGTTTGGATTTATTCCGAACGTACGAACGCCGTTGCGTCCCAAATCCTGGACGGTGGTGAGCAGACTGTTGGTTAAAAAAAATATGCTCATTACGAATTCACATCATAAAATTGTACCGAATCGCCGGTTTTCAAAAGTGAAATTTCTTCGCTTTCAGGCTGAAACATTTCCATCTCTGTTCTACCGATAATCTGCCAGCCGCCGGGTGATTCGAGCGGGTAAATTCCGGTTTGTCTGCCCGCGATGCCGACGCTTCCTTTTTCGATTCTAGTACGCGGCGTTGGTTTGCGCGGCGCGGCGATGCGCTCGTCAACTTCGCCCAAATACGCAAACGCGGGAAGAAAACCGATCATAAAAACACGATAAGTTTGCGACGTATGAATTTTGACGACTTCTGCTGCGCTTAAATTCGCATTGCGGGCGATGAATTCTAAATCAATCGCAAACTCTTTGCTGTAATCAACGGGAATTTTTATCAAGCGCGGCTCGACTTTTTTCATCTCGCCTGAATTAGTCAAAGCGTTTTCGATGAATTTTTTGACGAAGGAAAACGAATCGGGAAATTCATTGTAATTTTTGCGAACTTGCGTTAAATCATAGAAAACGGCGAGCGAAGAGTAAGCCGGAACGAGTTCGATAAAACCGGCAAAGTTATTTTTCCCGATATAATCGGCAAGCCGGATAACTTTTTCGTTTAATGCAATCGAAATTTCGTTGCCGAAATCAATCGTCGCGGCATTTTCACATAGCGGAAATATTCTGTATGACACGAAGAGATTTTAGCGCAACAGTGCGAAGAAATGAATATTTGGAAATAATGATTTCGGCGTGTAAGATTAAAAAGAAAATTTACAGCAAAGGTTTATTAGAAAAATGGAAGCACTCGGAATGGTCGAATGTATGGGTTTGGTAGCGATGATCGAAGCCGCCGACGCGATGGTTAAATCGGCGAACGTCAAACTCGTCGGTTATGAAAGAATTGATGCCGGATTAGTTACGGCAATCGTACGCGGCGAAGTCGGCGCGGTCAAAGCGGCGGTTGACGCGGGCGCGGCAGCCGGTCGGCGCGTTGGCACGGTCGTTGCCACGCACGTCATTCCCCGTCCGCACTCGGAAGTTGCGGATGGCATTCCCGTTATCGAGACCGGAGAAACGACAAGGAAGAAAATCAGCGGCTCAGTGCCGGAGAAATAAAATTTTTGGAAATCAAGAATAGCCGTAAAAAGACGCGAAAATACAAAATAAATTTTCACGTTTTTTTACGGCTATTGAATTTTTACACTTTTCGCCTACTCGCCCTTCGGTTTTTGTCCCTGTAATGTCGGTAAAGAATTCGGATTGAGAGCTTTGCGGCTGCCGCGCGTAACGGCGATGCGTTTTTGTTTGTTGGGTCCGTCGGCGATGGCGACTTTGATATTTCTGACCGTGCCGTCGCGTTTGTCGTTGGTCGGTTGATAACTGATTAAATACTGCGTACGAAGTTCGGTGGCGATGTTCGAGGCGATGTCGTTCAGTTCGCTGATGTCAGTCGGGAAATATGATTTTCCGCCGGTTTCTATCGCTAGTTTTTCGAGAAAAGATTTAGCTTTACCCTGCTGACTTTTGCCGATAAATCCGCCTTCTTTATCCAAATCACCAATGAACCCGATGACAAAAATCTGTACGTCGGTTTCTTTGAGAAAATTAAAAAGCTGCTGTTCATTATAAAAACTATCGCGGTCGTCTCCGTCTGTAACAAGAATGATGGCACGTCTTTTTCGGTCGTTCGGGTCGCGGGTTTTTTCATAATCGGTAACGCCTTCCGCCGCTAAATATATGGCATCACGAACGGCGGTCTGTCCGCCTTCAACAAACAAATTGTCTTCCAGGGTGTCCATCAAATCTTTTTTATCAGAAGTGAAATCCTGTTCGATGGTGATTTTTTCGCGGCTGACAAACCGGATAATGCTGGTCGCGTCGTCCGGGCGATTAGTATTGATGATGATTTTTCCGGCTTCGATGACTTTTTCCAGTTGAGTACGAAGCGAACCTGAATTATCAATGACCAGTGAATAATTAGTCGGCACTTCCGCTTTGGTAAAAAACTCTATCTGCTGAAGATTATTGTCTTCGTAGATTTTGAAATCGTCCTGTTTGAGCGTTCCCACCGAACGATTGTTACGGTCAACGACGCGGACACTTAAGTTGACAAGTTCCGTATCAATAATTAATTCTCCGTCGTCTTCTATTGTTGGCGAAGCAGTCGGGATAGGCTTTGGCGAAACGGTCGGAGTCGGCGTAGCGGTTTGGCGCGGTCGGGAAATTTGTCCGTTCGTCGGTGTCGTCTGCGCATCGGCAGTCGAAAAGTTATTGAAAGCGAAATTTGCCGCGAGGCAGAGCGTCAAGACAAAAATAAATTGAAATTTTTTGTTCATCTAGCAATCGCAAAAACTGAAATTATTTGAAACTCGTATTCGGCGAAGCGTAATAGCCTTCGCGGGTGCGAACGGTTAGACGCGAAATGCCGCGCGGAGGTTTGACCTTAGTTTTGACTTTGTGCCATTTGCCGTCGGGCGTAAAATTTTTCGGCGTAAAGCCGACGGAATACTGATGGCGCAGTTCGAGCGCGATGCGTTCAAAAATTTCGTCCATTTCGATGTCGGTCTGCGGATAGAAAGATTTTCCGCCGGTAACGCTCGCCAGTTCGTCGAGAAAAGCCTGTCCCTGCATTCCCTGCATACTGCCCGCGTCGTGTCCGTCAATAATGCCGACGGCATAAACCGTTACGTCCGATTCCTTCATCAGCCGCCGCACTTCGCCGAAATTGTAACGCGATGAATTGTCCTGCCCGTCGCTGATAATCAGCAGAGCTTTTTTCTGGCGCGTACCGCGTGTAACGCGCTCGATGCCGAGATATGCCGCATCGTAAAGCGCGGTGTCTTCCTTCGGCTGAACCAAAGTTAATTTCTGCAAAACCGCTTCGCCGTCGCGTGTACGGTCGAGCAGAAGCTGCGCGCGATTATTGAAAGCGATTAAAAAATACTCGTCCGACGGATGGCTGGTATTGATAAATTTTTCCAGAGCCTTCCGTGCCTTGCCGATTTTTTCGCCGGTCATCGAACCGGAAACGTCGAAGATAATACCGACGGAAATCGGCGCGTCGGTGTCGCTGAAAAACGTGATTTCCTGCTCTTCGCCGTTATCGAAAACCGTGAAAGCGTTTTTAGTTAAACCCGAAACGAGCCGCCCGTAAAGATCGGTAACGGTCAACGTGAGCGTTACCAGATCGGTTTTGATGTTGATCGGTTTCGCGTCATCATCTTCCGGTGCCTGCGTATTCGTGTTCGGTGTCGGTTCGACCGTCGGCTGCGGTTCAGGCGTTTGCGCGAAAATGGTCGTCGCCGCGCCGAAGATCAGAACAAACACAAAAGCGTTCCACTGATGCACAGCGCAAAAGCGGCTGACTTGATGAAGAATTTTCACAGCCATAATTTCTCCTTTATAAGTTTTAATATATTCTAAGGAATGTATTGTATTCCCGCAAGATATTTTTTTGATGTCTGCAACCTAACATTCGTTGGTTTCACCAAAGTAGATTCTTTATTATTATTTTACACGGAACATTTGACGGAAAAAGGCGTGATATAATTCGATTTTGGATTTTAGATTTTAGATTTTGGATTTGCTCGGAATCAATCGTCTAAATTATTTTGAGGCGGATTGAAATTCAATTAACTGTCATCTTGTAAGACATCCAAGATCTAAAATCTAAAATCCAAAATCTCAGAATATGGCTGAATTTATTTGTCGTTTAGGAACGCCTTCGGGCGAAGTTTTAACGCGGGTGATCGAAGCGGCGGCGGCGAGCGATGCAAAATCGCGCCTCGAAAGCGAAGGCTTTCGCGTGTTCGCCGTCTCGAATGCGGAAAAAGGTTTATCGGCAATGCTTCCGGGCGGCGCGGGCAAAAAAAACCGCATCAAGCCGGGTGATTTTCTGTTGTTCAATCAACAGCTATCCGCTTTGCTTCGCGCCGGTATTCCGATTTTGCAGGCAATCGGTCTGCTGAAAACTCGTTCGGGGTCTTCGACTCTGCGGACGCTTCTGGCGGACATCGAAGAGAAAATTAAAAGCGGAATGCCGCTGTCCGAAGCGTTCGAGGCGCAGGGTATTTTCCCGAAAATCTATACGGCTTCGCTGCTCGCGGGTGAACAGTCGGGCGCGTTGGACGAAGTTTTGTCGCGTTACGTTGATTACCTGAAACGCAGCGTCGGCGTATCGCGCAAATTGCGCGGCGCACTCGCTTACCCGGCTTTTCTGCTGATGGCGGCGATGTTTATGGTCGGCTTTCTGACCCTTTACATCGTGCCGCGAATGTCGGATTTATTTAAGGGCTTGAACACCAAAGGCGGTTTGCCGACCGTTACAGTCGTCGTTCTCGGCTTTTCAAATTTCATCGTCGGAAATATCTTCTGGCTGCTGCCGCTGGTTTTGGTGCTGGCTTTTTCCCTTTACATCTGGCTGAGAACTCCGGGCGGCAAATTGATTTTAGATAAACTTCTGCTGCGTCTGCCGATTGCCGGAAATTTGATTAAACAGATGACGACGGCACAGTTGGCGCGTTCGCTGTCAACACTTTTGTCGGGCGGCATTACCGTTCCCGATGCGTGGAACATCGCTTCGGAATCAATCACGAATTTAGAATTGCGGCGGCGAAGTTTGGGCGTTTTGCCTTTGATTCGTGAAGGACGCTCGTTCACCGAAGCTCTCGACAAAGCGAACTGGCTGCCGGAACTCGCCCTCGATATGATCGGCATCGGCGAAAAATCGGGCAGTCTGCGCGAGATGCTCGACGAAGTGGCAAACTTCTATGATGCCGAAGCCGAAGTTCGTTTGGAGCAATTAACGACTTTGCTCGAACCCGTGATTCTGGTTTTTATGGCGGGCATCGTCATCACGATTTTACTGGCGATTTATATGCCGATTATCCAGACGATTTCGACCGGACCGTTCAGCGGCAGAAAATAGAAATTTATTCGGAGGCAAAATGTTGACGATTGAAGGAACATACAAAGACGGACAAATTATTTTGACGGAAACGCCAGCCGAAGTTGGTGAATCCAAAGTCTTGGTAACTTTTCTGCAAACCAAAGAAATGGAATTGTCGCAGCGCGGCATCGGGCAGGCGCAGGCGGCGGATTTGCGGGTTAAATTAAATACGATGGCGGAAGACTGGAACAGACCGGAGATGGACGTTTATGATGTTGATTAAGCGCGGCGATGTCGTGCGCGTTTATTTTCCGAACTCCGATCTCGTTTCCGCAAAACGTCGTCCGGCATTGGTTGTGCAGGCAGATAATTTGGCGACGGGACTTTCACAGATTCTTTTGGCAATGATCACCAGCAACTTAAACCGCGCCAATCATCCGTCAAGAATCTCTATTGATTTAAATACTAATGAAGGCAGAGCATCAGGTTTGCGAACGGATTCGGTGATTATGACTGACAACATCGTTACCGTCCTGGAAAATGAAATTGATTCGATTCTCGGCAGATTGCCAAAGATGAATGCGATAAATAAAGCATTGCGACACAGTTTCGGATTGAACGAAACTGATGAGGATTTTGAAAATGGAAAATCAAACTAACGGAAACAATCACACGAACGGCAGCGGCGCGACCGTTGCGATTCCGGCTGCGCCGACGGTGGCGACGACTTTTCTCGACAATGAACCGCCGGAAGTTCTCGCGGCGAAGAGTTTGGCAAAACGCTATCGGCTGCCTTACATTGATTTGCTGCCGCCAGATAAAGAATCGCCGATTTCTTATGAAGAACTCGCCGGAATTCCGGTTGATTTGATGCTTCGCAACCAGTTCGTGCCTTTGAAACGCGAAGGCAGAAATTTGCACGTCGGAATGGCTGATCCGACGAATCTCGAAGTATTGGACGAACTCGAAAATGTTTTGAACGTCCGCATCGTGCCGTATGTCGCCACTGCCGGAGCGATTGATGTCGTTTTGCGGAAGGGCGACGCGACGCAGAGAGTTTTGCAGGAAGCGGCTTCGGGTTTCAAAATCTCGCTCGTCAAGGAAACCGATCAGGGCGATGAGATTTTAGATTTGGACAAATTGGCGAACGATTCGGAGATGTCGCCGATTATCAAACTGGTTGACACCATCGTTTACAACGCGATGGAATCTCGCGCTTCGGATATTCACATCGAAGCGGGCGACCGCGATCTGGCGGTGAAATTTCGCATTGACGGTGCGCTTTATCAGAAGGTTGACCCGATTGATATGGCTTATCATCAGACTTTGCTGTCGCGTATCAAAGTTATGTCGGAACTCGACATCGCCGAACGCCGCATTCCGCAGGACGGACGTTTTCGCGTTCGTTATAAGGGCAGAACGGTTGATTTCCGCGTTTCGATTCTGCCGTCGGCTTACGGCGAAAACTGCGTCATTCGTATTCTGGACAAAGAGCAAATCTCGGAAGAATTTAAAAATCTTAGTCTCGAAGTCGTCGGTTTCGACCCGGACGATTTGAGATTGTTTCGCCAGTACATCAAAGAACCTTACGGAATGGTTTTAGTCACGGGTCCGACCGGATCGGGCAAAACGACGACGCTCTACGGCGCGTTGAACGAAATTCGCAATATCGAAGACAAAATCATCACGATTGAAGACCCCGTTGAATATCAACTTCAAGGCATTATGCAGATTCCGGTGAACGAGAAAAAAGGTTTGACGTTCGCTCGCGGCTTGCGTTCGATTCTGCGTCACGACCCGGACAAAGTGATGGTCGGAGAAATCCGCGACGAAGAAACGGCGCAGATTGCGATTAACTCCGCGCTGACCGGACACCTCGTTTTCACGACGGTTCACGCCAATAACGTGATTGACGTGATCGGGCGTTTTTTGAATATGAAGGTTGATTTGTATAACTTCGTCGCCGCCTTAAACTGTGTTTTGGCGCAGAGATTGGTCAGAAAACTCTGCGCGACGTGCAAGCGGCATTATCAGCCGTCATATGAAGAACTCGTCGCTTCCGGCTTGAGTCCCGAAGAAGTCAAAAACCAGACGTTTTATATGAGCGTCGGCTGCGATGCGTGTAACCATACCGGCTATCGCGGCAGAACGGCGATTCACGAATTATTGGATATGTCAGACAAAATCCGCGAGATGATTATCGAACGCCGTCCGGGTTCGGAAATTCGCCGCGCCGCCGAAAAGGAAGGTTTATCATCGCTTCGCGCTTCGGCGGTGAAAAAGGTTTATGCTGGTCAGACGACGCTGCACGAAATCAACCGCGTAACCTTCGTCTAAGTGAATAAAGCCTGAAATAGTTGCTTTTTGTGCCGAATAAGTTGAAAATATCGAAAGTTTTAATCGCGGAAACTTTTGAAACTTTGCCGTAACCGTCGCGTGTATAAACACGCAGACAAACATTTGCATCCAAAACGAAAACTGAAAAGTTAAACCAGTCTAATTATGAAACAATCTGCCTACGCCCGTTTTTCGATCACCTTATTTTTGATTATCGCGCTGCTGTCGCCGACGGCTATTTTTGCCAGTGAAAAAGAAGCGAAAAAACGCTTTAACGCCGGAATGAAAGCCGAAGTGTCGGAACAATGGGACAAAGCCGCCGAAGAATTCGCGCTGGCGGTCGTCGCCGACCCGAAAAACCCGGAATATCGTCTGCATTATCAACGCGCACTTTTTAACGCTTCGCAGATGTACGTCAAAAAAGGCACGGCGCAGATTAACGAAAAAGATTACGCGGGCGCGTATCTTTCATTTCGCAAGGCTTACGCTTACGATTCGACCAACGAACTGGCGAAAAACGAGATGGAAAGAGCCTTGCGTCTGCAAAGGGGAATTGATGAAGGCGAACCGGCGGGCGCAAAACCCGCTGCGAACGGCACGGCGGGCAAATTTATTCCGACCGGCTACCAACAAACTCAGACTCCGCAAAACGTCCAAATTCCGCAAAGACTCGAAAAACTCCGCGATCTGCCGTTTCCGGGCGGCGTTAGCGTGCAGTATATTATCCGCGAACTGGCGAAAGAATTAGACCTCAATGTACTGTTCGATCAGGAATCGTTCCGTCAAGGTCAGGGTCAGCAGGACCTAAAAGTTTATATTGATTTGAAAAACGTAACGGCGGCGCGCGCGCTTGATTACATCTTTCTGCAAACCGGCTTGTTTTTCCAGAAAGTCGGACCGCGTACGATTTTAGTTGCCAATCAACAGCAGCGCGTCAGATTTCAGCAGTTGGTTTTAAGAACATTTTATCTGGCAAACGCCGACCCGACCGAAGTGGCAAAAGTTATTCAGTTTGC
Organism: uncultured Pyrinomonadaceae bacterium; assembly: GCA_964244835.1. Classification (GTDB taxonomy): domain Bacteria; phylum Acidobacteriota; class Blastocatellia; order Pyrinomonadales; family Pyrinomonadaceae. The sequence goes on from CAXTKJ010000059.1 coordinate 19,697, forward strand.
GATTCCCGCGCAGCCGGGAAGAAACCCTTCACAGCCGCTCGTTGATAAACCGACCAACAGCATCACCGTCCGCGACACGACCGAAAACATTCGCATCATCGGCAACCTGATTAAATCGCTCGACAAAGACCGCGCCGAAGTCGTGATGGACGTGCAGATTTACGAAGTCAACAAATCGGACTTGCTGCAATTAGGAAATCAAATCGGAACTTCAGATTCGCTGGTTAATCTCGGCGGCTCGACGCGCGGAGTCGTCGGCTTGGGCGGAAACGACATTTACGGCGGGAGTGCGGGAGCGGCGGCGGCGAGCATTATCCCCCGCGCTTTCGGTGTCGGTCTCGTTATTCCGGCAATAAATTTAGTTGCGTTGCAGGATAAGCAAAACACCAAACTGATTGCTTCGACCCAGATTCACGCTTTTAATAACGAGGATTCATCGGCGCGAATCGGTCAGCGCGTTCCCGTTCAATCAGCGCAGCTTTTAGGCTACAACAATACCGGAACAGGCACCGGCAATAACAATGGTCTAAATAATGCGGCGACAGTTTATACCTACGAACAGGTTGGTTTGACTCTCAAGTTTAAGCCGATAGTTTTCCCGAATCAGGATGTTCAGGTGGCGATGGAAATCGAATCGAAAGACGTTGCCGGTGCGCTTTCTGCAAATCCGACTTTTACCGAACGCACGATTAAAGGAACGGCTCGCGTCCAAAATAATAAAACTCTGCTTTTGGCAAGCGTCGCGCAGAATACAGAGTCAAACGGTCGCACCGGACTGCCGCTTTTAGGATTGCTTCCTATTATCGGCAGGCTTTTCACCGCTCCGAAAAGAGATAATCGTCAGGTTGATATTGTCATCGCCGTTACACCGCGTGTGATTCGCGCTCCTTCGATTTTGCCGGAAGATGAAATCGAACGTCCGACGGGCAGCCAGGCGACACCGACGACCGGCTCGCTCGAAGCCTTGATTATTCAGGAAGAAGTCGAAGAACAGTTGGCGTTGGCGCGTCGAACGCCGACCAATACGCAGGTGCAGCTGCCGGATCAGAAACCGGAAATGCCTGCTTACACGAAAACAAATATTCAGACGACGGCGCAGAATGTCGAAAATCCTTCGACTGAAACACCAACCGTTACCAATAATGAAACAACGGCGGAAAATAAAGAATCAGTTTCCGCTGCGCCGAACTTTTTCAATAACGTCAAACCGATTGACGTAACCAATAAGACTTTGAAAATCGGTGAAACGAGCGATACGGACAACAAAACGACGGTTGACGTTAATCAAACTTCTTTTAAGGAAGACGCGCCGAAATCGCTCGCGCCGAACGCCGATTTACAGATTCTGCCGACGCTTTCGGAAATGAAAACGGGCGAAAAAGTAAAGCTCGCCGTGTTAGTGAAAAGCGCGACGGCGTTTCGTTCGGCGGTTCTCGGAATGAAGTTCGACGGGGCAAAAATCGCTGTTCGTTCGGTCGGCTACGGCGATGTTTTCGGTTCGGCAATGGCGCAGACTTCGATTACGCCGTTTCTTAACCAGAACGGGAAGATGTACGTTTCGCTGTCGTCGCCGAAAGACATCGCGGAAAACAGTTCGGGCATTCTGGCTTACGTCGAAATCGAAGCCCTGACCGACGGCAAACCGGAAATCACGTTCGATGCCGATATGGTTAGTATGCTGACCGCCAACGGCAAAAGTTTCGCGGTCAAGTTTTAATTCAATAAGCAGTAATTAATTGATGAACGGACAATCAAACATCGCAAATCGGCAATCGCAAATCGGTTTCACTCTGCTGGAACTGATTATCACGATGACCGTTTTGGCGATTCTGGTTTTGGGGACGATTCCGCTGACGCAGAACGCGGTTAAAAGTCAAAAAGAAATGCGTCTGCGCGAAGCGTTGCGCGAGATGCGGACGGCGATTGACGAATTTCACCGCGATACTGCCGGCGCGTGCGCCAATGGTCAGCAGGGCGGACAGGGCGTTACCGGTAGCTCGGCTTTAGGCGCATTTAATAATAATCAAACCGCCGACCCGCGCAGCCGCGTTTCAATAGACGACTGCAAAATTTTTGGCGTAGAAAATATTGACCGTTATCCGCCGAGCCTCGATATTTTAGTCGAAGGCGTAAAAGTCAAACCGCGCGGTTTGAGCATCAGACCGGGAAGCGGACTCGGCGACGACCCGAAATCGAATGTTTTTAAGGAAGAAGGCGAAGATGAAAAAATAAAAGTTTATCTGCGCGAACTGCCGGTTGACCCGATGACCGGCGAAAAAGATTGGAAATTCCGTTCGTCGTATCAAACGAAAGACGACGAATCGTGGGACGAAGTAAATGTTTTCGATGTGCGTTCGGCATCAGACGCGGAAGCCTTAAACGGGGAGAAATACAGTGATTGGTAAAAAGAAGTGGAGAGTGGAGAGTGGAGAGTGGAGAGCGAAAAACCGAAAACCGGAAGCCACAGATAAATCCAAAATCCAAAATCCAAAATCCAAAATCGAAGCCGGCTTCACGCTCCTTGAGATGATGATTACGATGTTTATCATCATCATTCTGCTGTCGGTCGCTTTGCCGACTTATTTGAAAAGCATTCAGCAGGCGCGCGAAAATGTTCTCCGGCAAAATCTCGACACGATGCGCCGCGCCATTCAGCAATACGGCGCAGATAAAGGAAAACTGCCGCAGTCCGTTGACGATTTGGTAACGGACGAATACTTGAGCGAGCGACCCGTTGACCCGATTACGAATAAAACCGATTGGAAGGAAGTAACCGGGGACGACATCAATTCGACCAAAGGCGAACAGGGTTTAAAAAACGTCAAAAGCACCGCCGAAGGCGAAGACGACGAAGGCGTAAAATACGAGGACTATTAAATGAGTGGAGAGTGGAGAGTGGAGAGTACAGAGTCGAAACCTCTTTCTCTCCACTCTCCACTCTCCACTCACCACTAAAAAAAGTGTTAGAAAATTTAACTCAACCGAATTATCCGAAAGCCGCGCTCGGTTTGGAACAGACGAGTGTTACGGCTCTCGCGCTGCAAAAAGAAGGCAGAAATCGTTTTGGCATCAGACAAGCCGCGACGGTTGATTTGCCCGCCCATCTGCTCGTGCCGAGCTTTACCGAAAGAAACATTTCCAATGCCAACGAAATGCTCGTCCTGCTCGAAGAGGCGGTCGTCAGCGCGGGACTTTTGAAACAGAAACGCTGGTCGGTTTCACTGCCGAGCAACACGGCGCGAACGGCGATTCTGAGTTTGGAAAGCGAAACGGCATCGAAAAAAGAACTGGAAGAAATTCTCGACTGGAAATCCGAACAAACCTTCGGCGTTCCGTCCGGCGAAATGCGAATCTCGCGCCGCAAAATCAAAGCCGACAAAGCGAGCAAAGCGCGTTATTTTGCGACTGCCGTGAAGTTGAGTGTGATTGACGAGTACGAAACTCTTTTTGAACGTCTCGGCTGGACTGCCGGTTTGATTATGCCGCGAGCCGTCAGCGAAGCGAATTGGCTGGTTGATTCAAAAAGTCAGAGCGATTCGCTTCTGATAAGTTCGCAAACCGACGGCTTTGTCGCGCTGCTTCTGCGCGGCGACGAACCGGCGGTCGTGCGTTCCGTAACCTGCACCGAATCGGAAACCGACGATGAAATTTATCGCCTTTTGATGTTCTACCGCGACCGTTTCGGCAGCGAATCAAACGAAAATTCCTTGGAAAAATTATTAGTCGTCGGCAGAAATTTCGCGCCCGCGCGTTTGAAGGAAATCGCCGACGAAGCACTCGGCAAAACGCTCGCCATTCTGCGCCCCGAAGATGTCGGCTTGTCTTTGCCCGCGCAGAGCTTAAGTTTCAACGATCTTGCCGCGCCCGCTGGGTTGGCGGCTCTCGGCTGGAGTTGATTTTAGTTTAGAGTCCAAACAATTCAGTTTGCCGTTTCCGCCGCGCTTCGCTGGCGGAAACTACGCTGAAGCGTGGACTCTGAACGGCTGCAAATTATGAAAATCAAATCGGTTTTTGTTTCAATCGCGTTCCTTTTAACGGTTTTGTGCGTTTCTTCCTGCACGACAACCGAAGCTGTCAAAAAAGACTGCCAAATCAGAGTCGGCATCGTCTTCGACATCGGCGGCAAAAACGACCGCAGTTTCAACGCGGCGGCTTGGGAAGGCGTTCAGCGGGCGGAAAGGGAATTGCCGATTTGTCTTTACGATGTCGAACCGGGCAATCCGACTTCGATTGAACCGGCGATGCGGGCGTTTGCGGAAAAGAATTTCGATTTGATTATCGGTGTCGGTTTCGCCCAAGGTCCGATTATGCAGAAGGTCGCCGACGATTATCCGAGCATTAAGTTCGCTATTGTGGACGGCGTGATTTTTGAAGCCGACGGCAAAACGCCGAAGAAAAACGTCGCGTCTTTGGTTTTCCGTGAACACGAAGGCTCTTATCTGGTCGGAATGATCGCCGCCGAAAAATCGAAATCCGGCGTTCTCGGCTTCGTCGGCGGAATGGATATTCCTTTGATTCACAAGTTTGAAACCGGCTACGAAGAAGGCGCGAAATCCGTCAATCCGAACATTAAGGTCGTTACCAATTTCGTCGGCGTAACCGACGCGGCGTGGAACAATCCGGGCAAAGGCAAAGAACTAGCGTTAAATCAAATCGAAAAAGGCGCGGACGTAATTTTCACGGCGGCGGGAAATTCCGGTTTGGGCGCGTTCGATGCGGTCGAGCAGTACGGCGTGAACGCGAACGGCGAAGCGAACAAATTTGTCATCGGCGTTGACTCGAATCAGAACGGTGTCAAACCCGGTTTCGTTTTAACTTCGATGGTCAAGCGCGTGGACAATTCGGTTTATGATGTGGTCAAGGAAGTTCTGTCAGGGAAATTTGCGGGCGGCTTTCACGTTTTCGGGCTTGATAAAGACGGCGTGGCTTACGCGATGGACGATAATAATAAATCGCTGATTCCGGCGGAAACTCTGCGTAAAGTCGAAGACGCGAAACAGAAAATCGTCGCCGGCGACATCAAGGTAACGGACGCGATGGCGAAATAGAAAAGTTTGAAATATAAGAAAAAGCGAGAAAGTCCTGGGAAATATTTTCAGGGCTTTTCTCTTTGTTGATTTCAAAGTCTTTTCAAAAAAACAATTTAACCTGAGTGCAGGATAAGGATTCAAAATCATCCGGCATTCTTCAAGGGAAGCCGGATGGAGACGCAAACTATCAACTATTCACTGTCAACTATTCGCTGCTAAACGAGAAGATTCCCTGTTTAGCGGCGAATAGTTGACAGTGAATAGTGAACAGTGGTCGGCGCGTTTAATTATTTGCTTATTCCGGGATAATGCAATTTAAAAATCGCTTTAATCAGCCGCTCTCCGAGTTGATTCGGCTTATCCGATCTCAAACTTCGGGCGAAAGCAAATGAACGATTGACACTTGGAAAAGATTCCGCTTAAAATGTATGGCATTTCAAGTCATCTGTAAGACCTGTTGAAACTCATACGATTGAAATCTGCGCGTTACTTCAAAAGGTTTGAGTTTTATGTTTCGGGTCAGTAAATTTTTCGGTCTGGAAAATTTTTATCGTTAATTTATTGAAAGTGTCGTTTGTGGAAGTAACGGCAGTTTTAAGATTTATTCAAAGTCTAAGAATCTAATATGAAAAATCCATTTTCAGCCTCAAAGTTAATTTTAATCGCCGCGTTTTTGCTTTTCGCCGCCAATGTTTCGTTCGCGCAGGAAGAAGACGAACCGCCGCCGCCGAGCCGTTCGATCAGTTCGCTCGATTTTCAAACGCAGCGTCCGAAAACGCCGCCCGCCAACGCTTTTGCCGGCAAAGCCGCCGCGCCGAAATCAGCCAAACGGCGAAAAAATATCGCGGCACTCGGCAGCGCGAAACGGCGTTATAAATTGGTTACGCGCGTGGCTTCAACCAAGCGTCCGCGCCCCAGCCGCAACAAAAAAATCAAGCCGGTTTACGTTGACGAAAAGCTCGGCGTAACTTTCTGGCGATTGCGTCCGTCGCATTCGGACGAAGACGACGCGCCGACGTTTCCGGTCGAAAACGGCAAGCGGCGCGAAAACTGGACGGCGGAACGGGTCAGTTCGACGACTGAATTTAAAAAAGGCGACCGTGTTCGCTTCACCATCGAATCGCCGCGCACCGGATTTATCTATGTCGTCAACCGCGAATTTTACACTGATGGCGAAAAAGGCGAATCCAAATTAATTTTCCCGACATTGAAAACACGCGGCGGCGATAACGCTGTTACGCAGGGAACGGTCATCGAGATTCCGCCGAAAAACGATGTCTATTCGTATTTCGTCGTTGACCCGGAACGCAGCGATTACGCCGGTGAAGAACTTTATGTGATTATTTCTCCGACCAAATTGGCGAACGTCAAACTCGCTTTGAGTGCGCTTGATTTGCCGGAGAAAACTTTGAATAAATGGCTCGACGATTGGAGCGCGACCGTTGATGTGTACGATGCCGAAGACGGCGACGGCATCGCCTACACCGCAACCGAAGCCGAAGCCGTCAGCGTCAAAACCCGTGCGCTGCGGCTCAATGAACCTTCGCCGCAGACGATTTACAGCGCGCGCGTTCA
>CAXTKJ010000059.1:26311-32271 GCA_964244835.1 uncultured Pyrinomonadaceae bacterium
CTTTTCAAAAAATGGATTAAAATGCGAGATATCTTCCGTTTCAAATGAAAGCGAGTCCGAAATAAAAGCAGGATTTTTAAAAAACCTCAATTCCGAATATGCTCATCGAAGGCAGAAAATTAGACGGGCGTTACCTGCTCGAAAAACAAATCGGCAGCGGCGGTTTCGGCGCGGTTTATCTGGCGACTGACACGCGCTTTTCCGGCAACAATCAGGTCGCTATCAAACAAATTTCCCTGAACAGCGAGCAGGCGACGAAACTTTTTCGTCAGGAAGCCGATCTGCTTTACAATCTTTCGCATCCGAATTTGCCGAAGGTAACAAATTGTTTTCAGGAAAACGATCAGAACTTTATCGTGATGGACTACATTTCCGGCGAGGATTTGGCGGAAAGTATGAAGAAGGGCAAACGCTTTACCGTTGCCGAATCAATGGCAATCGCCGATAAAGTTCTCGACGCGCTCGAATATCTGCACTCGTTTTTGATTTCTCACCGCGACATCAAGCCGCACAATATCAAGATCAGCGAGGACGGCAAAATTTATTTGCTTGATTTCGGGACGGCGAAAGGAAATCTCGAAGCGACCAATCCGACGCAGTTCGGGCAGAGCATCACGGGATTTACGCCGTTTTACGCGCCGCTCGAACAGGTTTTGCGCGTTGATCCGAACTCTTTTTTGCTGCTCCAGTCTTTGAATTTGCCGCATCTGGAAGAATTTATTAACCGGAAAACCGATCAGCGCGGCGATATTTACAGCCTCGGCGCGACGCTTTATCACATTTTGACCGGGCAATCGCCCGAAAAAGCGACGGCGACGATTCGCGCTTTCTCCATTTGGTCGGACAAAGCCGATCCGCTGTCGCCGTGTAACGAACTTAACCCGGAAATATCTTCGGAACTGATGAAGACGATTCACCGTTCGCTGGAAATCGAGCCGGACAAGCGTTTTCAGACGGCTAAGGAAATGCGGCAGGCTTTGAAAAATTCGCAGTTTTCATCGTTATACACGCCGCAGATTTCCAATGAGATGACGGTCGCTCTGCCGCCCGAATCGAATCCGGCATTTCACGTTTCAAATCCTTCGATTCAGCCGACGGCGGTTTTTTTGAGTCATTCGCTTGAGCCGACGTTCGAGCCGAAAAGCGAAGCGGCAATCGTCAATTATGACGCGGTTTTAATGAATGAGCCGGTTCTATCACCGACCGTCGCCGCCGAACCCGTTTCCGCCGTCTCGGTTGAAATCAATAATCAAACGCCTTTACCGACACCAACCGAACGGGCATTCGTGGCGGCAGCAAGTCAGCCGCGAGCGAAATCGAAACTGCCGCTTTATCTCGGCGCGTTGTGCGTACTTTTGATTTTATTCGGCGGCGGCATCATCGGGGGCTGGCTGTTTTTGCGACAGCCTTCGGAAGCGGCGAAAAAAGTTGAAACGCCGAAAAACGAAGCTCTCGTTTCCTCCGCTCCAGTCAAAAATCTGCGTGAACTGCAGTACTTTTTGACTGTGCAGAAAATGCGCGGCGAAAAACCGTTTGACGAACCGTTTCAATCGAGCGGACAGGAAGTTTTCGAAAACGGCTATCGCTTCCGTATGCACTTTGCCCTGCCCGACGACGGCTATTTTTACGTCTTTGCAGAAGGACTGGACGAAAACGGCGAAAATGTGATGAAAATTCAATTTCCCACACCGAACGCCAACAACGGCAGCGCGGCGATTTCCGCCGGAAAACAATATCAAACCAGCCAAAGCCAGTTTGACGGAAAACCGGGAACGGAAAATCTGTGGATTTTCTGGAGTCGTGAGCAAAGCGAAACTGCCGAAAATGCCCGCGCCGATGCTTTTGCGAATAACGGCGTGGTAACTGATTCCGGTTTGCGGGACAAATTAAAAACTCTGTTGGAAACCGCCGCGAAAAATAAAACCAGCGTTTTCGAGAACATCGCCGAGAAAAACACGCAGGTCGAATTTGCGGGCGATACGGTGGCGCAAATTATCAAACTCGAACATCATTGATTTTTATTCTCGAAGCGATAAGTTTCATCTCGGCAAATTTACGAATTATCGCCGTCGTAATTGACGTAACAACTGTTTTCAACATAAAATATATGCCGTTCATCATTAGCCGAAAGTCTAAAATTACACAGGCATTTCGTTATTTATTCCGGGTCTGAAAATATCGTCTTCCACGAACGAATTTTCTTTGGGAGTTCACTGTATGAAAAATCTACTCATTAAAAATAATTTCGCACTTCGCACGGCGAGTTTTTTAGTTCTGCTGTCCATCTCTTTTTCACTTCTGCCGTTAAGCGCAAACGGACAAACGACCGAACAGCCTTCGACGCGCCAGTTGGTGATCAAAGAGAAAACGCTCGGCGAAGCACCGCGTCTGGCGTTGGTTATCGGGAATGGAAAATACAAGAATGTTGGGCAGCTACCAAACGCAGCGGCTGATGCGGTTGATATGGCTGTTGTATTACGCTCAGTCGGCTTTGAAGTTATCGAAGGTGAAGACCAAAATCTGCAACAAATGGTTAAGATGATTCAGGAATTCGGCGATAAACTCAATAGGCAAAAAGGAATCGGACTTTTGTTTTATGCCGGACACGGTGTGCAATCCGGCGGTCGAAACTGGTTAATTCCGATTGATGCTGATGTTCCCAGCGAGGATGTCCTCGAATTTCAAACGGTTGATGTCGGACGTGTCTTGAAAAAATTTGAACTGGCTAAGAATGACCTGAATATTATTATTCTCGATGCCTGTCGCAATAATCCCTTTACTAAAGATTGGAGCAATTACCGGGATGTTAGCGAAGAAACCGGACTCACTAAACTGAGTTTGATACCGAAAGGCACCTATCTGCTTTATTCAGCTGAACCGGGCAAGACCGCTTCCGACGGGACTGGCAGAAACGGACTTTTTACTGAGGCTTTATTGCAAAATATCAAAAAGCCGGTCGAGTTAGATGCTTTGTATAAAACCGTTTCACAAAGTGTCAAGGAAAAATCAAAACAAAAACAAACCCCGTACCGTGAAGGAAATTTTACGGGCGATTTTTATTTCGCCGGACAGCCTGCCGCAAATCCGGTTTTGCCTCCGCCGGTCGTCAAGACCAATGAAGCCGAGCCGGAAATTAAGGCGAAAGATGCCGCAACGGTTGAGAAAGAAACTTGGGGTTACATAAAAAACAGCAACAATCCACAGGATTACAGAGATTTTTTGGCTGATTCGCCAACCGGAATTTATTCTCAGCAAGCCAAAATCAAGCTCGAACAGCTTACCTGGGATTCGATCAAAACAACGAGCGATAAAATAAAAGTTCAAAATTATTTAACCGAGTTTCCTGACGGTGCCAATGTCAGAATTGCGAAAGCCAAACTGCGCCAACTCGAATCGCGTGAAAGTGCCGAACCGTTGAAAACTGAACCGGTAAAAAATGAAACGGCGGTTGTTGAAACGGCAAAAGTGGAAGCGGAAGAAATCCCGAAAGAAACGCCGGTTAAAAAAGTTGTCGTGCCGAAAGTGGAAGCACCAAAAGTTTCAACGCGAACGGCGAAGGTTAAATCGAATCCTTCCGCAGCAGGCGCGAATAAATACGAAGTCAGGAAAAACGCGCTCGGTATGGAATTGGTTTATCTGCCCGCCGCCAATTTTATGATGGGCGCGAGCGAAGCGGATGTTAATGCCTCTTTCGCGCTCGGCAGAAAGGACTATAAAGAAACCGAGCGGACGTGGTTCGATAATGAAAGATCGCAGCACCGCGTAACTTTCGCGGATGGTTTCTGGATCGGCAAAACCGAAATTACGCAGGCGCAGTGGACGGCGGTGATGGGCGAAAATCTGAGCTTTTTTAAAGACTGCAATGATTGTCCGGTGGAAAGAGTTAGTTGGGAAGACGCAAAAAAATTCGTCGAAAAACTGAACGCTCAAAACGATGGATTTGAATATCGTCTGCCTTCGGAAGCCGAATGGGAATACGCGGCACGCGGCGGCAAACCGGGCATTCTCGCCGGAAAAATGGACGAAATGGCTTGGTATAACGTCAATTCCGAAAAGAAAACGCATCCAGTCGGCACTTTACAGCCGAACGCTTATGGGCTTTTTGATATGCACGGCAACGTCGCCGAATGGTGCGAGGACGCTTACAGCGCAAACTATGACAACGCGCCAACCGACGGCAGTGCCAATACGGATGGAAACGTGGAACGCCGCGTTTTGCGCGGCGGTTACTGGAACGATTTCCCGACGAATATGCGTCTGACGCGCCGCGACACCGACACGCCGCCGAAAGTGCGCCGCAGCAACAACGGCTTGCGCGTCGTCGCCGTCGAAAAAGAATAAAATCAAACGCTAAAAATAATTTACGGAGGTGATTTTCAATCGAAAATCACCTCCGCTTTTTGTAAAAATTTTCAATTTATTCCAGATTAGATTCGACTTCTTTGGCGAGCAGATTCTCGTGTTTGATGCCGACGCGCAGGCGGCGATAGATGCTCATCAACTGATTGGCAATCCACGGAATCGCAAAAAACGCCAGAATGTAGCCGCGCCAATCTTCGATCAATAATTGAAAGCCGGTCAGCAGTAAAATCAAAAGCGTCGTCCAATGACTGAAACAGTATTCGCAGGTGAAAACGTAGAAAAATTTGCGTTTCAGAAGCGAGCCGCAGTTTTCGCATTGGTCTTTACAATACTCGCGCCATTCGCCGAAAATTTCTTCCTGCGTTACTGTCCACGCGATAGACGCGACGACCGTCGAAAGCATTATCAGCCAGAAAATCTGCGTTGTTATCGGCATAGTTTTACTTTAGCCAATCGAGCGCGGACTTTCAAAACATAAGTTTCAATAAACGGCACGTCTAAAATTAGTTTACCACGACTCCCGGAATCGTTATGTTTCTGTATTTCAATGTCGCGTTGCGGAAAACGAGGCGAACTTTATCAATCGCCGGGGTTTCTGCCGGTATTTTTTTTAGCGTTTCTTCCGCCCAGGCTAATGTCGGATTACCGTCGCTGTCGAAATCCGGGTCAATCGCAAACAGGATGTTCAGCAAATTCCAGATCGCATCGTCGTGGCTGTCGAGTTTGTATAAACTGCTGAATTTTTTACGGACAATGCCTGAAATTATGTTGTCAATCCGGGCGTTCGTAAAATTTTTCATTCGCGGCACGCGCAGGTAATACCAGCTTCGTGCGCCCTTGGTGAACCATACTTCCGAATAACTGCCTTTGTGCGCCGGGTCGAGATATTCGTCGAAGTATTTCTTGAACGAAGTCAGATACGGCTCGGCTTTCTTTTTAACACAGATGCGGGCGTTCCACGTCGGATTACACTGGCGATATGCCTGTATGACGTTGCGAACGCCGCCGTCGTATTCGACGCGCTCGGTTTCTTCGATAAATTTGTTGTGTCCCATTTTCCCGCGCTGCATTTTTGCGTCGTGGTCGAAGAAATCGAAGCGGTGTTTCAGATTGCTCAGTTCCATTATCAGAATCTGAACGCCGATGTCCGGTCCGCTGATTTCCTGTGTGCGAACGCCTCCGGGATTAGTAATTCGTAAGACACCGCCGCGCACCAATTCTTCATCGTCTTCGAGTTTAATACGATCCAGCATCGGATAGCCGACATCGCCGTTCACGTGGTCGCAGCTTCCGCGTCCCTCAGGTGCCGGCGTGATGTTCGGCGGAATTCCGCCGTTCGCCGCCATCGCGTCGTCATAAACCTGTTTGCCGAACGGACACGCTTCGAGCAGCGACATCACATCGTCGCCGTCCGCGTAACCGGCGGGTTTCGCAATTTCGGGCGGTTCGACGTGCCGGATTTTAGTCGGATCGAGTTTTTCGTCGGCGATGCTTTCGATTTCCGAATCAGTTCGCAGCATTCGCTTGCCTTTCCACGTCAAAAGGCGTGAATTCGCCGTGTTGAGCGTTGAGCCGCCGGCACCGTCCTTTGGTTTGCA
>CAXTKJ010000059.1:32281-32834 GCA_964244835.1 uncultured Pyrinomonadaceae bacterium
CCATAAATCCGGCGACGCACTGCCCGCAGTAATCGTTGTGGTGCTGACCGTAACCCATCAAGCACGAATCGAACATATCGTGCTGATCGGTTCGCGCCCCGGAAGCCATCGGCGATCCCGACGGAAAATGGTTGACATACAAACAATGGCTCATCTCGTGCAGCAGCAGCGATGGATAAATTCCCGGCTGGCTCGCCGTCCCGTCTCCGGCTTCCAACTGCGAGTTATAACCGCCGGTTCGCCATTGATTGCCGTAGAAAAGAAAAAATCCGTTGCACACGCCTTTGCCCTGGTGCATTCCTTTGGAATCCCAAATCGCGCTCCAAGTGTCGCGCAGAGGCGAGCGAATCATTATCAATCCGGGCATAAAGCCTTTATTTTTCTCGATTCGGCGGACGACGTAAATCAGAAAATACCAGTTGATCGCCTTGCCGACGTGCGGCAGAAAAGTTCCGCCGGGATTGGACGGACCGCTGCCGGCGGGTTTTTTATTCGTGTTGTCATAAACCGTGTCCGCTTCGTATTCGACCGTCAGTTTGACTTTATCACGGGC
>CAXTKJ010000060.1:0-32096 GCA_964244835.1 uncultured Pyrinomonadaceae bacterium
CCAATCCGGTAAATCCGGCGGTTGACTGCTGAACATACCACGCTCCGTTCGACGGGCGGAACACGGAGACATCGGCGCGTCCGTCGCCGTCGAAATCGAACGATGTTCGCGTCGGTGCCGCCGCACTCAGAAGGCGTGCCAATCCGACACTGGAAATGCCGTTTATTCGATTAAAGTCTCCGCTGACTAAAGTTTTGCCGTCGTTCTGCGATTGAATATTGCGAACGAAATCATTGGCATTTGCAATGAATGTGGTATCAACCGTGCCGTTTGAATTGAGACGAGCGAGTTTACTTCGGGGAACTCCGCCGACGGCATCAAAAGCACCGCCGAACAGAATTTTGTCGTCCTGTTGAGCCGCGATAGCATAGATTTGACCGTTTGGTGTCGGATTGAAATTCGCATCGTAATTTGCATTGGGAAGTAATCGGGCTAGGTAATAATTATTATCGGTTCCGTTCACGCTGCTGAATGCACCGCCGATTAAAACACTTCCGTTTGACTGTAATCCCAGATCAAAAATGTCGTTATTAAGTCCGAGACCTGAGTTGAATGACGCATCCAAGGTGCCGTCGGCGTTAATTCGAGCGATTCTAGGGTAACTAGAACCGTTTAGTTGAGTGAAACTTCCTCCAATGACGATTTTACCGTCCCGCTGAAGTGTCATCGCCATAACCATATAAATAGGTGTGTCGTTGGTAATAATGACCCGGTTGAAAGTGGTATCTTCCGAACCGTTGGAATTCAAACGCACAACGCCGACGTATGAATTAGAACTTCGCATAGAACCGGCGATAATTATTTTTCCGTCCGGCTGCACGGCAATTTCGTTCACAAAACCCAGGGAAAAAACAGGCGTTTGAAAACCGGAGTCGAGCGAACCATCGGAATTGAGCCGGTATATAGTTCCACCGCCGACGAGAATTTTACCGTCCGGCTGGAGGGCAATCGAGGATGCGCCGCTAACTCCGGCGGTAAATCCCGTATCAATACTTCCGTCCGGGTTGAGACGCGCCACACCGGACGCGGAGATACCGTTAATTTTCAGAGGGACGCTGGCGGCGGCTATGAGAATTTTTCCATCCGGCTGTCTCAAAATCTGCTTAATGACTCCGACGTGATAAATCGCGGCGTTAAAGCCTGCGTCAGGCGAGCCGTCGGCATTGATGCGCGACAATTTATTCCAGATTCCGTTGTTGCCGGTGCCGCCCAAAATCACGCGCCCGTCGCCGGTCGAAGCGATGGTATAAACAGTGGGAGAACCTCCCGGATTGTAGTTAAAACTTGTATCGAGCGAACCGTCGCTGTTCAATCTGGCATTGCTGACACGACTCGTTCCGTTAAATGTGCTGAACGTGCCGCCGATGACGATCTTCCCGTTCGGCAAAACGTCAATTCCATAGACGGGCGCGTTGGCTCCCGTGCCGACGTTAAATGACGTATCAAGGCTGCCGTCGGAATTTAAACGGGCGAGGCGACCGCGCTGGGTACCGTTGACGGCTGAGAAGTTCCCGCCCATCAAAATCTTTCCATCCGGCTGTAAAGCGATTTTGAAAACAGAAGCATTAGCGGTTGCCGTAATAGCCGCCGTAAATGAATAGTCAAACGAACCGTCGGAATTTACCCGGTAGATTCCCTGCACACTGTCGGGGCTGTTGATAATAAATTTACCGTCTGCCTGAATCAGGAATGAATCAACCCGGCTTAGACGATTGAATTGGAGCGACGAATCAACCGAACCGTCGGGATTGAGACGAGTCAAGCCCTGCCCGCTGCCGCCGCCGTTGAGCGCGATGCTGCCGCTATAAACGATTTGACCGTTCGGCTGAATCTTGACATCGTTGACAACCTCGTTCGTTCCGAACACCGGATTAAAGGTCGAGTCGAGCGACCCGTCGGCATTCAGCCTGACCAGATTTTTCCGGTTTTGAGTGTTGACGCGAGTGAAGGAACCGCCGAGCAAAACTTTCCCGTCCGACTGCACGGCAACGGCGATGAAATTAACGGTATTGATGCGGTAGCCGACACCCGCCACATCAAAGTTCGGCGGGTTAAACGATTGGTCAACGCTGCCGTCAACATTAAAGCGGGCGATGCTGGTGCGTCCCGTGTTATTGGCGACGGTAAAGTTTCCGGCGGCGATTATTTTGCCGTCCGGCTGAACGGCGAGCGTTCTCACCACGGAACTTCCATCCGCGTTTTGAATGGCGGCGTTGAATGTCGGGTCAACTTCGCCCGCCGCCCGAATTGTCAAAAACGATGCGGTAAGAAATAGAAATGAGAACGAAAAAAGAATCGTTCGTTTAATTATCATTTGGGATTTTTTCATTGTTAAACTCCTTCTTATGACTTTTCAGTCGAATTAAAAAATACTTTGCTTACATAAGAAATTACGAGAGAGAAAATCTTTAATCTTCAAAAACTAAAGATTTTCTTTTCTATTCGGAATCATCGGACAAAGGCATTGGGAACGGGTTTGTCATCGCCAACACCGAACGGGATGGCGGTAAAACCCTGCGTCGAGCGGTTCAGGTACCAGTTGCCGTTTCTGAATACTGCGACATCTGCTTTGCCGTCGCCGTCATAATCAGCGGCGGTCGGTAAATCCGTACCGAAGCCGAACGTAATGCCGGTAAAGCCTGCCGTTGATTGCAGTAAATACCACGTTCCGTTCGACGGACGGAAAACCGCGCGATCAATTTTGCCGTCGCCGTCGTAATCCGCCGGGACGGGTTTATCTTCGGCTTGCCCGAATGCCACGCCGCCGTAATTGGTCGCCGGATTGGTCGAGTTGTACCAGAAACCGTTCGACGGTCGGAAAACCGCCGGTTCAGCTTTGCCGTCGCCGTCGTAATCGCCGGGAACGGGTTTGTCCGTTCCTAAACCGAGCGGAATCGCAACGTAACCCAAAGTGCTTCGGCTCAGATACCACGTTCCGTTGCTCGGACGGAACACGGCAACATCAACTTTGCCGTCGCCGTCGTAATCGGCAGGAACGGGAATGTCCGTTCCCAAGCCGAAAGTGATGCCGGTAAAGCCGAGTTGACTGCGCTGTAAATACCACGTTCCATCACGGACGACCGCGACATCGGTTTTGCCGTCGCCGTCAAAATCCGCCGGAACCAGAATGTCGCCCGACTGCCCGAATCGAATCGCGCCGTAATTGATCGTTGCATTCTGCGACGTGTACCAATAGCCGGTTGAAGGACGGAACACGGAAACATCCGCACGTCCGTCGCCGTCGAAATCGAACGGCGTAATTCTCGCTATCGCCGCAACCGTTAATCTGGCGATGGCAATACGGTTCACGCCGCCGATAGTTGTAAAGTTGCCGCCAACCAGAATTTTACCGTCAGGCGTTTTGACGAGCGTGTTGATCTGCGCGTTCGCGCCGTTCGGCACAAAAAGCAAATCCAAACTGCCGTCGGATTTAATTCTGGCGATATTTGGGCGAGTCGTGCCGTTGACGCTGCTGAAATTGCCGCCGACAATAATGCTTCCGTCCGCCTGCGGAATGAAACTGATGATAAAACTGCTTTGCGAAGTGCTGAAACTCGGCGATTGGAATGTCGAATCGGTTGTGCCGTTAGCATTCAGCCGAATCAGACTGCCGGCATAAACGACGTATTTGCCGTCCCCCTGAATGTCGAGTTGATTGACGGTCGAAATGCTTCCGGCATTAAAAGTGGTGTCCACGCTGCCGTCAGCGTTGAATCGCACCAAATTCACTCGGTTGAATCCGTTGACACCGCTGAATGCGCCGCCGACCGTAACTTTGCCGTCGGTTTGAACCACAATGGAATTGATGACGGGATTTCCAATCGTCGGATTAAAGCCCGCGTCCAAACTGCCGTCGGCATTCAGGCGGGCGATGCCGCTGCGCGTCTGTCCGTTGACGGTCGTGAAATTGCCGCCGATGTAAATTTTTCCGCCGTCTCCCAAAGCAAGCGCGTTGATTACCGAACCGCTGTTGACGACCGGAGCGAAAGTGTTGTCAACGCTGCCGTCGCCGTTAATTCTGACGATTCCCGAACGCGCTGTGCCGTTGTAACTGGAGAAATTTCCGATGGCTAAGATTTTGCCGTCCGCCTGCACTAAAAGTTTGGTCGGAATGTCGTTGAATCCTTCGACCACATTGAAAGTCGTGTCTGTGCTGCCGTCGGCATTGACGCGGGCGAATCTGTATCGTGCGATGTTATTCACCATATCAAAGTCGCCGCCGATTATGACCTTGCCGTCCGTCTGTGCCGCCGTTACGCTGACGCTGCCGGTAACGGCAGTAGCGGGAACGAACGTATTGTCGTAACTGCCGTTGGAATTCAGACGCAAAGTGGAGTAATTTTGCGGATTGGAGAATCCGTATCTGATTAAAATTCTGCCCTGCCCGTCAACGATAAATTTGGAAATCGAAGCGGGACCTGCTGGTGCGCTGAACGTCGAATCTACGCTCCCGTCAGCGTTTAATCTTCTTAAAATCCCGCCATCGGCGAGCAGAATTTTGCCGTCGGATAAAATTTTAATCTGAGTGATGGAAGAACTGTTGGAGAAAAAATTCGTCGTCGGAAAGCTCGTATCGAGATTGCCCGCCGGCAGTAATTTGGCGATGGCGATGCGGCTGATCGAATTGACCGTATCGAATTTGCCGACGAACAAAATGCTGCCGTCCGACCGCGTTTCAAAGTCATAGATGTAAGGAAAGCCGTCAACATTAGTAACTAACGGCGATTCAAACGTCGTGTCCTGCGTTCCGTCCGCGTTGAAACGATAGAGGTTAGGGTAATTTCGAGTGCCGTTGTTAGTATTTCCCGATGCGAGAATCTTTCCGTCGGCTTGAAGTTTGACGCGGTTGACATACGTTGACGATAAACGTCCGCCCGGAAAATAGATCGTCGTGAACGAGGTGTCGTAAGAGCCGCCAGTATTCAGACGGTAAATCGAGTCCTGATGATAGCCCTGGAAAAAAGAATTAACCAGCACCAAAACTTTTCCGTCCGGCAGAATTGCCTGCACCGAGAGAATTTGAGAAGTACTGAAGTTTCCTTCGGCAAACGGCGAAACGAATGAACCGTCGAGACTGCCGTTGGCGTTCAGCCGACGGATTCGCGGGCTGTTAGAGCCGTTGCCGGTCAAAGCTCCGGCGACAATGAGTTTGCCGTCCGTTTGAATGCGAACGCTGGTGATATTGAAATCGCACGAAGCGCAGTCGAAGGAGTTATCCAGACTGCCGTCATAGTTGAGCCGCGCGATCTGGTTTTTCGGAACGCCGCCAAAGACGCGGGTGCCGTTAAAAGCGAACGTCAGAATTTTATCGTCCGGCTGAATTTCAAAATCGTTGAGCGACGCGCCTGCCCCTTTGACCGGCGTGGCGTTGAAAGATAAATCAACGCTCGACTGGGCGTTTGCCGTCAAAGCAAAAGCGACGAGGGTCAGCAAAAAATAGAAAGATTGTCGAAGGAAATTATGGGATTTGTTCATTGGACTCCTCAAAATTAACGAACGGAAAATTCGTTTGAAAAATTGTTAATTCATTCTAAAAGAAATTTGTGTCGGATTATTGTATTCCGTTATTAGTTTTTTGTAAATAAAAATTTGCGGCGTGAACCGATTAATCGCCTTGTAAAATATAGGCTTGCTGAAAATTATGTGAAAAGATAATCTTATTGAAAGCTGAAAAGGAGAAAAATGATGCGACAAATAACGAAAAATTCTGTTTGGCTGACATTATGCGCGGCAATCTGCGTCGGCACGGCGTGTCAGCCGCCATTGCCGACGACGAACGGCAATTCAAACGGCAACGCGACGATAAATACGAACGCGAACGCCAATCTGACGAACGCGAACGCGGTTAATATCAATGCGAATACGGCGCAAACGTCGTCCGGCGCGACGATTGAGACGAAAGAGCCGGAACAGTATCAGGCGACGGTTACGCTGAAATTTGAAATGTCGGGCGCACAAAATCTGGCGACCGCGCCGTTGAAAGCGAATGTGGCGCGGAACGGGCAAGACAGACGAATGGAATTTAGTCTGCCGAACGGTGAAAAACTGATTTATCTCGATCTGGGCGGAAAGCAGTTCGTTATTTCGCCGAATCGCAAGCAGTACGCCGAGTTAAACAAAGAGTCAATCGGCGTTGATCCGCGACGGCTTTTGATGCCGGAACAAATCGTCAATCAGGTGAAAAATCTGCAAGGTGTCGAGCGCGTCGGCGAGGAAAAAGTCGGTGAGCGCGACGCGATCAAATACCGCTACGGCGCGACGACCGACACGAAATCGCAAGCCGGTACAGTCGAAACCGAATCCGTCGTGCTGGTTGATAAGGAAACCGGCTTGCCTCTGCGCTCAACAACAAATTCCGCGTCGCAGAACGGCAGCGTACAGGGCATTCGCGGTTTAAGCATCGTAACCGAAATGAGCGACATCAAAACGACCGCCGACGCAAATCTTTTCAACGAGCCGACCGATTTCAAAAAAGTCGCGCCCGAAGAAGTCAAAGGGCAAATTAATATGATTTTCAGCGCGGCGGCGGCTCTGCTCGGTCAGCTAATGAACGCGCCGCCGACACCCGCGCAGCCGTAATCAACTGCGGCGAATACTTGCCCGGATAGCGTCGTTGGGGTATTTTGATGATCCGTTGGGGTTCGAGACCTCAAGTTTGGGGTTCGAGACCCCAAACTTGAGGTTCGGAACGTGAAATTATACTGTTGCCGCCTGAATAACGGCGGTCAATAATCAAAATTTCGAGTGAAAATCTATGAGTAAGGCTTTAACTTTCATCATTGGCGCGGTTTTGGGATTGATTATCGGCGGCGGATTGGTTTTCTACCTGTTCGCCGGTGCGCCGCGAGCCGCGCAGTTGCCGGGAAATCCAATCCAAACGCCTGACCCGAACGGTTCTCCGGCGGGAACGGCGAGCGTCGTTTTGAATCAGCAGTTTTTCGACACGGTTCTGACGACGATTTTCCGCGATATGAACGCGCCCGCGTTTCCTTTGAATTTAACCGGAAAGAACGATATTGACGAAACGCCGCAACCGCAATATGCCGCGTTTCAGAGCGGCGGAACTTGCGACGGAAAAATTACTTTACAGCCGCAGGGAAGTAACGTAACAACGGGCATCCGTCTGGAAAACGGTAAAATCACCGCGCCGCTCGCGTTCACGGGCAGCACTTCGATTCTCGGTCAATGTATCAATTTTGCGGGTTGGGCGCAGGCGAATTTTGCGCTTCGTTACGACGCTGAACAGCAAACCGTCTTCGGACAAATCAACGTCGAAACCGTCAATCTCGACGGCGTTTCGCCGCTCGTCAGCGGTTTGGTTACGCCGCTCGTGCAGAACACCATCAATCAAAAAGTCAACCCGATTGTCATCCTGCGCGGACAGCAAATCGCCCTAAATCTCCCGATTGCCGCGACCAACGGAACGCTCAAAGCCAACGTCAAAGACGTTCGCGCCGAAATTAAGGAAAACGCGCTGAATCTTTATGTAACTTATGATTTCGCGGGAACAAAATAGTGGCGACAGGATGCTTGCGCTCCTATCATTTTCCAAAAATTTTCGCGTAATCTTCCGGCGCGACTTTCGGTTTGCGGTCGTAGGTCATTAAACCGTTAATTTCCTGTTCGACATCCGTCAGTTGCGTGTAGCAGTAGCCGACAATCGCTTTGTTATAGCGCAGCGCGGTAACGGTCGAATCCAGTCTTTTCAAAAACGCTTCTTTGGTCGGTTCGATGTTGCCGTAGCCGAATTCATTGGAATTTTTCGGCGCGTTGATGCGATAAGCGATGCCGCCGAATTCCGTTACGATAATCGGTGAGCCGTTGTATTTGTAGCCGAACGCCGTCGCTTCTCTGCCGTTGCGCGGAACAGTTGTGCGGTCGGTTTCGAGAATTTTATATTTTTCCGCGAGTTCTTCGCCGCGCCCGTAGTCGTGAATACCGAAAATGTCGGTCGTGCCGGTGTGTTCCCAGCCGTCGTTGTCCTGCACGAGCCGCGTCGTATCGAGTGAATGAATCAGATAATACATCGCGCGGGCGTGATCCTGCTGCTGCTTGTCGGTGGCGATTTTGATCGTTCCCCAGCTTTCGTTAATCGGTGTCCAGGCGATGATCGAAGGATGATTGTAATCACGCTGAACGACTTCGATCCATTCTTCGTTAAAGCGCGAAACATAATCGTCGGTGTAAATATCGAAGGCGTTCGCCATCTCGCCCCAGACGAGAAAACCGAGTTTGTCGCACCAGTAAAGCCAGCGCGGGTCTTCGACTTTTTGATGTTTGCGTGCGCCGTTCAACCCAAACTTTTTCGCCATCTCAATATCGTATTTGATCGCCGCGTCGGTCGGCGGCGTGAGCGTCGAATCCTGCCAGTAGCCTTGATCCAAAACGAGTTTTTGAAAATACGGATCGTTATTCAAAATGATTCTGCCGTCGCGGGCTTCGATTTTGCGCTGTCCGAAATAGCTGTCAACGCGGTCAATGATCGTATTATTCGCGCCAACGAGTTCGACTTTTAAATCATACAAATTCGGACGTTCGGGCGACCAGGTTTCCTGATTATTCAAATGCAGAGTGGCGAACGGATTTGCGCCTCCCTGCGTCTGCGCCGCAACTTCGGTCATCGCCGCCGGAGCATTTTTGAACGTCGCCGTAAAGCGCAATTTTTCGCCGTCGTTCGCCGCTTGATTAAGAATCGTTTCGATTTTCGCGGAACTGTCGTCAATGTTCGGCGTGATTCTGAGACGTTTGACGTGAATTGGCGCAACGGTTTCGATCCACACGGGCTGCCAGATTCCGGTCGTGCGCGTGTACCAAATCGCCGCCGATTTCGGTTCCCAGAACTGCTTGCCGCGTGGAATCGTGCGGTCGGTCGAAGGATCGAAAACGCGGACGACGATTTGATTATTGTTCGTTTGCAGATAATCCGTTATGTCAAACTGAAACGGCGTGTTGCCGCCGCGATGTTCGCCGACCCGCTCGCCGTTTATCCAGACCATCGCTTCGTAATCAACCGCGCCGAAATTTAACATCACGCGCTTATTTGCCGTGCGAAAAGTCACCGGAACGTCGAGATTGCGCCGATACCAAACGACATCGTGATAGCCCGGATCGTTAATGCCGGAAAGTTTCGTCTGAAACGCGAACGGCACTTGAATCTGTCTGGAGAATTTCGCCGCCGCCGTTTTATACCAGCCTTCTTTCAAACCGCGATTCGCGTCATCAAATTCAAACTGCCACGCGCCGTTTAAAGTCTGCCATTCGGCGCGCTGCAAGTCCGGTCGCGGATATTCGGAGCGCGGAATCGTCTGCGCCGCCGCGAAAGACGCAAACAATAAACTTAAAAAGGCGAGCCGAAAAGTTGAATTGGCGATTTTCTTTATCATCATTTTTTTAACGATTATTGAATTTAATTAACTTTTACGCAGGAAAAATTTCTATCATCGAATTTTCCAAACAGCAGAAAATTGCCAGGTTTGGAATTTTTTTGATAATTATGTAATCGGTTACAATATAAATCAAATTATTCTGAAATTGCCAATCCGCTGATTGAATGAGGTTTCTAATTTACCAATCGAATTCTGCCGCCTCAAACTTTTAATTATATAAATTAGCGAACCTTTCAAAGAGTATAGATTCATTGTTAATTACTTATTATAAACAGGTTATTGTTTATCAAAACGACTGCCGGATTTCCATCGGCGAGTTCGTTGTCTAAAAAACTCTGAAAATTGTTCGTTAAACGAACATAAAAAATTGACAGTCCCAAATATTCTATGTTACAAATATTTTAATTCTAAGTAAGCGGTTACATAGATTCATTTTCCAAAAAGAATCGCCGGATATTTTATCAATCATAAGTTGTCGAAAAAGGCGCGTCGCGGATTTTCGCTAATGCTTTTTAGTGAAGACGACTTTTCGGGTTTGCGGTTCTCGCCGCGACCGGATTGCCGGAACGACAGGATTTGATTTTGGAAAAGCAAATTTCAACTAACAAATGAATTTCTGATAGAAACGCCGGTTTTCGTGATCGCTGCTGTCTAAATTTTTTTAACTTAATTCGGAGGGAAATATGAAATGCTTGAAGATGCTTTTCAGCATCAGTCTTTTGATTTTCGGCTGTGCGGTTTTCGCCGCCTACGGTCAGAGCGACCGCGGCTCGATTCGCGGAACCGTTACTGATCCGAACGGTGCGCTGGTCCCCAATGCCAAAGTTACAATCACCAATGTCGAAACCAATGAAACGCGCGAAACGACCACGGGCGACGAAGGCAGCTACAATGTTCCCGAATTAAAAGCCGCCGTCTATCGTATCTCGGTCGAAGCCGCCGGATTTAAAACGGCGACGGTTGATACGGTGCAGGTCGGTGTCGGCGTAATTCGCAACGGCGACGTGAAACTCGAAATCGGTGTCGGCGAAAGCGTTACCGTTACTGCCGAGCCGTCAGTTCTCAATACCGAATCGCCCGTTCAGCAGCGCAATGTAACCGAACGCGAAATCCGCGAACTGCCGCTGCTCGTCAGCGGCGAATCCGGCGGACGTTCGCCTCTTTCGTTTATTTTTCTCGACAGCAGTATCGTCAGCGCGGGCAGCGATAACGCTTCCGCTAATACGAGTAATTCTTCGTCGCAGAGCAGCGGCGGCGTGAACGCGACCAATTTTCGCGTCAACGGCAGTCAGGGGTTGGGGCAGGAAATTCTGATTGACGGCGCGACGACCAGGCGCGGCGAAAACGGCACATTCTTTTCGGAAGTCGCGCCGGGTCCGAACGTCTTTCAGGAATTCACTTTGAACACCAGCAATTATTCGGCGGAATTCGGCAACTCGACAGGCGGTGTCATCAGCTTTAAAATCAAAGAAGGCGGCAACGATTTTCACGGCGAAGGTTATTTCTTTCACCGCAACGAATCGCTGAATGCCAACAACACACTCAACCGGATTAGAAATACACAGCCGAACAACAGCGAAATTGCTCGACCGCTCGACCGCCAGCGCGACTATGGTTTTTCAGTCAGCGGTCCAATTTATTTTCTGCGGTTCGGCGAAGGTACGCCGCAGTTATACAACGGCAAAAATAAAAGTTTTTTCTTTTTCAATTACAGCGCGTATAACATCAGCCGCACGGAAACCGTTGATGTCAGCGTACCGACATTGAGAATGCGGAACGGCGATTTCGGCGAACTGCTGACCGATCCGTATATTTTGAGCCGCTTTCCCGGCGGCATTCCGATTTTTGATCCAGGTCCGTTAAACGGCAATCAAATTGCGCCGGGTTCGCGCATACAGTTTCCCGGTAATATTATTCCGACGGCATCTATCAGCCGCGTCGGGCGCAATCTCGTCAATTTATTTCCGCTGCCGAATCAAACAGGTCCGTTCGGTTCAGCCGTTTATCATAATTATCGCGCAACCAGTTCGGCGGGTTCGCAAACGCAAGCCTACACCACGAAAATCAATCAGGTTATCAACGATAAACAGCAAATAAACGGCAGTTTTATCTACCGCCAACTTCCGAGTACGAAAGGCGGATTTCCGCGCTTTTCGGGCGATTTCGTCAATCAGGGCGTGTGGGATCAGGCGTTTGTTTCTTATTTCGTTCGCGTTCAGCACGACTACACGATTACTAACAACATCCTGAATCACTTAAATCTCGGTTATAACCGCACCAAAGTTCAGAATTACAACTTCGGGCGCGGGCAGGGCAGAGCGACCGCGCTCGGTATTCCGGGCGGGACGACCCAAGATTTAGGACTGCCGATGGTCGGTTTTCCGGGCTACGGCGATCCGGTTACGTCGGCTGATCCGCGAGCCTATCAATCGGGCGGTTCGACCTTTTTCGACAACGTAACCGGCGACAATACCTACTCGCTCGCCGACTTTGTAACCGTTTCGAGCGGACGGCATACGTTGAAATTCGGCGGCGACTTCCGGCGGCAATTTTTAGTGGTTGACGGGCATTTCGACATCGGCGGACAGTTTAATTTCCGCAGTAATCAAACGGCAAACAATGATGAAGGGATTGAGGGCTATCCGATTGCCAGTTTGCTGACCGGCAGACCGGAATTTTCATTTAACAGCCGTCAAAGCGTCGTGCCGGAATACGAATATTTATTTGCAGCGGGCTTCGCGCAGGACGATATTAAACTGACTTCCAAATTGACGCTGAATGTCGGCATTCGTTATGACTACAACGCGCCGCGTTCTGAATCGCAGGATTTCCTGCGCGGTTTCAGCCCGACCACACCGAATCCGGCAGTCGGCGGACGACTCGGCGCAGTCATCGGCGCGGGCGGGCAAGGCGGTTTGCAGGCGCAGAATCGCGGCTTGGTCAAACCCGACCGCACGGACATCGGTCCGCGCGTCGGTTTCGCTTACGCGCTTAATGATAAAACCGTCGTGCGCGGCGGCTACGGCATTTATTACTCGCCCGTTTTTTATGGCAACGGCGGCGACGGTTTGCTCGGCTACAATTCGGGCAGTACGCCGATCAACTTCGGGCGTGATGCAGGCATCACGCTCGACCGATACGTGCCGCTTCCGACGGTTGATCCGAACGGGCAGTACATCGGATTGCTCGACATCGTGCAGGATTACTATGATGAAAACTTCAAACTCGGTCGCGTCGCGCAATACGATTTGAATATCCAACGCCAACTGCCATATAACTTCGTGGTTTCTTTGAGTTATATCGGCAATCGCGGAACGCGCCTGCGTTCGAGTTTTAATCCGCTCAATTCGCTTCCGCTCAACGCTTTGAAACTCGGCGACGCATTGCTCAGAAAAAAACTGATTGACGTAACCGATGGCGACCGCGCATACGCGACGAGCGTCGGATTTACGCTTCCCGCCAGTCCCAATGCCGTTTATCCGGGTTTTGACAGTCAAGACGGCAATGACCTACTGGAAAGAAGCGTTGCCCAGGCACTCCGTCCGTTTCCGCAATACGGAGCAATCAACAACCGTCTGGAAAGTCAGGGACAAAGTTTTTACAACGGCGGCAAAATTGATTTGCAGCGCAGATTTACCAATGGCATTCAATTTGGCGCGTCATATACTTATTCAAAATTAATCACCGACGCGGCGAGCGATTTATACGGCGGTTCGGCATTAACCGGCGTTCTGCAAGACCCGGCTGACCGGCGTTCGCTGCGCTCGATTTCACCGGACGACGTGAAGCACAATTTTGTCTTCAATTATTTGCTCGAACTGCCGTTCGGCAAGGGCAGAAAATTCCTGAACAAAGGCGGAATCGTTGACCGCATAGTCGGCGGTTTCCAAATCAGCGGCATTCAAAGGTATCGTTCGGGAACGCCGATTACGGTTTTCATCGCGGGCGGACGCAGAGATTTTCTTGATGTCATCGGCTACGGCGGAAATCTCAGACCGAATTTAACCGGACAGCCTTTTTATGCCGGCAGCACCCCTATTCGTATCAATCCCAGCAATCCAAACAGTCCTTTCGATTTGGAGAGAGTTCAATACATCAATACAGGGGCATTTGCCGCGCCGAAAGTTTATGCCGGAACTTCCGCGCCAATCGGAAGTGCTGCTTATGCGGCTTATTATGCCAATCCGCAGGATTTTCTCGGCACGGCTGCGCCGACCTTTGATAATTTTCGGACGAAACCGTTTTTCACGGAAGATTTGAGCATTATCAAAAAGACGCGCATCACCGAAACGATTTATTTTGAAATCAGGGCGGAATTTTTCAACCTGCTCAACCGCAGTCGTCCGGCAGGACCGGAAGCGAATCTCGACGCGGGCATCAATTTCGGTGTCGCCGGTTACTTCTCCGATATTGACCAGCCGCGCCGCATCCAGCTCGGAGCGCGGTTCGTGTTTTAGGTTTGACGAATTGAGAAAGCGGACGGCGAATTTTTTTAAGCCGTCCGCTTTTTCGGTTTTCAATTTCTCAGATATAAAATAGGTTCAACTATTTTGTAAAATCTTCCGGTATGTTCACGATGCGGATTTTGCGGCAGAGCGTTTTGATGATTGCCGTCGTCGGTTGCGGCGGCGTGTTTTCACAGGCGCAGACGAATGTCGCGGAATCGGTCAAAATCAATTCACGGCAAATCAAAAAAAATCAGGCGGACGCGACGGCGAAGGGCATCGAAGCGTTTAATCGCGGCGAAACTGACGCTGCCCGCAAGCAATTTGAAATCGCCTTGAAGTCGAATCCGAACGATGCGGCGGCGCACCAGTTTTTGGGGATTTTAGACGACGCGGCGAATGATTTGAAAGCGGCAGAAATTCATTTTCGAGCGGCGGCGCGAATCACTTCGCAGTCGCCGTCGGCGAGGAATAATTACGGCGCGATTCTGCTGAAATTAAAACGTCCGGTCGAGGCGGCGAGAGAGTTTGAAGCGTCTTTGAAACTCGACGCGAAACAGGCGAACGCGCTCGTCAATCTGGCGCAGATTCGCTTTGACGAAAACACGCCGAACGCATTGCAGTCGGCTTTTGATTTGTTTGAACGCGCCGCCGTTCTTTCGGACGATGCGGCGATTGAAAGATCGCTCGTCGTCATCGCTCTGCGTTTGAAAAATAAAACGGCGGCGGTGAAACATTATTTGATTTACAAAGCGCAGCTCGCCGAATTGACGAATCAGGCAGACGCGAAAAGCCGCACGGAACTCGGCGGCGCGTTATACGAAGCCGGACTGTCCGACGAAGCCGCGACGGAATTAAAAGCCGCGCTCGCCGCCGATGCGTCGAATACGGATGCAATCGCGCTGCTCGGCAAAGTTTATTTGAAGCAAAACGATTTGAAAGCCGCCGGAATTCTGCTTGAAACAGCGGTCGCCCGCAATCAGGCGACGGGCGAAATTTATTCGCTGCTCGCGGTCGTCTATGAAAAATTGGGGCATTACGAAAACGCGATTCCGGCGATGCGGCTCGCCATCAACGCGCAGCCCGATTCGGAAAATTACCGCTTTCAATACGGCTTGCTTTTGGCTGATGCCAACGCGCCCGCCGCCGCCGTTATCCGGCTCGACGAAGCCTTGAAAACTTTTCCGAATTCGCCGCGTCTGTGGCTCGCTCGCGGCATCGCACAGATCAAAGACAACAAAAGTTCAGATGCCGCGCAGTCAATCAATCGAGCGATTGAACTGGACGCGAAATTCGCGCAAGCCTACGCTTATCTCGGACTCGCCGATGTTCAGCGCGGCGAATATGCCGAAGCCGTCAAAGCCTTTGAAAAAGCTCTGGCGGCTGACCCGAATCTCGGCGTGGTGCATCAATTAATCGCCGACGCTTTGCTCGAACAAAATAACGCCGATAACGAGCGAATCGAAGCGGAATTAAAAAAAGCCATCGCGCTCGCGCCGGATTACGCGCCGTCGAAACTGACGCTCGGCAGGCTTTATGTGCGAACGGAACGCTGGACGGAAGCCGCCGCGACCCTGAGCGAAGTCGTGCGCCGCCGACCCGACGCGGCGGAGGCTTATTATCAATTAGGGCGCGTTTATACGCGGCTCAAAATGAAAAAAGAAGCCGCCGAAGCCTTAGCAAAATTCAAGGAATTGAGCGAGTCGCAAAAAACGAAATCCGACACCGATCTGCGCGAAACCGTCAAGCGTTTGGCAGACGTGCGGTTTTAGAAATTGCTTAAAAATCAATTAACAAAAACACGAAATAATATGAAACTCGGAACACAAAAAATCAAACGTATTTTGACGCTCGCCGTCGTGCTGTGCGCGTTCGCGGGCGGCATCGCGGCGCAACAGAAATGGACGGCGCAGAAGGCAAACGATTGGTATAAAAATCAGCCGTTTCTGGTCGGTAGCAATTTTAATCCGGCGAACGCGATCAACGAACTCGAAATGTGGCAAGCCGAGACATTCGATCCGCAGCGCATTGATCTCGAACTCGGCTGGGCGGAAAAAATCGGGATGAATACGATGCGCGTTTATCTGCACGATTTGTTGTGGAAACAGGATTCCGCCGGATTTACAAAGCGTCTCGATCAATTTCTGACGATTGCCGACAAGCATAAAATAAAACCGATTTTCGTGATTTTCGATTCGTGCTGGGACCCGTATCCCGAACTCGGTCGCCAGCGTGCGCCGCGTCCGGGCATTCATAATTCGGGCTGGGTGCAGTCGCCGGGAGCAGTCGCTCTGACCGATCCGTCGCAGCACGCACGGCTCGAACAATACGTCAAAGGCGTGGTCGGCGCGTTCAAAAACGACAAACGCATTTTGGCGTGGGACATCTGGAACGAACCGGACAACACGAACGGCAGTTCTTACGGTTCGAGCGAGCCGATCAACAAAGTCGAGTTGGTTAATAAAATGCTCCGACCGGCTTTCGCGTGGGCGCGTTCGGCAAATCCATCTCAGCCTTTAACGAGCGGCGTTTGGAAGGGCGATTATTCGAGTGATGACAAACTCGACGCGACGCAGAAAATTCAGCTCGAAGAATCCGACATCATCACGTTTCACAATTACGACAGCGGCGAAGAATTTGAAAAGCGCATTAAGTGGCTGGAGCGTTATAACCGCCCGATTCTCTGCACCGAATATATGGCGCGGGGAAATAATTCGACGTTTCAAAACACTTTGCCGGTCGCCAAAAAATACAAAGTCGCGGCGATAAATTGGGGACTCGTCGGCGGCAAGTCGCAGACGTTTCTGCCGTGGGATTCCTGGGAAAAACCGTATGTCGGGCGCGAGCCTAAAATCTGGTTTCACGAAGTTTTCCGCATTGACGGAACGCCGTATATGCCGGAAGAAGTTACTCTGATTATGGAATTGACAGGCAAGAAAGCGATGAGCGCGGCTAAGTGATCGCGTTCAGAGTTACGCCTTCAGGCGTGAAAGGCGCGTGGCAATCACGCCTGAAGGCGTAACTCTGAACGCCGTCCGCCGAACACAACTTAATTTGTCAATACAAATATTAACTATCGGCTGTTCTGAACGATAAAGTTTTAATAATAAAATTACTTTAATTTGCACAAATTTCATTTCGATAAAACTTTCGGCAAATGAATTTCGGGCGGAAAATTAAAAATCAAAGTTCAACGGCGGCGATATTGATTTTGTTTGCCGCCGCGATTCTGACGGCACAGTCCAAACAATCAAAAACATCTGTCGGAACTTTCACGAATCCGCTCATCACGTCGCAGGATTCGGCAGACCCCTGGATGTTTTATCACCGGGGATTTTATTATCTGGCGGCGACGTTCGATCCTGAAGGCGGCGTTTGGCTGCGGCGTTCAAAAACGCTCGGCGGGTTTGACGCAGGCGAGAAAAAGAAGATTTATGACGCGCCGAAAACGGGATTGCGAAGCCGTCAAATCTGGGCGCCGGAGATTCACCGCATCGGAACTCGCTGGTATTTGTATTTCACCGCGTCGGACGGAACGGACGAAAATCATCGCATCTATGTTTCGGAAAGCCGGACGGACGATCCGTGGAGCGAATACGATTTTAAGGCGCGGATTTTTGATAAAGAAGCGGACGGCTGGGCGATTGACGCGACCGTTTTTGCCGATGTGAAAGGCAAACTTTTTATGCTCTGGTGCGGTCACGTTCCGAAAAACGGCAACGGCATTTACATCGCGCCGATGAGCAATGCGTGGACGCTTTCCGGCAAGCGCGTTTTAATTTCGCAATCCGATTTCGATTGGGAAAAAGTGCGTTATCCGATCAACGAAGCACCGGAAATTTTACAAAAAAACGGCAAGACTTTTTTGATTTATTCGGCGAGCGACACTGGCACGCCCGATTACGCGCTCGGAATGTTGATGAATGCGGACGGGGATTTTTTAAATCCGCAAAGCTGGAAAAAATCCGCGAAGCCGGTTTTCGCGCAAACGAAAAATGAACGCGGCGCGGTTTACGGTCCCGGTCACAACGGCTTTTTCAAATCGCCTGACGGACGCGAAGATTGGATCGTTTATCACGGCAAAGAATCCGCCGAATACACATATCGCGGACGGCGCACCAGAGCGCAAAAGTTTAAATGGAAAGCCGACGGTACACCAGATTTCAGTCAGCCGATACCGGCAGGCGAACCGGTGAAAAAGCCGTCGGGCGAGAAATGATTTCTATTTTTAGAGAGGCAGAAAAGATTATGAAAATCACAAAATTTATCGGCGGCGCGGTGTTAATTTTTACCGGCGCGATTTTCATCGCGGCGCAGGAGCAAACGCCGAAACCGGCAACGCCCGCGCCGACCGCGCCCGCTTTGGCGGAAGTGAAAGAGGAATTTGACGGCGACGCGCTCGACTCAAAAAAATGGGAGCAGTATTCGCTGAACGGTGTCGGCAAAGTCAAAATTGAAAAAGGAAAATTGCTGACGAGCGGCGCGAACGATTCGCGGGCGGGCATTCGCACCGTGCCGACTTTTTCGGGCGAAAGGTTTTTGGTCAGCGCGAAAATCGGCAAAGTTTCCGCCGGTTTGAGCGACGCTTCGGGAACGCCGACCGGCAATGCGATTTTGTCGGTGATGTTCGACAACACGGGCGTTAATCGCCTCGAATGGCTGATGACGACCGAAGGCAGATTTGAAGCGTGGCTGATCCGCGACGGCAAAAGCGAACGGCTCGACGGAGGCAATCTCGGCACGAAGGAGAAATCGCCGACGCTCGGCATCGGGCGGCGCGGCGATGATTATTTTTTTATGCTCAACGGCGAAGTCGGTTTGCAGAAAAAGATTAAAAATATGCCGCAGAATTTTCGCGTAATGCTTTACGGTTTCGGCACGTCGAAGGACGAATGGGAATCAATCAGCATCGTTACGCCCGAACAAAAATGATTTTCACGTTACCTGAAATAATAGCAGCGAGCTAATTCTAGGAAACCGCTTAACTTTCTATCGAACAGCTTTTGAAAATGGCGTGTTCTGCGTAGATAATCGAGCTATGAACATTAAAAAAGTCGCCGAACACGCTCAGGTTTCGACCGCGACGGTTTCGCGGCTGCTGAATAAAACTTCATATATCAGCCCGGAGACGGCGCAGAAAGTTTGGTCGGCGATTGAAGAACTCGGCTATTACCCGAACATCAATGCGCGTGGATTAGCTTCGGGACGAAGCCTTCTGCTCGGCTTGATCGTGTCGGATATTATCAATCCGTTTTTCCCCGAACTCGTTAAAAGTTTCGAAGAATGCGCGGTCGAAAAAGGTTTTGAAGTGATTACCGCAAACACCAATTACGATCCGGCGCGGACGGCGATGCGTGTCAGGAGTTTGATCGAGCGGCGCGTGGACGGCGTGGCGGTGATGACTTCGGAAATGGATCAGGAATTGATTGACGAACTTTCGACGCGCGGCATTCCGATTGCGTTTTTGGACACGGGCGAGATTCAGGAAAACATCAGCAACATACGGATTGATTACGAGCAGGGCATCAGCGAAGCGGTCAATCATCTGCTCGAACTCGGACACCGGCGCATCGGGTTTATCAGCGGTCCGCTTGATCTGAAATCGTCGAAAATTCGCCGTTCGGCGTTTCTAAAATTTTTGCGGCAGAAAGGTATTATCGAAAAAAAAGAATTGGTCGTGGTCGGCGATCACAAGATCAGCGGCGGCAGAACGGCGATGCGGCAACTGCTCGAACTAAAAGACCGCCCGACCGCCGTGCTTACGTCGAACGATTTGACCGCCATCGGCGCATTGCAGGAATTGCGAACGCACGGGCTGCACGTTCCGGCGGACATTTCGCTGATCGGTTTCGACGACATCGCGCTCGCCGAATCAACCGATCCGCCGCTGACGACCGTCAATATTTCGCGCAGTCTGGTTGCCGAAGCCGCGTTCAACTCGCTTTTTGAATTAATCAGCGGCGCGACCGAAATCGGTAGAGAAATGCTCGTCGAAACAAGGCTTGTCGTGCGTGAATCAACGGCGCGTCTGGCTGATTAAGATTCGGCAGACAAAGAATAATTTTTAATGGAGAAAACAGCAAATACGATTTTGACCGAACGATTGACGAATCGCTTTAACGAATTATGGAGCGGCGAACAGCCGCGTTTTTTTCGCGCTCCGGGCAGAGTCAATTTGATCGGTGAACACACCGATTACAACGACGGCTTTGTTCTGCCGATTGCACTCAATTATCAAACCGTCGTCGCCGCGCATCCGCGCTCGGACGAACAAATTAACGCTTTTTCCCTTAATTACAACGAACTAAAATCTTTCGATTTCGCTGACGAACCGCGCCGTCTGACGCACGAATGGATAAATTACTTCGAAGGCATCGGGCGCGTTTTGCGGACAAGCGGCTACTCAATCGGCGGCGCGAATCTTTTGATTTATTCGGACGTGCCGGTCGGCGCGGGGCTTTCGTCGTCGGCGGCGATTGAAATCGCGGTCGGTATGGCGTTGACGAAAATCGGAAATGTTGAAATTGAAAAATTGCAGCTCGCACTTGCCGGACAACGCGCCGAACACGAATTCGTCGGCACGAAAAGCGGCATTATGGATCAGTTCGTCGTCGCTTTCGGACGCGCCCACCACGCGCTCCTTATTGACTGCCGCGCTCTCGAAGCCGAATTGATTCCGCTCAATTTGGAGAGTTGCGAAATTATCGTCTGCAATTCGGGCGTGAAACATTCGCTCGCAGGCAGCGAATACAATACGCGCCGCGAAGAATGCGAAAAAGGCGTTGAACTTCTGCGCGAGTTTTTGCCTGAAATCACGGCTCTGCGCGATGTCGGCATAGGAGATTTTGACCGCTTTGCCAAGCA
Organism: uncultured Pyrinomonadaceae bacterium; assembly: GCA_964244835.1. Taxonomy (GTDB): domain Bacteria; phylum Acidobacteriota; class Blastocatellia; order Pyrinomonadales; family Pyrinomonadaceae. The sequence goes on from CAXTKJ010000060.1 coordinate 20,696, forward strand.
TCTGCCCGACGTGATTCGCCGCCGCTGTCGGCACATCGTTACCGAAAACGCCAGAACTCTCGCCGCCGCCGAAGCATTTAAAAAGGGTAATCTCGAAACGGTTGGAAAATTGATGAGCGAATCACACAAAAGTATGCGCGACGATTTTGAAATCAGCTGTGCCGAACTCGACGCGCTCGTCTCGCTCGCCGAAAAATTTGACGGCGCAAACGGCTCCCGAATGACCGGCGGCGGCTTCGGCGGCTGCACAATTAATTTGGTAGAAAGCGAACGCGGCGACGAATTTATCGAATACATCAGCCGCGAATACGAACGCGCCACCAATCGCCGCGCCGAAATTTTCCGTGTCGAAGCTAGCAGCGGCGCAAGCGAAATCGTCGCCGCGAATGACGCAGGCATTTAAATTTCAGATTTCAATTTTTAGATTTTTCAAGCGGCGGAAAATAATTTTATGAAAATGAAAAGACGAGATTTTTTGAAAACGGCAGCGGGCGGCGCGGCGGCGTTGACTTTTTTGGGGAAAAGCGGTCTGGCGCAGACTTCGCGTTCGGGCGCGGCGCGAATCGAAATTATGCTCAACGAAAAAATCGGCACGATCACGCCGAACATTTACGGGCATTTCGTCGAACATCTGGGCGGTGTCGTCTATGACGGAATTTGGGTCGGCGAAAAATCGAAGGTGCGAAATTATAATGGAATGCGCGCCGATCTGGTTGACGCGCTGAGAAAAATCAAAGCTCCGAACGCACGTTATCCCGGCGGCTGTTTCGCCGATTCATACAACTGGCGCGATGGCGTAGGAATGCGAAAAGACCGCCCGACGCGGACGAATTTCTGGAATAACGACGGCGCGATGAAGCAAAAAGCCGATTCGCCCGCCAGATACGAACCGAACACTTTCGGCACGAACGAATTCGTCAAGTTCGCGCAGTTGATCGGCGCGAAACCTTACCTCGCGGCAAACTTACGCGGTTTGGGAGCGAACGATTTTTACGAATGGGTCGAGTATTGCAATTCGCCCGCCAATTCGACGAGCGGCGCGAAATTGAGAGCAACGGGCGAGATGGGCAGCCGCGAATCGTTCGGGGTCGAATACTGGGGCGTGGGCAACGAGTCGTGGGGCTGCGGCGGCGATTTTCTGCCCGATGAATATTCAGTCGAGTTCCGCCGTTTTACGTCGAGCGTTCCCGGCTACGGCGTGCCGCTCAAATTTATTGCGTCGGGCGCGAACGGCGACGATTATAATTGGACACGCGGATTTTTCTCGAAATCGGCGGAAAAAGGCAACTGGGTTTTCGACCGGATGCACGGCTGGGCGATTCATCATTACAGTTGGAACGCTTCGGGCGGACGCACCAATGATTGGGTCGAAGGCAAATCCGACGCGGTAAATTTCACCGGCGAACAGCATTACAATCTGCTTCAGGAAGCGAACAAAATGGAGACGCTGCTGCGCGAACACTGGCGAATTATGGGCGAATACGATAAAAATCACCGCACGAAATTCGTCGTTGACGAATGGGGTTCGTGGCATCGTGCCGGGACCGAAGTCGGCGACAAATATCTTTTGAGCCAGCAGATCACGATGCGCGACGCGCTCGTCTCCGGCTTGACGCTCGACACCTTCATTCGCCACGCCGACAAAATCGTGATGGCAAACGCCGCGCAACTCGTCAACTGTCTGCATTCGCTCTTTCTGGCTTACGAAAATAAATTTACCGTTACGCCGAATTATCACGTTTTCGAGATGCACCTGCCGCATATGAACGGAGTCGCCGTGCGTTCGGAATTTACCGCCGAACCGATTTCGTATTCGCGCAACAACCAGCCGTCAACGCTTGTCGGTCTGGCGGGCGCGGCTTCCGTCAGCGGCAAAACTTTGACGCTGACCGTTTCCAATCCGCATATTTCGGAAGCGTACGAAGCCGAAATAAATTTGCGCGGCGCGAAAGTTTCGAGCGGCACGGCGCGAGTTTTATCCGGCGACATTCACGCGCATAATACGTTTGAAAACCCGACCGCCGTTCAGCCGCGCAACGTCGCGTTCGATGTGAAAACACCGCTGAAATTTACGTTTCCGCCGGCTTCGGTAACGCGCCTGCAATTTAATTTGGCTTGAGATTTTTTAGAGAAAAATGAAACCACAGATTTTCACAGATAAACACGAATGGAAGAAAACAAATGGAATTTCAGATTTGGAATTTCAGCTTTCAGGTTTCAAGTTTCAGATTCCAGATTCCAGATTTCAAATTCCAGATTTCAAATCCAAAATCCAAAATCCAAAATCCAAAATCCAAAAGTTATCCGTGTTCATCTGTGTCCATCTGTGGTTAATAATTCTTTCTTTTCAAATAAACGCGCAGACTTATAAAAATCCCGTTATCGCCGGCGATTTTCCCGATCCGTCCGTAATTCGCGTCGGCAAAGATTTCTACGCGACGGCGACGACCGGCGGGTGGTCGCCCCATTTTTCGATTTTGCATTCGACGGATTTGGTAAATTGGAAAATCGTCGGCGCGGTTTTCGACGAAAAACCGGCGTGGGCGAAAGGTGATTTTTGGGCGGCGGAATTGGTCGAGGACAAAGGAAAATTTTACGTTTTTTATACGGCGCGGCGCGACGAGGGAAAAAATAAAAAAGGAACTTTATGCGTCGCCGTCGCCGTTTCCGACAAACCCGACCGCGACTATCAGGACAAAGGCGCGCTGGTTTGTCAGGATATGGGTTCGATTGATCCGTTTTACATCCGCGACGAAAACGGCAAACCGTTTTTGATTTGGAAAGAAGACGGCAACGATAGACAGCAACCGACGTGGCTTTACGCGCAGCAGTTAAATGAAAATTTAACCAAGCTCATCGGCAAACCGACGAAACTTTTTCGCAACACTGAAGCGTGGGAAAAAAACGTCGTCGAAGGTTCTTACATTTTGCGCCGCGACGGTTGGTTTTATCATTTTTATTCGGGCAGTTCCTGCTGCGGACGCGCCTGCGATTACGCGCTCGGCGTGGCTCGTTCAAAAACGCTTTTAGGCAAATGGGAAAAAAATCCGGCGAATCCGATTTTGAAGGAAAACGAAAACTGGCAGTGTCCCGGTCACGGTTCAATCGTTTCGACGACTGACGGACGCGCGTTTCTGCTTTATCACGCTTACGGCAAAGGCGCGGGCAGTTTTAATATCGGGCGGCAGGCTCTGCTCGACGAAGTGAAATTTGAAGACGGCTGGGCGACGATCAACAGCGGGCGCGGACCTTCGGGAAATGCCGCCGCGCCGTTTCAAAATACAAAACAGCAATCAATTTTTGCAGATTCGAGCGACGAATTTAACGAAAATAAACTCGCTCCCGTTTGGAACTGGTCAATAATGCAAAACCGCACGGCGCAGGTTTCCGACGATTTTCTCAATCTCGCGCCGACCGCCGCGATTCTCGGAACGGAAAAAACGCCTGAAATCGTCGCCGCCGAACGAACCGTTTCCGGCAATTATAAAGCGACGACGCGCATTGATATTTCCAAACTGAAACTTGACGAATCCGCTGGACTTTCCGTTTATAGCTGGCGCGGCAACGCCGTCGGCGCAAGCGTCGGCAATGGAAAAATCTTCGTCTGGCGGCGCGAAGAATGGAAGCAGACCGAAATCGCTAAAGCCGATTTGCCGTCGAACGAAAAACAAATGTTTTTCAAAACCGAAGTCAAAAACGGCGAAACTTTCCAGTTTTTTTACAGCTTCGACGGCGCGAATTGGAAATCGTTAGGCGAAAAAGTCAACGGCAGTTATGTGGAAGGCGCGAGAGTCGCTCTGATTTACAACGGCGTAAATCTTTCGGCGGGCGCGCGATTCGATTGGATCAGAGTCGAAGCGAATTGATTTTGTTCACAAATAATTCTTAGGAATCGAAAACGTAAAATCAGCGAACATCTCATTTCATTGAGGATACTGAAATTGCCAAAGAAAAAATGTTTTTAAGATTTATCAAAACCGTCCTATTCCTGCTCGCCTTCGGCGCATTTGCCGCCGCACAGCAGCCGTCGCCGACACCCGTCGAGGCGGGGAAATCCTATTCGTCGCTCGAACTCGAACGACCGGCGACCATCGCGCCGCAGTTTCCTTCGCCCGTTACTTTTACGGACATTACGGCGCAGACCAAAATTGATTTTCGGCACTACGCTTCGCCGACGAGCCAAAAATATCTGCCCGAAACGATGGGCGCGGGCGTGGCTTTGATTGATTACGACAACGACGGGCGGCTCGATATTTTTTTCACGAACGGCGCGGAAATTTCCGATCCGATGCCGAAGGGGAAAACGATGGAAAAAACGAGCGCGAAGTTTTGGAATCGTCTGTATCATCAAAAATCCGACGGCACGTTTGAAGACGCGACGGAAAAAGCCGGTGTCAAAGGCGAAGGCTACACCTTTGGCGCGGCGGTCGGCGATTTCGACCGCGACGGTTTTGCTGATTTATTCGTTACGCGCTTTGGAGGCGCGACTTTATATCGCAATAACCGTAACGGAACTTTTTCGGACGTAACGAAAAAACTCGGCGCGGAGATTGACGGCTGGGCGACGAGCGCGGGATTTTTCGATTACGACCGCGACGGGCGGCTCGACATTTTCGTTGACCGTTACGTCGAGTGGAATTTTGAAAAAGGCAGTTATTTTTGCGGCGACCATCGTCCCGGCTACCGCGCTTATTGCCACCCGGACAATTTTAAATACTCGACAAATGTTTTGCTCCATCAAAAACCGGACGGCACGTTTGAAGACGCGAGCCAAAAGTCTAAAATTGCGGCGGCACGCGGCAAAGGTTTAGGAGTCGCTTTCGCCGATTTTGACGACGACGGCTGGACGGATGTTTTCGTCGCCAACGACAGCATTGACCAGCAACTTTTCCGAAACAACGGCGACGGAACTTTTGAAGAAATGGCACTGCCCGCCGGTGTCGCGTTCGACGAAAAAGGCAGACGGTTTGCCGGTATGGGCATTGATGCCGCCGATTACGACGGCGACGGCAAACCGGACTTAATCATCACTGCACTCTCGAATGAAACTTATCCGATCTACCGCAATATGGGCGAGATGATTTTCGACTACGTTACGCAGACGACGGGCGTGGCGCAAATCTCGATTCTCGGCACGGGCTGGGGCATTAAATTTTTCGATGCCGACAACGACGGGCGGCGAGATGTCATCGTCGCGCAGGGTCACGTTCTCGACACCATCGTTAAAACGTCTTCGGTTTTGAAATACAAACAAGCACCGCTTCTGATGCGGAACACCGAAAAGGGATTTCAAAACATTTCATTCGCGGCGGGCGAGAGTTTCAAAACCGATTTATCGGCGCGGGGCTTGGCAGTCGGCGATTTGAATAATGACGGCGCGATTGATGTCGTCATCGCGCAGACCGACGGCAATGCGGTCGTTTTAAAAAACAACGGCACGAAAAATAATTGGGTCGGCTTTGATTTGCGCGGCGGCGCGAAAAGCGCACCACGCGGCGAAGGCGCGAAAATTATCGTTACCGACGCAAATGGAAAAAAACAATTTTTTGAAGCGAGCGGTGCGGGCAGCTATTTATCGGCAAATGACTGCCGCGTCGTCGCCGGTTTGGGCGAAGCGAGCCGCGTCAATTCAATCGAAATTCGCTGGACGAGCGGCAAAATTCAGAAGCTGGAAAACTTGGAAATCAACCGCTATCACGTCGTCGAAGAAAAGTGAAATTGCTCGGTTGCCAACGAATTTTCAGCAGTCGCGGCTGATTTTGATTAATTGAAAATTTAGTTTCACCGTGCGAAAAATTTTGAGAAAGCTATTTCGTCCGTTTATCTTGTGAAAGCGGTTACATTGCGTTAATATAAGCGAATCTTTTAACGAAATTCTTTGGCTTTTAGGAGTTACGCAGTTGACAATAAAAGACTATCGAAAAGTGAAGTAAAACAGGCTGTCAGCCTGTTTCCGCACGGCGCGGGAAACATCTCGCACCGCAGCAGTTTGAACAGGCTGACAGCCTGTTCTACTTTTCAACTGCGTAACTCCTAGGCTTTATCAAAATTTAATTTGGGAAATTATTTGCGGGAAATTTTCGATTCAACGGTTGAAAAACATCGGAGAAGTTGAGTTGGAAATTAAACGTCAAACAACGCCGATGCTAAAAACGATTTTTCGGAAATCAACGATCATTTTGTTGTTTTGGATAATGTTTGCGGCTTGCGAAAAACAAACCGCACCGACTGTAAATAATTCAGCGAATGCCAATATGAACGCGAATCAGGCAACGCCGACGGTGAACCGCGTCAAGGAAGAATCGTTCGGCAAAAACGCCGCCGGCAGGGAAGCGAAGATTTTCACGCTCGTCAATCAAAAAGGCGGCGAAGCGCGGATTACCGAATACGGCGCAACCGTTGTTTCGCTGAAAATGCCCGACCGCAGCGGCAAATCGGACGACATCGTTTTGGGAATGAACTCGCTCGACGAATATACGAACGCCGCTTATTTGAAAGCCAATCCGTATTTCGGCGCGATTGCCGGACGCTATGCAAACCGCATCGCAAAAGGACAATTTTTGCTCGAAGGAAAAAAATATCAACTGACGACGAACAACGGCGCGAACCATCTGCACGGCGGCAAAGCCGGTTTCGACAAAGTTTTCTGGACGGGACGCGACGTTTCCGCCCAAAACGGTTCGGCGGTCGAATTTACATATCAGAGCAAAAACGGCGAAGAAGGTTATCCGGGAAATTTAACGGCGAAAGTCGTTTATACTTTGACCGGCGACAATGAATTGAAAATTGACTATACGGCGACGACCGACAAGGAAACCGTCGTCAATTTAACGCATCATTCGTATTTTAATTTAGCGGGCGCGGGCAGCGGCGATATTTTGACGCACAAACTGCAAATCAACGCCGATAAATTTACGTCAATTAACAATGAATCAATTCCGCTCGGCGAATTGAAAGCGGTCGAAAACACGCCGTTCGATTTCAGACAGACGAAGGAAATCGGCAAAGACATTCAAGCCAATGACGAACAACTTAAAAACGGCAAAGGCTACGATCATAATTTCGTTTTAAACGGCGCGGGCGACACGATGCGGCAGGCAGCAATCGTTACCGAAGATAAAAGCGGTCGCGTGATGGAAGTTACAACGACCGAACCCGGCATTCAGCTTTACACGGGAAATTTTTTGGACGGCAGTTTGAAGGGAAAAAACGGCGCGGTCTATAATCTGCGAAACGGTTTTTGTTTGGAAACCCAGCATTATCCCGATTCGCCGAATCACGCCGATTATCCGTCAACCGTTTTGAAACCTGGCGAAATTTATCAGACTTCGACCGTTTATAAATTTTCGGCGAAGTGATTTGAAATTGATATTTTTATTTTGAAAATGAAACCACAGATGTTCACAGATGAACACGGATAAAATCAAAAAATAAATCTGTGTTTATCCGTGTCAATCTGTGGTTTCAAAAAATCGCTTAAAAAGTAAATTTTCAGGGAGATGAATAAATGATTCTTAACAAAAAAATATCGGCAATCGGCTTGTTTGCCGCGATGCTTTTCGCAGGCTGTCAGCCTGCCAATCAAACAAATTCCGCCGCGAATAGTCCGACGAACGCGGCAAATTCCGGCACGACGACGAACAGCAGCGGGAAAAATAAAAAGCTCGCGTTTGTAACCAACAACGCCTCGGATTTTTGGACGATTGCACGAAAGGGAACGGAAAAAGCCGATGCCGAATTTGACGATGTAACGGTCGAATTTAAAATCCCGTCGGAAGGAACCGCCGCCGATCAGAAGCGCGTTTTGGACGATCTCGTTTCGACCAATGTTGACGGCATCGCGGTCAGCCCGGTTGATCCGGCAAATCAGACCGGACAGATTAACGATTTAGCGAAAAAGACGCTCGTCGTAACGCAGGATTCGGACGCGCCGACTTCCGACCGCGCTCTGTATGTCGGCACTAACAATGTTGACGCGGGCAAGGAAGCCGGAAAATTAATCAAGGAAGCGTTGCCGAACGGCGGCAAAATCATTCTGTTCGTCGGCAAAATTGACGCGCAGAATGCCAAAGACCGCGCCGACGGCATTAAGCAGGAACTGCAAGGCTCGAACATCGAAATCATAGACACGCGCACCGACGACACCGACCGTACGCGCGCGAAATCAAACGCCGCCGACGCGCTCGTCAAGTATTCGGATGTTGCCGCGCTCGTCGGTTTATGGAGTTATAACGGTCCGGCAATTTACAGCGCGGTCAAAGAAGCGGGCAAAACCGGACAGGTGAAAATCGTCTGCTTCGACGAAGAAGACGACACGCTCGCGGGCATTAAAGACGGCACGATTTACGGCACGGTCGTTCAACAGCCGTATGAATTCGGCTATCAGGCGATCAAAATGATGCGGGCGATTCTCAACGGCGACAAATCAGCCGTTCCCGCGTCCAAGCAGGTTTTCGTTCCAACGCAGTCAATCAAAAAAGATTCGGTCGAAGCGTTTCAAACTAAAATCAATGAATTGCGCGGAAGAAAATAAAAACGAATTACGAATTTCAAATTACGAATTAAGAATGCTTGTTCTTTAATTCATAGTTCGTAATTTGAAATTCGTGATTGAAAAATATGATTCTCGAAATGCAAAAAATCAGCAAGCGTTTTCCGGGCGTGATCGCGCTCGACGCGGTTGATTTTTCGGTTGGCGCGGGCGAAGTCGTTGCGCTGGCAGGTGAAAACGGCGCGGGAAAATCTACTTTGATGAAGATTTTGGGCGGCGTTTATCAGCCCGATGAAGGCGAGATTTTCATTGACGGAAACGCCGTTTCGATTCGCGGCGTGGCGGACGCGACCGCTCATCAAATCGGCTTCGTTCATCAGGAATTAAACGTCCTCGACAATCTGACCGTCGCCGAAAACGTCTATCTCGGACGCGAGCCGCTCACGTTCGGTTTTCTGGTTGATCGGGACAAAATAAACCGCGACACGGCTGTTTATTTGAAAAGATTGGGCTTAAATTTTCCGCCGAACACGCCACTCGAACGGCTTTCGATTGCCGAACAGCAGATGGTCGAAATCGCTAAAGCCCTGTCGGTCAACGCCCGCATCGTCATTATGGACGAGCCGACTTCGAGCTTGACTTTAACCGAAACCGACACGCTTTTGTCGGTGATTAAAGAACTCCGAAAACAAAACGTCAGCGTTATTTACATCTCGCACCGCCTCGGCGAAATCAAGGAAATCGCCGACCGCGTGATTGTACTGCGCGACGGCAAAAACGCCGGTGAACTCGCCCGCGAACAAATCAATCACGACGCGATTGTGAAATTGATGGTCGGGCGCGATCTCGTCCGCCGCGAAAAACCGCCGCTCAATATCGAGACGACCGATTTGATCGAAGTGCGCGATTTGAAAACGCGCCGCTATCCGAATCAGACGATTTCTTTCAACGTCCGCAAAGGCGAAATTTTGGGTTTCGCCGGTCTCGTCGGCGCGGGTCGGTCGGACGCGGCGCAGGCGATTTTCGGCGTGGACGCGCCCATCGGCGGCGCGATTAAGATTGACGGGCGAGAGGTGAAAATCTCTTGCGCCCGCGATGCGATTCGTCACGGCATTTATCTGATTCCCGAAGACCGCCGCCACTGCGGGTTGATTCTTGACGTGCCGATTCGTGAAAACATCACGCTGCCCGCGCTGCCGCGCTATTCGTCCGCCGGTCTCATCAATAAATCGGCGGAAGTCAAAATCTCGAAAGAATACTGCGAAAAACTGAAAGTCAAAACTCCGTCGGTCGAAGCAAACGCCGGAAATTTGTCGGGCGGCAACCAACAGAAAGTCGTGCTGGCGAAATGGCTTTCGCTCGATCCGAAAATGCTGATTTTCGACGAACCGACGCGCGGCATTGATGTCGGCGCGAAGTCGGAAATTTATCAACTGATGCGAAACTTGGCGGACAGCGGCGTGGCAATCGTGATGATTTCGTCGGATATGGAAGAAGTTTTGGGCGAAAGCGACCGCGTTGCCGTGATGCACGAAGGCGCGATCACCGGCATTCTCGACCGCGCCGAGGCGAGCGAAGAATCGGTAATGAAACTCGCCGTCGGATAAGCAGGATTCAGGGGTCAGGATTCAGGGGTCGGATTTAAGATTCAAAACCTGACCCCTGAACCCTGAATCCTGACCCCTAAACCTATGAGAAAAGAACTTGGCACATTTATATTGCTCGTCGTTTTGTGCGTCGTTTTGGCGGTGCTTAATCCGAGTTTTCTGGCGGCGGTCAATCTGCAAAATCTGGCGCGGCTGATCGGTATTTACGGCATTTTCAGCATCGGACTCGGACTCGTGATTATCACGGGCGGCATTGATTTGTCGGTCGGTTCGGTGTTCGCGCTGCTCGGCGTTTTGCTTTCGATTTTCCTCGTCGAATGGCATCTTCCGGCAATCGTCGCCGTGCCGCTGGTCATTCTGGTTACGACTTTAGTCGGCGCATTGAACGGATTTCTCATCACCAAAATTAAAATCCAATCGTTCATTGCAACCTTGTGCGGGCTGCTTTTTTATCGCGGGCTGGCGCGGTTCATTGCGGGCGACGAAACGAAGGGCTTCGGCGCGAGCGAAGGTTTTGAGACGCTGAAAAATCTGGCGACGGGCAGCGTTTTCGGCATTCCGACACCGTTTGTTATTTTGATTTTAATCAGCGTCGTCGCCTACGTCGTGCTGCACCGCTCGATTTTCGGGCGTTATCTCTACGCCGTCGGACGCAACGAAACGGCGGCGCGTTATTCGGGCATCAATTCGGATTTGATCGTCTCCGGCGCATATATTTTAGGCGGATTTCTCGCCGGCATCTCCGGCATTCTGCTTGCGTTTTATACTAACTCGGTTTCGCCTTCGTCGCACGGCAATTCCTACGAACTCTACGGCATCGCGGCGGCGGTTTTGGGCGGCTGTTCTCTGCGCGGTGGTTCGGGTTCGATCATCGGCATTTTAATCGGCACGGCTCTCTTGCAGGTTTTGCAGAATCTGGTCAACCTTTTGGGCATACCTAGCAGTTTAAATTTCGCCGTAATGGGTGTAGTGATTTTGCTCGGCGTAATTGCCGATCAGCTTTTACAGAAACAACAGGCGGCGCGAGTTATCAAATAAAAATTTAAACCGCCGATGGACGCGGATAGATGCAGATTTTTAGGAAATTATCTGCATCTATCCGCGTTCATCTGCGGTTAATTCTTCAAGTATTCAAATAATGAATTTCCGACATTTCGTGTAATCTTTCGGCGGCTGATTCGGGCGTGATGTCGCGCTGCGGGCTGCCCAAAATTTCAAAGCCGACGAGAAATTTTCTGACCGTCGCCGAACGCAGCAGCGGCGGATAAAAATGTGCGTGCAAATGGAAAAAAGAATTGTCGCG
>CAXTKJ010000061.1:0-31805 GCA_964244835.1 uncultured Pyrinomonadaceae bacterium
CGTGCCATTCGGCGTGTTCGAGCGGCGGATAAATCGCGCTCCAAGTTCCCGGATTATTGACCAAAACCATTCCGGCAATGGTCATTCCGCGAAAAACATCCAAAGATAAAAGGCGATTCGACGCGATGTTTTCAGACATTCTTGTTGTTCCTTGCTATATAATTTTCCACTACCAATCGCTTCTCTCCCGCAGTTTCGTGATGTGCGCCGTGTGATGTTTGCCGTGCCAAACATACATTGCCAGCATCTTTTCGAGCGTCCATTCGCCCGATTCGGGATGCACGAGTCTTCTCTGAAAATCCGCGTCCGACATAGAATTCAGCAAAGTCGTCCAGCGGTGATGCAAGCCTTCGATAATTTTCATCGAAGATTCAACCGGCAGCGAACTGTCGCCCAATTCCGCCCAACGATCTTCGTAATACGGTCGAATCGTCGGCGCGTCTTCGGTCAGCGCAAGTTTGAAACGAACGATTGAATTCAGATGACTGTCCGCGACGTGATGCACGGTTTGGCGCACCGTCCAGCCTTCGGGACGATACGGCGTGTCAAGCTGCTCATCGCTCAAACCGTCAACCGCCGCTTTTAATTTTGCGGGCAATTCGCTGATTTCCGCGACAAAATCTTTTCTCGATTCAGCCGTGATTTCAACGTCTTTGCTGAATTTTCCAATCGGATAACGCAAATCTTCGCTCATAATTTTTTGTCTCTGAAATTTTAGAATTCGTTAATCGAAATTACTGGTTTGGTCGCCGTAATAGTTTTCAAATCTAGTGAATTCGCGCAGGAAAGCCAGTTTCACCGTTCCCGTCGGACCGTTGCGCTGTTTGGCGATTAAAAGTTCGGCGATGCCCGCGTTTTCCTCCGACGGTTTGTAATAATCTTCGCGGTAAATAAAAGCGACGACATCCGCGTCCTGCTCAATCGAACCCGATTCGCGTAAATCCGACATCATCGGACGCGGCGGATTACGAGCTTCCGGCGCACGCGAAAGCTGCGAAAGCGCGACAATCGGCACGTTTAATTCTTTGGCTAAACCTTTCAATTCACGCGAAATCAGCGAAACTTCCTGCTGGCGCGATTCCGAGCGTTTGCCGCCCGACATCAACTGCAAATAATCAACAACGATTAAATCCAGCTTCTTTTGCTCGGTAAATAACCGCCGCGTTTTCGCCCGCATTTCCAGAACGGAAATTCCCGGCGTGTCGTCAATAAAAATCTTCGCCTCTGATAAAGTTCCGATGGCTTCGGCGAGTCTGCCCCATTCGTCCCGCGTCAGATAGCCGGTGCGAAAACGATGCGCGTCAACTCTCGCTTCGGAACTCAGCATACGCATCACAAGTTGCTCCTTCGACATTTCGAGCGAGAAAACCGCGACCACCGCTTTCTCCAAAATCGCGGCATTCTGCGCCAAAGTCAAGCATAATGCCGTATTGTGAACACAGATGTCATTGGCGACAAAGTTATGCGTTTCGGGAATCGTCAAATCATAAACCTGCTTGTTTCCGGCATATTCTATCGAAACTATTTCGTCCCAATAAATCTCGCTCGTCGCTAAATTTTGCAGAGTCTCATTTTCCAAAGCCGTCGCCAGACTTTCCAAACGCCGACGCGAAGGCGCACGTTTTCCGGCGTGAATGTTCGTATGACCTTTGATTTCCGCTCGCCGCGCCAATGATGCCCAAGATTCCGTGCCTTTCGATTTACTGATATTTTCCCAAATCTCTAACGGAATTAAGTCCCCGTTAGTTTGGTAATTTCGATGTTCAAGAGTTTTTAGTGCTAATTCCAAAGCGGCTTCTTTGCCGAAAATACCAATTTCTTTAATAAAGGTTTTGATGGAAAGCGCGTCGGTAATATCAATCTGCCAAGCCGTGTTTCTACCGTCTTTGTATTTAACGGCGCGTTTTCTCAATTTCCCGATCACGCCGAAACGCAATAAAAGATGCTGAACCTGCCGAATCATTTTTTCGCTGACCGACGCGAAACCTAATTGAACTTGTCCGCTTGTCAAAACGCTCGCCCAGCCGTCGGTTGAGAAAAGACGATTTATCAGAACGGCAATGAGTTCTTTTTTGAGCGTAAAAACTTCCTTCGGAATAAATTTCGTGTGGCTGTTGCAGCCGAAAACACCGAGATTTTTCAGCCGGACGGTCAGCGCATTTGCACCTCTCGTTTTGCCGCCGATTTTACGAACGCGATAGGACAAAGTTCGATCAAACGAATTTGACTGAACGGCTTCGACATCGCCGAACGCGCTGACGGCTTCGATGAAATCATCCTTTAATTGAATTTTTCCGACCGTAAATTCGGGTGAAGTTTTGGTCAAGCAACCGTCGCCCAACAAATATCCTAAGATTTTAACTTCACATTCGCGCCACTCATCTTCTCCGAAAACATTCAAAATTCGCGGAACGGCGATTTTATCACCGGCTTTTAGTTCTTCGAGTTTGCGCCAGCCGTTGATCGTTAAATATGGATGTGTAATCGTCGTTTCGATTTGTCGTCCGAGTTTTGTTGTTACCCGAAAAACGGGTTTGATTCCATCATCAATAAAATTACTTGCCTCAGTTAATTTGAATTTGTAATTATTCTGGAGCGTTAAAAGTTTCGCCGACTTTTGCTTGTAAATTTCTTCGATAGTTCCTACACTTCCATCTTCTAAAACCACTAAACTGTTTGAACTCAGACATTTACCCATTGACGGACGAGCCGCAACTATAATTAAATCAGTCGGCTGCAAGCCGGAAGTTTTTTCGTCCAAATCTCGAAAGCCGGTCGAAAGTCCGGTTAGGGCGTGTGATTCGCGTTTGGCAAATTCCTGGACTTTTGCCAGAACGGTTTCGGCAATCGGCTGAATGTGCGAAAATCCCTGCCGCGTTTTTTCGTCGGCGAGGGCGAAAATCATTCGTTCGGCGTTATCTAAAATGATTTCCGGGTCGTCCTCTTCGGCTAAGGCTTCGCTCGTGATCTGGTTGCAGACTTTGATGAGATTGCGGCTCATTGCCTTGCCTTTGACGACTTTCGTGTAATCGAAAATGTTCGAGAAATGCGGCAAGCCGAAAGTTAGATTCGTGATCGTCGCCACGCCGCCGATGGAATCAATCGAGCCGTCTTTTTTCAATTCTTCGCCAATTAAAATCGGGTCAATTCTATCGCCTTTTTCAAAAAGCGCGGTCATCGCTTTGAAAATACGGCGATTGTTCGGCGAGTAAAAATCGTCGGCACTAATTTGCTCGATGGCTTGCGTGATAAGTTCGTTATCGAGGAGAATCGCTCCCAAAATCACGCGCTCGCTGTCCGGGCTGGACGGCAGAGGCTTTTCGAGAAATTGTTCGCGCGTTGATTCTTGATATGGAGTCATTCGGATTTTGGATTCTGGATTCTGGATTTCGGATTGGTCGAATTTGTTTGGGGAAAAGTGAACCAATCAGCGAATCTTAATCCGCGCTTTTTTAATTCGGTTGTTGTCGGATAAAAAAAGACTGCAAGTTTTCACCTTGCAGTCTTTGATAATAATATAATCCAAGCCGACAAACAAAGATTTGCGTTTGTTTGTTTTGCCCGTATTTATTAGCTTTCGGTCTCTTCGCCGCTGTTTTCCACAGAATCTTCCACAACTTTTTCTTCCGTTTCCGTTG
The DNA here is from genome assembly GCA_964244835.1 of uncultured Pyrinomonadaceae bacterium. Classification (GTDB taxonomy): domain Bacteria; phylum Acidobacteriota; class Blastocatellia; order Pyrinomonadales; family Pyrinomonadaceae. The sequence continues at coordinate 3,639 of CAXTKJ010000061.1, forward strand.
TTTCAGATTTTGCCGGAGCCGCTGCCGCGCCTTCCGCCGTTACTTTGACCGGAATGTCTAGAGTAACATCGCGGTAAAGTTTGACTTTAGCGGTGTAGTCGCCGGTTTCCTTGATCGTGTCTTTCAAAACGATTTTGCGGCGGTCAATTTCGTAGCCTTGCTTCTGCAACGCTTCGGCAATGTCAATCGTCGTAACCGAACCGAAAAGCGTTCCGGTTTCGCCCGCTTTGCGCTCGAAGGTCAATGAAATATCTTTCATCTGATCGGCTTGCGCGGTGGCGGTTGATTTTTCGGTCGCCGCTTTTTTCAGAAGCGATTCGCGCTCTTTGGTGATCTGGTTGACGTTGCCTTTGGTCGCTAAGGTCGCAATGCCGCGCGGCAGTAAAAAGTTTCGCGCATAACCCGCTTTCACTTTCACGACTTCGCCGCGTCCGCCCAAATTTTCGATGTCTTCGCGTAAAAGAATCGTAGTGGTTGCCATAATAGTATTCTCCTTAAGTTTTGAGTCCCGCCTTTAGGCGGCATTCTTTGAGAATCCAAAACAGCCGCCTAAAGGCGGGACTCAGAACAGTTAATTTCTTTTTTAGTCCGTGACGAACGGGATTAAAGCCATCGAACGCGCCCGTTTAATCGCTTTGGCGAGACGGCGTTGGTCTTTAGCGGAAATCTGCGAAATGCGGCGCGGCATAATTTTTCCGCGTTCCGGGATAAACCGCCGCAGAAAATCCACGTCTTTCCAATCAATATAATCCGGGATATTCGCGCCCTGCCGACGACGCTGAAAACGGCGCGGCATCCGCTCGTTTTTCAACTCGCTGACTTTATTCAAATCAATATCGTTCATTTGAATTTCTTCACTATCGTTAATTCTGTTGTCTGCCATTTGCTGCTCCTATTGATTGTCCTGGGCTTCATTTCCCGAATCTTGATTTTGATTAAACTCAGATGAACCACCGTTGCGCCGATTTTGACTTTTTTCGCGCTTGGCAGTCAATTTCGCCGCCGTTTTGCGGTCTTCGTCAACGCGCACGGTAACGAATCGAATCACCGCGTCATTAACGCGAAAACGGCGTTCGAGTTCGGCGATTTCCTGACCGGAACCTTCGATTTCAAACAAAGTATAATGACCTTCGGTTTTTTTGTTGATCGGATAAGCGAGTTTGCGCTTGCCCATCAATTCGGTTTTGACGACGCTGCCGCCTTCCTTTTCGATCTGCTGCTGAATCGCTTCATTCAGCTTGGTAATATCCTCATCCGCCGTTTCCGGCGCGGCGATATACATCACCTCATATACTCTTTTTTCTGCCAATTTCTTTCCTCCTTTTGGCTGTTCAAGCCTCATTTCTTTGAATGAAGCAAGAAGGGATTATTTTGAAGGATGAAGGCAAAGGGCGAAAGGATAAACGAAACTCATTTTTCTTTATCCTTTATTCCTTATCCTTTATCCTTTAATTAAACTTCGCCATCGCTCTCTCTACGCCGTCTGCGATGATGGCTCGAATCGCGTCGGTGCTTTGCTGTAAAACTTCTTCGACTTGTATGAAATCGGTTTTGGAAAAATTTTCCAGAACGAAATCCTTCGTGTCGCGCAGTTCGTGTTCCGGCTGAATCCCGATTCGCAGACGAATAAATTCTTCCGTCCGCAAACATTGGATAATTGATTTCAACCCGTTATGTCCGCCTGCCGAACCTTTCGGTCGAATCCGAAGCGAACCTAAAGGCAAAGCTAAATCGTCGGAAATGACGATTAACTTTTCGCTCGTTCGATTCGGCTTTTTCAAAAAACAACTGACCGATTCGCCCGACAGATTCATAAACGTCTGCGGTTTGACGAGTTCGACCATTTGATTTTCAATTTCGGCGCGACCGATCAAAGCGCGACATTCTTCGCGCTTGACTGACGTTTGAAATTCCCGCGCCAGTAAATCCACGAGCATAAAGCCGAGATTATGGCGCGTTTTTTCATAACGCAAACCCGGATTTCCCAACCCGACGATCAGCCAATTTGTTTCAGACGACGAATCCATCTTTCAAAAATAATCGTAATCTGAAATAAAACTTTAGCTTGCGTCCGGTTTGGTTTCGCCGTCTTTACCGACAACTTCCGGTTCGCCCGCCGCTTCCGTCTGCGGTTCGAGTTCTTCTTCCTTAACGACGACAACCGAAGCGATAACGGCTTCCGGCTCTTCAAGAATCTCCACGCCGCCTTCGACTTTCAAATCGGAAACGTGGAACGATTCGCCGACGTTTAATTCGGTAACGTCAACTTCGTAAAATTCAGGAATTTTGCTCGGCTCGCACAAAACTTTGATTTCGCGGATGGCTTGATTCAAAACCGCGCCTTCTTCCTTCAAACCTTCGGCTTCACCGATAATGTGAATCGGAACGGTAACTTCGATTTTTTCGCCCTTCGCCAAACGGCGCAGATCAGCGTGAACCAAACGACCTTTCAGCGCGTCAATCTGACGGTCGTGAAAAATCACGTCGTTCGCGCCTTCGCCGATCATATCAATCGTAAAGATCGTGTTATGTCCAGTGTCCGAGCGCAAAACCGCTGCCAAATCCTTCAATTCCGCGATAGCCGCAATCGTCTCGCCGCCGCCGCCGTAAATCGAAATAGGAACTTTTCCGGCGGCTCGCAGCCGACGCGCATCGTTTTTACCACGACCGTCTCTTTTTTCCGCTTTTATTACAACTTTATCTGCCATATTTTTTAGTGGTGAGTGGTGAGTGGTGAGTGGTGAGTTTCGGAGAGTCTTAAACTCACAACTCACCACTCACCACTCACCACTACTTAAATGAACAATGATGAAACGCTCGTTTCATCGTGAATGGATTTAATTCCCGACGCGAGCAGTTTCGCAACGGTTAAAACTTCAATTCTGCCTTCCGCTTTTAACTCTTGTCCTTTATTACACAGCGGAATCGTATTAGTTACGATAATCTTTTTCAAATGCGAATTTCTCAGATTTTCAATCGCTCTGCCTGACAAAACCGCGTGCGTAAAGCAGGCGTAAATTTCGTTCGCGCCGTTGGCGTGAAGTGCCTCGGCGACTTTGCAAATCGTGCCTGCCGTGTCGCACATATCGTCAATTATCAAACAATTTTTGTCTTTGACGTTGCCAACGATGTTCATTACTTCGGCGACATTCGCTTTTTCGCGCCGCTTATCGCACAACGCTAAACCCGTATTAAGCCGCTTCGCATATGCGCGGGCGCGTTCCGCTCCGCCGGTATCGGGCGCGACGACGATTAAATCGTCAATCGGGTTCTCCTGAAAATAGTTGACGATAACCGGCGCGGCGTATAAATGGTCAACCGGAATATCAAAAAACCCTTGAATCTGAGTCGCGTGTAAATCAATCGTCAAAACGCGGTGCGCTCCGGCTTTCGCCACCAAATTCGCAATCAATTTCGCCGCAATCGGCACACGCGGACGATCTTTTTTGTCGGAACGCGCATAACCGAAATATGGAATCACTGCCGTTACCCGTTCCGCTGAAGCGCGACAAAATGCGTCGAGCATAATTAGCAGTTCCATCAAATTCTGGTCTGACGGCGGGCAAGTCGGCTGAACGATAAAAACATCCGCGCCGCGCACGTTTTCGCCGATTTGAAAATTAAATTCGCCGTCGGAAAATCGGTCTCTGAAAGCCGTTCCTAAGTCACAGCTTAAATGATGACAGATTTCTTCCGCCAGTTTCGGGTTCGCATTGCCCGAAAAGATTTTGATATTGCCGGTTACGCTCATTATCGCCTGACGAACTTTGCAAAAATAAATGAAAGACGAGCAACTTAGACCGCTTTAAGTTGCCCGTCGTTTTTTCTCAAAAAATGGCTGGGGCGGGAGGACTCGAACCTACGAATGCCGGATCCAAAAACCGGTGCCTTACCACTTGGCTACGCCCCAATAAAATCAAAATCAGGAAGGCGAAATATTATCTAAATTCAACTGTTTCAGATAATCGCGGCGCGAAATCGTTTCGACGATATACACGCGCCAATCGCGTTCCTCTTTTAATTTGTCGAACGCTTCCTGCCGTTTCAAATCGCTGTCAAAGATAGCAAATACGCTTGCTCCGCTGCCGGATAACAAAGCGTATTTCGCATCGTAATCGAAAAGTTTCTGCTTGGCTCGCGCCGTTTCCGGTTCTAACTCGAAAACCGTCGCTTCAAAATCGTTTCTCAATTCGGATTGCCGTAAATAAAGAGATTCTGCCTCTTCACGGCAAATTTCGAGAATACTTTTTGAGTCAAAATTTGTCAAGTCAGGCACATTCATACGGGCGAAAGCCGCTTTTGTCGGAACGTCAGCATTCGGCGTTACAATCAGCATATTTTCGGCGCGAAAATCTTTGAGTGAAACGATCTCCGTGCCGCGTCCCGTCCCCAACGCAGTACCGCCGTAAAAGAAAAACGGTACGTCCGAACCGAGTTCTTTACCGATGCCGCACAAATCTTCAAATTCGATTTTAATTTCCCAAATTTTCGCCAATCCGATCAAAGCGACCGCCGCGTTCGATGAACCGCCGCCAAGTCCGCCCGGAGCAGGAATTTTTTTTTCGAGATGAATTGCCGCACCTTTCTCGATTTGAAATTTACTTTGTAAAATCCTGGCGGCTTTAACAATTAAATTTTCGTCGCCGGTCGGAATTTTTGCGTCGTCACACGTTAAAACGATTCGCTTGCTTTCGTCGAACGTCAGATAATCGCACAGCGAAACCGTCTGAAAAACCGTGCAGAGTTCGTGAAAACCGTCGGCGCGTTTGCCAAAAACGCGCAAATGCAAATTTATTTTAGCGAACGACGGCAGAGTGAAAGCGTTTTCCGGCATTTTCCAAGCATAAAAAAAGAAAAAAGATGAAGCAAATCATCTTCGCTTCATCTTTTTCTTTTTTATCTTTCGATTATTTTCTCAGCAGAAAAACTTCCGTGAAATAATAAGTTCCGTCTTCGGTAACGGCGATGCCGATGCCCGATTCCTTCCAGCGGTTATTTAATAAGTTTTCGCGGTGCGCGGATGACTGCATCCATCTTTCGACCGCCGACTGCGCCGGATTTTCGTAGCCGCGATTGTAGGCGATGTTTTCGCCAATCGCCCGCCATTTATTAATTCCGAGCGCGTCGGCGCGTTCGTTCACCATCAAGCCGTTCAAATCCGTATGGCTGAAAAATCTGAAATTCGCCATATTTTCCGAATGCAGCCGCGCCATTTTCGCAACATCGTCGTTCCATTGCAGCGAACCGAGACCGATTTTCGTCCGCTGTACGTTGATTAAATCAAAAACTTCGCGTTCGAGTTGGAAATCTTTTTTGGAATAATGTTCGACTTTTTGATCGTCGGCGACGGCATTAACAATTCGCGGGCGCGAAAGTGTCGGACGGGTATCGCCGCGACTGACCAGATACGCCTGCGGGCGTTTTTCAGTGTTACCGTTTTGCGAAAACGCGATTTGCGAAAACGCCAGTAAAAATAATAAAAGGAAAAAAATTTTAAGCATTCAAACCTCAAAGTCGGAAATCAGACAATCTCGAAACTCAATTCGAGATTCACGATTTTGCGCCTTCCGCATCGCTGCGGAGTTGCCGTTATCGTCCAAGGCTTCGGTCGGATGTTTTATAATCAAACCGCAGATTCAGTTGTGGGCAATTTTCTTTGGGAGAGATAAGTGCCAATTATAAGAAATTGACAAACCGTTTTGATTTCCAAAAACGCCTGTAAAAACTTTAACAAAAATTCTTTTGACAACTCAAGACGTTTTTATCAATCCGAATCCCAGATTATCGGCGAATTCGCAGAAAAGTTTCCCGGTTTCCAGAAAACATTATCCTTTATCAGCAAATAAATCGCTTTTTCGCAGAACGAGTCGGGCGCGGGCAATGACGGCTTTGACTTCGTTCGGGCGATTCGCCTTTTTGTAGGTTTCGATTATTTTGTCGAAAACGCGAATTGCAAAATCGCGGCGGTCGGGCGCGACGGCTTCGGTTTCGCCGATTCCGCGAATCGTCAATGCGCTTTGGTAAGCGGCGACGGCTTCGTCGTAGCGATTTTTCTCGACGAAAATGTCTCCTAAAACCGTTTGCAGATTGGCGGCGGAGTTTTCATCTTTGCCCGTCAATTCGGAAGAAGCATTTTGCAGAACCTTTGCCGCATCATCGGTTTTTCCGGCTTTCGCCTGCACCTGTGCCAGCAAAACGATCAGCGCGGTGTTTTCGGGATTGGCGTAAACGGCTTGTTTTAAGGATTCGACGGCGACGGCGGACGCGGACGCATCAGCCGATTTGAGCGCGTCGCCGAGCAGATCAACGGCTTCCTGATTATCTGGTTCGTCGGCGACGGCGAGACTTAAAATTTCGACGGCTTCGCGCGTTTGTCCGGCTTTCGACAGAGCCTCGCCGAGTTTTAAATTCGCGCTTTCGGGGGCGAGCGATTCGCCGCGAAAGATTCTACCGTAGAAACCGTTGCCGACGGGCGGCGCGGACGCGATCCAGCTTCGCAGTTCGACGATTTTTTCCGTCGGTTTGTTTGAACGACCGTAGAATTCGCTCAAAAAAGCGTGGGCTTCGGCGTTGCGCGGATCAAGACGGATGACTTCCTTCCATTCGGCGACGGCTTTTTCAGTTTGATTTGCGTCTAGAGTTCCGCGATTTAAAAGACTTTTGAAAGTGTAAAGCTGGGCGAGAATTTGATGACCGCCGAAATTGTTTTTATCAATTTTGACGGCGGTGTTTGCCGCTGAAATTGAATCTTCAATGTTATACGGCGGGGCGTTTTTAGCGAGTTCGGCGAGCGCGGTATAGCCTTCGGCAAGCGTCGGGTCGAGTTCGACGGCGCGCTGCAAAGATTGTCTGGCGAGTCCCGCGAAATTTGCCAGAGCCGCGTCCGTCCGCGCACTTCTCAGATTCCAGATGTAACGCTGCCCTTCGAGCAGTTTGGCATACGCCTGTTCGCGCTGCTGCCGCGAAGCCGGTTTTTGAGCGGTAATTTGTTCGACGTTTTTGACAACCGGCGGTTGAGTCTGCGCCGAAACGATTTGAAAACTACCCGAAACAAAAACGACGGCGAGCGCGAACAATTTATTTTTCATAAAACCTTCCTAAACTTCCTCTAAACTCGTAACGATTTTCTTCCAAACCGATTTTCGAGGGAAATTTATCGCCAGTAGAATCAAGGCGACGATTCCGGCGCGTAAGATGTCGAAACCGTCGCCGCTCCACAAAGCGACGAACAGACCGATAACAAAAACCATTTGCGCCGAAGCTGCTAAGATTATCGCATTTGTCTGCAAAGTTCCCAAAAGTCCTTTAACGCCTTTCAACAAAGCGATGTCTCGCAGACGTTCCCAACGAAAAAACATTCGCCGCAGGATGAACGTCCCGACGGCGAGAAAAACTATCACTATCCAGAGCGTTTGTATGGTTTCGGGTGAAAGACGACTTTCCGTTCTCGGAAAAACGAATAAATTGACGACTGTCAGAACGATAGTCAGGACTAGGGTAAGCAAAATCGGTGCGCCGACGATAAGAGCAGTTAGGCGGTAACACTTTTCGAGTTCGGCGAGATTTTCAGAGGCTGTTTCTTCCATAAAATAAAAATGAGTTTCGCTTTTGTCCGGCGAAACTCAAGTTTGGAAAAATTATTTTTGCGGTGTCGGCGATTTATCAGCTTCTTTTTGAGGCTTCTGCTGCGAAATCACCGTCGTTAAAGATTTCGGAATTTCCGAAGCGTTGAGTTCGCCCTGGTTTTCGATGACTTTATCAATCAGCTCAAATCTTTCTTTGTCGAAATCGTCGGTCATCAAAACGCCGTCCTTATCAATCGTCAGCGGATAAAGCCCGAAAAGTTCGTTTCTGAAATTGGCGATGAACGACGCTTTTTCCGGTGCGAGAACTTTTATTCGTTCCATATTTGTTTCGGGAATGGTCGCGCCGATTAACGTCAGCTGTTCCTTTGATTTTTCGACGTAATCGCTGTTCGGATAATCGCGGACGAGTTGCTGAAAATATCTGGCAGCCTGGTCGGTTTCCTCTTCAATCTGGTAAGTTACGGCGAGTTTGAAAAGGGCTTCGTCCATAAAGCTGAAATGCGGATATTTATCAAGAATTTCACGATAGCGCGATTGCGCTCCTTTTAATCCGCCTTTTTTCTGGTCAACCGACTGTTTGTAATAATAGTTGGCGATATAAAGATTGTGCAGTCCGAGATTGTCCTGAACTTCTTCGAGCCGTTTATTGACCAAATCCTTCAAACCCGTATTCGGATACTGCTGCAAAAGTGCGCGAAGGCGTTGCTCGGAGCGGCGGGCGCGGGTTGAATCGCGGTCAGGCAGACCGATTTGGCGCATTTCCGATTCGGCGACTTTTAATAAAACGCGATCAGCCAGCGGATGCGTCGGGAAAAACGTCAGCCATTCCTGATAAGCCGCCGCCGCCTGAATCAACGCGCTGGTCGAGCCTTCGAGATAAAACGAATCGGCAACGGCGAGTTTCGCCATCGGCAGATACGCCGAATCGGGATAAGTCGTGATAATCGTCTGGAATAAAAGCCGACCGACATCGTAATTGTTTTTACGAACTTCCTTGGTCGCCACGATAAAAAGTTCGCGGTCGCGTCCCGGCGTAACCGTGCCGATCAGTTCTTCGTATTCGTCAGTTCCGCCGCCGAAAATACCCAGGAATTTTTTCTTTTTCTTGACTTCCCGCGCTTTTCCTTCGGCTGATTCGGGATTGGCGCGCGCTCCGGCGGTTTCGGTCAGAGCGTTATCCGAGCGCGTTTGCAGTTCGCCGACCGCCGATTCGAGCTGGTCAACTTCCGATACTTCATATTTTTCAGCCCGGTCAACTTTGCCGCGCAGAGTGTTCACTTCCGACTGCAATGACGACGCTTCTTTCTGCAAACCGCGCAGCCGTCCGAGCGGCGTTTCGGTTTTCGTTTTGTCGTCTTTTTTGTCTTTGTCGCCTTTGTTTTCGTCCTTCAAAACTGAAGCCGCGCTTTCCAGCGAACGACGCATCGTTTCGAGTTTCTGCCGCATCACTTCGAGCCTTTGCGAAACTGAACCCTGCGCTTCCTTATTCTGCGCCGCGCCGACCGCGACCAAAGAAACGGTCAAAAATAAACCGAATAAAACTGCTTTATATTTGTGTAAAAACATAACTTCTTTAATCTAATTACGAATTTCAAATTACGAATTTTAGTTGGCAAAATCCGACTTTATTCGAGAATGAATTCGGAATATAACAATCAATTTCAAACTACAAAAATTCGTAATTCGTAATTTGAAATTCGTAATTGGTTCTACGCCCAATTCGTTCCCGCGTCAATCAATTTTTTCACGCCTTCGGTTGGATTGCCGCCGCCGAAAACGCCCGTTCCCGAAACGATAATTTCCGCGCCCGCTTCGACGATTACTCCGATATTTGAAGCGTCAATGCCGCCGTCAATTTCGATGCGCGTCGGCAGTTCGCGTTCGACGATCATTCGTTTCAAACGGCGCAGTTTATCAATCGAAGTGCTGATAAATTTTTGTCCGCCGAAGCCCGGATTAACCGACATCAGCAAAATAAAATCGGCGTACGGCAAGGCTTCTTCCAAACTCACCAGCGGCGTTGCCGGATTGATGGCAATGCCCGCTTTGCCGCCCGCTTCCCTGATCGCCGTTAAAGTTCGCTGTAAATGCGGATCGGCTTCGACGTGAACCGAAACCATATTTGCGCCCGCTTTGACGAACTCGACCGCGTAACGCGACGGTTCGACGATCATCAAATGACAGTCAATCGTCGTTTCGGTGAACTTGCGGATTGATTTAACGACCGGCAGACCAATAGTGATATTCGGAACAAATCTGCCGTCCATCACGTCAACGTGCAAAACCGTCGCGCCGCCCGCTTCGAGCGCACGGATTTCTTCACCGAGGCGCGTAAAATCCGCCGATAAAATAGAAGGAGCGATTTCTAACATTCTTCCGAAAATTTTCTTTCAACTTGGTTGCCAAAACAAAACCCGCCGTTGCTTTGCAGCGACCTTTATTACGGCTGCGGTGTTTTGCGCGGTCGCACGTCGCCGCCGGAAACGACCGGCTTCGGCGCAACGGCTCTGTTCACATTCGTATTCGATTTGTTCGAGTTGGAATTGGTTTTATTTGAATTAGTCGCCGCGTTTTTGTTCGATTTATCGCCCGAATTGGAATTCTTATCGCTCGAATTTTTATTGTCGGCGGAATTGGAATTTTCGTTGGAATTATTGCTCTCGACATCGCGCGTCGTTGAAGCCTTTTTCTTGTTGGAATTGGCGTTCGTGTTCGCTTTCGGCTTCTTTGGTTTATCGGAAATCAATTCCTCGATTTTTTCGCTGTCGTCCAAATCGTCAACATTCTTTTTGATCGTCGTCGGTGCTTCCTCGCCTTCCGGGTTCGTTTTGCTGGTTACGACCAAAATCATCTGCCCGGTTTTCACCGTGTCGCCGGCTTTCGGCAGTTGTTCGAGAACCGTGTTCGGCTTTTCCGTGCTGTACCGGTCGGCGCGTTTTTTAACGCGCAAACCCATCGCCGCGAGTTCCTTTTCGCTTTCGTTAAAATCCTTGCCGGTGATTTCGGGAACTTTCATTTCCTGTCCCTGAAGCGACATATAAACCACGCCCGCCATCCCGACGATGAACGTCCCGGCAAGTATAATGACGATAAGTAATTTTCCGAACGCCGCCGCGCCTTTTTTTATAAAACTCATTTTGCTTTTGATTGACGAATTTGAAAAAAAGATTATTCGATTTTTAAGGGAAGAAATCAATAAAGACTTTACGAAAAAAGCACCGTCTTTTCAAACTCGGCGATAAAGAACCCGTCCGTTCGATCAATTTGCGGAAAAGTTCTGGCGTAATTTCTCGCCGTCAGAAACCTTTCGGAAACTTTCGGTGCAACTCGTCTAAAATCTTTGTTGCCTTCAAGAAATCGCTCGGCGACCGCTTCGTTTTCCTCTGATTCCAATGAACAGGTTGAATAAATCAGTCTGCCGTTTTTTTTCAGAATCTTTGATGCGTTCTTCAAGATTCGGAGTTGTTTATCTGATAACTCAATGAAATCTTTTTCTTCCAAAAAATATCGAATCTCAGGATTGTGCCGAATCGTTCCCGTTCCCGAACACGGCGCGTCGAGCAGCACGACATCGAAACTCTCATCGGCAAACGGCAAATCTTTTTCCGCGTCGTAACGTAAATTCTCCACATTTGCCGCGCCTTGCCGCCGACAATTCGCCTGCAAAAATCTGACGCGCTGTTCGTATAAATCGCCGCCAACAATCAGATTTTGCCTTTTACCTTTTGCCTTTTGCCTTGCGACAAATGTCGTCTTGCCTCCCGGCGCGGCACAAACTTCCAGAAAACTTTCCCCGGCTTGCAAATTCACCGACTGCGCGACAAGCTGCGAGCCTTCATCCTGAAAATAAATTCTGCCTTCATCGGCGTAAAGCCTGAGCATTTGATTGGAGTTATCAACTTTCCACGCATTCTCGACGATTTCCGATGCTTCGATTTCCAATCCTAATTTTCTTAAAATCTCGACCGTGTTCGCGTTTGATTTATTGGTTAAACGAAAAACCGTCGCGGGCGTTTCGTTGTTCGCCGCCGCCAATTTTTCCGTCTGTTCAAACCCGAATTGCCGAATCCATCGTTCGAGCAGCCAGCGCGGATGCGAAGTTTCGACCGAAAGTTTTTCGATTTCATCGGCGTAATTTAATTCGATTTTTTCCCGCGTAAATCTTCGCAAAACCGCGTTGACGAAACCTTTCGCCGAAGTCTTTTTCGCTTTTTGAGTTGTATTTACCGCATCGTTAATCGCCGCGTGCGCCGGAATTTTGTCGAGAAAATTTAGCTGATAAAGCGCGATTCGCAGGATAATCTTCACGGCTGAATCGAGTTTTTTCCCGTTCGTCAGCTTTTCGATAATTCGGTCGAGATAAAGCTGTTTCCGCAAAGTTCCGAGCGTGATTTCGTGGCAAAGGGCGCGATCTTTCGGTTCGAGTTTCTCTTCATAAACCGGCAGCAGAACCGACGAAAACGATTTTTCCGTTTCGATTTTGGCGATAATTTCAAACGCGGCGATGCGGGCGGGCGAGATGTTCATAATTGGAACGCTGAAGTCGGAACGCTGAACGCTGAATTTAAGAAAAATTCAGCGTTCAGCGTTCCGACTTCAAACTTTTTTCTTCGGCGGATTAACGGAAAGCGGGCGATTGTCTTCGATTTCCCCTTTTTCTAAATTTTTATCAACCGCGATTCTATCGTCGAAAACAAAGCATTCGCCTTGCCAGAGCGATTCGTTTTCCGGCACGTCTTCCAGATATTTCAAAATTCCGCCTTCGAGTTGATAAATTTCCTCAAAGCCGAGCGTTTTCATCAGCGGCGCGAATTTTTCACAGCGAATGCCGCCCGTACAGAACATCGCAATTCTTTTATGCTCGTTCGGATCGAAATTTTCCGCGACGAATTTCGGCAAATCGCTGAACTTTTCAATGTTCGGGTTAATTGCGTTTTTGAAAGTTCCGACTTCGACTTCGTAATCGTTCCGAGCGTCGAGAACGATTGTATTACTGTCGGAAATTATCTCATTCCAATCAGCGGATTTAACGTGCGTCCCGATTCCCTTTTCGATTTCGACCTTTTGCCTGAGCGATACTATTTCATTTTTGATTCGCACTTTCGCTTTCAAAAACGGGCGTTCGGCGTGAAATGAAGATTTGTAGATCAATTCGGTTTCAAAAGTTTTTTCCAAAACCGCGATAAATTTTTCGATGTCTTCCGGCATCGCGGCAACCGTCGCGTTAAAGCCTTCTTCGGCGATGATAATCGTTCCCAAAACCGACAAATCCGCCATCGCCGCTTTTAGAATCAATTTGATTTCCGGCAGATTTTCCAATCGTTTGAATTTATAAAATGTGATGATTTGTATATTCATCTCTAACATCTGTCTGAATTCTAAATTCTACATTTTTCATTCTAAATTTTATTACGAAAAAAAAATTAAAGATTTAGAATGAAAAATGTAGAATTAAAGGGTTTTGAAGTAGCTTCTAGCTGCCCAGCCGTTCGCCGACCGCTAATTTGATTCCGTTCAAAAAATCGCGCGTTGCCATTCTTTTTTTGCCTTCGAGTTGTAATTCTTGGATTTGTAAAATAGTTTGATTCCCGCAGCCGACCCTTAATTCTTCACCTTTTGCTTCTAAAATAATCCCTGAACCCTGAATCCCGATTCCCGATTCCTGAACTTGCCGCGCCTTCCAGATCGTCAATTTTTTGCCCTGATATAAAGTGTAACTCGACGGGAACGGCTGAAATCCGCGCACACGATTACGGAGTTCCGTCGCCGTCAAATTCCAGTCAATCAAACCGTCTTCCTTTTTCATAATCGGCGCGAAAGTCGCTTGATTATCGTACTGCGGCTGCGCGGTCAGTTGTAAAAGCATCGCGCCGGTGTCCAAACCCGCGTCCATTTTCATCGTCGTAACGCCGGTTTTCGTTTCGCCGTTCACAATCGCCCAATTCACCGGCGCAGCTCCGCGATATTTCGGCAGCAGTGAAAAATGCACGTTAATCGCGCCTTTCGGAAACGCTTCGAGATAAGTTTGCGGCAGTATTCGCCCGTAAGCGACGACGACCGCGACATCGGCGTTGTGCGATTGGAAAATTTCCAACGCTTCGGGCGTTTTGATTTTGACAGGCTGGAAAACCGGCAAATCGTTCTGCAAAGCGAATTCTTTGACGGGCGAAGCCGACAATTTATTGCCGCGCCCCGAAGGTTTATCCGGCTGCGTATAAACCGCGACGACTTCGTGATTGTCCGCCAAAATTCGCCTCAAACTTTCCGCCGCCGGGTTCGGCGTTCCCATAAAAACGATTTTCATAACAAACTTTTATCATAATGCAGAAACACGCACGAAGTAAGTGTGTCTCTTATTTAACGACACACTTACTTCGTGCGTGTTTCTGCATCGAGCGTTATTATCCGCGCATCATCGCCGTCGCCTTCAATCGAAACGCGGATTATTTTATTTTCAAAAGAGGTTTCCTTCAATCGTTCAGACCATTCGGCGATGACGACCGCCGTTTCGTCTTCTAAAATCTCGTTCAGCCCGACCGCCGCGCCGACATTTCCCACGTCGTCGAGCCGCCAGAAATCAATGTGATAAACGTCGAATTTTTCGGTGCGATATAAATTGACGAGCGCGAACGACGGCGACGTAACTTCGTCAACGTCGTAATCGAGCGCGTATAAAATCCCCTTCGTCAAAAGCGTTTTCCCCGCGCCGAGTCCGCCCGAAAGCAAAACGATTTCCCCGCCGCGCAAACTTTCGCCCAACTTTTCGCCGAAATCGAAAGTCTCCTGCGGCGAACGACAGAGATGTTTTTCAATTTCCCCGCTTTCGATTCCATTCTTCGGATTTATTTCATCCCTCATCCTTCATCCCTCATCCTTCAAGCGAAGCAACCGCCGCGCCCAAACATTCACGCACGTCCGAAGCCAGCATCGAACGCTTCCCGAATTTCTCCGCCGCGATGTCGCCCGCCAGACTCGAAATGTAAACTGCCGCGACGACGGTTTCAAAGATGTCAATTTTCATCTGCACGGCTTGCGCGACGAAACCCGTAATAATTCCCGTCAAAGTGTCGCCGTTGCCTGCTTTTCCTAACCCTGAATTCCCTGTCGGATTGATGACGACCGTTCCGTCAGGCGCGGCGATCAAAACGCGCTCGCCCTTCAAAACTAAAATCACATTGTGTTTTTCGGCAAAATCGCGCACGACTTTCACGCGGTCTTTCAGCGCGTCTTTGTCCTTCGTTCCCAAAAGCCTGAGAAATTCGCCTTCGTGCGGCGTTAATATCAGAGGCAATTCCGCGCTTCCCTGCAAATCAAACGGCGACAAAGCGTTGAGCGCGTCAGCATCAATGACAACGGGCGTTTGACGTTTTTCGACGACCTCGCGCACAAAATCCTTCGTCGTTTCTTCTGATGAACTCAACCCGCAGCCGATGCCGACCGCATCAATCTTTTCGTATAATTTTTCAACCGTTTCAAACGCCTTTTCAGCCACCGCGCCGCTTTTCGTCTCCGGCAAATCGCGCACGATAACTTCTTCCAAAACCTTCGCCGCAATCGCCTGTTGAGCCGATTCGCTCGTCGCCACCGTCGTTAGCCCAACACCCGAAAGCATCGCCGCATTCCCCGCCAAAACCGCCGCGCCGGTATATTCACGCGAACCGACAATCAAAAGCGCGTGTCCACGCTTGTTTTTATAGGAATCGCTCGTATATTTCGTTTGATTCAGCCACTTTTGCGCGTCTTTCTTTTCGGCTAAAAACAGTTTTGACGGCGAATTATCAATCAATTCCTGCGGCGAACCGATATTCGCCACGATGAGTTCGCCGTTAAAATTCGACGCGGGCGGCAGAACATTAGCGAGTTTCGGCGCGGTAAAAGTTACGGTTAAATCGGCTTGGAAATTTTCGCCGACTTGCTCGCCAAAATCCGCGTTTAAGCCTGATGGAATATCCAAGGATACTAGGTAAAAAATTCGACTCTCGTTTTTTAGGTTAACGTATCTTTTACAAAGCTCTGATAGTTGATCTTCAAGTTTTTTTGATAAACCCGTCCCAAATAAAGCATCAATCACCACAGTATCTGAATACAAACCTGAACGAAATATCAAACTCACTTCATTTATCCAATTTCTATCAAAGTACTCAAAAAAGAAGAAGCTGACTTTTTCTTTCACTTTTTGTTCTTCATAATTCTTTCTACAAAATTCAAAATTGATTCTGGCATCGCCTTTCGTTTCTTCAACACTTCCGAAAAGGTTTACTTGTACTCTCGCACCTTGCGTCCATAAAATTCGCGCCAGAGCCGCGCCGTCGCCGCCATTGCTGCCTTTGCCGCAAAGAATCAAAAATGATTTTCCTTTGACCGAACCGCCGAGTTTTTCCGTGATGACGCGGGCGGCGGCGTGGGCGGCGTTTTCCATCAGCAGAATTGACGGAATGCCGTATTTTTCCGTCGTCAAACGGTCAACTTCGCGCATTTCTTCGGCGGTCAGAACTTTTTGCATAATTCGTTAATTTAGCCATAAATAAACCGGAAACAGCAAAGCAGATTTTTCTAAAATTCATCTTTTGCCTGAAATTTTGCCGCTTTGCCGCTCTTTATAAACTGTATGCACCTCACCGAAATCTTGCACAGGCAATAGTTTCGCGCGCAGAAGCGGCGGGCGCGCGTACAGAACGAGCGGGTCGGTTTGCAGAAGCACCGGGTCGGCTTGCACAGGCGGCGGGTCGGTTCGCGGAAGCACTTGGCGCGTTTGCAGAGTCAGCGGGCGGGCTTGCAGAGTCAGTGGGCGCGTGCGCGGAAGCGGCGGGCGCGTGCGCGGAAGCACTTGAAAGTTTTGCAGAACGAGTGGAACGGCTTGCGGAAGCAGCGGAAGCCTTTAAAAATAAAAAAGAGCCGCGTTTTGGTGAACGCGGCTTAAAAATTAGTTTATTCGGAGCTATATGAATAGACTTCGGACAGAGTTCGGGAAAGCCTTTTTGCCTGCCACTGCGCTTGACCACCTTAATTCTTCCGTTATTTATACAAAGTCTGATTGCGGATTTCTTTCCAGAAACGGCACGAATAATTTTATGATATGAAAGCGCAGAGACAAAAACATTTTATTGACAAACCGAAAAATCGCGGCGAATAAACGAGCGGAATAAAATGCTAGAATAAAAATTTGAATCGGCTGCCGCCGTTTCGTAAATTAGTTTTGGAGATTTTTTTATGCAAATGGAAATTATCGAACAAATAATTCACTTGCCGATTGCCGAACAACAAGAGATTGTGGAAAAAATTCGTCGCCACATCGAACAAGAAATTAAAAGCGCGGTGACGGACGAATTTCAAAGAGAGCTGTCGGTGGACGAAAGAATCGCTGTCGCTATTAATCTTTCAGGCTGCCTCAAACCTGAAACCGGCTATGTTCCAATGACCAGAGAAGAAGAGCGCGAATTAATCGAAGAATATCTGGCGGAGAAATATGCTTAATGCGAGTTTTAATTGATACGAATATCGTCTTAGATTATGTGCTGGAACGCCATCCGTAATTCTTCCGTGAAGATTTATACGCCAACCGAATTTCTGCAAATCATTTAATGCTCTACGAACAAAGTTTTATCGAAGAACTAAAAAATCGCGCCGACCTCGTGCGGATCGTCGAGGCGCACGTTCCTTTGAAGAAAAAGGGCGCGAATTTTTGGGGAAACTGTCCGTTTCACGGCGAGAAAACGCCTTCGTTTTCGGTTAATCCGTCAAAAGGATTTTACAAATGTTTCGGCTGCGGGAAAGGCGGCTCGGCTTTTAATTTCGTGATGGAATTGGAGGGCTTAAACTTTCCCGAAGCGATCAAACGGGTCGCGGAAATTTCCGGCATCGCCCTGCCTGAACCGATTGACGATAAGAATTACGAACGAAACAAACAGCGTAAAAAAGAACAAAAAGCGATTGCCGACCAGGTTATTGAATTAAATAGATACGCGCTCGAATTTTGGGAGAACCATTTGCAGGAAAATAATCCGCACTCGAAAGCGGCGCGTGAATATCTGGAAAAGCGCGAGATTTCCGTCGAAACTCAGAAGGCTTTTCACATCGGTTTCGCGCCCGACAGTTGGGACGCGATAATGTCGCTTTTGAAAGCGAAGGGCGCGGACGAAAAGCTAATCGAAGCGAGCGGTTTGGTTTCGATTAACGAAGAAAAAAAGCGCGTTTATGACCGATTTCGCGGGCGCGTGATGTTTCCGGTTCTCGACATCAAAGGCAATCCGATTGCGTTCGGCGCGAGAATACTGGCGACGGGCGAACCGAAATATCTCAACTCGCCGGAAACTCCGGCTTACACGAAGGGCGAGCATCTCTACGGGCTTTTCCAGTCGAAAGAGGAAATCCGAGTCAAAAAATTTGCGATTCTGGTCGAAGGTTATCTGGATTTGATCGCGCTTTATCAATACGGCATTCGCAACACGGCGGCGAGTTTGGGAACGGCTTTCACGTCGGAGCAGTCGAAACTTTTGGGCAGATTTGCGAAGAAAATCGTTATCAATTACGACGGCGACAAAGCGGGCGTGAAGGCGGCGCGGCGGGCGATTGAAACTTTGATTAGAGATGATTTCGAGACGAAGGTTTTGATTTTGCCGGACGGACAAGACCCGGACGATTACCTGAAAGCGAACGGCTCGGAAAATTACAATCAAATGCGCGGACACGCCTTTCCGTTTCTGCAATTCGTTTTAGAAAATCTCGACCGCGAGCGCAATATGGCTTCGCCGAAGGAAAAGGCGGAAGCGATTGAAGATTTGATGCCGATTTTGACGGCGATTAAAAATCCGATTCAGAAACGCGACGCTTTCGACCAGACGATGAATTTTCTGCGCGTCGAAGATACGATTTTGAAGCGCGATTTGTGGAAAACCGTCAAGCTCGGCACGAAGTTCGAAGCGCAAACCGTTCGCCAACAAGTCGCCCGTGCGACGCAGGCGAAAATGACGGTTGCCGAACAGCATCTGCTGGAACTGTTGATTTACGATAAGGATTTGCGCGAAATAATTTTGCCCGCGCTCGAAGAAACCGATTACGAAGCGTTGGCGACCGCCGAAGTTTTTCGCGCGCTGCTCGCTTTGCGCGAAATCGGCTCGGACGTAACGAGCGAAAATCTGCTCGAACTGGTGCAGGACGACGCAGCGGCGAGCGATTTTGTTCCCGTGCTTTTAATGAGCGAACCGGCGCGGGAAATTGACGACGCGATGGACGAAGTGCTGCGCGAAGCCGAAAACTGCGTGGCGAGTTTGCGCTCGATGGCGATTGCTTCGCGCATTCTGGAAATCAGTCAGGAACTCGTGTTCGCGGAACAAACCGGCGATTTCGTTCTGCGCGACGCGCTCGTTACCGAACAGATTAATCTGGCGCGGATGAAGCGCGATTTTGAGAAGAAAATCGGCGGAAATTAACAATCTCAACAAGGGAAAATTCTCTTAAAAATCCTTTATTAAACGATTGGAAAAATTTTCGGCAAGCGGTTAGATAATTCCTGATTTATAGTTTATAATGACAAGTTTTCGTATATAGATTGCGAAATCTCATTCACGAAATTAAAAATATTTAATTTTATGATTTTTCACGCCTGAAACCTTTTCACGAATTACGGCGTTTAGACTTATTTTACAAACAACGATTGATAAGGATTTTTAATCCAAAAGCTATTCAATAAATTTATGGCAGACTATGACGAAAAGGAAGATTTAATGGATCGGCTCGTGGCACTCGGCAGACGAAAAAAGTTTCTGAGCTTTGACGAACTGAACCGCGAAATTCCGAATAAAATGATGTCGCCCGACGACATCGAAGACGTTTTAACCAGACTGGAAGGCGCGAATATCTCGGTCGCCGATAACGACGCGCAGCTGCTCGAAAAAGCGGCGAGCCTTTCGCTCGACGAAGACGCGGAGGAGATTGACGAAGACGATTTAGATTTGGATTTATCAGCCGGAACGCTCGACAAATCGAACGATCCGGTGCGTTTGTACTTACGCGAAATGGGTGTCGTGCCGCTTTTAACGAGAGCGGGTGAAGTTACCATCGCGCAAAGAATCGAACGCGGGCAGATCAAAACGCGCAAAGCGATTTCGCGCTCGCCGATTTCGGTCGAAAAACTTCTCCAAATCGGCGACGATTTGGAAAACGGCAAAGGCTATATCCGCGAAACCGTGACGTTTTCCGAGCAAGCCGAACTGACGGGCGAGGAAGACAAGGCGGAAGAATATCTGCGCTGGACGCTCGAAGGCATCGGCAACATTCGCAACAATTTTAACAAGGCTCTGAAATCGCTTTTGACTTTGCGTGACGAACAGAAAAAGGCAAAGGGCAAGCCGTCGAAAAAATTGATGGCGTTGAAACGGCAAACGGCGCGTTACCGTTTGGAAGTCGCGCAGGAAATCAAAAATTTGAACCTGACCGAACGTGCAATGCAAAAATTGATCGGCGCGATTCGCAAAGTTTCCGACGACATCAGAAAATCCGAGCGCGACATCACCAAAGCCGAAGACAAACTCGAAAGCAAGCGAACTTCGCCTGAATTGAAAAAGGAACTGTCGCGCACGATTGCCGAAAACAAAAAGAAAATTTCGGAAATCGAAGAGAAATACAATCTGCCGACGGTCGAAATTAAACGATCCCTGCAAACGATTCTGGTCGGCGAACAGCAGACGAATCAGGCGAAACGCGAATTGGTCGAAGCCAACTTACGGCTCGTCGTTTCGATTGCGAAAAAATACACGAATCGCGGTTTGCAGTTTCTCGATTTGATTCAGGAAGGCAACATCGGTTTGATGAAGGCGGTTGATAAATTCGAGTGGCGGCGCGGCTACAAGTTTTCGACTTATGCGACTTGGTGGATTCGGCAGGCGATTACACGCGCCATTGCCGACCAAGCGCGAACAATCAGAATTCCGGTTCATATGATCGAGACGATTAATAAATTAATCCGCACTTCGCGTGCGCTCGTTCAGGAATTGGGACGCGAACCGACTTCGGAAGAAATCGCCAAGAAGATGGATATTTCAGTTTCCAAAGTGCGAAAGGTTTTGAAAATCGCGCAGGAACCGATTTCGCTCGAAACGCCGATTGGCGAAGAAGAAGATTCGCATTTGGGCGATTTCATCGAAGATAAATCAATTATGAATCCGGCGGAATCGGTTACTTTCGGCAACCTTCGGGAAATCACCGACGAAGTTTTGGCGACGCTGACACCGCGAGAAGAAAAAGTTATCAAAATGCGTTTCGGTCTCGGCAATACGGGTTCGGAACACACGCTCGAAGAAGTCGGACAGCATTTCGCCGTGACCCGCGAACGCATCCGACAAATCGAAGCGAAGGCTTTAAGAAAACTTCGTCATCCGTCGCGTTCGAGAAGATTGAAGGCGTTTCTGGAAGGCAAGGCGACTTAATAAATTTCGCAAAATCAGCGATTGTAAAAAGGCGGCGGAAGTTTGTTTCAACAAATTCCCGCCGCCTTTTTTTCTTTTAAAAACCAAACTTTTAACTCAAATGTTAAGCGGCGTTTGAAAAGCATTTTATCAGTTGACTTTCTTTATTTACAGGCGTTAAGATGCTACTCAAATCGCCCGCAAACTTGTTTTTTGTTTTGGAAAGTAACACTTCCGAAGAAACACGAAATTATCGAAGCAAGCGAAATTTCTTTAGCCGCAAAGATTTACCGTTGGCTTAAACCGCGCCAAATTGGACAGTGAACCGTCAGTTCAAAATGTTTGTTTCAAACCGATAGAAAAATTTATGGCGACCACGCAACAAAACCGTCTGCTGAAAATTATGACTCCGCTGGGCGAAGATTTTCTGCTGCTCGGTCGTCTGTCGGCGACCGAAGAAATTTCGTCCCTTTTCTCGTTCGAGGTCGAACTGCTGCACGAAGAAGATGCGCCGGGTTATGAAACTACCGCAGTTGATGCCAAATCAATTCTCGGTCAGGCGGTCAACATCCAAATCGCGCAGCGCGACGGCACGATTCGCACGATGAGCGGCATCGTCAATCAGTTTTCACAGGGACACCGCGACATTCGTTTTTCATATTATTACGCGACGATTGTGCCGCACGTTTGGCTGCTGACGCAGATTTACCAGAGCCGCATTTTCCAGAATAAAAGCGTTCCCGATATTTTGAGAGAGATTTTGGCGGGTTTTGAAGTTTCTTACGAGGTGCAGGGAAACTATAAGCCGCGCAATTACTGCGTTCAGTATCGGGAGACGGATTTCGATTTCGTGTCGCGTTTGATGGAAGAAGAAGGAATTTATTATTACTTCGAGCATTCCGACGGTAAGCATAAAATGATTATCGCCGACACGCCGCTGTCGCACCGGGATTGTCCTTCAAAAAGCGATATTCCGTTCGCGCTCAAAGTTTCCGACGAAGAGGACTTTGTAACTTCAATCAAAAAATGGCAGAACGACCATCGTTTGCAGTCGGGCAAAGTTTCGTTCTGGGATTACAATTTTCAACTGCCGACTAACCGCCTCGACGCGACTCATCCGAGTCTCTTTACCGTCGGCGACAATCAAAAATTGGAAGTTTATGATTTTCCCGCCGGTTACGCCCGCAAGTACGACGGCATTGATCGCGGCGGCGGCGAACAGGCGAGCAATTTGCAGAATGTTTTTGAAGACAAGACGCGCAAAGCCGAAATTGTGATGCAGTCCATTGACGCGCAGCATCGCATCATTTCCGGTAACGCCGATTGCAGTTCACTGACGACGGGTTATCGTTTTAAACTGAGCAATCATCCGAACAGCGACCAGAATGGACAATATGTTATCACGTCGGTAACGCACGAAGCCGAACAGAATCCGACCTATACGACCGACGACGACATCGAAAAACCGTATTCCAACGGCTTTACCTGCATCGCTTACGGCAAAGGCGCACCGCCGTTTCGACCGACACGGCGTACGCCGAAGCCTTTGATTCACGGCAGTCAAACGGGATTCGTCGTCGGTCCGGCAGGCGAAGAGATTTTCACCGACAAATACGGGCGTGTCAAAGTGCAGCTTCATTGGGATCGGCAAGGGCAGTCGAATTCCGACAGTTCGTGCTGGATTCGCGTCGCGCAGGCGTGGGCTGGAAATAAATGGGGAATGATGTTTATTCCGCGCATCGGAATGGAAGTTATCATTCATTTTCTCGAAGGCGACCCCGACCAGCCGATTATCACGGGCTGCGTCTATAATCCTTCGACGATGCCGCCTTATACGCTGCCTGACGAGAAAACCAAATCCACGATCAAGACCGATTCGTCGAAAGGCGGCGGCGGTTTTAACGAAATCAGATTTGAAGATAAAAAAGGTTCGGAACAGGTTTTTATTCACGGCGAAAAGAATATGGACGTGCGCGTCAAAAACGATTCGCTCGAACATATTACGAACGACCGGCATTTTATCGTTAAGAATAATCAATATGAAAAAGTTCATAAGGACAAACACCGTCAAGTTCTCGGCGACGAAAACGTCAAGGTTGACGGCGCACTGTCCTTAAAAATCGGCACGGACGTGGACGAAAAAGTCGGAATGAAATTCGCCGTTGATGCCGGACAGGAAATCCACCTGAAATCCGGGACGACTTTGACGATTGAAACCGGCACGAATCTGACTTTGAAGGTCGGCGGCAATTTCATCAACATCAATCCGGGCGGCATTTTTATTAAAGGCACGATGGTCTTTATCAACAGCGGCGGCGCAGCGGGTTCAGGATCGGGCGCAAGTCCCGACGTGCCGAAAGACCCGAAAGAAGCCGACACCGCCGTTCCCGGACAGCGGACACCGACACCTGCGCCCGCGCCGCCGCCGCCGAAACCGCAATTCACGAGTTTAGCCGCGCAGGTAATGATTAACGCGGCGCAGACCGGCGCACCGTTTTGCGAAATTTGTGAACGCCACCGGCAGGCGAACCAGAATCAATGAAAAAGAAACTCGCTGAATATCTGTTCAGAAAAAACACTTATACTTACGCGGTTTTGGACGGCGCATCAGTTCCCGACTTGCCGGTCAAACTTTACGAAATGCGTCCGCCGCATATTTGCCTGTATCGCGGCGAACTCGAACCCGACTTGCTTTACGTTGCGCCGTATCTCGTCCAGATTTTGCCCGATGTGGATTTTACGAATTGGCTGTTTAGTGAATGTTGGGGAAAACACTGGGGCATTTTCGCGCAGAGCGGATTGACGATGAGCGGAATGCGAAAACACTTTCGCTCGCTTCTGACGGTTTATGACGAAACGGGCAAGCCTCTGCTTTTTCGATATTACGACCCGCGCGTTTTTTTGACCTACGTTCCGACCTGCAATGCGGCGGAACTCGAATTGTTTTTCGGGAAGGTCAAGTATTATTTCGCCGAATCGGACGATGCGAACAATTTGATGCGCTACAATTTTTCAAAAACCGAGTTGAAGAAAACCACGCTCGAAGTTAATCAAAAATAAAAAAGATGCTGATTCGCGCCGAACAAATGCAGGTTTTTGAAACCGCCGCCGAAGACAATTTCGTGCAGAGACTCGCCGCGCATTTGAAGGGAAATTATTCTGCGGCGATGGTCAGACTTCCCGATTCGGAATCGGCGGTCGGCGAACTTCCCGCCGAAAAATTGCATTCGCTCGTCAAAATCAGCATCGAACGCGCCCGCCTTTATAATCTGACTCACGAATCTTCGATTTCCGCATATAGTGCGTTGATGTTTGAAGTTTCGCCGAATTTCGATCTGCACCGTTTGAGTCAGATGATGCTGACCGACGAGAACATCGAGCCGGATGCGCGGCTCGACGAAGTGCTGGCGGTTTTGACTGAAAAGAATTGGGAAACTATCCGCGCCGATTATGATGTCAATGATTGGCAGCCGCGAGCCGAAGCCGTTGAAACGTCCGAAGAATCCGCAGCGGCGGAAACTTCCGACGGCGGAAAAAATTCCGATTTCGCCGAAACCGTGATGAATATCGAAAAGCCGGAGTCGCCAAAAAAGCCGATAGCGATAGACGACATCAGTTTCGACAACACCATCGTCAATTTTGAAAACGCGAAAAAATCCGCGCCGGACAAACCGGCGGCTGATTTGGATTTGCCCGAAACTATGCTGAACATCAAATTTGATAAGGAGTAAAAGATGGCTGATCCGTTAGCCGAAAAAATCAAGCAGACGCAAAATGCTTTTCCGCCGCGACCGCCCGGAGCGGTCGAACCGTGTCCGTTTGCTAAAGCCGTCGCCAAACCGGACGCGCCGCCGGTTGAGGTCAAAACTTCTTTCGCGCTGACGCAATACGGCGGCAGTCCGCCGCTGCCGACAAATACGCCGGAAAAAGCGAAGGAAAAGAAAGACTGGATCGAAATTATTCTGGTTGATCTGGACGGCAAACCTGTTCCGAACGTACGCTATCGAATTACTCCGCCGAACGGTGCGCCGGTCGAAGGGCGGCTCAACGAACACGGTCAGGCGGGTTTATATCAAATCGAAGCCGGCAGCTGCAAAGTTACCTTCCCGGATTTGGATCAGGAAGCGTGGGATTAGAGATTTATGGCGATTAATTATCAGGTAAAACAGGGCGACTGCATTTCGAGCATTGCGTTCGAGAACGGATTTTTCCCCGACACCATCTGGAATCACCCGAACAATGCCGCGTTGAAGGAAAAACGCCGCGACCCGAACGTGCTGGTGCCGAACGATGTCGTTTTCGTGCCGGATAAACGACTGAAAGAGTTGAGCGAACCGACTAATCAGGTTCACAAATTTCAGCTAAAAAACACGCCCGCCGTTTTCAGCGTTCAGCTTTTCGATTATCTGGAAGAGCCTCGCGCCAGCCAGAATTACGAATTTATTATTGACGACAAATTGACCTTGACGGGAACGACGACCAGCGAAGGCGTGTTGGAAGTTACCTTTCCGCCGAATTCCAAACACGGCGTTTTGACCGTCGGCGAAGACCGCGAAATCGTCGAATTTTATTTCGGCTACTTGGAAACGACGACCGAAGTTCGCGGCGTTCAGGCGCGACTGCAAAATCTCGGATTTGAATGCCCGATCAACGGCAAACTCGACGAAGAAACCATTGAAGCGTTAAAGGCTTTTCAAAGGCGTTTCAGTCTGGAAATCACGGGCGAAGCCGATGCTGCGACGCTCGACAAACTCGAAGAACTGCACGACGCAATCAACGAATTCCCGGAAGCCGAACCGAACAACGGTCAATCCGGCAATAATCCGTTTAACGACGGCGAAGTTGAAGACGAGCAAACTGAAGATCAATCGCCTGAAAATCAGCAGGTTGAAACCGCGCCGTTCGATCCTGTATTAGGAGAATAAAAAATGACTATGCTGTCCCGCGTTCGCCGCCGTTTGAAAGGTGCGCCGCGCATTGAAGTCAATACCGTTGTCAGCCCCGCCGATTACCGGATTACGTTTCGACTCGGCGACGTTGATTTGATTTTTAAGAACGGGGCAGGCACCGCCGCCGGACGCAAGGAGCGTTTGCAGGTTCTCGGCTTGCTGCCGTATCCGCTCGACCACCCGGACGCTGACCGCTGCTTTCAATTCGTCTGGGGCGATTACCTGAAAAAAATGCTCGCCGCTACTAAACCGCCGCTTGATCCGACGACGATGAACGATGGCGATTTAGATCGTTTGATAAAAAAATCCATCGAAGAATTTCTCGTCTCGAATGGCAATCTGCCCGCCAAAGGCAGTTTCGCCAAACTGCGAATTCCCGGCGATTATCGGGTTTTGCACCGCGATTTCGACGAAAAGTTTTTCACCGAGCCGCAATACACGCTGGCAAAGGGCAATCGCTACGACGTTGAAAGCCGTTTCTATGCGGCGAATCCGGCACTCGGCAAAATCCCGGTCGTCGCCAAAGTCGAAATCCGTCCGAAAAAAGACGGCGGCGAATGGCGACCCGTCAGCGACATCGGCGTTTTTTTTCAACTCCGAGACCCGGACGATTTGCCGAAATTCGCCGACACCGCCAACGCCTCCAAAGTCGTCGCCGGTGCGCTTTCCTGGACTGATTCGGCGGCGGGCGCAACTTTGAGAACGAGCGGCGGCAAAAATCTCAAAAACGTCCGGCGCGGCAAGAACCGTAAAGAAGGACCTGCCGGTTATCTCGAAAGTTACGCGCTCAATCGTCAGAAAGACGACAAGTTTTTGACATCGCCGTCCGCCGACCCGCAGCGCAAAAATCATTTCTGGAAGTTCGGCGGCAAACGCTATCTCGCCTCCGCGACGACGCGGGTTCACGAAAAACGTCTGCATAAAGGCGCGATGCTGGACAATGTTTTTATGATGATTCCGGTCGGGACTTTCAATGATACATATCCGCAGGCGATGGACATCGGCGACCCGGAACGACTGGTCAGCCCGCATTCGGTGATCGCTAAAACGAATGCGGACGGCGAAGCCGGAGTGGTTTTCGCGCCGTCGCGCATCGGCGGCGACCGCTATAAATTGCGGGCTTTTTTATTTACCAAACGAGGGAAAGTCGAAAAAACGGACACCGGAACGATGGTGCGCTGGCGTACGCTCCGCATCAGCCGCGCCCTGACCGTCAAACCGCCCGCCGACGGTAACGGCTTTGACCAAAAGATTAAAGATGAATTACAGCCGTATTTCGGCGACTGTCAGCACGCCGCCAAATTCACCGGACGTTTCTGCGCCGAATGTCTGTTGCGCGAAGGCGAATGTCCGACGATTGATTATTCGGTGATGGCGCGTGAGTATTCAAAATCCTACTGCGAACTGCTGATTGACGGCAATGCCGAACAGTCTTTTCACAAAGTTTTCGACCAGCAAGCCGTCAAGGATGTCGCCGCTGAATTCGCCTTGAAATTAGAGAATAACGAGCAGTTCGCCGGTGTAATGGACTTCGGTGAACCGTTCGCCCTGACGGACGGCAAAACGAAAACCTTTACGGGAACGCTGACGGCGAAAGGCACTATCGTTCCGAAGCACGTCAAGATTAAAGTCGGCGAGGATTTTGTAGCGATAGATAAAGGCGACGGAACTTTTATCGAAACCGGCGCGACGGCGGCGTGGAAACCCGGCGGTTTCGATCTCGACGGCACGGTTGATTACGCTTCCGGCAAGCTGACGATCAATTTTGCCGAACCGCCGCCTGCCGGAAAAGATATTTTCGTCGGCGTGAAACTGAAAACGGCGATTGACTGGAAATCGCTGATTTACTACGCCGAGAATTCGCCTCTCCTGCTTAATCTGCACACGCCGCAAGCCTATAATTCGCTGATTAACTCGAATAAGTTCGCCCCGATTGTCAGTCATACGAAAGGAACTATGGACATCGGGACGTGCGACGGAGTACAGGATACTTTCGCCGTCAATCTGCCGAAGGGCATTAGCAAATGGACGGTCAAAGCCGACGGCAAAGACATCGCGGGCGGCGGTGAATTTTTCGCTCGAATCAACCGCCAGTCCGGTCGGCTGGAAGTGGTTTCAATCGCGCCGAAAAGCGAAAAATTCGCTTATGTCGGAACGGAAGGCAAGCCGTTCAAAGCGACTCTCACAGATACGCCGCAGCGCAGCGGGCAGCTTTTCAATATCAAAGTC
>CAXTKJ010000062.1:0-30394 GCA_964244835.1 uncultured Pyrinomonadaceae bacterium
GCTTGGAAAAGCTGAGAAGTGCTTGTTTTTTTCAAGAAGTGTTTGGAAAAACCGAGAAGTCTTTGAGAAAGCTGAGAAGTGTTTGTTTTTTCCAGGAAGTGCTTGAGAATGATGAGAAGTGCTTGTTTTTTCCGGGAAGTATTTGTTTTTTCTGAGAACTGCTTGGAAAACCTTGAGAAGTGCTTGAATTCTTCAAGAAGTGTTTGGAAAATTCCGGGAAGTGCGTGTTATTTTTCAGGAAGCGTTTGAAAATCGCCATCCGTCGTTGAGAATCATTATCCGTCGTTGGAAATTTCAAGAAGTGCGTGAAAATCGTCTCTTTTAGAGATGATTTTCAATTTATGCGCGGCAAATATCTATTTTTCCTCACTAATATTTTGAAATTTGTAACTATCCATCTGAAAGGCTGCCGAAAATCGCTTTCGGAAATTTTTGAATTTCGCTAACATTAGCTTGTCAAAATAAAAATTCAAGGACTTCTCAAAACAATGAAAAAACGGCTGGCTTTTATTTCGCTTATTATTTTCACGTTTTCCTTCGTCGCTTTCTATCAAACGGTGCAGAACAATCTGGCTGAATCCGCGCAAGATCAAACGACGGATTTTGCTCAGGTGAAACCGCAGACGTTTCAAGCCGTCGCGTTCGCCGAAACCAGAAAAATCAGCGACATCGCGCCGTTCGAGAAATTAAAAAATACTGATAACAAAGTCGTCGGCATCACGGACGAGCGCAAATCTACAATCGAAAATTCAGAAGTTGTTCACGATGCGGACGGGAATTTAGCGCGTTTCGGCGACTCGCCGATGCCGCCCGCGTCGCTCGCTTTCGACGGCATTTCCAACCGCGAAAACAACGACGCTTACGGTTTCGCCGTCATTCCGCCGGATATGAACGGCGATGTCGGACCGAATCATTTCGTGCAGTCAGTCAACATCCTGACTAGAATTTACGACAAGAACGGTGCGCCGCTGACTCCGAGTTTTAAGATGAGCGATGTTTTTGCATCGCTCGGAACGCCGTGTTCGCAGACGAATTTCGGCAATCCGATTACTTTGTATGATCCGCTCGCCGACCGCTGGATTCTGAGCCAGTTCTGCACGAACGCGCCGCCGTTTCGCCAGATGATCGCCGTGTCGAAAACGTCCGACCCGACGGGCGCGTATTTCGCTTACGAATTCGTAATGCCGAATCTGCGTCTGAACGATTACCCGAAGCTCGGCGTGTGGACGGACGGTTACTATATGTCAACCGACGAATTCATCGGCAACGATTACAAAGGCAACGGCATTTTCGCGTTCGACAAACGGAAAATGCTCACGGGCGATCCGAGCGCGAGCTTTATTTATTTCGCGCTGCCGGCAACTTCGATGGAACGGCGCGGCGGCTATCTGCCGTCGGATTTGGATGGCTTGAACGCGCCGCCCGCGAACGCGCCGAACACTTTTATTACTTACACGGCGACCGAATATGGCGATGCGAACGACGCGCTTCGATTATTTGATTTTCACGCCGATTTTGCGAATCCGAACGCTTCGACTTTTACCGAGCGCGGCGAGAGTCCGATTACGGTCGCGCCGTTTGACCCGACTTCGCCGCTCGACCGCGTGGACATTATGCAGCCGTTACCGGGCGAACCGCTCGACGCGCAATCCGACCGTCTGATGCACCGCCTCGCGTATCGAAATTTCGGCGCGTCCGAATCTCTGGTCGTCAATCAAACCGTGCGCGTTACGCCGTCGAGCGAAACTTATCGCGCCGGTGTGCGCGTTTATGAATTGCGAAAACAAAACGGCGTTTACGCGGTGCGCGAAAATTCGACTATCGGCTCGAACGATGTCAGCCGCTGGATCGGCAGCGCGGCGCAGGACAATCAGGGCAATATCGCCGTCGGTTACAGTTTGGCGAGCGAAACGGAAAAACCTTCGATAAAATACGCGGGCAAAACAGCGAGCGAACCTGCCGGAACTTTTCGCGCCGAAGAATTTTTGATTAAGGGAACGGGCGTGCAAACCGGTTTCGGCTATCGCTGGGGCGATTACAGCCAGATGACGGTTGACCCGGTTGACGACTGCACGTTTTGGATGACGCACGAATACTACACCGCCGCGAGTCAGGCGGAAAGTCCATACGGCTGGCTGACTCGCATCGGAAAATTTAAATTTCCCGAATGCACGAACGCGCCGGTCGCGTTGATCGAAGGTGTGATTTCAAACGCCGCCGATAATCAGCCGATTGTCGGCGCGACTCTGACGGCAAACGAGGTTTACACGCGAAGCACCGATTTTTTCGGCAGTTTCCACAGTTTAGCCGTCGTTCCGAATACTTACGTTTTAACCGCGTCGGCAAAAGGATTTCGTCCGCAAACCGTTACCGTAACCGTAACGAACGGGCAAGTTTTAACGCAGAATTTCGCGCTTCAGCCGGTGGCGGTTTTGAGTCAAAGCAGTTTTAATTTCGTTTCGGAAAGCTGCGCGATTGATAATGCGGTCGAACCGAACGAGACCGTTACGGTCAACATTGCGCTTCGCAACACGGGCGCGAGAAACACGACGAATTTGACGGCGACGCTGTTGGCGAGTGGTGGAATTATCAATCCGTCCGCCACGCAGAATTACGGCTCGTTGACCGTGAACGGCGAATCAGTTGCGCGTTCGTTCACTTTTACCGCGTCGCCGAATCTCAACTGCGGAGATGCGATAACATTGACTTTGCAGTTAAACGACGGCGCGGAAAACCTCGGCACAATTACGATTTCGTTAAATGCCGGAGCAAGGCGCGTCGCTTTTTTTGAAGATTTCGATTTCGTTAATTTGCCGGTTTTGCCCGCCGGTTGGACGACTTCGGCGACCGGAGCGCAGGACATCTGGAAGACGACGGAAGATTATTTTTCTTCGCCGCAGAATTCTGTTGCGTCAGCCGCGTCGAATCAGGTCGGTGTCAATGAATTGACTTCGCCGCCGTTTCGCGTCAACTCTCCGCAAGCGCGGCTGACGTTTCGTAATCGCTACGAATTGGAGACGACATTTCTAAGAAACCGCCTTTATGACGGCGCGGTTCTGGAAATTAAAATCGGCGACTTCGGCAGATTCCGCGACATTTTAATCGCAGGCGGCACATTTGAATCGGGCGGTTACGACGGCACGATTGACGCTTGCTGCCAGAATCCTCTGGCGGGCAGATTAGGCTGGTCGGGCAAGAGTGGTGTCAATCAAACGCCCGAATTTATCACGACAACCGTCAGACTTCCGGCGAACGCGGCGGGCAAAAATGTCCAGTTGCGCTGGCGCGTCGGCACGGACAACGGAACGGGAACTGAAGGGCAGTTCATTGACGACGTGCGGGTCGAAGACGGCTTCGTCTGCGCTTGTCAGACGAGTTCGCCGCGCCGCTCACCGTTCGATTTCGACGGCGACGGCAAAACTGATTTGAGCGTTTTTCGTCCGAGCGACAATCCAAACGACGCGGATTTTTTAATTCAAAAAAGTTCGAACAATTCTTTTTCGAGCGCGGCTTGGGGCAGCGTCGGCGACGCGGCGGTCAACGCCGATTTCGACGGCGACGGGAAAACCGATTACGCAGTTTATCGCCCCTCAAACGGATTTTGGTACATTTTGCGAAGCGCGGATAATTCAATGTTTGCAGTCGGTTTCGGCGCGGCAGACGACAAACGAGTTCCGGCGGATTATGATGGTGACGGCAAAGCCGACATTGCGGTTTATCGTCCGTCGAACGGATTTTGGTATGTTTTGCAAAGTTCCGACGGGCAATTTCGCTCGGTTAGGTTCGGAGCGGCGGAAGATTTGCCCGTTCCGGCTGATTTCGACGGCGACGGCAAAATTGATGTGGCGGTTTTTCGTCCGTCGAACGGCGGCTGGTTCGTGTTGAAAAGCTCCGACGGAAATTTGACGAGCGTTAATTTCGGACAGAGCGGCGATACACCCGTCGCCGGTGATTTCGACAGCGACGATCGAGCCGATTACGTCGTCTTTCGCCCGTCGAATGGGATTTGGTATCTGCAAAAATCAGCAAACGGATTCGCCGCCGTGCCGTTCGGACAAGCGGGCGATAAACCTCTGCAAGCCGATTTCGATGGCGACGGGAAATTCGACATCGCCGTTAATCGCAGCGGCTTCTGGTATTATCTGCGAAGTTCCGACGGTAATTTTGTTGCCAAACAATTCGGCGCGGTCGGTGATGTTCCGCTGCCGTCGCTTTTTATTTACTAGAAGTCATCTTGAAAACCGAATTTAATGTTCTGAGTCCCGCGCTTCGCAGACGATGAGCCGCGTAAACGCGGGACTCAGAACACGGTCGAGCGTTTTCAATTCAATTCTATCCGACTTCTTGCTTCCGACTTTATTTCCTTTTGAGATTCCGCTCTTTGCCTTGCAGTTTTTGGTTGAGAAAAGTTTCCGCCGCTTCCTTCTCCATCGGCGCGGCGAAGAAATAGCCTTGTCCGAACTCGCAGTTTAGAGTTTTTAACTGCGCGAATTGTTCGGCTGTTTCGATGCCTTCAGCAACCACTTTCTTTTTTAAGTTTTGCGCCAATTTGATAATCGTGTGAACGATTTCCGAATTTTCGTCGCTGCCGATCATTCGATTGACGAACGAGCGGTCAATCTTCAAATAATTAACCGGCAGACGGTGCAGATAACTTAAACTGGAATAACCCGTTCCGAAATCGTCGAGGCTCAACTCAACGCCGAGGTCGCGCAGGTTGTTCAGCGTGTCGGCGGCGATGTCGCTGTTTTCCATAATATGACTTTCCGTTATTTCGAGTTTCAGGCGGTGCGGATTAAGTCCCGTTATTTTAAGAGTCTCAGAAATTTGCTGGGCTAAATCGGGCTGCAGAAATTGTTTGGAAGAAAGATTAACGCTGATCGTCAGCGGTTTTGCCGCCGGATTTTTTTCCTGCCATTCGCGCAGCTGCCGACAGCTTTCGTGCAGAATCCATTTTCCGAGCGGAAGAATCAAACCGTTGTCTTCCGATGCCGGAATAAACTCGAACGGCGGAATCATTCCGCGATCTGGGTGTTTCCAGCGAACCAATGCTTCAAAACCGACGAGCTGTTCGTTTTCCAATCTGAAAATCGGCTGGTAGTGCAGCAGAAATTCTTCGCGTTCGAGAGCCTGGTGCATTTCTGTTTCGAGGCGCAGCTGCCTGGAAGCCTGTTCGTGCATTGCGCGGTCGAAAACCCGGTGCTGCGCCTTGCCTTTGGATTTGGCGCGGTACATTGCGATGTCGGCATCGCGCAGCATATCTTCGGCTTTTTCGTGTCCGGTCGTGCTGAGGGCAATGCCGATGCTGGCGGAAATAAAAATTTCGCCGCCGCCGATTTCAAAAGGCTTTTGCAGATTTTCCTGAATGCGTTCGGCAACCCGCAGGGCGACTGACGAATCGCCGATGCGGTTAACTAAAATCGTGAATTCATCGCCGCCCAAACGCGCGACTAAATCACCCGTTCGTAAGGATACTTCGAGACGGCGGGCGATTTGCTTTAATAAATTATCGCCTTCGGCGTGTCCCAAAGAATCGTTGACGACTTTGAAACGGTCGAAGTCGAGAAACAGCACGGCAAACATTTCCTGCGGTTCGCGCTTTGTTCTTTCAATCGTCATTTGCAGGTAATCATTGAAAAGCGTGCGGTTTGCCAAGCCGGTCAGACCATCGTGAAAAGCGTCGTGAAGCAGCTGCTCTTCGGCGCGTTTGCGCGTCGTGATGTCGGTAAAAACGCCCATCGAGCCGGTATTAACGCCGTCGGCATTGAGAATCGGCGCACCGCCGACGAGCAGCCAGAGTCTTTCGCCGGATTTCTTTCGCAAACAAATCTCGTAGCTGTCCGAAATACCGTCGCGCCGGCGGGCGTTGACCTGTTTGATTAATTCCTGCCCGTCGTCGTCAAATATCAATCGCGTCCAGGTCGTATTCATCAGTTCCTCCGATGAATAACCGACCATTTCGCAAAAACATTCGTTGACGAAAACGATAACGTCCTGATTATCAACCTGCAGCAAGCCTTCGCGCATACTTTCCAGCAGCGTTCGGAGTTTATATTCGCTTTCGCGCAGCGCGGCGACGGCGCGACGCTGGTCGGTTATATCGGCGAAAGTGCCGAGAACGCCGACGATCTCGCCGTCGGCATTCCGCAGCGGAACTTTGTTGGTCGTAACCACCGCCTGCCTGCCGTCGTGCTGCAGCTGCGTTTCGATCATATCCAGTTCGGCAACGCCCGTTTTTATTACGCGGCGGTCAATTTTCCGGTATTGTTCGGTTTCCTCCTTCGTCCACGGCATATCGTAATCGGTTAGTCCGAGCATCTGTTCCGGCGATTCAAACCCGGCGACTTTGGCGATGAAACTGTTCGCGCCCTTATAAATTCCTTCGCTGTCCTTCCACCAAATCGCCTGCGGCAGCGTGTCAATCATCAGCCGCACTAACTGCTGTGATTCCTGAAGCTCTTTTTCCGACCGCTGAAGCTCGGTAATATCGCGGACAATGCCTCGAAACCCGATGGGATTGCCTTTTTCGTTACGTTTCGGAGAAACTGACGATTCGTGCAGTCGGCGTTCACCGTCCCGGCGAATAATTTCCCACTTGGAAAGCCGGATCGGGCGATTGCTGTCATAGACCTCGGTAAAGATTTTGAAAATCTTGTTCGCGTTCTCTTCGTCCGTAAATTGTTTGTAATTGATTCCCATCAACTCATCGCGGCTGTAACCGAGCAAATTACACAGTGCATCATTGAAGAAGGTAAGATCACCGCGCGGACTCGTTTCAAAATAACCCTCCTCGATAGTTTCCAGGATATTCCGGTATTTTTCTTCGGATTGAAGAATCGCTTCTTGCGCCTGTTTGCGTTCGGTTAAATCATTAATCAACGTCATCCGGGCGAGTCTGCCGGCAAAATTAAGCGTTTGCAGAGTAATTTCGGCTTCGATAATCGTGCCGCCCTTTTTTTGAAGCCGGTTAGAATTGAACTTTTCGGTGCCGGCATTGGCTTGAGCGATGTATTCCAGAAAAACCGGCAAATCTTCCGGCGGACGCAAATCTCTGGTCGTGAGCGTTTGAAATTCTTCGCGTGAATAACCGAAAAGATTAACCGCCGCTTCATTGACCGCTAAAAATTCCAAAGTTTCCACGTCCCAAATCCAGGTCGGAATCGGATTGCTTTCAAACAATCGGCGATAACGCACTTCGCTTTCCTGAAGAGCATTTTCGACCTGTTTCCGTTCGGTAATGTCGTGCGCGACGGCGAACATCAACTGCTCGCTGTCCGACCAGTACGAAGTCCACATCATACTCCGATATGTCCCGTTTTTATGCAGACAGCGGTTTTCAAAATCGTTAATTTCTTTGCCCGACATCACGGTTGCCGCCGCTTCATTCGTCTGCGCCAAATCTTCGGGCGCGATAAATTCGGCGAACGGGCGACCGAGCAGTTCTTCCGGGTGGTAGCCGAGAACCTTTAAATAAGCCGAATTGACGCTCACGAAACGTCCTTCAGCGTCAACGGTGCAAATCAGGTTGAGCGCGTTTTCAACCATTGCCCGTTCGCGCCGCGCCGCTTCTTCCAAAGCGTTTTGTGAGCGGCGGCGTTCGAGGGCGTAGCGAATGGCGCGTTCGAGCAGCGCGGGTTCCGTTTTTCCTTTAACCAGATAATCCGCCGCGCCCGCGTTCATCGCCTCCAGATCAATGGCGTGATCGGTTTGTCCGGTCAATAAAATCAACGGTGCGCGAAAACCTTCGGCGGAAGCCTCGCGCAGAAATTCCAGCCCGGTATGTTCGCCTAATTGATAATCAACCAGACAAACATCGAAGTCGTTTTCGGCAATCGCTTTTTTCGCCGCCGGGTAGCTTGCCGCCCAATGCGTTTTAAAATCGAATGTGTGAATTTCAGCGAGCAGATCGCGCGTCAGTAAAAAATCATCTTCATCATCTTCGACAATCAATAAATTTAATGAGTTTTTTGAGTTCATTTGATTTCTCCGAGGATTAACATTTGTCGGCAGCGGCAGGCGGCATTTCGACGACTTCAAACCAGTATCTCGTCAATGATTTCATCACGTCGGCGAATGATGAAAAGGAAACGGGTTTGGTAATAAAGGAATTAACGCCCAGATCGTAGGTGCGAAAAACGTCTTCTTCGGCACTCGAAGTGGTCAGGACAATCACCGGAATTTGCCGCAGACTGGGATCGGATTTGATTTCGCCGAGAGCCTCGCGCCCGTCTTTTTTCGGCATATTCAAATCGAGCAGAATAATGCCCGGACGCGGCGCGCTGCCTTCTTCGCTGTATTTGCCGCGACAGTACAGATAATCCATTAAATCTTCGCCGTCAACGACGAAACGAATCTCGTTTTTCAGGCGGTTTTCCTCTAACGCTTCCTTGGTCATTAAGCGGTCGTCTGCGTCGTCATCGGCGACTAAAATTATAACTTCTCGTTTTGAATTATTCATTATGAAATGCCTTCTTGATGTTTGATCGGTAAATAGATAGTAAAAGTCGCGCCTTCGTTCGGAGTCGAATGCGCCGTAATAAAACCGCTGTGCCGGTCGGCGATGCGGCGGCAAACCGCCAGCCCGATGCCCGTTCCCTCGTATTCGCTGCGCCCGTGCAGACGCTGAAATATTTTGAAAATTTTATCGGCGTTCTTGTTATCGAAACCGATGCCGTTATCCTGAATCCTTATTCGATAAAATTCTCCCTTATAAGTAACCGTCGGATCGTCATTACCATTAAGAAATTTTCCTTTGATTTTCACGACCGGCAGAGTTCCGGGGCGGTGAAATTTCAGCGCGTTGCCGATCAGGTTTTGAAACAACTGCCGCATCTGCGTCGGGTCGGCATCAATCGTTTGCAATTCTTCTATCTCGACCGTGCCGTTCGTTTTTTCGATAAGGGTTTCCAGATCGGATAAAACTTCTTCGGCGATGTTTTGCAGGTTGACCGGAACGAACGGTTTGGCTTCAATCGCAATGCGCGAAAAAGTAAGCAGATCGTTGATGAGCGTCTGCATTCGACCGGAAGCGTTGAGCATTCTTTCGAGATAATCGCGTCCTTCTTCGTTGAGCGCGTCGCCGCATTTGACTTTCAGGCGGTCGCCGAAGGCTTGCACTTTGCGGAGCGGTTCCTGCAGATCGTGCGAGGCGACCGAAGCGAAATCCTGCAATTCGGTATTGCTGCGTTCGAGGCGGTCGGCGAATTTTTTTAATTCTTCTTCCGCTCTTCTGCGCCTGCCGACTTCCTTTAGTAATTCCTGATTGATGCGTTCGAGTTCGAGTTTCTGCGCCGCTACTTTTTTCGCTTCGACCGCCGTCAGTAAAATTTTCGGCACGACCGACGGCAGCACGACGGCGGTTGCCAGTGAAGCGACCGCCGTAATTAATTTAACATAACCCGACAGCCAATAGGTCGCGTGCCAGACGGTCAGAACTTCCATAAAATGCGTGGCTCCGCAGGCGACGATAAATAATCCGAAGGCGAGAAAAACCCAGTTGAACGGAATATCGCGGCGGGCGCGGTGAACCAGATAAGCCAGGGTTACGGAAATTGCTACATAAGATGTTCCGATTATCAAATCCGAAAAAACGTGCAGAATGACCAGCGAAGGCACCCAGAAATAGCAATGTCCGTGCGACATAAACATCTCGAATTCCGTGCCTTCCGCAAAAAGGTTTTTGGCGAGATTCGGATAGAGAAACAGCAGTGCGACGGCAACGGTGATTAACCCGACGCAGTAACGGAATATGGATGAGCGCGTCATATCGAGTAATCTCAACATACTTTTGACCTCTTTTAGATTGAATAATTGAAACGATGGCAAGCAAGCAATTTGCTTTAGATGTCAAGGAATTCTACATCAAATTTCATCGAACAAATAGTATTAATTTGATTTACGGGGCAAATTATTTTGTATTCCCGCGCCGGAGCAGTAAATTACCGGAAAATTATTCGGCTGCCCGGATTTTTCGCCAATAATTTGGATTTGCTGCAATTAACCGACATAATGCTTTTGCAAGACGCGAATACTCGCTTTACCTAAACTAAAATTTGCCCGTTTATAAACGTATGAAATTTCCCCAAAATTTCTTAATAGTTATTTGTACGCTGTTATTTTTTTCGATTCCGGCAGCCGGACAAAACGAGCCAGCCGCGCTAACCGTCGAAAATTTTCAAGGAATCGGCAAAGCTAAAGCCGCAGGAGATCATCAACCACTTTGTTAAAGTCGGCGAAAACTGGGCTGGAACGCGACCACCGGACGACGACGTAACCTTTGTCGTGCTGAAGGTTAAACCGGAAACCTTACTTTAAGCGATTTGAAAAACTATGAAGGAATCACTCAAAATTCGCCTCGCTTGTTTGTTCGTATTTTTGTGCGTTCTGACATTTTCCGCGTGGGCGCAAAACGCCAAAACCGTCGCATTGAACGCCGACACGCTGCGCGACGGCAAGATTTTCAGCCTCAATAAACTGCAATGGAAATATCACGCGGGCGACAACACGGCGTGGGCATCGCCGGAATTTGACGACGGCGATTGGAAGCGGCTGACGAACGATGAAATAAATTTCGATCCGGCGGCGACGCTCGAAAACTGGAACGGGCAGGCGTGGTTTCGTTTGAAATTAAATGTTGACGAATCGCTCGTCAATCAACCGCTCGCGTGGCGCGTCTGGCACTGGGGCGCGTCGGAAATTTATCTCGACGGCGAACGGCTCGAAAACTTCGGAACGGTTGCCGGAAGCATTGAAAACGGAAATCAAAGCGGCGAGGTCGAATTTAATCCGCGCGGCTTTCCGGTGCCTTTTGTTTTTAAGACCGGCGGCGAACACACGCTCGCCGTGCGTTATTCTTTAACCGGAGTCAATGATTTGTCGAGCGTTTTCGGCAAATGGATGGCGCACGGGCGTTTCGGTCCCGGCTTTACCGGCGGCATTCAAACCGCGAGCGGCGCAATTATTAATTACAGCGATAATCTACTCGGTTACAGCGGCAACAAACTGTTTATCGGCATTCTCTATTCCTTTGCGCTGCTGCACTTTCTGCTGTTCGTTTTTTACCGGCAGCAGCGCGCCAATTTATTTTACAGCCTGTTCGCCTGCTGTCTGGCAAACGCGACGCTTGCCAACAACGTCTTTAACGCGGGCAGGCAGACGGCGTTGATTTCAGCTTTTTCTTTTATCATTTTCGCTTTCAGTTACGGCGCGGCTTTTGCCGCTTTGCAGGCGTTTCTCTACGAAGCGTTCGCGCCGCGCTTTTCCAAATTTTTTCGCTTTACCTGCGTGCTGCTCGCCGTTCAGCTAATCATCGTCTGCATCGTGATACGCGACCGCGCTTCTTTGTATATAACCTGCGTGCTGATGCTCGTTTTGCTCGTTGATTGTTTGCGGCTGATCGTTACGGCGGTGCGCGAGCGGCGCGAAGGCGCGTGGATTATCGCGGGCGGCGTTTTAATTTTAGCCGTCGGAATAATGATGGCGATTGGGCGCGAATTTCAGATCGAAATCCGTTCGCAATGGTATTCAGACCTCGGCGACATCACTTTATATCTGGGCGTTCCGGTCGCCGTCTCGATTTACCTGGCGCGTAATTTCGCCCGCACCAACCAAAATTTGCAGACGCAGCTTTTGCAGGTGCAGGAATACGCGGGAAAACAAGTCGAACACGAACGCAAGGAAGCCCGACTAGCGATTGTCGAAGCTGAAAATCAACGGCAGGCGAAAGAACTCGAAGAAGCCCGCCAATTACAGCTTTCGATGCTGCCGAAGAAATTGCCAAATATCGCCGGTTTGGAAATCGCGGCATTTATGAGACCGGCAACGGAAGTCGGCGGCGACTACTACGATTTTCACGAAGGCGTGGACGGCACATTGACCGTTGCGGTCGGCGACGCGACCGGACACGGTTTGAAAGCCGGAACCGTCGTTACGGCGACGAAAAGTTTATTTAATAATCTCGCCGATGCGCCGGATATTCCCGACACTTTAAAGCAAATTTCGCGCTCGCTGAAAAAAATGAATCTGCGCGGGTTGTTTATGGCGTTGACGATTCTCAAAATCAAGGATAACCGAGTCAAAATCGGTTCGGCGGGAATGCCTTCGGTTTTGATTTACCGAAACGCGACCGGACAAGTCGAAGAAATAGCGCAGAAGGCTTTGCCGCTCGGCAGCGTCGCGCGGCTCAATTACCGGGAACAGGAATTTTCGCTTGCCGCCGGCGACCGGATTGTTTTGATGAGCGACGGTTTTCCCGAAATGTTTAATGAAGAAAACGAACTTTTCGGTTACGACCAGGCGGAGAAAATCATTTTGAAAAATTCGCACCTCGCACCGACCGAACTGATCGAAAGTTTTCTCGATGCCGCCAAAAAATGGGCGGGCAGCCGTCCGCCGGATGACGATGTAACATTCGTCGTTCTACAATCCAAATAATACAAGCTATCTCAAAAATGCGGGCGGCGTTCAGAGTTACGCCTTGAGGCGTGAAAAGCGCGGCGTAATCACGCCTCAAGGCGTAACTCTGAACGCTCTCTGAACGCTCAAAAACTATTTTTGAGATAGCTTCTAATAACTTTCTCAAATCGGTTCTCTGATTTGAAAATTCACGTTGCTGAAATTGCGCGTTTTTTTGACTCGAACCGGCGCGGACAAAAATCAAAATTTGGTAACATCTTAAACACAAGTTTTCAATAGAAATTATTTCGGCTTGACCGCTTCAATCACGGCGTTCGGGCGCATTTACAATTATGAAAAAATTCACTCTCGACCATCAATATTTGACGAAAGCGCGCTTGTTCGCGCTCGTTTTCGCGCTCGCCGTCATCGCGGCGGGCTGCGGAAAGTTCAAAGAGGAATTTGACCGGGGAATGAAAGAAGGCAAGCGGCGGGCGGAGCAGGAAAAAAACGCGAACGCCGACCCGAACACGAATTCCGCCGCACCGAAACCTGAGCCGACACCGCTTGTTTTATCGGCGGAAAATTTATCCGACGAACGTCTGACCAATCTCCATACACGGATTTGGAAATACAAACCCGGCGACGATGCGAGTTGGGCTTTGCCGGAGGCGAACGATGCTGGATGGGAAACACTGCCGCCGGAAACGGTCAGCACTTTTGCGCCGCCGAAAAGCGGTTGGAACGGCATCGGCTGGTTTCGTTTGCGGCTCAATGTTGACGAATCGCTCGATGGTCAGCCGCTCGGATTAACGATCAGTCAGCCGGGTGCGTCGGAAGTTTACGTTGACGGGAAATTAGTGCAGAGTTTCGGCGCGGTTTCCGCCGACGCGAATCAGGAGAAAGTTTATAATCCGCGCTCGATGCCGCTCGGCGTAAATCTCGCGTCGGGCGCAGCGCATCTGATCGCGGTGCGTTACTCGAACACGCAGGCGAAAAAATATCCGTTTGAACCGCTCGCTTTTAAGATGCGCGTCGCGCCTCTGAATTCGAGCATCGCCGAATTTTTAAACAACACGGCGTTGACCAAAAGCGTCAGAGGCGGCACGTTCGGCATCTGTCTCGCGCTCGGACTGCTGCATCTGCTGTTATTTACACTTTATCCGCGCCAGCGCGGAAACTTGTTTTACAGCATCTTTCTGCTTTCCGAAGCGATTAGCCTCATCGCTTACGAAGCGTTTTCTTCGGGCGGAATGATTTCAAATATGCTGATCGGAATGTTCACCGGCGCGGTTTATTTCACTTCATTTCTCGCCTATCTCTACACGGTTCTGGAAAATCGTCTGCCGCGCTATCTGCGCGTCACGGCGGGACTTTGGTTGTTGAGTGCGTTGCTGGTGATTCTGTCGTCGCTCGGTTTCGGAACGCTCGTTTCGTTTTTGTTTTTCATTCCCGGTTTTCTCATTTTCCTGACGGCGATGATCTGGAACATCGTCAGCGTTTCGATTGTCATTGTCCGCGCCGTACGCCGGAAAGTTGATAATTCGTGGATTCTGGGCATCGTCGGCGCGGCGTTTATCGTCAGCAGTTTGTCGTCCACCGTTTTAGCCGTCGCTTTCGGCGAAAACTCGCCGAAATTATATATCGGTCAATTCGTCTGTCTGACCGCTTTGATTATCGCCAACGCCGTTTTTCTCGCCCGCCAATTCGCCCGCACCAGCACCGATCTCGAAGCGCAGCTGGTCAAAGAAGTCGAACACGAGAAAGAAAAATCCAGACTGCTGATCGTCGAAGCCGAAAACGAACGCCGCGCCAAAGAATTGGAAGAAGCCAGACAGTTGCAGTTTTCGATGCTGCCGAAGAAACTGCCGAATATCGAGGGTTTGGAAATTGCCGCTTATATGAAACCGGCAACCGAAGTCGGCGGCGATTACTATGATTTTCACGTCGGCGGCGACGGAACTTTGACCGTCGCCGTCGGCGACGCGACCGGACACGGTTTGCGCGCCGGTTCGGTCGTTACAGCGACAAAAAGTTTATTCAACGCTTTTGCCGGACAGAAAAATATCCCGCAGATTTTCACGCAGACGAGCGGCGCGTTGAAAAAGATGAATCTGCGCGGGCTATTTATGGCGATGGCGATGCTCAAAATCAAAGACGGCGCGATGAATTTATGTGTCGCCGGAATGCCTTCGGTGTTGATTTATCGCGCCACCGCCAAAACGGTTGAAGAAATCAGTCTTCGTGCGATGCCTTTGGGCAGCATCACGAAAACCAAATATCAGGAGCGCGAGATTGCGCTCGCCTCCGGCGATTGCGTCGTGCTGATGAGCGACGGTTTTCCCGAAATGTTCAATCCCGAAAACGAAATGCTCGGTTTTGAAAAAGCCGCCGAAGTTCTGCCAAACATTGCAATGAACTCGCCGCAGGAAATCATCAATCAACTGGTCGAAATCGGCGAGAGTTGGGCGGGAACCAGACCGGCGGACGATGATGTAACATTTGTCGTATTAAAAATCATCTGAAAATTTGGATTGCAGATTTGTAATTCCAAATCTTTATTCGCAAAATAAATCTAATTTTAATTTTTCGAGGAGAACAAATTTTTTATGCCAAATCCATTTTCGGTCGTAACCGATT
Source organism: uncultured Pyrinomonadaceae bacterium (assembly GCA_964244835.1). Taxonomy (GTDB): domain Bacteria; phylum Acidobacteriota; class Blastocatellia; order Pyrinomonadales; family Pyrinomonadaceae. The sequence goes on from CAXTKJ010000062.1 coordinate 15,034, forward strand.
CCGAAGACGACTTTGCCGTCATCCGGCTTGACGGCGCGGTTGACGCGCACACCGCGCCGCAATTTGAAGAAGCCGTACAGCAAGTTATTGACGAAGGACAAAATAACATCGTCGTTGACTGCGAAAAACTGACTTATATTTCATCAGCGGGCTTAGGCGTTTTTATGGGCTTTGTCGAGGAAGTGCGCGAGGCGGACGGCGACATCAAAATCTGCGGCTTGTCGGAAAAAGTGAAACAGCCGTTCGAGATTTTGGGCTTTGAAACGCTGTTTCATTTCTGCCCGGATGTCGAATCTGCCAAAGAAAAATTCTCTGAAGAGACCGATTGGGAGGCGGCATATTAATGGAAACTTTAGAGAGAAAATTTACGCTGCAAGTGCCGTCTTCGACCGAAAATCTCGCCCTGATTCGTGAATTCGTTTCGAGCGCGGCGAAACAAGCCGGATTTGACGATAAGGAAGTCGGCAAACTCGAACTCGCCGTTGACGAAGCCTGCGCCAACGTCATCGAACACGCCTACGGACACGACGCGAACAAAGAAGTCATCGTTCGCGCCAAACTCGACGAAAACGAGTTTTCGATTGACATCGAAGACACCGGCAAAGGTTTTGATCCGGCTCAGGTCAATCAGGAAGAACTCGAACAACTTATCAACAAACGGCGCACCGGCGGACTCGGAATGCGCCTGATGAAAACCCTGATGGACGAAGTGCGCTACGAAATCGAACCCGGCAAAAAGAACGCTTTGCATATGAGCAAAAGGTTAAAGAAAGATTAGCCACGAACAAACACGAAAGAACACGAAAATTTTTAAAAAAATGGTTTTCTTTTTCATTGATTTTTTTCGTGTCTTTTTCGTGTTTGTTCGTGGCTAAAAATTAAATTATGTCAGCCAAAATTCTCGACGCAACGCGGCTCGAATCGCTACTCGAATCGGCGCAACTTCTTACCTCGTCGCTCGATTTAGACAGTTTGCTCAAACATCTATTGCGAACCGTGATGGGCAGAACGCTCGTCGGGCGCGGGTTTGTTGCGGTCGAAGCGAACGGCGCGATGCGCTACGCCCAAATGCGCGGTTTGAAAACCGTCAAAAGCGGCGACGTTTATGATGAAAACGCCGCCCGCGATTTCGGCATTGACCACGTTTATCCAATCGGCGATGCGGAAAAGCCGGTTGGCTTGCTCGGTCTCGGCAAACCGCCGACGGGCGAAATATCCGTTGACGAAGAAAAATCTCTCAAAGCTCTGCTGGCAATCGCCGCGAGCAGTCTCGCCAATGCCAAAGCGCATTCGGAAACCAAACATTTCAATTCTCAACTGAACGAAAAAGTTCAGGAACTCCGCGCTTTATTAGATTTGGTGCGCGGTTTGACGGCGACGCTCGAACCGGAAGAAGTGGCGCGGCTTTTGATTTTAACGCTCGCCGGTCGGTGGGCGGTCGGCAAATACGCGCTCGTCGTCAAAAAGGAAAATCATCCGTCGGTCGAACGACATAAAGCGATTGTTTTACCGCCGATTGAAGACATTGAAGCATCTATCAAAGACTTACCCGAAGCGATTTTAATTAAAGATTTACCGGACGGCGAATTGAAAGAAAAATTAACCGCGCAAAAAGTTGAATTGATTTTCCCGCTGCGGTCTTCGGAGACGACCGTCGGTATTTTGGCGTTCGGTTCGCGTTTGGGAAAAGCCGCATACACCGAAGCCGATTTAGAATTCGGCGCGGGACTGGTCGCGCAAGCCGGAGTCGCGTTTGAAAATTCGTGGTTCGTCCGCGAAACCATCGAACGCAAAAAAATCGAGCAGGAAATCGAATTGGCGGCGAGCATTCAAGCCGGACTTTTCCCGGAATTTCTGCCGCGTCTCGAAGGTTACGATCTGGCGGCAAAAAATCGCGCGGCGCGGTGGTGCGGCGGCGATTATTACGACGTTTTGCCGATTGAAACGGACGGTGAGAAATCTTATTTGTTGTGCGTTGCCGACGTTTCGGGAAAAGGATTGCCTGCGTCGCTTCTAATGAGCAACGTGCAGGCGACGATGCGGGCATTGCTCGGTCGCGTTCCGACTTTGGTTGAATTGGCGGCGCGAACCAATGAACTGCTACACGCGACCACGCCGTCGAATAAATTTGTAACGGCGATTTTAATCGAACTCGAACCGAAAAGCGGCGCGGTGAAATACGTCAGTGCCGGACACGGCGACTGTCTGCTTCTGCGTTCCGACGGCACGGTTGAAAAATTTGACGCGACCGGTTTGCCGCTCGGAATGATGCCGCCGGAAATGCTCGGAATGTTGGGGAAGGATTACGAGGAAAAAAGTTTTCAGTTGAACGCGGGCGATCTGCTCGCGCTGTATTCGGACGGCGTAACTGAAGCATATGACGAAGCGGAAAATGAGTTCGGCGATGAAAGACTGCTGGAATGTCTGCGCCCGATTGCTGAAACCGATTCGGAAAATATCGTCAGCAAAGTTTTTACGGCAATAGATGCGTTTGCCGGAATCGCGCCGCAGCACGACGACATAACTTTAATGGTTGTTAAGCGCGGCGGATAGACTGTCAGAACCGCCTGCGTGAGCGGGCGGGTTTTTCGTCGCATACAACCCGCCCGCTCACGCAGGCGGTTCTGACTTAAATCGTCGTTGTAACTTTTGAAAGTGAACGCGGCGCGTCGGGGTTCAAACCTTTCGCTTCGGCTAAAAGTGCGGCGAAAAGCTGTGCGGGAACGATGAACGGAATCGGCGAAAGAAATTCGTCAATCTCTTCCGGCATCATCAAACTTCTCGAACTCAACGCGGCGATTTCCTTATCGTTCGTAATCGAAAATGAATCGGCGTGTAAATCTTTCAGGCGTTTTAATAAATCTGCACTTCCCGTTGACGTTACGCCCTTCGGCGAAAAAAGCATTACGGGAAAACGCCGCTCGACAATCGCCAGCGGTCCGTGAAAAAAATCGGCGGACGAAAATCTTTCGGCGACGACGTAGCAGGTTTCCATCAATTTCAAAGCCCACTCGTAAGCGTTGCCGTAATTCAGCCCGCGTCCGACGACGACGCAGTTTTCCATAAAAACGTATCGCTGAACTAATTCTTCGATTTGTGGTTTAGACTCCAAAGTCTGTGCGGTGAACTGTGGAATTTTTTCGTACGCGATTTTCTCGTCGGACAAAATCGAAGCCAGCAAATAAAAATGCAGCATTTGCCCGGTGTAAGTTTTCGTCGCGGCGACCGATTTTTCGCGTCCGGCGTGAATCAGCAATGTTTCGTCAACGATTTTCGCCATCGTCGAATCGGCTTCGTTGGTGATGCCGAGCGTGAACGCGCCGGATTTTTTCGCCGCTTCCAAAACCTGATTGATGTCCGCGCCTTCGCCCGATTGCGAAATGCCGATGACGAGCGCGCGGCTTAAATTCAGCTTGGCTTTATAAACGGTAAAAACCGACGGCGCGGATAAGGAAACGGGAATGCCGGTCGTGATTTCCAACAGGTAACGCCCTAGAAACGCCGCGTTGTCGGAACTGCCGCGAGCGACCAGCACGATTAAATCAATGTCCTTTTCGCGCAGAAAAGTTTTCAGTTTGGCGTATTTGCCGCTTTCCGCCTGAATCGTTTTTTCCAGAACCGTCGGCTGTTCGAGAATTTCCTGCAACATTAATGACATATATTTTAGTGGTGAGTGGTGAGTTTAAGAATTTGCTTTCCACTCACCACTCACCGTTTACCACTAAATAAAGTATCAAAAAGAAAAACGCCCTGCATTTTCAGCAAGGCGTTTTTTTCGTTTCAATCAATTTAGTTTTCCGGTGAAGGAGACGGCTGCGGTGTCGTCGGTTCGTCGCCGCGTTTTTTCAGTTTCGGCGGCGCGTCTTTGGAACTGCTGCTCGAACCGCCGTCCGGGTCGGTCGAGGTCGAATCGGCTTCGGGTTGACGGCGTTTCAAAGTCGGCTTACCCGCGTCCATATCGTCAATGTCGCTGGTGATTCCGGCTTTGACGTTTGAAAGGCGCAATAGATGCGCTTTGACGCGCTGAAATTCCGAAGTGCTGATGACGTACTCTTCCTTTTCGGCAAACCGCGCTACGAGCGTTAAACTGCTGTCGCGGCGGTCGAGCGACTGCGGGTGCGACGAGAAAAGTTTGGCTACCGTGCCGGGTTTTTTCTTGTTTTTCGACGCTAATTTTTCAAACATCGTGGACATCGCCGTCGGATCGTAGCCGGAAGCGTAAAGATATTGCACGCCGAGATTGTCGGCTTCGGTTTCCGCGCCGCGTGAAAATTTCAGCATCGCCAAACCGCCTAAAATTCCGCCGCCGTTTTGCAGAACTGCGCTGGCAATCGGACCACCGAAAATAATTCCGGCAAGCATTCCGTAATTCATCGCCGTTGCTTTGCCCTGGTTTTCCATCGCGTGGCGGGCGGCGACGTGCGCGATTTCGTGCGCCATCACCCCGGCGAGTTCGGCTTCGTTATCGGCGGCTAAAATCAAACCTTTGTTGACGTAGAAAAATCCGCCGGGAAGCGCGAAGGCGTTCACTTCATCAGTGTCAATAACTTTAATGGTGAACGGAACTTTCGCGTCCGAATGAAGCACGATGTTCTGCCCGATACGGTTGACGTATTCGGTAACAATCGGGTCATCAACCAACTTCGCCTGCTGTTCGACTTCCGCCGCCATTTGTCTGCCGATGGCGATTTCCTTTTCTTTCGAGCCGCCGAACCAGCCGAAAATTTTGTCCGAACCGTCGTTTATTTTGCGCTTGCCGATTTGATTCGGGTCTTCCTTCGGCGAAAGCGGTCTTTTCGGATCGCTTGTTGTTTGAGCGGTTTGCGTCTGATCGGATTGAGTTTTCGCCGCTTCCTGTTTTTTATCTTTTTTTGATTTCTTTTCCTTCTTCGCCTGCTTGTCGTCCTGCTTGGTTTCGGCGGTAGTGGTTTGCTGTTTCTGCTCCTGCGCCGCCGCGCTCAGAGGATAAAAACTAAATGTGCCGAACAAAATCGCGCCGGTCATAAACGTCGAACCGAATTTGCGAATCGAATCTCTACGCATCTTAATGCCTCCTAAAACTTCCTTGCCCAATAAATTGATTGAATGTGATTCTAACTTTTCCCAAGTTGTAAATGCAACGATTTTTTTGATGCGAAAAATTTAGATTTGGTTGTTGAGGCAAAACGAAAAAAAGCGCGGATGTTTGCCGCGCTTTTCGAGTTTAATTTTTGAATCGCTTTTCAAGAAAATTAGTTGTCGGTCGGCGGCACCGACGGAGTATTTTGATTCTGCCGGTTCATTCGACGTTCCTTCATTTTGTCGCGTCTTTCTTCCTTCATCTTGTCGAGTTGAGCGCGCTGTTCCGGTGTTAAAATCGCCGTGATCGAATCGCGCAGCTGATCGCCCGACGCTTTCATCTGAGTTTTTAATTCTTTCAGACGAGTTTGCTCTTGTTCGGTAATTACGCCGTCGCGTTTCTTCATCGCCAAACCGCGCATCTCTTCCATCTGCGGCTGATTCTGGGTGCGGTGATTTTCAAAAATCGTGCGCGTCTGTTCCTTCTGCGCGTCGGTCAAATTTAACTGTTCGAGCGAGCGCATCATCATCCGGTCACCGCCGCCGTGTCTGCCGCCGTGCATTCCTTTGCCGCGCCCGCCGCGTTCCATTCTCTCCGCTTTCGGATTCAAAGTGTCCGGCGCAGGTGTTTCCTGTGCCGCTGTAAATGTGGTGAACGCACCGACGGCGAAAGTCAGAGCGACCGTTGAAATAAATTTCTTTTTTAATGACATCGTAGTTTTACCTCTCTTAGATTAAATTTTTCAGATTAGCTTGCGCTGATTCGCAACATTTGACGCTGTGAAGTTGATTATAGTCGAAAGTTTTTCGGATTGGTGTGTAAAGAATTGTAAAGCGTTGAGGCGGGTTATTTTCGATTGAAAGCGTTACGGCATTGAACATTTACTTTTCCCCAAGTAAAATGCGAAGTTTGAGTGTTGAAAACTCAAAACGAAATTAAATGAGATTTTTATCGGAAATAAATTCGCCGAAGGATTTGCGGCAGCTGCGCGTCGAGGATTTGCAGGAAGTTGCCGACGAGGTGCGCCAGTTCATTCTGGAAACGACTTCGCGCGTCGGCGGACACACGGGCGCAAGTCTCGGCGCGGTCGAATTGGCGGTGGCGATGCACTATGCTTTCGACACGCCGAAGGACAGATTGGTTTGGGATGTCGGGCATCAGGCATACGCGCACAAGATTTTAACCGGCAGGCGCGATCAGATGCACACGATCAAGCAATACGGCGGACTTTCGCCTTTTTTGCGCCGCGACGAATCGGAATATGACACTTTCGGCGCGGGACACGCTTCGACTTCTTTGTCCGCCGCGCTCGGAATGTCGGTGGCGCGGGACAGCAACAAAGAAGATTTTCACGTTTGCGCTTTAATCGGCGATTCGAGTCTGGCGGGCGGAATGGCGATGGAAGCTATCAACCAAGCCGGACATCTGAAATCGCGGATGATCGTTTTACTGAATGACAACGAGATGTCCATTGCTCCGGCGGTTGGAGGTTTGGCGCGATATTTAAATCGCATCAAAGGCGCACAAAGTTATCAGAGTTTAAAGGGGGAAATCGGCGACACTTTGGAATCCGTTCCGCATTTCGGCGAGCGTCTGAAAAGAGCGGCGAAAACCGTCAAAGACGCGATTGCGGCGGCGGTTCTTCCCGGCGCATTAGTCAACGAATTGGGTTTTAAATACATCGGCTACGTTGACGGGCATAACGTCGAAATGCTCGTCCACGCGCTCGAAGAAGCGAAAAAAATTGACGACGGTCCGGTCATCGTTCACGCTTTGACGACCAAAGGCAAAGGTTTTCCGAACCCCGAAAAAAATTACTACGCTTATCACGCCACCGGACCTTACGACATCAAAACCGGCTTGCCGCATAAATCGAATAAGACCGCGCCGAAAACTTACACGCAGATTTTCGGCGAAACGATGTGCGAATTGATGGCGACAGATGACAAGATCGTCGCTCTGACCGCCGCGATGCCGGACGGCACGGGAATGGACGTTGTTTTAGACAAATTCCCCGAACGGGCGTTCGATGTCGGCATCGCCGAACAGCACGCCGTTACATTCTGCGCGGGAATGGCTTGCGAAGGTTTGAAGCCGGTCGCCGCGATTTATTCGACGTTTTTGCAAAGGGCGTTCGACCAGATTATTCACGATGTCTGCTTGCAGGATTTGAATGTTACGTTTGCGATGGATCGCGCCGGAATCGTCGGTGCGGACGGTCCGACGCATCACGGTCTTTTGGATATTTCATATTTGCGCGGGTATCCGAATGTAATTTTGATGTCGCCGAAAGACGAGAGCGAGTTGCGCGATATGCTGCTGACTTCGATTGAACATCCGGGCGCAGCGGCGATTCGATACCCTCGCGGCAGCGGTTTCGGCGTTGATATTTCACAGAAGCCGCAAGTTTTGGAAATCGGCAAATCGGAAATCCTGCGCGACGCGGACGGCGACGCGGCGATCATTGCGCTCGGTTCGATGGTCAATCCGGCGATGGAAGCGGCGAAGAATTTATCCAAAGACGGCATCGAAGCGACGGTCATCAATGCGCGGTTCGTCAAACCGCTCGACGCGGAATTGATTCTGGCTCTGGCGCGAACCAAACGCTTTATTATCACGGTCGAAGAAGCGTATCTGGCGGGTGGTTTCGGTTCGGCGATTTTGGAACTGTTGGAAGAAAACGATTTGCTTGATAAAGTAAAAGTCGTCCGAATGGGCGTTCCCGACCGAATCATTACGCACGGCGATCCGAAACTTTTACTGGCGAAATACGGTTTGGACGCGGACGGAATTTATCAAAAAGTCAAAGAAACCGTCGAAGTTTTGGAAGAACGCCGAGCAGGACGCAAGCATCTGAAAATAGCTTAATAAATTTTGCGTAAATAAAAATCGTCCGACAAATGTTTTCAGCGGCGGTTTATCGAATATGAATAACGAAATTAATAGAAATAACAGCAGCAAAAGTAATGCGCCTTTGATTATCATCGGCTTGGTTTTGGTCGCGGCATTGGCTGGCGGCTGGTGGCTTTGGAACAATTCGACGGCGAAGCCGACTCCGAAGCCTAATCCGACTAACACCAATTCTGCGCCGACTCCCGATGACAAAATTTTAACCGCGCCTGCCGGAGCGACTCCGCCGAATGTTCTCGGTTCGCCGACGGCGGCGGTAACGATTGAAGAATTTGCCGACTACCAATGTCCGACGTGCGCGGCGCAGTATATCAAGATGAAGGAAATCACGGGGCTGTACGGCAACCGCATCAAATTTATTTACCGCAGTTTTCCGTTGACGCAGATTCACAAAAACGCTCTTGAGGCGGCAATCGCTGCCGAAGCCGCCGGAATGCAGGGCAAATTCTGGGCGATGCAGGATCAGCTTTTCACTAATCAGCAGGCGTGGTCGAATTCTTCGGATGCGCGAAAGATTTTTGAAGAGTACGCGCAGAAAATCGGTCTCGATTTGGCAAAATATCAATCCGATGTCGCCGGTTTGCCGGCTAAAACGAGAGTTAATAGTGATTTGGAACGCGGTCGCGGAGCCGGAATCAACGGAACGCCGACGATTTATCTGAATAATAAAAAACTTATTCTCGAACAGATGGAAGTCAGCGCGTTAAAGCAGTTGATTGATGCCGAACTGCAAAAAGGTCAGACCACACCGACCAATCAGGCGGTCGTCGTTAATTCGAGCAACGTCAATGCTTCGACCAACGCCAATAAATAAAATGCCGCACGAATCAGATTTTTCATTCAATCAAAGCCCTCCAGTCGCCAAACTCCCTTTGCTGGCGGCGGTCGTCGCCTTGATCGGGCTGGCGGATGCAGTTTATCTGACGATTCATCATTACACGGGCGAAAAAGTTCCGTGCAGCATCGTCGAAGGCTGCGAACAGGTTTTGACCAGTTCCTACGCCGAAATCGGCGGCGTTCCGCTGGCGATTTTCGGCGCGGCGGCATATTTCGCCGCCTTTTCGCTGGCAATTCTCGCAGCTTACGGCAATCGCCTGATGTGGTCGCTGTTCGGCGGACAGGTCGTTCTGATGGCGATTTTTACCGCTTGGCTCGTTTATTTGCAGGCGTTCGTGATCGAAGCCTTCTGTCAATTCTGTCTGATCTCCGCCGCGACGACTTTTACATTATTCGTTATTTTTCTCGTCTCGAAATTCCGCCGTCTCCGTTAATTTCCGTCCCTTCTGCATCTGAATATAAATACTGCGCGAATAATCTAAATGTCAGCCGGAATACATTCGTCCGACATTTAGATTTTTGAAAATGCGCCGGTCAAGGAACAAATCTGAGCATTCAGCGTTGAATAAGAGGCTCACAAAAACGGCTTCGGCAGCGAATGTCTTTTGAAAACTTAGCGAGATGTGTTGAAATAGAAAGGCTTAAAACCAATCGAAAAATTTATAGACGGGGAAGTTAGATTTGTGGGGAAAGTTATTCTAAAGCGCATCGCGTCGGGTGATAAAACAGCCGTTCAGGACTGTCTAAACGCTTATGGCGGACTGGTTTGGTCGCTGGCGCGACGAATGTCGCCGAACGCCAACGAAGCCGAAGACGCGGTGCAGGAAATTTTTATTGACATCTGGAAAAACGCGGCGCGGTTCGACGAAACGCAGGCTTCCGAGACGACTTTTGTAGCGATGATTGCGCGGCGGCGACTTATTGACCGACTGCGAAAAACCAATCGGCAGCCGAGTACAAATTCCTTAGAAGACATTGTGGTTGAAACCTTCGCCGCTAAAGACGAAAACCTGCAAATTTGCGTCGAAGCCAGGGAAGCCGCCGAAGCGATGAAAAATTTGCGTCCCGAACAGCAGCAAATTTTGCAGCTTTCCATCGTCCAGGGATATTCGCATCAGGAAATTGCCGATGCTTTGAAAATGCCGCTCGGTACGGTTAAAACTCACGCCCGACGCGGTTTGATACAGGTCAGAGAGTTTTTAGGATTAGGCGATTCGGATTTTGAAAAGGAGGCAGCAGTATGACCAATTTAGAAAAAGAAAGATTGCTCGAACTCCTTTCCGACCAAGCCGTTTTCGGTTTGAACGAAGACGAATTAATGGAAGTTGAACGATTAAAAAAACAATCTCCCGATTGGGAAAACGACGTTTCGCTGGAACTGGCGGCGGCGGCGATCAATCTGTCTCATCTGGAAATTAGTGAGGAATTACCGGCAAGTTTGCGGACAAGAATTTTTGCAGCGGCGGACGATTATTTTGAGGTCTTGGAAGAGCCGCAGAAATCCGTCAATTTCACGCCGACCGTTTCCGAAAACGCCGGTTCTTCCACAGTAAGAACCGTTGCCGAAACCAAAACTTCGCCGTGGCAGTGGCTCGGCTGGGCGTTCGCGGCGGCTGCCTGCATCGCTCTGGCGTTTACGCTTTTGACGCGCACCGAAAACAAAACGCCGGACATCGCCAAGAATCCGACGGCAACCCCGACTCCGCAGACGGAATTATCAATCGAACAAAAGCGCGAGCAGTTGATGGCGACCGCCACTGATAAAGTCGTGATTCCTCTGACCAATCCGAAAAACGAAAAAGAAATCGTCGGCGATATGGTGTGGAGCAACGCCGAGCAAAAAGGCTATGCGCGGTTTACGAATCTTCCCGTCAATGATGCGGCAAAGGAAACTTATCAACTCTGGATTGTTGATGAAACACAGGATGCGAAAACGCCTCTTAGCGGCGGCGTTTTCAACGTCGGCAAAACTGGCGAAGTGATTGTTCCGGTCAACGCGCAGTTAGAGGTGAAGAAACCGAAAGTGATCGCCGTAACGATTGAAAAACCCGGCGGCGTGGTAGTTTCCAAACAGGAAAAAGTCGTCGCGCTGGCGAAAATATAAAAATAATCTTGTAATCTTACAAATCACCGGGCGAATTATTTAAAAGATAATTCGCCTTTTTTATTTCCGCTGGCAATTTCTTTTAATCGTTAATCTCGGCTAAAATCTCTGTTAGAAATTCAGGAGAAAATTAAATGAAAAAATTGTGTGCTAAGTTTTTATTTTTAACCTTTTTTAGTTTTGTGTGCGTCTTTTCCGCCGTTGCTTGGGACGATACGGGACACAAATTGACGGCATATATCGCGTGGGAACAGATGACTCCGGCGGCGCGTGAACGAGCGATAAAAATTCTGCTCGCCGCGCCGGAAGATTCGGATTTGAGCGTGTTTTATTTGCAGGATTCGCGTTCGGCGGCAGCGAAACAGCGCGAGCTTTTTATGATTGCCGCGACGTGGGCGGACATCGTGCGCGACAAGAACTTTAAGGTTCGCAATTCAAAATATCATCACGGAAACTGGCATTATCAGGATACTTTCTGGCGCGACGAAAACGGCAAAGTCGAACTCGTAACCGAATTAAAGTCTGATGAACAAAATGCCATAGAGCGTCTTTTCGCATTCGACAAAGTTTTGCGTGATTCAGCGGCGGCGGACGCGGATAAAGCGATTGCGCTGGCGTGGATTCTGCATCTCGGCGGCGATATTCATCAGCCTTTGCACGATTCGGCGCGGGTTACGAAATATGATCCAAAGGGCGATCAGGGCGGCAACTTGTTTATCGTTTCGCCGAAGGGCGCGACGGGCGAAGACCGCGTGAGCCTGCATTGGTTTTGGGATTCGATCATCGGGCGCAACATTCCGCGAGTCAATGATGCCTGCGATTCGGATTATCTGCCGCCTATCGCGCAGGAAATTATGAAGAAATATCCGGCGGCGAAAATGCAGAGTAAATTGGAACTAGGAAAGTTTGACGAATGGCAGAAGGAAGGCTTTCAAATCGCCTCGACCAAACTTTATCCGGCTTCCTTAAAGTTCAATCAAACGCCGTCGAATGATTACAAAAAGATGGCGTTCGACATTTCCGAAGAGCAAATCGCGCTCGCCGGTTATCGTCTGGGTGCGATGCTCAATCAGATTTTCGGGATTCAGGAAATGACAAGAGAAGATTACGAGAAAAATCGAAGCAAGTATGAAAAAGATGTAAGAAGCGGAACGATAGGAAAAGGAGCAAACGATTCTTGGATTTGGTTCAAAGCTCGCGGGGCTTTAGCGACAGCAGGTGATTTAAGAGATTCAGTTATTGATTACAGTGTAGATAATTCAGTAGTTACGATTAGCGGAACGGTTTTGAACGAGATACAAAAAGAGAAGGCTGTTTCGATTGTTAAGAACATTGACGGAGTAAAAGCCGTTAAAGATTTGTTGAAAATAAAATCTAACTGATTTTCATTTTTCGTAAATGAATATATAAAAATAGCTCGGATTTAAAATTAAATCTCATACTGAAAAATCAGTATGAGATTTTTTTTGACCCAAATTTTTTTCAAAGTTTGCGTTTATGAACAAGAGGCGAAAATTCGCCGAATTTTATGAATTTTGTAAATCCGAGGATGAAAACAATGAATGTAAATTTGAGCAAAATTTTGACGACATTTTTTATCGCCGCTTTGATAATTTCGGCGAAGATTTCGGCATTGGCAGCGGACGCACCGTTGTGGATGTTTGACGGCGCGAAATGGTATTCGATGATGGAATCGGGCAACGTAATGGCAGGGACGAAAACCGGCGTGGCGATGCTCGATGGGGCGGACGGCAAGCAAATCTGGTCGCGCAGCGATTTGGGCGAAATTAAGGAAACCGAGTTCACCGAACTCGAAGGAACGCCGATGGTTTTGTTTGCCGATAATTCCGGCTGGGCGCAGAGAAAAACTAAATTGACGGCGGTTGATATGATGACCGGCGCGACGATTTGGACGACCGAAAAAATGTTCGGCTACACGGCGGAAGTCGTGCCGGTTTATCAGAAAGATATGCTCGTTTTTCTCACGATTAAAGATAATCGCATCAATAAGGACAAGCCGGATATTTACGCGCTGAAGATGTCAACGGGCGAGCTTTTGTGGCAGAACGAATACACGGAAAAAGTTGATCTTTACGGCATCGAAAAGAAAAAGCGCGGCGGTGCGGGCGCGATGCTTTTGGGTTCGGGCGGCGGCGCAAGTGATCGTTTTGATCTGAAAGGCGAAAATCCGCCGACGTTCGACGGCGATTCGCTTTATATGACTTATGCCGGACTTCACCGATACAATTTGGCGGACGGAAAGTTGATCTGGAAAACGGTTTATGACGTAACCGACGGCTCGCTCAAAAATACGAACGGGCAGGCAATCGTAGACGGCGACGTGATTTACACTTCGGCGAACGGAATTATTCGCGCCATTGATAAAAATTCCGGCACGATCAAATGGACGACGAAAGACTTCGGCAAAGGCGGCATCGCCGAAATGCAGATGCACGGCGATGTCGTCTATGGCAGAATGGGCGGGCAGTTTTTCAGCGCGAAAAAGGGCGAATGGCAGCGTAAATCGCCGATTGGCGTGGTCGCTTTGAATAAAACGAGCGGCAATGTGAATTGGATTTACACCGGCGCGAACGAATCAATCACGAATATGATCGTTTTGCCGAAAGACAATGTTCTGCTGATCGCCGATAAAAGTAATGTAATCGGGCTTGATATGGCGAGTCAGGGCAAAGTCAAAGAAGCCTACAAAATCAAACTGAAATTCAAACGCAGCTTAGGCGCGATGGATGTCGGCAGCAAAGTCGCGGCAATCGGTTTCGGCGGCATCGGCGGCGCGTTCAAAAAAGGCGCGAAACGAACGGATGAACCCGTTTCGCTTGTTCGACAGGAAAACGGCACGGTCGTCGTGCGCGGCAAACAGCATCTTTTGGCGTTCAATCCGGTAACGAAAGACATCGCGTGGTCGAATAAATACGCCGCGCCGGGAATCAGCGGCTGGGAACAAATCGTAATGACGGCTCTGACCGTAACGGCGGCGATTTTGTCGGAAGCCGCCGAAGCCAATCACGCGCAAAACGGCGATTATAACCGCGCTTTCGAGCAGAACGACAGATTTTTGAATATGATGACTGCTTATCAACAGTTTATGGGCAAAAAATACAACGCCTCGAAACAGAGCGGCAACGTCTATTACGTTCTGACCAACATCAAAGGCGAAGACGACAAAGGTTCGGGATTGGTCGGCGTGAATATGCTGAACGGGAATGCCGAACGCCAGATTATTTTCAACGATAAATCGCCCGATTACGAAGTTGACGAATTTTCCGGTCGCCTTTTCAATATGAATAAAGGCAAACTGTCGGCTTACGCCATCGTTGACAAACCCGAACAAACGGATGTCAAAGACGACAAAGGTGAAGACAATTAAGTGTTGAAATTAACCTGAAACCATCCAAACAAAGGCAGAAACCCGCGCGTCAGCAAGGGTGCTGTTGCGCCGGATTGTGGCACCCTTGCTGACGCGCGGGTTTCTGCCTTCGAGAAAAGAGTTTCGTTTTCCAGCGAAACTCTTTTCTCTGCGAAAAACTTGCAGAACTTGCGTTTTTGCCTTAACTTAATGGAACGCTTTACGCATTTTGAAAAAGACTTCTGTTTCATTCGTGAAACACTATTTCACAAATGCCTTCCCTGTGTGCTAAACTCTTCATTGTCTTTTAATGACGAAAATCACATTTGGAGAAAAATAAAATGGCTGGAGAAGCAGTAAAAATGAGTTCTGATACAAAAGGAAAAGCGATAGACGCAGCATTAGCGAATATCGAAAAGAAATTCGGCAAAGGTTCGATTATGCGTTTGGGCGAGCGTCCGCACGAAGAAGTCGGCTCGATTTCGACGAATTGTTTGAGTCTGGACGCGGCAATCGGTGTCGGCGGTTTTCCGCGCGGCAGAATTATCGAAGTTTACGGACCGGAAAGTTCGGGTAAAACGACGCTCGCTTTGCAGGTCGTTGCGTCAGCGCAAAAAGCCGGCGGTGTCGCGGCATATATTGACGCGGAACACGCGATGGACCCGGAATATGCGGAAAAGCTCGGCGTGAACATTGACGATTTGCTGATTTCACAGCCGGATTCGGGCGAACAGGCTCTCGATATTGCCGAAACTTTGGTTCGTTCGGCGAGCATTGATGTCATCGTCATTGATTCGGTCGCCGCGCTCGTACCAAGAGCGGAAATTGACGGCGATATGGGCGATTCGCATATGGGTTTGCAGGCGCGTCTGATGTCGCAGGCGTTGCGTAAAATGACTTCGACGATTTCGAGTTCCAACACCTGTTTTATTTTCATCAACCAACTGCGCGATAAAATCGGCGTGATGTTCGGCTCGCCCGAAACGACGACCGGCGGCAAGGCTTTGAAGTTTTACGCTTCGGTTCGCTTAGATATTCGACGTATCGGCGCGATTAAAGAAGGCGATAAAATGGTCGGCAACCG
>CAXTKJ010000063.1:0-29424 GCA_964244835.1 uncultured Pyrinomonadaceae bacterium
ATTTTATCACTTTTTCCACCTTAACTACCTGTCCGAATTTTGGGGTTCATTATAGGCTACCAGCCGGGAATTTAGGTCGGTCAGCCACTATCTGAAACGGTAAATTCAGCTTAACTAAGACGGTTTTACCCTCCACTGATAAATTCGAGAAGATGATTTCACCATTTTGCGTTTTTCTTCCACCTCGGCTGATTTATAGTTTTAATGCACGGATTTCAGCAGTTCGAGAAATTCATGCAGATCATCTTTGACAACGGCGTAATCGCCGTTTTTTTGCGCTAAAGTTTTTCTTCAAATTCCTATCGTTTGAATAACAATTTACTCTTTTTTAAGAGGCAGGCTGCCTTACCAATAAACTTATAACATCTCAATTTTAATTCCCTCTGTTGATTTAGATAGGAGCGAATCATTTTTCTGTTAATAATGGTTTCATCCAAGGATAAAAATCAGGACGAAACCTTAAAACATTTATCATAAGTAAGCGAATACTGCCTTTTAAGGTGCTGCGTAACGCGCTAACTTAAACACCAACTAGGCAGGAAAGATTGATTCGCACTTTTGGTGGAATTAAGCAAACTGTTGCAAAATCAGGCTTTCAGGGATTTAGAAAGAGTTGATTAGACATCTTCTAAATATAGGCACCAAACGAATTTCCAGAATGATTCGGAGAGTTAAGCCTTTAATATATTATAGATTCATATATTTTATGCATCTATCGAAGGTTAAAATTTCTTAAACTTTCTGGCAAGCTCGGAACACCTACTCGTCCTAAATGAGAAATATACCTTTGTCGTAGCTGTTGAATATGAGGTGAATTAAGCTTGTATTTTCTACTAAATCCTTTGACTTCAGCCGAGGTGTACATCTCACGACCTAAACTAAATTCAATAACTACGGATTCATTAAGTGATTCAAATAATGGGAAGGAAGGTAAAATATGAAAGCGTGGCTCATTTTGATTAAATAATTTCCTTAAATCCGCTATTCTTTCTTTTTGTGATTGATTACCACCTTCCCAAGCATTATATCTATCGCGTTTGAAGTTTTGTAATGTTCCATCATCCAATATAGCTCGTATTTTAGCGATATGAATCTTAAAATCTTTCTTCTGAAAAACGAGTAATTCAAATTTATTTTGTTCTGCTTTCAGAATTGTTCTTACATCACACTCTGGACTTATGATGATTCCAAACTTGTCTTCAGAAATTTCACATATATCACCAGTCATTATTGGAGAGTTTTCGTTGAGCTGTGAATAAAACAACCGACTAAATAATTTTGCAATTGATTTTTCATCTGATACTGATTCAGCAGTCTCAATATGCCCTGTAATAGATTTTATTAAATCAGGATCCTGAATTAGTTTTTCGGTTAATAAAGACTGAAAAATATCTATAACAGCCTGAGTTGCATCAACCCCATCAGCATCAGCAGTATCAAATATATCTTTAATCCAATTTGCATCAGCTTCCGCTAATTCTTTAAATATTTTTTGCGTTGATTTATTGATTGTGGATGACCATAAGAGAGGAATTTGAAGGTTTTGATTTTTGTCTTTCCAATTTTTTATATCATTGAGAATTTTTTCTTTCGCTGCTGCTGTATCTGATATATTTGTTTTTTGTTCAATTTGAATCATATCTCCAAATTTCTCTTTGAGCCTTTCACCAAAAGCACTTTCACTTATGTTCTCGTTTGAATAAATATAAATTAATGAATAAAAATCATTTTTCTCTAAAAAATCCATTGTGGCGGCTTTTTTTGAAGCCGGAATCTTTACTAATCCAACAGACTCATCATCATCTTCGATTGTAATTTCATCATCGAATTCCCAGTCCAAAATAATTGCACTAAAACTTCCGATAGAAGCAATAGATTTTTCAGCTAATTCCAAGCAATTAACTCCAAGAACTGGTAGGTCTTTACAAAGTGAGTCGAATAAGGCATTTTCGCTACTTCTTTTAGTTTCACCTTCTCCGTGAGTACAATCATGTATTTTATCATCTGCAAATAAGATTACACCTTCCATTTTATTTTACCTCGTCAAATTTAATGAGAAAATTCGCACCATCTAAAACTTTAAATTCATCAGTTGTAACTAAAGAGATTTCCGAATTTATGCGTTCTAATAACTCTTTAACTATATAAAGTCCCAACCCTCTTCCATCTGCTTTTTTGGAATAGAATTCTAAAAATATAATTTCAGCTAAATCTTCATTAATACCTAGACCGTTATCAGCAACGATGACTTGCCGGTTCGTACTGTCAATCTTTATAACTATTTCTCTTTTTCCGGTATTTTTTTGTTTGAGCCAATAAATAGCGTTATCTATTAAGTTTATAAAAACTTGTAGCATCAATCCGAGATTCGTTCTGACAGTTAAATCATCTGATCCTATAACTTTGAAATTTATATCAAACTGCAAATCACGCTTGTAATATCTCTGAACTCGTTCAATTGCTTCTCGAACATTTATATCCTTCGTAATTTTTCGAGATTCCCGAAAAAGAGGTTGGAATATTTGAAGTTCCTGATATAAAAATTCCAAATTCCCAACCAGATCTGCAAAAAAATGTTTGAGATTAGTAGGAGACATTTTACCTTTCTCAAATTTGCTAACAATATCATTAGCGTTTACGATCATTTTTCTAATAAGAAGGAAAAGGTCATGCGACGACTTCTCAACTGCCATTCCTAGTCCGGCTAGTTCTTCGGTAATAGATAATTTAACTTTATATTGCTCAACTAAATCAGTTGTTACCTTGAAAAACTTTTGTGCCTTTTTGAGGGTGTTTTCTTCATCAATTTTTATTAATTCGTCCTTTAACTCCTCAAATGCTTTTTCAAATTTGCTGTTTACTGATGTAAATACTTTTTCTTTTCGTATTTCATCTTTACGTTTGTCAACATCGACAAAATCTTTCATCACTTTTAATGAGGCTTGAATTAACGCGATAAAATCATCTAAAGCACCATTAATATTAATTAAACCTTCTCTACTTGCAGCATCTCTCAACTCTGGATTGTTTTCTTGAGTAATAAAGACAAACCCGAATAAATCGTTATAGCTAAAATAACGACCAGCTCTATCTTCCGCTCGCAGCTTACTGAGAAGTAACCAATCTATTCCTTTTTCACCATAAGGATGAACTCGTGTGTAATCTCTATATAAATAAACCGAATTATCTTTAATAAAATTTTCTTCGTAATCTTGTAATTCCAGCTTATTTCTCCAATCAAACGCATAAAAGAAAAACGAGCAAGGACCAACACTCGGTTTTCTTCTTATAATCCATTGATTTTTTCGTGTTGTTTCTTCACCACTCGGTTTTTTAAGAATTATTTGGCTTTTTGTTGTTTTAGGATCATTAAACTCCAAGAATTGGTCTCTAAACTTCGGCAATTTCCAAACATCGTGGTTGTTAGTTGCAGCGTCATCGAATAAATCTAATTCTCCGATCTCCTCTCTGTTTTTGTGAGCGTAAATATAAGTAAGATTGCCTTTTTTATCAATTGAACCCTCGAATCTAAATGGTGCAAGCTCAATTATCTTTTCAAAACTCATTAATGGATTTGGGAAAAGAATGTCATTCCAAAGAAGTTCAATATCAAAATCCCTAGTTATTATTTCTTTAAATGTAGGAATGATCGGTGGAATCATTCTTTGAAAAGCTGTTTGTAATTTCTCTAAATCTTCGTATTTCCAATTACTTCTTAGATCAGAAATTCTAATTAAAGTTCCTTTACCATTTTTAATTTCAACTGGAGATTCATTGAGTTTCCATTCATTAGGAACTTCGTCAAGATACACTTCAGGAACTTCTTGTTCATCAGCAAATTCATCATTTTGTGCATATTCTCGAAAATTTAGTTGAAGATGAACTTCTTTTGTGCTTTGTGTCTTTGTGAAAATCTCGACGTTATTTCCTAATTTATAAACAGCGAAACGTCCAACACCTTTATCTCCCTGCATTAACCGTCCTTTATCGGTAAACCTGTTTTTCTCGGATTTTTTTCGATTAAGTTTGTTTGGAGTTGCTGGCTTCATCCAAACATTTAGAATGGTGTCGATTGTCATTCCGTCGCCGTCATCCTCAATCTCAATAACTGGACTTTGCCCAATTTCATCAAAACCCAGAAAACGCACTTTGACTCGACTAGCATCTGCGTCGTAGCAGTTTTTGACCAGCTCAATTACGCCTACCCATTTTGTAGTAATTAATTGATCGCCAAGAACACCTATAAGACGAGCATAAGGCTTAAAAAATGCAGTTCCGCTGTTAACCTCTGGTGTTTTGTTTTCAGGAAGTTCGATCATGAAGTTTTTTTGCTATAATTATATATTCTTCGGGATAAACTAATTTTTGATTAATGCTTTTTAATGTTGTGAATTTTCCCGTTTTATCGTCTCTAATAGTTGGAATAAGTTTAAAAGGAATAGCTCTTTTTATAATTTTCTCAATCTTTAATCCGATCATTTCAAACATTTCTACAAAAGCCTGAGCTGAAATTATCTTTACCCCTTTCATCGTTGTATTGCCTACTACTAAACAAATGGTTCCCCCAGGTTTTAAAATTCGGTTCATTTCCTGAGAAACGTCATACATATCATTAAAATATTTTGCGACTTCGCCAGCAGATTTTTTGCTGATTTTTTCTAAATCGCTCACGATGCTTTTAGCTATTAAAGTTGGCGTTTCATTATCTTTATTGTTTGAGTAAAAGGTTCCAATAAAATCCTTTCTGAAAGAAGTAATGTCAGCGATATAATTAAACCAATAACCTGTTAGTTGATGAATATCTGCATACTCATAGGAAGTAACATAAGGCGGCGACGTGATAATTGTATTTATTGAGTTTTCTTCAATTCCAGTATTTCGCGCGTCAGCAATTTGTATTTCACAGTCAACATTCAATAAATCTTCTTGTTCGAGTTTAGTGTAAAATTCAGAGTTCTTTTTAAGCATTCTTTTCACTTGAGAAGGAAAACTTATAAAAGGATCGGAAATTCTTTTGTCAGGATCAATTTGTGGTTTTGTACTTGACTGTAACCACCGAGAGCAGTTCTTTAAAATATTTGATAATGCACAGAGAAAAAAATTTCTAAACTTTTCTTCATCAATTTCACATATTTTTTGATAGAGAAAAGCGATCTTGTTTTTTTCTTCCTCTCTAAACCAATAATCTATACGCGGATGGTTTTCCTCAATGTAATTAAAATTAGAATCGAAATCCTTAATTTTCTCTGTAAGTGAATCAAATTGAGAATTTATTTGTTCAGGAACTAAAGCCGTAATTTTAGTTTTAGTGATTAATTGAGCGACCGGATTAATATCAACCCCAATTGATTTTCTTCCGTGTACTTTCGATTCAACTAACGTAGTTCCGCAACCGGCAAAGACATCTGCAATTTTATCTTCTTCGCCGGTATAAGTCTCAATTAACTTTTTTACCAATTGAGGAATAAATTTTGCTGGATAACGATGATATCCATGTGACAGATGGGAAGTTGATACAGAAGTTGAAAACGTCCAATCATCATCAACATTTCCATTAAATCTTATATCATCATTACTTGTAGAAGGTTCTATTACATTATCCATAGCCATGAGTCGGTTTTGTAACTTTATAGGAGTTACGCAGTTGAACGAAAAATCAATAACTTACAAGCGTTTTTGATAAATTCAAATTGCAGCAAGTCTTTTATTTTCAATAAACCTGTGTTCAACAATGTTTCAACTGCGTAACTCCTAACTTTAAATAAACCTATTGATAAATCCCCGAGCAAAAACTTAAATTTTTTCAAGAAAACTAACAAAATAAACTAAATAAAATTTGGTTTGATAGCAAAATATTTGTTCCGTTCAACCATGCACTAGCAAAAAAGTCTTTCATAAATACAATTTTTTACTGACAAAAATATCAGGATTATTGTTTTTATCAACTAGCAACAAGTTTTAACTACTGAAATAAATGTAGATACGCAGATTCAACAAAACATTTAATTACAAAATCTTATAGAGGAATGAAAGGATAGTCAATCTATTTTAAGTTTTTTGGAACTATTTTGATGACTGTAAACACATTTTTATTGGCTAGAAAATTATTTTCAATCGCTAAAATTTCCTAAGTGCGTTCGAGTATGGGAATGCGATCTATGTGATGATTGATAATTGGAAAGAATTAAGCAAATGCAGTCGCACTGAACTATTATCTGGTAGATTTGGAAGCAATTTTGAACGAATTCAGCATAACTCAGATTGGAAAGCTAAAGTAAAAACCGTTGTAAAAAAAGGCTGTAAAATAGTTAAACCTCTAACTTGTGATAATTAGACAAATTAGCCATTAGTGTTTGAAAAGTTCGATCTGCGACCCGACGCGCACCACCATCTTCCTTTTTTACCCGATTTAGTATCAGTTCAAAGGGTAAATTCGGCTTAATTACAACCGATTTGCCTTCTACAATAAAGTTCGAGACGACCGTTTTAACCATTTCGCGCTTTTCTTCTTCATTTGCCGTTTCATAGCTTAAATAAGCCTGATTCGCCAGTTCGAGAATTTTGCTCGTCCGGTCGAGTGCATCACTTTCGCTCTCTCCGCAACTCTTTAATTCATCCTGTAGTCTGTGTTCTTCCTGAACCAGACTGTTTTTTTTATTGACGAACAAGTCCCGTTCAAGCGTTCCGTCAATCAGCGCGTCGGTCAGCTTCGAGAGCCGTTCACGGCATTTTTCAAGCTGGAGTTGAAGCGTTTGCCGCCGCGTCTGCACGAACGATTCGGTTGCGCCGCGTCGTTTCGTAATGATGCGTTCCAGGCTGCGATTTTCACGGTCGTTAAATCGCAAATCTTCGAGCATCCGGCAGAAATTTTCCATCAGCAGTTCTTCGCGCACTGTTTTCTGCGGGCAGCCCTTCTTTTGACATCGGTAATAAGCGTAGCCTTTCTGTCTTTCGGGAATGAGTTTATGCCGGCAGCCGGAACAGACGGCGAGACCGCGAAATAGGAAGAAATGCCTATTCTGTTTATCGTTCGTCTTACCGCTCATTACCGCCTGCACCCGCTCGAAGAGTTTCATTGAAACGAGCGGCTGATGCAGCCCGCGATAAACTTCGCCGGTTTTAATGATTTTAATCAGTCCCGTGTAGAACTTATTTTTAAGTAAGTCGTGAAAGGCGTTTTTCGAGACGGGTTTGCCATTTTTGTTTCGCAGTCCGCGACTCGTCATCTCTACAAGCAGTGAGCGAATGCCGTAACGCCCAGTGGCATACAGCTCGAAGGATTTTCCGACAAGCGGAGCCGACACCGGATGCGGCGTTTTCGGCTGTCCTTTGCCGTTATCAAGATAACCGACCGGGGCGGGCATCGGATAAAGCCCCTGTTTGAGTCTGCCGTAAAAGCCTTTTTTGACTTCCTCGCGCAAGTTCCTGATGTAGTCCGCCGCGACGACCGCCTGAATGTCGGCGGACAATCTGCCGCCTCTGGAATTGAGATCAAGGCTTTCGGCGGCAAAATGCACTTCGAGACCGGAATCAATCAATGAACCCAAGTCAGCCCAGTCTTTCAAATTTCTCGCGCTGCGGTCAATCTTGTGAATGATCACGCCGCTGATCGCGCCGCGCCTGAGTTGCTTGAGCATCTCCAAAAAGACGGGTCTGCCCGCTTTAGCGGCGGTTTCCCGTTCCTCGTATTTTTTGATGATCGGCAGATCGAAACGGGCGGCATAGCGTTCAATGGCGGATTGCTGCTCGACGAGCGACGTGCCGGATTCGCCCTGTCGTTGGGTGGAGACGCGGACATAGGAGAAATATCTTTTGGCGGACATTGAGCGGGTGAAATTAATGATGGGCGGGGACGTTTAAACCTAGCGTTTAAAGGGATTTTCGTCAAATTTTTCTAAAAATTCAGGAGTGCGTTCGATCATAGATGCGTTCGATTAAGTCGAGGTAGCGGTTGAGAAAGTAAACGGCTTCTTCCTGCTGTTCGGGTGTCAGTTCGGGATAGAGTTCGGCGATGAAACCCGAAGATTCAGCCGAAGCAGCAAACACTTTTGAGGTTTCGTGTGTGCTTTCAATTTCTTCGTCCATAGACATAATTTATTTTCATTTTTCCCCCTGAGTTTGCGACGCATTAGTTTCCGTCAAATCTTCCTCGCAGATGACAACGATGGCGACGGCATCGAACAGATTGCCGTAGTAATCGCGCTCGCCTTTCGTTGTGCGAAGATAATAGCGTTTCAGTTCGGGAAAACGAGCGGTGAGAGTTTCCGCTGTCTCGTGCTTCGTGGAACGTCCGGGTTGGCAGAGCCGCCATCTGACGTTGCGAGAGGCGTATTCATAAATCGGCAGATTTGATTCCTTGGCGACGGCTTTGATCTGCTCGGCGACCACCGCTAAAAGCTGATAACTATTTTGCTTGATAATAATTTCCTTGACTGCCAGATAATCCGGTCGGTATTTTTTTACCAGATTCCGAAAATGATTACTGATCGCTTCAAGGATTATTTGCGGATTCTTTCGATTTGTAATGGTTTTCACGCCATAGAACAGTAACTCGCCCTTTTGAATGACGACAACGCCGAGTTCGCGCGTTCCGGGCGCGACGGCGAGAATGGTTGATTGATTGTTCGACATATGTTTTTTAGAGAATGGTTAAAAAGCCCAACGATGAGTTGAAATATTTGGAAAATGAGTCGTTTGGAAAACTAAGATTTTTGGACGCGCCGGTTTCAGCAGGTTTTCATCGGCAATAAAGATTGTTCAGCCTTTGACATAGATTGCTCGGCGCGAGTTCTTTTTTGAGGAAACGTCCGCCGGTAATGGCGAGTTTCAATCTTTATCCTTTCCGCAGGCGAACGCAGTAATATCCGAATCTCTATAGCGGTTCGTATTTATGTCCTAACAGCCAGCATTTTAAGGTTTTTATGCTCATTTATTTTGAGTTAATTATTTTTAATCGGTCGGTGTAGTCAGCAATTTTGTTTTGATAATCGGTAACGGTGAGCGGCGGGGCTTGTCGCAGGGCATTGAGATGTTCGATTATTCCCGCGCCGTATTTTTCGGTTAACTTTACCTTATAAACCGCATAATTTCCCGCCTTGATGCGATTGCAGTCCTGGCACTGGACGTGGACGTTTTTCTCGTAGAATTTCAGATAGCTTCCGCTCGTCGCTTTCGGGATGTAATGACCGGCATCAACGAGCTTGTAGTTTTCATATTTTCCGCAAGTAAAGCAATGCACAAAACCTTTCCAATCGGCATCTTTTTTGCGGATGTAGAGACTGAATAATTTCCAAAGTTCCCTGTCTAACTTCGTAATGGAAACCGTATCTTCGTTCTGCCGGATTTTCCTTTCGACCAGCATTTTACCCAAGTGAAAGAGAAGCGTGAGACTGGCGGCGAATAAAATCGCGTTTCGCATAAACATTGAGAGTTTCTTCGGTAGTAAATCTTCTGACCGAACGGGAGGCTGATAAATTCATTACTAGGAATCAA
Organism: uncultured Pyrinomonadaceae bacterium; assembly: GCA_964244835.1. GTDB lineage: Bacteria > Acidobacteriota > Blastocatellia > Pyrinomonadales > Pyrinomonadaceae. The sequence continues at coordinate 9,493 of CAXTKJ010000063.1, forward strand.
AGCCGATTCGACATTCCATCGTCCAGCCTGTTTTTTGACCGGATAATTTTCGGCGTATTTCAGGATTTTCTTAAAAATCTTGATTATTCAGGCGTTCTGCGCCGGTGAATCACATCCGATATTTTTTCGATCAGACGAACGGTGTGTTTATTTGCCGCCTGTATTTCAGAAGCGTCCGGCTTTTTCTTGAGCATCAGGTTGTCGTAGGTGCAGACGTGCGCGTCCGGCAAATGAACTGTTTCGTCAACGCTCTCTGACGAGAAAAGAATATTGCCCGATGTATTTCCGGCGATTTCCTCACGATACATTTGGTAATGTTCGGGAAACAGATCGCGGATCGAAATGCCGTAAATGAGTTCGAGCTTGAGCGCGATTCGCAGACCCGGCATCCGCGCCCCACGTTCGTAACGCGAAATCTGGTCGCAGTTTTTATGCCCTAAAAGTTTGGCGACTTGTTTTTGTTCGAGTCCGCGCTTATGCCGCGCCTGCCACAAACGGTTGTTTGTTTTTGTTTCAGTCTTCATAAATTTGACGAAGAGTGAATGATTAAAAATGCGTTACTATTGCAATGTAACAATCTTCACTGATGGACAGTAGTGGGAAAAATTAGACGTATTCGGCTATTGCGAAATAATTATCAACAGGTGGGCATCCGGCAAAATAGTTTTTTATAAAGAATTAATTTTTAATTTATCTTTGCTTGAAAAACTTTTAGAACCCGGAAAAAAAGTTCTTGACTCGGAAAATAAAATCGCCTACAATTCGCTTCATTTATAACCTTGGCTTTACCGGAAACGAACCGAAATATTCTTTCAGATAAAACTTTAATGTTCGTTTCAATGTTCTTGATTTCCTGTGTTTCGGGCGCATCATTTTCCTGATTTTCTTTGAGCGGCTTTATCCATATCACACCCGAAAACCAAAGGAGAAAATACGACTTATGTCTTCAACTACCGAAGTGATTTCAAGCTGGAGTACCTTAATCGAAAACTTTCAAGCATCGCCGCAACAGTTCTACGCGGAAGTCACCAAAGCCTTAGATAAACGAAAGATGCCGAACGCCCGCATTGACCGCATCAGTTTTAAGGAAAGCCATCTCTTATCGGCAAAGCGCGAGTATTTGCGAATCTCGTGCAAAAACGACTTTTACTTTGCCATCTGCGGTGCGCCCTTCGGCACCGGATTTTTCGTGTCTTGGTGGCTCCTGGAGCCGCCCGCCGGGTGCCTCGTGCAGATGTTCGCAGGCTTTCCCGTGCTGTCGGCACTGGCGCGGACGATGGTCAAACCGTGGACTTATTACCGGATTGATACGGCGACGATGTTTCGCACCGCCACGCATCAAGCCGTGCTGGAAGTCGTGGATATGATCACGACCGCGCAGCCGAACGTCAAAGCGTTGCCGGAAGCTGATCGAAAGCCTATCCTGCGCGAGTTCTTTCCGCAGTAGGCAAATTGATTTGAGATAACGAATAATGAACGACGCTTTAGTGCCATTCGAGCGCGAACTACCGACGGCGACAGTTGAATCTAACCAGTCGGTCGAGGATTTACTCGTCGCCGCTTTCTCCCGTTGGGAGACGAACGGCAGGGGCTGGCACCTGTTCGATTTTCCCGTTGAGTTAGAGCCGCCGTTCGGATCATTTGGTCATCTGCTCAACGCGCCGGAGCCACCCGTTTTCGACGACGGGAAACAAGCGACGTTTTGGAGCAGGCTGGCGGATGGAGTGATGGGCAAACCGGCTGCCGATCATTCGTCCGCCCTTATTTCCTACCGTCAGCAGGTAATTGATTTTCACGCGACGCTTCGTGAAGCCTATTCGCCGATTGTCTGTCGGTATCTGGATGCCGAGTTCGTTGAACTGCAAATTATTCTTCCCAAAGATTTGAAGACGGGAAAAGGTGCGGCGGAAAATCTGCTGCTGAGTTTCAGTTATTTATCCCATCCCGTTTCATTTGAAATCATCGGCACAGAAAAAGAGATTGTCATCCAACTCGCTTGCTCGGAAACAGATGTCGCACACATCAAAAGCCAGATCAAAGCGCATCTGCCCCAAGTTTTGATAAAGGAAGCATCAGGCTTTTTATTTAACACCTGGACCTTCGGCGATGACGAAAATTTAATCGTTGATTTCGGATTATCAAACGAGTTCTTTCTGCCGCTCAAAACTAATCTTTATGCGGATGCGGATTTACTCGTTTCCATCATCGGCGCATTGTCTGATTTAGAGGAGGGGGAAATCGGCATCTTTCAGGTATTGTTTCAAAAAACGCAGAACGACTGGGCGCAGGATGCCGCGGGTGCCGTCGAATATTTAACCGAGACTGACAGCTATCCGAAGAGTGCCGTTAAATCCGTTAAGGAAAAAATGGCTGCGCCGCTGTTTGCCGCCTGTCTTCGCGTGGCTGGCAGAAGCTACAGCGAGCAAGGATGTTGGCGCATCGTCAAAGCTCTCGGAGCCGGATTGACTACTTTATCTTCTCCTGTCGGCAATGAACTGATTCCCCTTTCCAACGACGACTACCCGGAAGAAAACCGCGAGGAAGCCCTGCTTGACCGGAAGACATTTCGTGGCGGGATGCTGCTGAACTTGGAAGAACTCGCCTCACTGGTGCATCCGCCGTCGAGCGCGGTGCGATCTGGCAAACTGCAAGCGATGAGCGAACGCACCAAACCCGCTCCCGCCTTGGCACTGCACAACGCGCTCGTGTTGGGTGAAAACTTTCATCAGGGGGAAGCCTTGGAAGTTTCGCTGTCGAATGACCAGCGAACCAAGCACATTCATTTGATCGGCGCGTCCGGCAGCGGCAAGTCAACCTTGATGCTCAATCTCATCGCGCAGGATTTAGAGAATAATCAGGGTTTGTGCGTGATTGATCCGCACGGCGATTTGATAGATGCCGTTATTTCTAATATTCCCGAAAATAGAATCAAGGATGTGGTTTTATTCGATCCGTCAGACAGCGAGTTTCCGATTGGCTTTAACATTCTGCAAGCCAACAGCGAGTTAGAGAAAACACTACTGTCATCGGATTTAGTCGCCACACTCAGGCGAATGTCAACGAGTTGGGGCGATGTGATGGATTCGGTTTTAGCCAACGCGATTCTCGCCTTTGTCGAAAGCGAGCGAGGCGGCACATTGTTCGATCTGAAACGCTTTCTGGTTGAAAAGGAATTCCGTGCAGAATTTCTTCAAACCGTCAAAGACGACGGGGTGCGCTATTTCTGGCAAAATGAATTTCCCCTAATTGCCGGTAAGCCGCAGTCGTCAATTTTGATTCGCCTTGACGCTTTTCTCCGGCAGAAACTCATTCGCCATATCGTCTGCCAAAAGGAAAATAAAATTGATTTCCGCAAAGTGATGGATGAGCGGAAAATCCTGCTCGTTAAACTCTCTCAGGGAGCTATCGGTGAGGAAAACTCACATCTTCTCGGAACGCTGATTGTGTCAAAGCTGTATCAAACCGCTTTGAGTCGTCAGGACTCGCAGAGCCGCCCGTTTTTTAGCTGCTACCTGGATGAGTTTCATTACTTCATCACGCCGTCAATGGAAAGCGTCTTATCAGGAGTTCGGAAATACAATTTAGGGCTTGTGTTGGCGCATCAGGAATTCCGGCAGCTTCAGGGCAGAAATGCGGAAGTCGCTTCAAGCGTTTTATCGAACTGCTACACACGGATTTGTTTTCGACTTGGAGATACCGACGCGGAAAAGTTCGCCTCCGGCTTTTCGTTTTTCGATGCGAGCAGTTTGCAGAACCTGAGCGTCGGCGAAGCCGTCGGCAGGATCGAACGCGCCGAATACGATTTTAATTTGCAAGTTTCGCGTCCGGTCAAAGTCGAACGCGTCGTTGCCGAAGGGCGGAAAGCGACTGTCATCAATGAGTCGCGCCGCCAATATGCGGCGACAAAAGCGGAAGTCGAAGCCGCTCTGTTTCCGGCAGAGATGAAATTACAGTTCGCAGATACTCATCCGGTTACTGATGCGAAATCCTCAACGTCTGCCGCTAAAAAAGCAGCTGTTCAAAAACCCGAAAACGAATCTTCAAAACAACCCGTCGAAACGGTTTCAGAAGCGACTAATGAGCATCGCTATCTGCAAGGCATCATCAAGCGCGTCGGCGAGCAATACGGCTTTATAGCCACGCTCGAAAAGCAGGTCTTCGGCGGCATCGGCAAAGTTGATGTCGCCCTTGAAAGCGAGAAACTAAAAATCGCCTGCGAGATCGCCGCGACCAACACGGTTGATTATGAATTACAAAATATTCAAAAGTGTCTCGCTTCTGGTTTCGATAAAGTGGTCGTGGTTTCAACCGATGCGAAACACTTATTCAATATCCGAAAGAAAATCGAAGTGTTAATTTCAAGTGAGCAATTAGCAAAAGTGTATTTTCTCGAACCGGAAAACTTTCATTTGTTTTTGGATAAGCTGCAAGCAGATTCTGCCGCGCCGCTGACCGACGGCAAAGTCAAAGGCTATGCGGTCAACAGTGGATTCAAGGAAACTCCCGAACCGGAAACCGAAACCCGCAAACAAACCGTGTTCGAGATTCTCAAAGGCGCAATTAAACGCAAAGGGAAATAATAGCAATGGGGGAAGTAGAAGAATCTAAATCAACGAAGGCGGTCGGCGGCATCTCGCCGTTCGGCTACGTTTGGCAAAATGGTTCGCTCGTCGTTGAGAAAACCGAAGCAAACACGCGCAAACTCATCTACGAGCTATTTCTCAAACACCGCCGCAAAAAGACCGTCGCCAAATTATTAAATGATCTGGGCTATCGCACGAGAAGCAATGCGCTCTTTTCCGATACGACGATTGACCGCCTGCTGCGCGACACGACCGCTAAAGGCATTAAAATTATTGACGGCAGGGAAACTAAAGTCGAAGCGATTATTTCCGAAGATGTATGGCAGCGGGCGAATAATCTTCTGGGACAAAAAGCGACGAAGCCGCCCGTTCATTTGTTCACGGGTTTCGCCTTTTGCGACTGCGGCGGGAAAATGCTCGTGCCGAGCAATCTGGAGAAATACGTCTGCCTCGAATGCCGCCATAAAATCAACACTGATGATTTGGAGGAAATCTTTGCTTCGCAACTCGGCAAAATTCCCATCGAACTGGAAAACGACATCGAAGTAATTTTGTCGGATTACTGGCAGGATTTTACCCACAAGGAGAAGCGGATCATCGTTGAACAAGTCTGCGGGAAAGTTATCGTCAGCAAGCGCGAAATTACCATCGAATTCGCCTTTTCGCCGAATTCTCTTAAAACGGCGACGTTTGGGCAACAAAAAGAGCAGGGCAACGAAACTTTCTCGTCTGCCGTGAATCAATCGAATCCGTCCATACTGAATGAGCCGTTGATGAATGAAATTGAAGCCGCAAAGTTCTTGGGAATCTCGCGGATGACGTTGCTCCGAAAGCGAAACGCCAATGAAATCGGCTTTTTCCGCGTCGGTTTCCGTGTTCTCTACTCAAAGGAAAAACATTTACTTCCCTTCTTAAAAACCTGCGAACGCTAAAAAAAGGCAGGCTGAACTAAAAAATTTCCCGCCCAGGAAACAATTAGGAAAATAAATAGCAGACAAAATGCTAGGAAACTTTCTAGGAAACAAACGAAAGCCCGACCATATTGGTCGGGCTAAGTTGTTGATTTAATTGGTGGAGTCGAGGGGGATCGAACCCCTGACCTCATGACTGCCAGTCATGCGCTCTCCCAGCTGAGCTACGACCCCAAAATTTTCAAAAGGCGATGTCAATTTCGCCTTAAACGAATAGTAAATATACCAATCCGGCTTTGAGAACGCAAATATCGAATGGTTGGAATCAGCGCGTTTCTCTTTAAGCTCTGGTCAAACTTCGATATTTAATTCGATGCGGCTGATCGGCATCGTGTCCGAGACGGCGTTTTTTGTCTTCTTCGTATTCGGAATAATTGCCATCGAAAAACTCGACTTTGGAATCGCCTTCAAAAGCTAAAATGTGCGTGGCGATTCTATCCAAAAACCAACGGTCGTGGCTGATGACGACGGCGCAGCCGGCGAAGTTTTCCAAGGCTTCTTCCAACGCCCGCATCGTGTTCACGTCTAAATCATTGGTTGGTTCGTCAAGCAGTAAAACATTCGCGCCCGTTTTTAACATTTTCGCCAGATGGACGCGGTTGCGCTCGCCGCCGGAAAGTTGTCCTACGCGCTTTTGCTGGTCGGTTCCCGAAAAGTTAAAGCGCGAAACGTAGGCGCGGGAATTGACTTCACGTTTTCCTAACTGCACCAAATCAAGTCCGTCGGAAATCTCTTCCCAGATGGTTTTGTCTGGGTTTAAGCTATCGCGTGATTGGTCAACGTAGCCGAGTTTGACGTTTTCGCCGACTCTGAAATCGCCTGCGTCGGGCGTTTCCTGTTTGGTAATCAAACGGAAAAGTGTTGTTTTGCCCGCACCGTTTGCGCCGATCACGCCAACGATGCCGCCGCGCGGCAGATTAAATTCCAAATTTTCAAACAGAACTTTGTCGTCGTAGCTTTTAGCGACCTGGTGCGCTTCGACGACAATATCGCCGAGACGTTCGCCGACGGGAATGAAAATTTCCAAATCTTCCGCCAGTTTTTCCGATTCCTGCGACGCGAGTTCTTCGTATTGATTAATTCTGGCTTTTGATTTCGCGTGGCGACCTTTCGGCGACATCCGAATCCATTCAAGCTCGCGCTGCAAAGTTTTCTGTCGCTTGTCTTCGCCTTTCTGCTCGGTTGCTAAACGAACTTGTTTCTGCTCCAACCACGACGAATAATTTCCCTGATAAGGAATGCCTTCGCCGCGATCAAGTTCGAGAATCCAGCCCGCCACATTGTCGAGAAAATATCTGTCGTGCGTTACCGCGATAATCGTGCCTTCGTATTTCTGCAAATGCTGTTCGAGCCAGCCGACCGTTTCCGCATCGAGATGGTTCGTCGGTTCATCAAGCAGTAAAATATCCGGCTTTTGCAAAAGCAAACGACACAAAGCGACGCGGCGTTTTTCACCGCCCGAAAGATTTCCAATCGTTGAATCAGGCGGCGGACAGCGCAGCGCATCCATTGCCATCTCTAAGCGACTATCCAAATCCCAAGCGTCTAAATGATCGAGTTTTTCCTGTACCGCGCCCTGCCGTTCGATCAGCGCGTTCATCTCGTCGTCGGTCATTGCTTCGGCAAATTTCGCGTTGATTTCCTCGTATTTTTTTAACAAATCAACCGTGCCTTGAACCGCTTCCTCGACGATTTGCCGGACAGTTTTCGATTCGTCAAGTTTCGGCTCCTGCTCCAAATAGCCGACCGAATAACCTTTTGAAAAAACGACTTCGCCGTTAAATTCCTTGTCAGTTCCGGCGATAATCCGCAACAGCGAAGATTTTCCCGAACCGTTCAGTCCGAGAACGCCGATTTTCGCGCCGTAGAAAAATGATAAATAGATGTCTTTGAGAACAGGTTTTTTGTCGTAAAACTTGCTGACCTTGACCATCGAAAAAATGATTTTATTGGGTTCTTGATTGCTCATAAATTTGTTTTCGGTATTTCTTTAAAGATAACCAAACCAAACATTATAATCAAAAACCTGAATTTTCGGACAGTCAGCATTTTTTTATCGCAAAGGCATCGAAAAATAATGCGCTTCGATAATCATTCGTTTGTTGAGATAAAAGCGGTGCGCGTCAAACCTTTTCACACTCGAAACGAGTCGCAGCTGATCGCAATTTTCTTCTTTAGCGTGTTCGACCAGCCAATCGAACAACGCGCCGCCGTAGCCTTTCGACCGCTCGCCGCTACTCGTCGCCAAATCTTCGATTTCAAGATATTTTCCGCCCGCCAGCCATTCGGCGATTCTGAATCCGGCGACCGCTTTGACTTCGCCGTCGGATAAATAAGCCATTTGAAAATTAAAATTTCCCGACAGCCTTTTGATTAACGGAAGAAAATCGTCAGCCGAAATGTGCGGACGCAGTTCCGCCATTACCGTATGGCAATTTTGAATTTCGGCATCGCTTTTCGCCAAAGAAATTTTTGTCATCAGTATTTTTCAGCCAGAATCGTTTTTATAAGCGTTTGTAATTCAAAACGTAATCGGGGATTTCAATGCCGTCCTTCAATTTGTCATCCGCAATCGGTTTGTCTTTTTTCATCTGCAAAGGAATCACGCCCGCCCAAACGTCGAGCGCGTAATCTTCCTCATCGTCAACCGGATTGCCCGTGCGGATTTTCGCCGACGCTTCTTCTATCGGCAGCGACAAAATCATCGTCGCCTTCAATTCCGATTCGTTCGGCGGACGAATTTCCGACCAGCGATTCGGAACGATGTGTTCGGTAAAAAGGCGCAGGGCTTCCAATTTTTCGCGCTCGTTTTTGACGATTTGCGCCGTGCCGAAAATGACGACCGAGCGATAATTCATCGAATGATGAAAAGCCGAACGCGCCAGAACCAGACCGTCAATCAAAGTTACTGTAACGCAAACATCAATTTCCCAAGCCAACGCCCGCAGCATTCGACTGGCGGATGAACCGTGAATCAAAAGATTGTCGCCGTTCCGCGCATAGCCGGTCGGAATGACAACCGGTTTATCGTCAATCGTAAATCCGACGTGGCAGACGAACGCTTCGTCGAGAATTTCATAAATCGTTTCGCGTACATAAACGCCGCGTTTCGGAATTCTTTTAACTTTTGTCCGCGTCGTCGGAGTGATTTTTTTAGTCATCTTTTTCGGTTTCCAACAGTGGAAAGTACTTTTCTTCGATAAGTTTTAAATGATGGATTTGATGACCGAGCATCGCAAAACCCATCGCCAGTACTGACATTTCAGATTTCCAATTTGTCCCGGTCGATTGCAAAATCGCGTCGTCAAAACCGGCGAACATCGCTTTGGTCGAAAGCCGGACGGCTTTCAGTTCACCGATTACCGAATCAACCGTGCGCTCGTCCGCGTTCATATTCGCCGCCAAAACGTCCTGTTCGACTCCCTGCGGAATCGAACCTTCGCGGCCGGCGAAAAGCAAAGTTCGATACGACAAAATTCGCTCGAAATCCGCGACGTGCTGAAAATGTCCTTTCACAGTCCATTTTCCAGGCGCGTAAATTTTCCCGTCCAGCTTTTCGAGCGTCGTTTTATCGAGTTCATCCAACTGCCTGATGCTGTCGTCAAACGCCTGTAAAATTTCGACATCATCAACCAAATTGATGTAATGATCGAAATATCCGGGCGGAGAATTAATATCCGATTTTTTCATAAATTTTTATTCTTCCTTCTGAAAAGTCATAAACCAATTCCATTCCCACTTTGCGCCCGCGTCGGCTGAAAAAGCCTGACTCCAAACCGGCACGTTTTCGTCGGTCGCGTCCCATTTGAATTTCACGATAATTTCTTTGCCTTCGTAAACGTCTTTGGCATAGAATTCTCCGATTTTCCCGTCGAACGATCCCGTTTGCGGCACATCCAAAACGACGACGTTGCTGTCCGCCCAATAAATGCTCCAGAGTTTCGTCTGCGGATTGAAAAGCCGGAAAGTTGCGCCTTCAAACGCCTTGCCGTCGAAATCAGTTTTGAAGGAATCAATGTTGCCGAAACCGTTCAAAATTTTCCGGCATTCGCTCGTTGCCTCAAATTCTATCCATTCGTCGCAGTCATTTAATCTCGACTTGAGTTTCCGATTGTGAACCGTCCATCGTCCGACAAAAAAATCGAAATCATCCGGCGATGATTTTTCCGCCGCGATAATCTTTAAATCGCCGTTTGAATATATCAATTTTTCTTCCATCAAATTTTCCCTCTTGAATTGTATTTTAAGCCAGATTGGTATTTCGACAAGAGCCAATTTTCGACAAACCGATCAGACCGATTTACAATTCAAAAATGCCGGAAATTCCGTTCATTCAACTCGACGATAAAAATTCATCAGTTCCGCTTTACCGGCAGATTTACGAAGCGATTCGCCGCGCCATTTTGAATAACGAATACGAATCGAAAATGCGTTTGCCTGCGTCGCGCCTTTTAGCGAAGCAGCTCGGCGTTTCCCGGATGACCGTCGTCAACGCTTACGAACAGCTTTTCGCCGAAGGCTATATCGAAGGAAAAATCGGCGCGGGAACATTCGTTGCTGCTGCTCTGCCCGAAGAATTTCTGCAAGCCGCGCAGAATAATTCCGAGAAGAAAAACGAAAATAAGCCGTCGCGTAAAATCAAACTTTCCGCTTACGGCGAAAAGCTGACGCAAAGCGATTACGTCGTCTGGCGCAACCAACGTCCATCGCGGTTCGCGCCGTTTCAGCACGGTGTTCCGGCGATTGATAAATTTCCGTTCGACATCTGGCTGAAACTCGCGCAGAACCGGCAGAAAAGCTCATTACAAGAAATTCACGGCTACGGCGAGCCGTCGGGATTTTATCCGCTGCGCGAAAATATCGCCGCGCATTTGCGGACGGCTCGCGGCGTGAAATGCGCGGCGGAACAAGTCATTATCACGAACGGCACACAGCAGGCGGTTGATTTGATCGCCAGAGTTTTACTTGAAGCAGGCGATAAAGTTTGGATGGAAGAACCTTGTTACCTGGGCGCACGAGATATTTTTACTTCGATTGGCGCGAAAATTTCGCACACTGACGTTGACGCGGAAGGCTTCGACGTAAAACAGGCGCAGAAAGAAAATCGGTCGGCGCGGCTAGTTTACATTACGCCGTCGCACCAATTTCCGACGGGCGCGACGATGAGCCTTGCCAGACGTTTGAACCTGCTCGAATGGGCGAGCGAAAATAATGCGTGGATTCTCGAAGACGATTATGACAGCGAATATCGCTACGCCGGTCGCCCGCTCGCCGCCTTGCAGGGACTCGACCGCGACGGGCGCGTGATTTACATCGGCACTTTTTCAAAAACGATTTTTCCCGCTCTGCGCCTCGGCTGTCTGGTCGTGCCGCCGGACTTGATTCAAATTTTCTGCGCCGCCCGCGCTCTTTCCGACGTTCATTCGCCGATTCTCAACCAAGCCGTTCTCGCCGATTTTATTTCGGAAGGACATTTCGCCCGCCACATTCGCCGGATGCGTTTCCTTTACGAAAAGCGACAGGAAATTTTAATCGAAACGGTTAAAAAGAATCTCGCCGGACGCATCGAAATCGCTCCCGGCAACGCCGGAATGCACGTCATCGGCTGGCTGCCCGAAGGCGTTGACGACCGCGAAATCTCGCGCCGCGCCCGCCAATCAAGTTTGAACATCGCGCCTTTATCCGCTTACTGCAACCGCGTCCCAAAACGCGGCGGCTTGATTTTTGGCTACACGGCTTTTGATGAAAAACAGATCGAGGAAGGCGTGAAAAAATTGGCGGAGATTTTATAGTCTGTAAAATCAACAATTTGACTGCTTATCAATTCAGTTTGCAACTATCCGTTGAAAAGCGCATCATACTTGCTGTCATTCCTTCTCTTGCATCATTTTTGGTGCGACTCGTCAAAGACGGTTTTTGGATAAGTTTGAGAGCAGGTTCGTTTTTAATTACAGAAGTTTGCTCTTGAAGTTTTTTTTGAGCCGCCGAAACCCGATTCTTCGCAGCGACGTTTTTCTCCGAAGCCAATTCGATTCGACACTTCTCTTGAAATTCCCCGAAAAAGGGAAAAGGTATTTAATTTTATGTCATCGAAAATATACGTCGGGAATCTTTCCTTCGACACCACCACCCAGGATTTAGAAGAAATGTTCGGCGCGTCCGGCACGGTCGAATCAACCAACATCATCGAAGACCGCGAAACCGGTCGCTCGCGCGGCTTTGCTTTTGTCGAAATGTCGAGCAAAGCGGAAGCCGAAGCAGCCATCTCCGCGCTGAACGGCAAGGAAATTGACGGTCGCGCTTTGACCGTCAACGAAGCCAAACCGCGTGAAGAAGGCGGCGGAAATCGCGGCGGCGGCGGTGGACGCGGCGGCTACGGCGGCGGTGGAAATCGCGGCGGCGGCGGTTCGCGTTACTAACAGAAACGAACGGCTTGATTAAAAGCCATTATCGAGAGTTGCGTTCGGCTGAAAAATCAGCCGAACGCAACTTTTTATTTTCAGGCAAAATCAAATTTGCCGACGATTGAAAGAATCGCAAAATTTTTATGAAAGAAGAATTAATCCAAACAGCGGGCGTGATTATTGATACACAGCCGAACGCTTTTTTCAAAGTGCAGATCAGCAACACCGAACACATCGTGCTGGCGCAAATTTCCGGCAAAATGCGAAAAAATCGGATTCGGATTTTGATGGGTGACCGCGTTGACCTTGAAATGTCGCCTTACGATTTGAGCCGGGGCAGAATCACTTATCGCCATAAATAAATTGGTTTTCAGATTTGTCTAAACTATTTCACCCGCGCTTTTCTGACGGTCAGGTTGTCAATCCGGTCGCGTTTGACTTCAAAGCCGATGCCGGGTTTGTCGGGCGCGATGATCGTACCTTTTTTGGTGATTTCAATCGCCGGTTCGATAACGTCTTCGTGCCAATATCTTTTGCTTGCCGAAACATCGCCGGGTAAAGTAAAGCCTTTTAGAGTTGACATTGCGACGTTGTGCGCCCGCCCGATTCCGCTTTCGAGCATTCCGCCGCACCAAACGGGAACCTTCCTGACGTGGCAAAAATTACTGATGCGCTTCGCCTGTTTGTGTCCGCCGACCCGTCCGAGTTTGAGATTAATTATCTGACACGCGCCGATTTTGATAGCCTTCCGTGCGTCCGGCAGTGAATGAATTGACTCGTCCAGGCAAATCGGCGTTTTAATCGCCTCCTGCAATTTCGCGTGATCGAAAATATCGTCGTGCGCCAAAGGCTGTTCAAACATCATCAACTTAAATTTGTCCATTCGTTTGAAAAGCGCGACATCATCGAGGGTGTAAGCCGAATTCGCGTCGCCCATCAAAAGAATTTTATTACCGAATTTTTTTCGCACCTGTTTGATAATTTCATAATCCCAATGCGGCGCGATTTTGATTTTGATGCGCCGATAACCGGCTTTTAATTCCGTCTCGATTTTCTCAAAAAGCTGCTCGACCGAATCCTGAATGCCGATGGAAACGCCGCAGACAATTTCCTGATTGACACCGCCGAGATGTTTCCACAATGGAACATTCGCGTTTTTCGCCTCCAAATCCCAAACAGCGGTTTCAATCGCCGCCTTTGCCATCCGGTTGCCGCGAATTCGTTTCATCAAACTCCAAACCTGCGAAGCCGATTTTATTTCTTTGCCCACGACTGCGGGCGCGAGAATTTTTTCGATTGTAACCCACGCCGCGTCCGTCCATTCCTCATTATACGAAGGCGTTTCGCCGCAGGTAACTTCGCCCCAGCCCTCGCCGCCGTTTTCGTCCGCGACGCGCACCAGAATAATTCGCCGTTCATAAGTGCGCCCGAAACTCGTCTCAAAAAAATGGACGAGCGGTAGGTTGATCTCGATTAGTTCGATTGATTTTATTTGCATATAAGATTTCTAATTTTTTAATCCGATGACCGACAGCAAACGTCCGGTTTTGCCGTGAATTTTGCGCTCGACGCGATACGAAAAAAACAGGTCGGTGCGCTCCATCGTGCAGAACGGCGCGGTAAAAATGTTTTCCGGCGGAACGCCGACGCTTTCCAGTTGTTCTTTGTTTGCCGTGTGCAGATCAACGAGCGCGTGTCCTTCGCGGGTCGGCGTGAAAAGTTTTCCACAAGTGGAAAACTTTTCCGCAAAGGCATCAATCACGTCCTGCCCGACCTCATAATTTTTGCAGGTCGCCGCCGCACCAATCGCGCAAATCAAATCTTCCGGTCGTGTCCCGTAAGTGTCGCGCATCTTTTCAAACGCCTTGACGACAATCGAATCCGCCGTTCCGCGCCAGCCGGCGTGAATCGCCGCAAACGCTTTTGTTTTCACATCACCGATTAAAACCGGAACGCAGTCAGCCGTTTTCACGCCCACTAAAACACCTTTCAAATTTGAAACGAGCGCGTCGAATTTCTGATTGCCTTCTTTTACATCTTCCAAATTTTCGACGACGCGCACCTCCGCGCTGTGCGTTTGCCAAGCGGACGCAATTTGAAAATCAACGCCCAAAACTGATAGAAACCGCCGCCGATTTTCCGCGACGTTTTCCGACGAATCAATATCCAAACCCGATAAATTTAACGAATTTTTCGGAAAATCGCTGACACCGCCGATGCGCGTAGAAAAGCCGTTGATGAAACCTTTTTCTTCGAGCGGTCGGCAAATCAAAACTTTCACGCCGTTCGCTTCTCGCCAATAAAACCCGCTTTCTGCTAAAGTTTCATCAGTCGAATCTGGAATTTGAAATCTGGAATCTGAAATTAAATCTGTGATAGTTTCCATCGGAATAGACATTATAGAAGTTTATCGCATCCGCGAAACGATTTCGAGAACGCCGCGTTTTGTCGAAAGAGTTTTCACGACAAACGAGCGCGAATATTGCGAGGCAAAAGGCGCGGCTTCGGCGCAGTCTTTCGCCGCCCGATTTGCCGCCAAAGAAGCGTTTTTGAAGGCTCTGAAAACCGGTTGGCGCGGGAAGATAACCTGGCGCGATATTGAAGTCGTTTCCGGCAAAGACGGAGTTCCATCGTTGGAAATTAAAGGCGAGGCGAATGCGATTATGAGTAATCTCGGCGCGAATCAAATTCACGTTTCGCTTTCGCATACGACCGAACACGCTATCGCTCAGGTTATTTTGGAAAGAATTTAATTCGTTTCGTTTCTTTCTCTTTCCGAAGGCAAAACAGGTCGGGTCGCGTCAGGATTATCCGGCGAAGTGTGCAGATGGACGACTTTCCATTCTTTGCCGATCAATCTGAAAACCAGAGTCATTCTGCCCGAAGCCGATTCGAGTTTGCCGTTCGATTCCTGCTGCTGTTTCCATTTGCAGGTAACATACGCCGAGTCCTTGCCGAGCATTTCGACGCGCAAGCCGGTTACGTCGAGACTGATGTTTGAAATGTTCGCGTAACTCGCTTCGCGGTTTTTCTTCATCGTTTCCCAGCCGATAGTTGCCGAACCGTTGTTGTTGAAAAACAAAATGCGGTCGGAATTTTGATAAACGCTCATCACTTTTTCCGCGTCAACCTGTTTGATGCCTTCGATCAGGCGGTCGAAAGCGTCGCGTACGCCTTTATCATTCGCCGCCGCGACAGTTGTTTTTGTCTGCTTACTTTTTGCCGTTTGCGCGAAAACGGCGCAGGCAAAAGTTAAAATCATCAAACTTAAAATCGTAATTTTTTTTATATTCATTTTTTCAAAAATTAAAGGGGCGAAATTAAATAATTCGGAATAAGGGATAAGTGAAAAGTGATAGATTAGTTCAAATTATCATTTATACTTTTCACTCATCACCTATTCCAAATTATCTTTTTATTTTCAATTTCGCCGTCAAGATAAATCCATCAAAATTTTATAGCCAAACGGTTTAGTTGCAAAATTTGTTCAAACCGTTCGACTTGATTGAAAATCTACACGATTTGGTATTGCGAAAAATTCCTTTTGCACGATTTGGTTAAATGATTGAAAAAATTTTATATCGAACGGCACATAAAATCTTGAACTGAAAATCATTTGCCAAGCGGTATAATGATTGCTGTCGGCGCAGGACAGAAGCCGGAAAAATTCAAAATTCCCGACTGTCCCGACAAATAAATCAAGGAGAAAACCTTTTATGATTTCCGCTGGAAAATTAAGCAGAGCGTTTTTACTTCTGCTGCCCCTTTTGTTTTTTAGTTCTGAAATTTCGCTCGCCCAAGATTACAACGAAGACGCGCCCGATGTAACCGCACGAACGGCGCGGATTAGTTTTTTAAAGGGCAGTGTGCAGATCAAGCGCGCCGACCAAACCGACTGGGAACGCGCCGTCAACAATCTGCCGCTGGTCGAAGGCGACGAGCTGGCGACGAGCGACAACACGCAGCTCGAAATTCAATTCGACAGCGCAAACTATTTGCGGCTTTCGGAGAACGCTTATTTGAAAATCACGACTCTGCGCGACGAAGGCATCGCTCTGAGTTTGCCGAACGGTTCGCTGAGCGTGCGCGTTCTGAGTTTCGACAAAGACCGTTCGTATTTTGAAATTGACGCGCCCAGCACGACCGTCTCCGTCGAACGCGCCGGAATGTACCGCGTTGATGCCGGAAGCGAGCGCGATACGCAAGTGCGCGTCGCCGTAACCGATTCGGGACAGGCGCGAGTTTATTCGGAAAATTCCGGCTTTACTTTGAAAAACGGGCGCAGCGCGACGGTTCAGTTGACCGGCGATTATGCGGGCGAATGGGAAACCGCCGATGCTTCGCGTTACGCTGACGATTTTGACGGTTGGGCTTTGGAGCGCGAGGCGGTGATCGCCAAACGCCTGCGCGATGCCGATTACGATAAATACTACGACCGCGATTTTTACGGCGCGGAAGATTTGGACGAATACGGCGAATGGATTTACACGAAGAAATACGGCTACGTCTGGAAACCGTACCGCAATTCGATTGCCGGTTACTCGGACTGGTCGCCGTATCGTTACGGGCAGTGGCGTTGGATTCCGGCTTACGGGTGGACTTGGGTCAACGACGAGCCTTGGGGCTACGCAACTTACCATTACGGACGTTGGGTTTACGCGGATAATTACTGGTATTGGTTGCCGTATTCGCAACAGCGCGGACGGCGCAGTTGGTGGCGACCGGCTTTAGTCGTCGTCTCTTACATCGCCGATAATATCTGCTGGTATCCGCTGCCTTATGACTACGGTTATTACAATTACAACAGCTATTACTACAATAATAATCGCCGCAGACGTAATCACAACACGACGATTATCAATAACAACACGACGGTCGTAGTCGTCAACCCGACTCCGAATCCAAGTCCGAATCCGTCGCCGACACCGCGCCCCGAATGGGAATCACTGCCGCCGGGAGGAGTCGTAACTGTCGCCGCGAGTGATTTCGGCAGAAATAAAATCAGATTCCAGACTGCGCCGATTGATGTGGCGAAACAGGTTTTGTCGGTGAACACTTTGAAAAATAATCGTCCGCCGGTTCTGCCGACTTATAAAGATTTAAACGGCAGCATCAGCCCGGACATAAAGGTTGCGCCGCCAAGAACCGCCCGCAATGAGGAAACCATCAAAACCGGCGCGACCATTCGCACGAGCGGCGTTTCGACCGGCGAAACGCTTCGCAACGAAAAGATTTTGGGAGGTCGTCCGCCAGTCGGCAAAGTCCCGACGGGAGACATTCAGACGGGCGGCGAAAAATCTCCGGTTCGCAACACCGGCGCGGTTACACGACAGCCGCGCAGCGAAACTGTCACGGACGGCAATCAAACGCCGATTCGCCAACCGCCGCGAACGACGAAAGATGTCGCACCGAACGGCAACCCGGTTCGTGATACGGGCGGCACGAGAAATCAGGAGAACGAAAATCAGCCGCCGGTGAAACCGAGCCGCGACCGCGAAATCCGCGAATCGCCGCCGGTCTATACACCGCCGAGAATTCAGCGTGAAGAGCGCGTCGAAAAACCGCGCACCGAACGGCAGCCGGAACGACAGGAAGAACCCGTTCGCCCTGACCCGCCGCGCCGCGAAGAACGCTACGAACCACCGCCCAGAGTTGAGCCGCCGCGCCAGGAACCTCCGCCGCGTCAGGAGCCGCCACGCCAAGACCCGCCGCCGCGACAGCCGGAGCCGCAACCGGAAAAACCTTCCGCGCCGTCCGAAGTTAAAGGCAGAGAAAAAGATGGTTAGACAGAGAAAAAGGGAAAGGATTGAATCCTTTCCCTTTTTTAATTATCGGAAAAAGTATATTTTTATAATCTGAAATCTCAAATCTGCAATTTCAGATATAAAAAACAACTTCTGATTTAAGCCAAAGCCATTTCCTGATCCATCGCCGCGCCGATTTCTTTTAATCTCGCGCTGACTTTTTCGATCAACCAATTCGGCGTTGACGCGCCCGCCGTCAAACCGACGCGCTTTGCACCGCGTAAATCTTCGGGGTTGATTTCATCTTCGGTTTCGATCAAAAAACTCTTCGCACATTGTTCGGCGCAAACCGCGAGCAATTTGCGGCTGTTCGACGAATGCCGTCCGCCGATGATGTAAAACGCTTCGACTTCGCCCGCCAGAGCGCGAGCCGCATCTTGTCTATCACGAGTTGCCGAACAAATAGTGTTGACGATTTGCGTTTCGCCGTCGGCGTTAGCTTTGACGGCTTCGGCGACATCGAGAAAATTTTTCAACTTGATGGTTGTCTGCGAAACGACCAAAGGATTTTTCAGGCGCGGTAATTTGGCGACTTCGGCGGCATCGGCGACGATAAACGAATGTTCCGGCGCGTAGCCGAAAACGCCGATCATTTCCGGGTGTTCAGGGTTGCCGACGATCACGACGTGCCGATCCTGCGCGGCGGCGCGGGCGGCTAATTTCTGCACCTTCGTTACAAACGGACAAGTCGCGTCAACGACTTTCGAGGCTTTTTCTCTGAGTTCGGCTTCGATTTGCGGCGTAACGCCGTGAGCGCGAATGACGGCGGTTTCGCCGCGCTGAATCTGCACCGGCGCATTAATCGTCGCCACGCCGTGCGTCGCCAGCCGCGCCATTTCCTGATCGTTATGAATCAATGGACCTAAAGTGCGAACCGTATCGCCGTCCTGCAACGCTTCTTCGACCATCTCGACGGCGCGTTCGACACCGAAACAAAACCCGTATTCGTCTGCGATTAAAACTTC
This sequence comes from uncultured Pyrinomonadaceae bacterium, assembly GCA_964244835.1. Classification (GTDB taxonomy): domain Bacteria; phylum Acidobacteriota; class Blastocatellia; order Pyrinomonadales; family Pyrinomonadaceae. Next base: position 28,220 of record CAXTKJ010000063.1, read on the forward strand.
CATAATAGTTTGCGGCTGCCGTAAATCAAATTTTGGCAGCCGCAAAGATTTTATCAAACATTATAGCTATAAGCCATCTCAAAAACAGTCGGCAAGCCTATTGCGTTTCGCCTTTCGACGGCTGACGCGGGAAAGTATTTAACTCCGGCGATTGAACCGAATGAACAGCCGCCGCCGTCCGACTGCCCCACCAGATTCCGAGCAGCGCAAGCAGCAGTATCCCGATAACCGGCAGCAAACGATATATTTCCGCGAAGTATTTTGAGCTGTGATTTTTCATAAATTTCCTCTCCAATAAACGGCTGTGTTTGACAAACGCCTTTTGAAATTAAAAATGTTTTGTACTTAATAACGCACCAAATCCGTGTAAAAAATGTCATCAGCAACGATAATTTTTTAATTTTTATTATATTTTGCGAAAAACTGCCTTCAATTTTCCCTTGCCACTTTAAATTCGAGTAGTGAGAAAATCGCTGATCCGACTATGGAAACAATCGAATCAGCGATTTTCAAACGAGTGAGGCGTGAGAAACATTTAACGAACAAATGAGTTCGGAACCGGCTTGTCAGTCGAAGTGCCGAACAGAATTCCCGTGAATCCCTGCGTCGTGCGATTGAGATACCAGTTGCCGTTCCTGACGACGGCGATGTCGGCTTTGCCGTCGCCGTCATAGTCTGCCGCCACCGGAATATCCGTTTCCAATCCGAACGCCAATCCCGTGAACCCGGCGGTTGACTGCAGCAGATACCAGGTGCCGTTCGACGGGCGGAATACTGCAATGTCGGCTTTCCCGTCGCCGTCGTAGTCTGCCGGAACTGTTTTGTCATTAGAATCGCCGAACAAGATTCCCGTGAATCCGAGCTGTGAACGATTCAGATACCAATTACCGTTGCGATTAACGGCGATGTCGGCTTTCCCGTCGCCGTCGTAATCCGCTGCCACGGGTTTATCGCCCGATTGTCCGAACGGTGTCGCGGTGAATTGATTCGTCGTCAGATTCAGCAGATACCAGTAACCATTAGACGGTCGGAACACCGCTAACTCTGCCTTGCCGTCGCCGTCATAATCGGCGGGAACGGGAATATCATTGCCATCACCGAACTGAATGCCGGTGAATCCTAATTGACTTCGCTGCAAATACCAGATGCCGTTGCGAACGACCGCAATGTCGGTTTTGCCGTCGCCGTCGAAATCGGCGGGCGCG
>CAXTKJ010000064.1:0-13202 GCA_964244835.1 uncultured Pyrinomonadaceae bacterium
TTGGCGGATTCATTCTTTATTTTATCAAATATCTTTTCAACTGCGTAAGTCCTAAGAGTATTAAAAGGCTTAGATATTCTATACCCGATTATTAGTAAAATAATCGTTTGCGAGAGGAAAATCAACCAAAACTTTTTTTGAATAAAAAGCGTCAAATTTTAATAAATTTGACGCTCATAAAACAGCAATGGATTTATCTCTATGTACTGATGTTCATCAATTCTTCAATTTCTTCCGCGTGTTTCGGACACTTCGCCGTCAGATTGATGTTGCCGCTTTCAGTCACGAGAACGTCGTCTTCGATGCGGATGCCGATGCCTCGATATTTGGCGGGCGCGGATTTGTCGTCTGCCGGAATGTATAATCCGGGTTCGACGGTTAAGACCATTCCGGCGGCGAACGGGCGCGAATCTTTGGCTTTGACATCGGTGAAATAGCGTCCCGCGTCGTGAACGTCTAAGCCGAGATAATGTCCGACACCGTGCATATAGTACTTTTCGTAAGCCTTTTTCTTGATTAAATCCTTCGTCTTGCCTTTTAATAAACCGAGTTTTTTCATTCCTTCGGTGAGCATTTCGATTGAAAGATTTTGGCGTTCCTTGACGGTCGTGCCGGGTTTGGTCGCTTCGAGACAGGCGATTTCGGTTTCGAGAACGATGTCGTAAACGTCGCGCTGTGCCGTCGTATATCTGCCGTTGACGGGAAACGTGCGCGTAATGTCGGAAGCGTAGCCTTGATAGTGACAGCCCGCGTCAATCAATAATAAATCGCCGTCTTTCAATGGCGCGTTGTTTTCGACGTAATGCAGAATCGTCGCGTTCGCGCCGCCGCCGATGATGGAATTGTAGGACGCGCCCGCCGCGCCGTTCGTGCGGAAATGATGTTCGATGACGGATTCGACGTGCGATTCGTTCATTCCGGCTTTGGCGGTTTGCATAGCTAGAATATGCGCTTCGACAGCGATGTCGGCGGCTTTCTGCATTGTTTTAGCCTCGTCTTCGGTTTTGTGCAGACGCATTTCGTGAATCGCAATCGTCGGGTCAATAATCGTGTGCGGCGGATAAGCGGTTTTCAAACGCTTGAATCGCTGCGCCGAAAGATAATTCAAAATCGCCTGGTCGAGTTTATTGTCAACGCCGAAACGGTAATAAAGTTTCTCCGCGCCGTTCAGAATTTTCGGCAATTCGGCGGCGAATTTTTCAATCGAAAAGGCTTTGTCCGCGCCGTAATTTTTCTTCGCGCCGTCCGTGCCTTCGCGTCTGCCGTACCACGTTTCCATCTTCGGATCACGCGGGCGGACAAAGAGCGTATAAGGATTTTTTTTGCTCGACGGATTGATGACGGCAACCGCGTCGGGTTCGGGAAATCCGGTCAAATAATAAAAATCCGGGTCTTGATGAAACTTGTACTCCGTGTCGTAGCTTTTGGTAACTTCGTGCGCCGCCGGAATAATCGCCACCGCGTTTTTGCCGATTTGTTCGATAAAATCCTTTAACTGTTTTCGCATAATTTTTTCCTCTCGTTCGGAAAATTGTAACTCAAACTTTCTAAAACGAAAAAGTCTTGAAAGCCGCTTGAGAACTCGATTTGTCGCCAAAGGCGACCGACAACATAGCGTAGCGAGAATCGCTACGACAGAATTGATAACGGATCGCTCGCCGAAGGTGAGCAACATTCACCTTAATTCTGTTCGACACTTTCAGCGTCGGAAATCTTTTATCAGATTAGCGTAGCGATTCTCGCTACGCTATGTTGTCGGTCATCTTCGATGACAAAATCAAAACCTTCAAATAACGTCCTGACAAAAACGAAAAATTTAAATTCCTTTTCCAAGCCGCTGCAAGATTTCAAAATTCTCCGCGTTCCCGAAATGTCTTTAGATTAAATTTTCCGAAAAGCAACGGTTTGCTCGTTTCAAACTACGAACAAACTGAAGCCGTTTCGGAAACAACTTTTACAAAAATAAATTAGAGGTATAGCGATGCGAAAAATAATTTTTTTAGTACTTTTTTGTCTGCTTGTGGTCGTCAGGATGAACGCGCAGACGGTTACGCAAGGGGGACTCGAAGCCGTCGGCGCGGGCGGAAAATCTTTGGGCGCGTGTCCGTTGAAAAATACGAACGTGCAGGCGGAAATCAGCGGATTTTTGTCGCGGGTCAAAGTTACGCAGGAATTTGAAAATAATTTCAGCGAGAAAATCGAAGCGGTTTACGTTTTTCCACTTCCAAACAACGCGGCGGTTGACGATATGACGATGCGAATCGGCGAACGAACCGTGCGCGGCAAGATTTTGAAGCGCGAAGAAGCCCGCGAAGTTTATGAAGCGGCGAAATCGAACGGGCAAATCGCTTCGCTTTTAGATCAGGAACGCCCGAATATCTTTACGCAGTCGGTCGCTAACATTCTGCCGAACGAAAAGATTATTATCGAAATCAGCTACGTCGAAACTTTGAAATATGAAGACGGCGCATATCAATTCGTGTTCCCGATGGTCGTCGGACCGCGCTATATTCCCGGCGGCGCAACCGGCAAACAAGGCGGCGGTTTCGCGCCCGACACGACGCAGGTGCCTGATGCTTCAAAGATTACGCCGATGCCCGCATTGACGCGCGCCGGACACGACATCTCAATTTCCGTGAAATTAGACGCGGGCGTTCCCGTCGAAAATGTCGTGTCGAAATCGCACGAAATCGAATCGGCGATGCGCTCGGCGGGCAGTTACGAAGTTAAATTAAAAAATGAAAAAACGATTCCGAATAAAGATTTTATTTTGCGCTACGACGTTTCGGGCAAAAAAATTGAAGACGCGGTTTTGACGCATCGCGGCGAGAAAGGCGGATATTTTACGCTGATTTTACAGCCGCCGGGAGAAGTCAGAGCGCAGGACGTTACGCCGAAGGAAATCGTTTTCGTCATAGATACTTCGGGTTCGATGTCGGGTTTTCCGCTTGATAAAGCCAAAGAATCAATGAAGCTCGCGCTCGACGGGTTGAATCCGCAGGACACTTTTAACTTGATAACTTTTGCGGGCGACACGGCGATTCTGTTCGACAAACCCGTCGCGGCGACCAAAGAAAATCTGTTGAAAGCGCAGGCGTTTCTGCAATCGAGACAAGGCGGCGGCGGAACGGAAATGATGAAGGCGATCAAAGCCGCGCTCGACCCGTCGGATTCGCAGCAGCACATTCGCGTCGTTTGTTTTATGACCGACGGCTACATCGGCAACGATTTGGAAATCATCGGCGAAATCCAAAAACATCCGAACGCCAGAGTTTTTTCGTTCGGCATCGGCAGTTCGGTCAATCGGTTTCTGTTAGATAAAATGGCGGAAGAAGGACGCGGCGAAGTCGAATATGTCGCACTCGAAGACGATGGTTCAGCCGCCGCCAAACGCTTTCACGAGCGCGTCAGAAGTCCGCTTTTAACCGACATCTCTTTAGATTTTGGCGATCTCCAAGTCGCCGACGTTTACCCGAAACGCATCAACGATTTGTTTTCGGCAAAACCCGTCGTCGTTCACGGACGCTACACGAAAGGCGGCAGCGGCACGATAAAACTAAAAGGCAAATCTTTCGGACGCGAAACTGTCCGCGAAATCAACGTCAACTTTCCCGAAAGCGAGCCGAATCACGATGTGCTGGCGACGCTCTGGGCGCGAACCCGCATTGACGATTTGATGGCGCAGGATTATCAGGGAATTCAAAACGGCAATGCCAAACCCGAAGTCAAAGATACGATTACGAATCTCGGAATCGAATACAGATTGCTGACGCAGTTCACATCTTTCGTCGCCGTCGAAGAACGAATCGTAACCGACGGCGGACAGCCGCGCAAAATCGAAGTTCCCGTCGAAATGCCCGAAGGCGTGAGCCGCGAAGGTATATTCAGCGTTGACGGACAAGATACTGTAAGTTCTTCAAACTCATCTTTAGGCTCTGTTGTGAGTGCAAAACAAATTCAATCGCTTCCGGTGAACGGTCGAAGTGTCGGAAATCTTCTACAAATTACCGCCGGAAGAAGAAATAAAAGAAAAGAGGAGATGGTGAACCGACCGGCAGATGTCGTAAATCTCGAACTCTCAATAAAAGTTGATGGGAAAACAGTTATGCTCGACGGTGAAGACAACGATTCAATAACTGTTTCGCAAGGCATCAAAGCGACTACTTTACCAAAACCCGCATATCCGCAAAATGCTAAAGCAAACGGCGCGGTCAATGTCGAAGTAACGCTCGACGCAAACGGCAATGTCATTTCTGCCAAAGCGATTTCCGGCGATAAAGCGTTTTATCAAACGAGCGAAACAGCGGCGAAAAACGCCCGCTTTGAAATCCCGAAACTGTCGGTTGAAATCGCCAAAATCACGGGCGTGGTCGTTTATAATTTTGCCGCCAAGGACAAGACCTCGACCGCCGCGCCGGAACTGCAAAACGTCCGCGTCGAAACGAAACCGAACAAATATCATTCTTCAATCAAGGCTTTGGTCGAGCGTTTGAAAAACAACACGGCGGCGACGGCGAACGAAGCTAAATTCGTCAAAGACGGCAAAGCGGAAATCATCGTGCGCGTCAAAGAACTCAAACCCGAAACAACCGCCGAATTGAAAAAACTCGGTTTTGAATCAATTACGGAAATGACTTCGGCAAACGCGGTTGTCGGGCGCATCGCCGTCGAAAAAATCGCGGCTCTGGCGGAACTCGACGCAGTAACTTTTATTTCACCGCAAAGTCGCTAAGTTCTGAGTCCCGCCTTTAGGCGGTGCAACGCCAGTAAAAATCAACTTTGCGGCAAAGGCAAAGCCGCCTAAAGGCGGGACTCAGAACTAAAAAACCAAACGCGGAACGCTGAATCAAAACTAATTCAGCGTTCCGCGTTTCTCTTTCGGCGTTCCGAAAATTCGTGATAATCTGTGAATTCGTTTTTTTATGGATTTACGAATTACCGAAATTTTTCTCTCGATTCAGGGCGAATCTTCGCACGCCGGACGACCGTGCGCGTTCGTGCGACTTACGGGCTGCCCGATGCGCTGCGTCTGGTGCGACAGCGAATATACTTTTACGGGCGGAGCTAAAATATCGTTTGAAGATATTTTCGCGCAGTTAAAAAATTTCGGCTGCGATTTGGTCGAAGTTACGGGCGGCGATCCGCTCGCGCAGAAAAATGTTTATCCTTTTATTTCCAGGCTTTTAGACGAAGGCTATGAAGTTTTAATCGAAACCGGCGGCTTTTTTTCAACCGAAAAAGTTGACGAACGCGCCAAAATAATTTTAGACGTAAAATGCCCCGCGTCCGGCGAATCGGAAAGAAATCATTGGGCAAACTTAGAACGATTGAACCGCGAAAAAGACGAGATAAAATTCGTTATCGCCGACTTGAACGATTGGGAATTTGCGCGTGAAATAATCAGAAAATACGATTTGGAAAATCGCGCTAAAGAAGTTTTAATCTCGCCGATTTTCGGCATCGAAAATTTACAGGAAATTGCCGAAACAGTTGCAAAAAGCGATTTGAAAGTGCGCTTAAATTTACAGCTGCATAAATATATTTGGGGCAAAGACGTTCACGGAGTTTAATTTATGGCTGAATTAACGGCGGAAGAAAAACTGATGCGGGCGATCTTCGATATGCCGCTGCCCAAAATCGAAGAGACGGTTGAAATCACTCTCACGCTTTTTCGCGGTTTGAACGGCACGAATCCGAGCGCGTTTCGGGTTGACGATGACGGGCTTTCGGTTTTTGAAAATCCTCTGCCCGATTATAAATTTAATTTGCCGGTTCGCGTCGTTTATCGAGGCGAAAAGATTTCGGGCATCATTGCCGAAGTCATCGAACAGATGCTCGCCGGCGGAATTGCCGAATATACGCCGCAGTTCGGGGAAAACCACTGGTCTTTGCGGTTTCCCGACCTGGAAGTTCAGGACGTTAAGGATTTGCTGTCAAAATACGCCAAATTTATGCTTAAATAAAATTTATGAACAACGATTCCGACAAAATAATGCAGTTTAAGGAAGTTCTGCAAACTCAGGATTCAGCCCGAAGTTTTGAAATCGTCAGTTTAGCCTTAGCGATTGAAGATGAAGAAGACCGCGATTTATATCTGCTTGACGCGGTTCGGTGGCTCATCAAAAACGGCATCTGGCAAAAGGCTTACGGCGCGGCGCAGTTGATGTCGGAAAGTTACGAAAAAAGTCAGGCATTGCGGGAAGTCGCCGATTATTTAGCCGCCGTCGGTCATTTGGAAAAGGCGTTTTCGATTTTTGCCGAAGCGGAAAAATCCGCTGTTGCCGAAAGTCTCGCCGAATGGCAGAAAGCCGAACTTCTCCATCAAGTCGCCAAATCTCTGCGCCGGACGAAAGCCTTTTTTAAAGCCGATGAAGTTTGGGAAAAAGCCGTCGCCGCCGCACAAAAAGGCGAACAATCAGCGAGTTCGCAAGACAGCTATGACGCTTCCGGCGTGCTGGCGGAAATCGCCGAGAATTTTGCGGCGCAAGAACGACTCGAAAAAGCCCTGAGCATCGCGCAAAAAATAGACGACATCGCCAAAAAGGAAAGAGTTTTACAGAAAATCTCAAATTATTCTCAATCAGTCAAAAAAGTCGCTTGATGCCGCAAAATAAAAAACCATTAGCAGTTTGTCTCGTTTCCGGCGGAATGGATTCGTGCGTAACGGCGGCGATTGCCAAACAGGAAAATCAAGAAATCGCGTTTCTGCACATCTCTTACGGACAGCGCACCGAGCGGCGCGAGCGGCAGGCGTTTAACGACATCGCAAATTTTTACGGCGTGGAAAAAAGGCTCGATGTTTCGATTGAATATCTGGCGCGAATCGGCGGTTCGAGTTTGACTGACGAGTCAATCGAAGTTTCGGAAGCCGACTTGGAATCGAAGGAAATTCCGACTTCGTATGTGCCTTTTCGCAATGCGAATATGTTGGCGATTGCGACGAGTTGGGCGGAAGTTTTGCGGGCAAGTGCGATTTACATCGGCGCGGTCGCCGAGGATTCGAGCGGTTATCCAGACTGCCGCCCGGAATTTTATGCAGCGTTTGAAAAAACGATTGATGTCGGAACGAAACCCGACACGAACATCAAAATCGTTACGCCGATTATTCATCTTTCAAAAGCGGAAATCGTGCGAAAAGGTCTGGAATTGAATGCACCGTTATCTTTGAGCTGGTCGTGTTATCGAAGCGAAAATTCGGCTTGCGGGACGTGCGATTCGTGCGCTTTGAGATTGCGCGGATTTGTGCTGGCAGGCGCGAAAGACTTGATTCCGTATCAAAACGATGTGTTAAAATAATTTATGTCGCTGATATTTGAGTGAAACGAAGGTAAGGCTAAATCAAATTATCGAAAACACAAAATAACTTTTGACGAAGCCAAAACCGTTTTCAACGACCCTTTCTTGATTACCTTTCCCGACGAGCAAAATTTGCAAGACGAGGAAAGATTTATCAGCATCGGCGCATCAAACATCAATCGCATTCTGCTTATCGTTCATACTGAAATTGAAGCGAACGAAAACGAAATTTTAATCAGAATTATCAGTTGCCAAAAGCCGACTGCCGCCGAAAAAATTTTTATGAATAAAGATAAAGACGAGATGCGAGCCGAATACGATTTCAGCAAAATGAAAGGCGTTCGCGGCAAGTATTATCAAGCCTACCGGCAAGGTCATACGGTCAAAATCAGACACGAAGACGGCGCGGTTGTCGTTCATAAATATACTTTGGAAGACGGCGCGATAATGCTCGATTCGGATGTCAAACAATACTTTCCCGATTCCGAAAGCGTTAACAAGGCTCTGCGAAATTTGATTGAATTAGTACCGGACAAACCCACCAAAAGAGAAGGTATATAATTTTTTCGGTGTCGGGCGCGATTGACCCGAATAAACCCGCTGTCTAAAAATCGTTTTTGCCAATCACCCAAGTCGTCATCGAGCGCAGATTTTGCACATTGGTCGTCTTAATCGGTTCGATGAAAATGCCGCCGAGATTTTCCGTCGCTTCGATTAACATTTGTTCGTCAACCAAAAATCGCTCGCTTCCGTCGGGCAATAAATACCGGCGTTCCGCGATTTTTTCTATTCTGTCTTCAATCCCAATCGTCGAAGCGAGCCGCGCAAAAAGAATGCCCGAAGGCTTAAGAACGCGCCACATTTCCAGCAGCATTTTATCAAACTGAATTTTATTGTCAGCGAAATGCAGCACCGCATTGCTCAAAACCCAATCGAAAGTTTCGTCGGCGTAAGGCATCGTTTCGATGGCTGAAATCTGAAAGTTTTCTTGAGAAATTTCGGGCGCGAGCATTTGTGCGAGATAGCGAACGTATTCGACGGCTTCGGGGTTTTGGTCAATGCCGAACACCTGAAAATGTTGGCGCAGAAAATAAACCAAATTGCGCCCGCCGCCGCATCCGGCATCGAGAATTTTCATCTCCGGCGCGAAACGATTTTTCAAAATCTGGTCGAAAAGATAAATATCAATATCGCCGAAAATTTCACCTGCGTTTATCATCGGTTTAAAATCAATTTTCAAAATCTTCACGCACGAACGAAAACATTATTGCGTCGTGCTGAACACCGCCGATAGAAAGCAATTTTCGCAAAATCCCTTCGCGCTTCGCGCCGGATTTTTCGGCGGTTTTCTGACTCGCATAATTTTCGACTGCCATTGCGACTTCGATTCGATTCAAATCCAAATCTTCAAAAGCGGTTTTCGCCAACAGTCGTGTTGCCGTATGAGCGATTCCGCGCTGTTGACTGCCGGTACGAACCCAATAACCTAAATTCGTCAATTTGCGATGAGGATTAAATAAATTCAAAGCGACTCCGCCGAAAAATATATTGTTTTGCTCGTCAAAGATCGCGTAATCATATTCCGTTTGATTATTCCAGTTTTTGATGCTGCTGTTGATGAAATTTTCGCTTTCTACCGCAGAGTAATCTTTATGACACCACGGCATCCAGCGTGTGAATTCGCCGCCGGACGATTCTATCGCCGCTTCCAGCAAAAATGGAACAAAGTCAATTTCGTATCGCCGCAAAATAATTCTGTCGGACTTGATTTCACTTCGTATCATATTTCCAATCTTTCACGTTTAATCTTCAACCCGTTCAAATCGCCCAATGCGCCGAACGCGATTTTTTCGGTTTGGAAAAATTCGCGGGCGATTGCCTGAATTTCTTCGACGCTGACGGCTTCGATTTTTTCCAATGTTTCTTCCAGAGAAATTTGTCTGCCGTGAACCATTTCCAATCTTGCCAAAGTTCCGGCGCGGACGCTCGAATCTTCCAAGCCTAATAAAATCGAGGCGACGGTTTGTTCTTTTTGTAAATCGAGTTCTTCGCGTGTTATGCCGCTGCGGACGATTTCGCGCAGTTCTTTGATGGAAATATCCAGCACTTCGACGGTTTGTTTCGGCGAAGTTCCGGCGTAGATTTGGAAAACTCCGCAGTCCTGATACATCGCCGCGCTCGCGCCGACGCTGTAAGCCAAGCCTTTTTCTTCGCGTACTTTCTGCCACAGACGCGACGAAGTTCCGCCGCCGAGCGCGTTCGCCAAAATATCGGCGGCGTAACGGCGTTCGCTTTTCGCGTCAACAAACGGCGTGGCGATTATCAAGTGCGCCTGTTCGAGATTGTTATTTTTTTTGATGACAATCGGCGCGGCGATTTCTGGTTTCTGGTTTCTGGTTTCTGGTTTCTGGTTTTCAGATTTCGAGTTACGACCGAAAAACTTTTCTGCTAAATCCGTTATTTGGTTATGTTCGATGTTTCCCGCCGCCGTGATGATGAGATTTCCGGCATTGAAAGTTTCGCTGTGATATTTTCGCGTCGCTTCGTGATTGAATGTGCGAACGGTTTTCGGCGTTCCGGCGATTGATAAGCCGAGCGGGTGATCGGGGAAAAGTTTGCCATTGAAAATCTCGCTCAGGATGTCTTCGGGCGAGTCTTCGGTCATCTTGATTTCTTCGATGATGACTTTTTGTTCGCGCTTTAATTCCCTTTCGTCAAAGCGCGGGTTGGTCAGCATATCAGCCAGCAGATCGAAGGCTTTTTCGAGTTGATTATCCACGACTTTGATCGCAAATCCGGTTTCCTCGTGCATCGTAAAAGCGTCGAGATTGCCGCCCAAACGGTCGGTTTCAATCGCAATCTGCAATGCGGTTCTTTTTGTCGTGCCTTTGAAAACGGCGTGTTCGATGAAATGCGAAATTCCGTTTAATTCGTCGGGTTCGTGGCGCGAGCCTTGACGAAAAAAAAATCCGAGCGTCGCGCTGCGGACATCGGGCATTTGATCGGTGAGAACGGTTAAACCGTTGGGGAATCTGGTCGTTTCTATGTTTTCTCTCATCACGTTTCGGCAAAAGGCAATCCTAACATAAAAGTCAGTTTCGACGCATCAAAGCAAGATTTCCAACGAGCCGAGAGCGTCTGAAAATTTGACAATTTTTACATAAAATGAGACAACTATAACACAAGTTAGTAAATACTTACTTATAAGTTTCAGGTAAAATAATGAACGAACGGACGGCGGAAAAAACGATTACGAGCAAGGGATTGGAACAAGGGAAAAACGGCAGGGGCGAAAACAACGGTTCAGCCGAAAAGGACGCAGCGGTTGAAGAACCGGCGCAGACTGATTCGGCTGAAATCGAGTCGGAAATGAGTCAGGAGGAAACGGCAGAACCGCCGAAGAAGAAAAATCGGCTGCCGCTGATTATCGGTGCGGCGGTTTTATTAATTGTGGCAGTGGTCGGCACGATTTACTGGCTTTATGCCCGTCAATACGAATCAACCGACGACGCCTTTATTGACGGCGATGTCGTGCAGATCAGTCCGAAAGTCGCGGCTTATGTGTCCAAGGTTTATGTCAAATCGAACCAGCAGATTCACAAAGGCGATTTGCTCGTCGAGTTGAATACGCAGGATTACGAAGCAAAACTCGAACAAGCTAAAGCGCAGCTTCGCGCCGCCGAAGCGCAGAAAAATTCATCGCAGGCGAACGTAGATTTGACGCGCAAAACGACCGAAGCGAGTAAATCGCAGGCGGTTTCCAATGTCGAGACGACGCAGAATAATGTTCAGCAAACCAGAGCCGCCGCCAATGCGAAACAGTCTTTAATCAATCAGGCGCAGTCGGCGGTCAAAACAGCGCAAGCCAATCTCGCACAGGTCAGAGCGACCGCGCCGCAAGTCGAATCGGATTTGAAATTGGCGCAGATCGAATTCAATCGGCGGCAGAAATTATTTAACAACGGCGACATTTCCAGACAGAATCTCGATCAGGCGATTAACGCCTTGCAGACGGCACAGGCGCGTTACAATGCGGCGTTGAAGGAAATTGATGCCGCCGCGTCGCGGGTCGGCGAAGCGCAGGCGAACGTCAATGTCGCGCAGGAAAATTATCGGCAATCGCTGGCGCAGGTTAATTTAACGCAATCGCAGGTCAACGAATCAGCCGGACGATTGCAGGACGCGAACGCCGCGCCGGAACGCATCGCCGTCAGCGAATCGCAGATCAACACTTCGCAGGCGAGCATCGAACAGGCAAACGCCGCCGTTCACCAAGCCGAACTCGATTTGTCTTACACGAAAATTTACGCGCCGGAAGACGGATTTATCGCCCGCAAAAATATCGAAGAAGGACAATATGTGCAGCCCGGAGCGGCTCTGATGGCGATTGCCATCTCGAACGACATTTGGGTCGTGGCGAATTTCAAGGAAACGCAGCTTGAACTGATGCGCGTCGGACAAGCCGTAGATATTGAGGTTGACGCTTATCCGAACGAAGAATTTCACGGCAAGATCGAAAGTTTCCAACTCGGCACGGGTTCGCGCTTTTCAGTACTGCCGACCGAAAACGCGACGGGCAATTACGTCAAAGTCGTCCAGCGCGTGCCGGTTAAAATCGTTTTCGACAAACAGCCCGAAGACGATAAAGCGCATCTGCTCGCGCCGGGAATGTCGGTCGAGCCGTCGGTCAAGGTTAGGTAGAGCGATGAAGTCGGAACGCTGAACGCTGAATAATTCTTTAAATTCAGCGTTCAGCGTTCCGACTTCATCGTTTCATTTCAAGGGAAGTTTTTAATGATCGAGAAAACCTCAGTCGAGCAGTCGAGCGTTGGCGCACCGCCGGATTTGGATGTGCAGGAAGCGGCAAAACCCTGGATTCCGAGTTTTAATCCCTGGCTGATTGCGTCGGCAGTGATGCTGGCGACGTTTATGGAAGTTCTCGACACTTCCGTCGCCAACGTCGCGCTGCCGCATATTTCGGGCAATCTGTCGGCTTCGACCGAAGAAGCGACGTGGGTTTTGACTTCTTACTTAATCGCCAACGCGATTATTTTGCCGGCGACGAGCTGGCTGACGACCGTGTTCGGGCGCAAAAAGTTTTTAATCACCTGCATCATTATTTTCACCGTCGCATCGGCATTGTGCGGCGCGGCGACGAATTTGAATATGCTGATTCTCGCCCGCATTTTGCAGGGCGCGGGCGGCGGCGCGTTACAGCCGATTGCCCAATCGGTTCTGTTGGAAAGTTTTCCGCCGATCAAACGCGGCGCGGCGATGGCGGTTTACGGTTTGGGCGTGGTCGTCGCGCCGATTATCGGTCCGACTTTGGGCGGCTGGATCACTGATAATTATTCGTGGCGTTGGATTTTCTACATCAATCTGCCGATTGGAATCGTCGCGGCACTGATGGCTTCAAAGTTCGTCGAAGACCCGCCGTATCTGAAAAACCAGAAGCCGGGACGCATTGATTACATCGGTTTCGGTTTGATGGCGTTGGGTTTGGCGGCACTGGAACTGACGCTCGACACCGGACAGCAAAACGATTGGTTTGAATCATCGCTCGTTACCGGTTACGCGATTACGTCGGGCATCGCGCTGACTTTTTTCATTCTCTGGGAATTATACACGCCCGAACCGATTGTCAATTTACGGATTTTTCTCAACCGCAATTTCGCCGTCGGCTGTGCTTTGATCGCCTGCGTTGGAGTCGTTTTGTATGGTTCGACCGCGCTTCTGCCGCTGTTTTTGCAGACGCTGCTCGGTTATTCGGCGTTGGAGAGCGGTCTGGCGGTCAGCCCGCGCGGAGTCGGTTCGATTCTTTCGATGTTTATTGTCGGACGGCTTATCGGGAAAGTTGACAGCCGATTTTTGATAATGTTTGGCTTTACCGTTTTGGCATATTCAAC
>CAXTKJ010000064.1:13212-27053 GCA_964244835.1 uncultured Pyrinomonadaceae bacterium
GGTCGTTTCGATGTTGATCGTCGGGCGTTTGATCGGCAAAGTTGACGGGCGTTATCTGATCGCTTTCGGATTTTTAATACTGGCGGCTTCGACTAATGTTTTCACGAATTTAACGCTCGAAATCGCGCAGAGCAACGTGATGATTCCGATGATTTTCAGCGGTTTTGCGATGGGATTCGTTTTCGTGCCGCTGACCACGATTGCGATGGGAACGCTGTCCAACGAGCAGATCAGCAACGCTTCGGGCATTTACAATCTGATGCGAAATATGGGCGGCAGCATCGGAATCGCGGCGATGACGGCGTTTCTGACGCGCGGCGGACAGATTCATCAGAATTATCTGTCCGGCTCTCTGAATGCTTACAGCCCGCAGTTTCAGGAATTGGTGCAGAACATTCAAAATCGGCTCGGCGTGAGCGCGACCATCGAACAAGCCTACGGCGTGGTTTACGGAATGCTGCTTAAACAATCAATGCTGCTGTCTTACATTGATAATTTTCGACTGTTGGCGTTTCTCTGTCTGATTTGCGTTCCGGCGGCGTTTTTATTCAAAAAAGTCTCCGCGCCGAAAGGTCCGGTGGCGGTTCATTAGTATTTCAGATTCCAAATTCCAGATTTCAGATTTGGGATTTCAATTTGGAATATGGAATTTGGAATCTGAAAATATTATGGCAGCCGCCGAAAAGACGCGACCCGAAATCAATCCGATTCTAATCATCGTCATCCTGACGATTGCGACGTTTATGGAAGTTCTCGACACTTCCATCGCCAACGTCGCGCTGCCGCATATCGCCGGAAATCTTTCCGCCGGTCAGGACGAATCAACGTGGGTTTTGACTTCTTACCTGGTGGCGAACGCGATTATCCTGCCGATTTCCGGCTGGCTGGCGACGTTTTTCGGGCGTAAGCGGTTTTATATGGGCTGCGTCGTTTTGTTCGTCGTCAGTTCCCTGCTGTGCGGGCTTTCGACGAACTTGGGAATGCTGATTTTCTTTCGGATTTTGCAGGGTTTGGGCGGCGGCGGACTCGCGCCTTCCGAGCAGTCAATCATCGCCGACACCGTGCCGCCGGAAAAACGCGGCATTGCCTTTGCGATCTACGGTCTCGGCGTAGTTTTCGCGCCCGCCATCGGTCCGACGGTCGGCGGCTGGATCACGGATAATTACTCGTGGCATTGGATATTTTTCATTAACATTCCGGTTGGCATTCTTTCGCTTTTTCTGACGTGGTATTTCGTTCACGAGCCGAAAAGCACCGCAATCGAACAGGCGAGAATGAAAAAAGAAGGCTTTTCGATTGACTGGCTCGGCATTTTACTGATCGCCGTCGGCATCGGCTCACTCGAAATCGTTCTGGACGAAGGCAATCGTGAAGACTGGTTCGAGTCGAGCTTTATTATCAGGTTTGCGATCATCGGCGCAATCGCTCTAATCGTCGGCATAACGTGGGAATTTTATCAGAAAAATCCGGCGGTTGACGTTCGATTATTACTGAATCGTAATTTTGCGAGTTCGTTCGTGCTGCTGTTCGCCGTCGGATTTATTTTGTTCGGCTCGACGTTTCTGCTGCCTTTGATGACGCAGACTTTGTTCGGTTACGACGCTGTAACCGCCGGAATGGTCATCTCTCCCGGCGGTTTCGTCGTGATGGCGATGATGCCGCTCGTCGGCGGCGTTCTGATTCCGCGTGTGCAGGTGCGTTGGCTGATTTTGTTCGGTTTGTTCATTTCCGCCGCCGCTTTGTGGCATTTGACGACGCTCAGTTTGAACGCGGCTTATTCGGATTTGGCGTGGGCGCGGGCGTTTCAGGCGTTGGGTTTAGCATTTTTATTTGTGCCGATTAATACGGCTTCTTACACGGGAATTCCGCCGGGAAAAACCAACAACGTCTCGGCTCTGATGAATCTTTCGCGCAATTTGGGCGGCAGTTTCGGCATTGCGATTCTGTCCACGATTCTCTCGCGCCGTTCGCAATTCCACATCAACACTTTCGGCTATCACACCACCGACTACAACCCGAATTTCGTCGAATGGATGAACCGCACGACGCAAATTTTACAGCAGCAGGGCGCGTCGGCGATGGAAGCGGCAAATCAGGCGCGCGGTTTGATGTGGTCGCAGGTCTTGAAACAAGCGTCAATGCTCGCGTTTCTCGATGCGTTTTATTTTCTGATGATTTTGATCGTCTGCGTAATGCCGTTCGTTTTCCTGCTCAAGAAAAACAAACCCGGCGCGGGCGGCGGGCATTGATTTCAAATTTCAAATTTCAGATTCCAAATTAAGGAAACGCGAAATAAATTTGACAGCAATTTGAACGCGGTCTATTTTGAATCAGACAAACTAAATGATTTGACTTTCAAATCTCGTCGGATTTTGAATTTTCCCGAACGAATTTTCCGGCTTTATCTGAAATTTCAAATTTGAGATTTTAAATTTTTGAAATCTCAACGATGCTTAAAAATCAAACAGCTAAACAAAAAGGAGAGTATTTTATGATGCAGGCGAGCGCAGCGGTTTCGGTTAAAGAACAGGTTTCGGCGGAAGAATGGCAGATGCGCGTCGAACTCGCCGCCGTCTATCGGCTGGTCGCGCTCTACGGTTGGGACGACTTGGTTTTCACGCATATTTCATCGAGAATTCCGAATACGGAAAACGAATTTTTGATTAATCCTTACGGGTTTTTGTTTGAAGAAATCACGGCTTCGAGCCTCGTTAAAATCAATCTGGACGGCGAAAAACTCCTTGACTCGCCACATCCGATCAATCCTGCCGGATTCACGATTCACGGCGCGATTCACGAAGCCAGACACGACGTGCAATGCGTTCTGCACATTCATTCGCTCTATGGAGTCGCTGTCTCAACGCAGAAAGACGGGCTTTTGCCGCTGTCGCAGCAGTCAATTCTGCCGCTTTCAAATCTTGCTTATCACGATTACGAAGGCATCGCTCTGAACGAAGCGGAAAAGCCGCGTTTGGTTGCTGATTTAGGGGCGAACAATTTTCTGATTCTGCGAAACCACGGACTTTTAACTTGCGGCAAATCGGCGGCGGAAGCGTTTTTGATGATGTATATTCTGGAAAGTTCCTGCCGGATTCAAATCTTGGCGCAAACCGGCGGCAAAGAATTAATTCCCATTCCCGCGCCGATTATTGCCGGAGCGCAGACGCAAGTCGCCGCCGTAACCAGAGGAATGGGCGCGGATTTGGTTTTTCCCGGTTTGCTTAGGAAGTTGGATAGAATTGACGATTCTTATAAAAATTGAGATGGAAAATTGAAAGAAAAAAGGCGCGGGTTTGGAAAACTCACACCTTTCTTTAGTTCATTGCTGATTCCGAGTTAATGGATAATATTATTTTTAGGAGTTACGCAGTTGAAAAGTAGAACAGGCTGTCAGCCTGTTCAAACTACCGCCGCGCACGACGCTTTCCAGCAGCGCAGAAACAGGCTAACAGCCTGTTTTACATTGGTTTCCAACAATGCTTTATCGTCAACTGCGTAACTCCTAATTTTTTGAAACCACAGATTGACACAGATTAAAGAAAGATTGATTTATCCGGGTTTTTAATCGGTGTCCATCTGTGTCAATCTGTGGTTTCATTTACAAATTAAACTGTCCTTCAACTTACCTCTATTTATCAATCGCTTCTCGGCGTAGATTCTACTTCCGGTAAACCGTTTTTTTGAGCAGCATCCTTCGTCTCAATCAATTTTTCGTCCTGTTTGATGCCGAGCTGTGCCATCACTTCGGGCATCGTCAAACCCATCGCCTGCAACTGTTGAAGCAGTCCGAAAATCATCGTCGGCGCGGTTTGGGCGAAACGATTTAAGCCGCTCGAACCGTTGCCATTGCCGTCGCCGTTGTCAATCATTACGATTTTATCAATTTTGCCGAGTGGTTCAGCGACAGCCTGGAAAACCGGCGCGGACGCTTCGATGATTGCGGGCAGTTTTTCGAGAATCGTTTGCAGTCGCGCCGCGTCGTTGAAATCGCGCCACGCGGCGGCTTTTTCCTTGATCGCAGAGGCTTCGGCGAGTCCTTGCGCTTCAATAGCTTTCGCCTGCGCTAAACCCGTCGCCTGCAATTTTTCGGCTTCGGCTAAACCCTGCGCTTTGTTGCTTTCGGCTTCTGCCAACCCAAGCGCGCGGATGCGTCCGGCTTCGGCGCGACCTTCGGCTTCGACGGCGAAAGCGCGACCTTCGCCTTCGCGCTGGAGTTTGGCGGCATCGGCTTCGGCTTGCGCGATTTGCGCTTGTTTGTTGCCTTCGGCGGCTAAAATCGCGGCTTCCTGCTGACCTTGCGCGAGCAGAACGGCGGCTTTGCGCTGCGCTTCGGCGGCTTTGACGACGGTTGCTTCTAATTCCTTTTCCTTACGCAGAACTTCCTGTTCCTGCACGGCGATTTGTTCCTGCGTGCGGATGCGTTCGATGCGGACTTCTTCGGCGACGACCTCCTGCTGCGCTTTGGCTTCGGCGAGCGGTCCGGCTTGATTTGCCTTGGCGCGTTCGCTCTGGATTTCGGCGGCGACCTGCGCTTTCTGAATCTCCGTTTCGCGGTTCGATTGGGCGATTAACGCTTCAGTGTTGAGCCGAACTTTCTCGCCTTCCTGTAACGCCAAAGACGCTTTGATTTTTGAATCGCGGTTCGCTTCCGCCTGCCCGATTTCCGCGTCACGTTTGACTTCCGCCGTCCGCCGTTTGCCGAGCGCGTCCAAATAACCTTCTTCGTCAGAGATTTCCTGAATCGTCAGCGCGTCCAAGCCAATACCCATTTTCTCCAAATCGCCCGCTGCTTCCGAAGTTAATTTTTGCGCGAAACTCTGCCGATCATTATTGATTTCTTCAACCGTCAGCGTTCCGAGAATCGCCCGCAGATGTCCTTCGAGCGTCTGAAAAATCAGCCCGTGAAACTGCTCCTGCGGCATTCCCAAAAACCTCTCCGCCGCCGCCCGCAAAGACTCGTCATCGCCTTTGATTTTGACGTTGGCGACGGCTTTCACCGAAACGGGAACGCCCTGCGAAGTGTAAGCGCGGGTCGTGGCAAGCGGCACGGTTATCACGTTCAAATCGAGATATTCGACCTTTTCAAGAAAAGGCACAACCAAGGTTGCGCCGCCGCGCACCTGCCGATAACCGACCGTCGTGCCGTCGCCCAAACGTCTCGTGCGACCGGAAATAACCGCCGCCTGATTCGGGGAAACTTTAATATAATTTTTGCTCAGAAGCATCAGCGCGACGAGCAAAGCCACGACGATACCGACGACGACACCGACGATTAACAGCAAAGAAGATTCAAACATTTTATTGACCTCGTATGTCAGAACCGCCTGCGGTAGCGGGCGGTTGCACTTTATAAATCGAACGCCTGACTTGCAAACATAAACCGCCCGCTACCGCAGGCGGTTCTGACCTTTTTCAGAAAACAACGAAACCGCTTCGCCGTCGTCAACGCTGACAATAACCGAATCGCTGCCGATTGATTCGATGCGGACGAGTTGACCTATCTTTATTTCTTCGCCGCTCGTCGTGCGGGCGAGTTTCTCGACTCTTTCTTCACCGACGCGGCAGGAAATTTGTCCGAGACCGTCGGGTTTTATGCCGACGACGACCTGTGCCGTGCGCCCGATTAGATTTTCCGCGCTGACCGAACTCGAAGATTGCTGGTTGTAAAGAAGTTTTCCGAAATAAAAAACAATCGCCCCGAACGCCGCGCCGCCGAGCAGACCGAACAGCGAACCGCCGAACGCGCCGTAACGGAGCGTCACACCGATTGCGCCGAAACCGCCGAACGCCGTCAGAAAAACGGCAATCACGCGGCTGTCGAAAATGCCGAAATCGTGGCTCGCGTCCAAACCGAAATCTATGCCTATTGCGTCAAAGAGATCCCCGACAGCGAGCGAAATCAGCAGAAATATCAAACCAATCGCGCCGATTACCAGAAAAATTGTCATCAACCCGGTCATTAATTTTCTCCGTGTTTGGAATGATACAACGAATTTTAATTTTCGGCAGTTTCCGAAATTGGATTTAGGAAATTTGCTGCGAAAAAACACGAATTAGGAATTAATTCCTAATTCGTGTTTTTTCGCGTCGTGCGTGATTGTAGTTCTTAAGTCTTGTCTCCGTTCGTCGGTACAACAACCGGCTTCTCACCGTTTTTCTGCATCTGGTCACGGAACAAATTCAGCAGCAGTAAAGTTCCGATGCCGCCGCCGCCGCCGTCATTTCCATTGCCGCCCGAAGCCATTATGTCGGGCGTGATGCGAACGCCTTTTTCGCCGATGACTTTTAAGGTTTCGATTAAAGCCACGCCGTTTGCGCCGAGCGCGTTGACTTGCTCGTTATACGCGACACCTTGCGCTTCGCCCATTAAGCGCACTTTTTCGGCTTCGGCTTTACCGGTTTCCGAGATGTAATAGGCTTCGCCTTCGGCTTCTTTTTTGCGCTGTTCCGAACGCTTGCCGGCGATTTCCACGCCGACGGTCGCTTCCATTAAACTGCGCTGGTTGTTTGCCTGCGAACTGGTTTTCTCCAATTCGATGCGTTTGACTTCGGCTTCGCGCTGGGCGTTGAACATTCCCTGTTTCTGCTCGGCAAGAATTTTTTCCGTCTGCGTTTTCATCAATTCTTCGGGCAGATGAATGTGGCAAATCAAAACATTCACGACATCAACGTGATATTTCAAAAGGTGCATTCTCACTCTCGCTTCGGCGCGTTCCTGTTCTTCGTGACGGTTTTGCAGATACGCCATCGCCGAACTTTCCGACGCTTGATTGCGGAAAATCGAGTCAATCAGCGGGTGCATCACGTTTTGCACTAACTTGTCGGTGTTGCCGATTTTCGCCACCATAAACGGCGCGTCTTCCGGCTTGACGCGAAACACGACGCGGACTTCTAACTGCATCGTGAAACCGTCTTTAGAAATCACGGCGAACGGGTCGAACGATTGGGCGACATCTTCCGCCGTCCATTCGACGGTCATATTCGTCGTCGGAATAATTATCGGAGTCATCGCCAGCGTGTTGATGTAATAACGTCCGGGTCCGACGACCGTTTCCTGAATGCCTCGAAAACCTTCCGGCACGACGTAAGCCTCGTGCGCTCCGCTGTCGAGGCGTTTGTCCGCCGGATCGCTGTCGGCTTGCAGTTCGGCTTTGATTTCTTCGATTGAAACGCCGTCGCCGTCAACTTTATCAAGCTGTTTGGCGGCGCGTTGAATCTGCTCTTCTTCCTCGCGTTCGAGCCGTTCGCGCACTTTCGCCGCCATCGCTTTGCGGATTTCTTCGGACGGGTCTTTGCCGACGTTGGAAACAATCACGGCGACTTCGCCGGGTTTGACTTCCTTCGCCGATTCGGGAATCACTTTGAAAACCATCGGGTTGATGTAGTAATTTCCCGGCAGCAAAATGTCTTTCTGTGGTCCGCGCTGTCCGCCCTGCGAGATAAATTCGTTGCTGTCCTGAAAATTGTCGTGTCCGGTAACGGCTTGCGCGACGTAATCGCGCTGATCGAGCGGTGCGCCGTCCAACGCTTCGACCAAGCCGATTTGATTTTCCGCGATAACGGTCGCATCAACCAGACGAATCGTAAAAATTCCCGGCTGAATATCGTTGTTGTTATCAAAAGCAATCGAACTCGTGTGAATACGGTAAGTTCCCGGCGTTAAAACTTCGACCTGTGCGCCTTTCTGTCCGCCGCTGTAAATAAAAGTTTCCGCGTCCTGAAAATTTTTGTGTCCTTTGATGGCGATGCCGTGCAGCCGTCCGGCATCAAGCGGCGCACCGTCAGCAGATGTTACGATACCGAGTTTTCCCGGCGGAATCGTCGCCGCTTTCGCAATCGAGACGCGGAACAAATACGGGTGAATCGCCCATTTTCCCGGCGGCAGCGTGCGAAGCTGAATGCCTTTCACGCCGCCCTGTTTGATAAATGCAATCGGGTCTTGAAAATTATTGTGCGCGTTCTGCGCTCGGTCGGGCGCGAAAATCGAGCCGGTCTGCATCGGTTCGCCGTCAATCGCCTCGATCACGCCGAGTTCGTCTGCGCCGATTTCCACGAGCGGAAATTTCCGCACGACCGATTCAATCGGGTATTTAACGAAATGCAAACCCGGCTTCAAGACATCGGCTTGAATCCCGACTTCGCCGTCCGTCGCAATCACGCGCCCCTGCGCCATTTTTCGCCCCAAATAACGGCGTTCCTTGACGGCGACTTCCTGTGCGCCGACGTTGACCAGAAACCGGGTGGCGAAATACCAGACGATTCCTAAAATGAATAAAACCAAGACCGCCAAAATTATCAAAGTAATTAAATTCTGATCCATTGTTTTTTCCTCAATTCTATTAAGAGGTTAGCTGTAAACATCGTGAACGATCACAAAAAGTTTCTTCCGATTATGTAAGACGTTTTGGCGTAAAACATTTCGGCGGATGAAAACGATTGATTTTAAATTCGATGTTATTCGCGTTTTTCTCGATAAAAGTTTTCACTCTGACCCGGCGCGGAGACTCATAATTTCCTGTCTGAGCCAGAAGACCGCGCCCGCAGTTCTTTCCTGTTGGGGAAGAGTGCCGAGATGACTGTCCAACAAGTCAGCCAAATCGTTCGCCGTTAAATTTGTAATTTTCTTTTCGCGCCAGAATTCTATTACCTTTTCCGCCGTTTCGGAAAAAATTCCGGCGTTTTCCGTAACAGCGGCGAGGCGAAGCAGTCCGACGGTATTTAATTTATTCGATTCGTTCGCCCAAATTTCCTGAAAATCGCGCACGGCTTGTAATTTTTTCGCTGTCAAAAGACGCGCCTCGTCTGCCGCTTTTGCCGCCGCTTCCGCCGACTCAGCTTTTTCGAGCGCACGAATTTCATCATCCGTCGGCGCGAACAAAGGACGATAAGGCGGCGGTTCGTCTATAAATTGTCTCGGATTTTCCGTTTGAAGTCGTTTTGTGCGGCGTTTGAGATAAAAAGAGAATCCGGCGACTGCCGCCGAACCGACGATGATCACCATCGCAAAGAAAATTACAATAAAGAGAAGCATCTGCCAAAAGCCAACGCGAAATTTTACATTGAAAATTTCAAAAAATACTTCCGAGCGTTGCCCTCACAAAATTGATATACGGACGATAAAAATTAAAAGTTCTAAGAATTTATCACACGCGCCGCAGTGCGGCAAAAGACTCAGCAGTTAAAACGGAAAATCATTTCGGCAATTCAATTTTGATAAATCCGTATTCCTCCCCAAAACTCATCATCGGACCGTCGGCTTGCCGGAAATTTTCCGTCTGCTACTATTATAAATTTGCAAACGACTATGAATGCCCGACTGAAAAACGACGTTTTAGAATCTTTGGCGAAACTGCTCGCCGAAAATAAACCGCGCATTATCGAAGCCAACGCGCTCGACATCGCCGCGTGTCCGCCTGACGACACGGTGATTTTCGACCGTTTGAAACTCGACGAATCAAAGGTTGATAAAATGATCGCGTCGGTCAAAAGCGTGATTGACGCGCCTGATCCGACCGGCAAAATAATTTTCACGAAAACGCGAGAAGACGGCTTGCGAATCGAAAACCGCGCCGTTCCGTTCGGCACGATTTTAATCATCTACGAAGCGCGTCCCGACGTTTCCGTCGAAGCCGCGATCATCGCCCTGAAAGCCGGCAATAAAATACTTTTGAAAGGCGGCAAGGAAGCGCGAAACACAAATTTATGTTTGGCTGATCTATGGAAACAGGCATTAAAAGAAATCGGCGCGGACATCAACTTCGTTAAATATCTCGATTTACCCCGCGAAGAAACACAGAAACTTATTCAAGGGGAAACTGAAAAGTTCGACATTATTATTCCGCGCGGCGGCGAAATTCTGATTGATTTCGTGCTGAAAAACGCCAAAGTTCCCGTCATCGTCAGCGGTCGCGGAAACAACTTCGCCTACATTGACGCAGAAGCCGATTTCGAGATGGCAACAAAAATCATTCTGAACGGCAAACAGCGTCTGAGCGTCTGCAACGCGCTCGATAAAGTTTTGATTAACGAGAATCTGCCGGATTTTGAAACGAATTTGAATCGTTTAATCGAATCTTTGCTCGCCGCTGACATCGAAGTTTTCGGCGACGAAACGGTTATCAAATTGGCGAATGAAACGGTTCAGCCGATTGCTAAGGAAGACGTTTGGTACGAAGAATTTTTAGCCGCAAAAATCGTCGTCGGAATCGTTTCCAATGCCGCCAACGCCGTCGAAAAGATCAACAAATATTCCGGCGGACACTCGGCAACGATCATCACGGAAAACGACGAAACGGCGGAACGATTTATGAATGAAGTTGACTGCGCGGCGGTTTATCATAACGCTTCGACCCGATTCACCGACGGCGGCGAATTCGGTTTGAGCGCGGAGATCGCCATCTCGACGCAGAAACTGCACTTTCGCGGACCGCTCGGCGCGGAACATCTTTTGACGAACAAATGGTTCATTTACGGCGATGGGCAAATCAGGAATTGATCGGAAGAAATTAACCACATAGAAATATAGAACACATAGTTAAGAAATCTTAAAAATAACTTTAAAAATCTATGTGTCCTATGTTCCTGTGTGGTTAAAAAATAAATGAAAAAGAAACTCGTCTTAAAAATCGGCACGTCAACTTTAACGAACGGCACGAATCTGATTTCACGCGGCAAAATCGAAGACATCGGTCGGCAGATACTTTTCCTGCGCGAAGATTACGAAATCGTTCTCGTCTCATCGGGCGCAATCGCCGCCGCCAAACAGCGCATCAACATCGTTGATCCTGGCAAACTCGTCGAATCGAAACAGGCGATGGCGGCAATCGGTCAGCCGCTTTTGATGCGGATTTACAGCGAAATTTTCAGCGATTTCGGCATCTTCACGGCGCAGTGTCTGATGACCTACCGCGATTTTGAAAACGAAACTTCTCGAAAAAATACGCTCAACACCATCGAAGAACTGCTCAAATACGGATACGTTCCGGTCATCAACGAAAACGACACGACCGCCGTCGAGGAAATTATTTTAGGCGACAATGACAAACTTTCCGCGCTCGTCGCCGCCCTGATCAAAGCTGATCTACTCGTCATCGCCAGCGATATTGACGGCATTTTCGATAAAAATCCGCATATTCATTCAAACGCAAAATTAATTTCGGAAATCAGCAATATCGAAGAAGCAAAAAAATTAGTCGAAGAACGAGATTCAGGTTTGGGAACCGGCGGAATGAATTCAAAACTCGAAGCCGCGATGATTTGCCAAAAGGAGAATATCGAAACTTGGATTGTCGGCGGCGGAAGAGGTAATTTTCTGGCGGATGCGCTTGCCGGGAAAATTACCTGCACGAAGTTTTTACTTTGATGAAACGAATTTGCCCAGCATCAAGCCGCGAAGACGGGCGATTCGGAAAGCAAAATCAATCTCGAATGTTTCTCGAATCTGCTTACAAAAGTTTTTTGATGTCATCGTTGATACGGCTGATAACATCATCGAAATCGTCAGGCAAATTCAGCAAGTCGCGCAAATCTTCGCCGCTCGGTTTGTGCCGCGTAAAAAACTCTATCGTTTCCAGATAATCGCGCCTTTCCGCTTCCGTATCGAAAACGACATCCGGCAAAATCCGCGCCTGTTCCTCGACCAGAACCGCGCCTAGATATTCGTACCAGCTTTCCAAAATTTTACTTTCGGGACTGTGTGAACTGAGATATTGCGTTTTGTAGCCGTTTTCGATGTCAAACGACTCGCCTTCCGGTTCGGCAAAGCTGTCGAGTAGGTTACTGTTTTTTTTGTACCGAAAACCGTCAATCAACCGCCGCAACTGAAGATACGATTTAGATTTTTCCGTGATGAAATTCTGTTGTTTTTGACTCATTCGATAATTTTCTGCCCTTGTAACCGGCAAAACAGTCTGTTTTTATTACAGTTTTGCTTTCAGAATGAAGCATTCGCAATCGGTATGCCGCACTTGAAATTACGCCGCAACAGAAAATATATCCGCGAAAGATTTGTTTTAAAAAACAGAAAACGGGCATTTTGGTTTTAACCAAATGCCCGTCTTTATTAAAGTTTAAGAATGGAGTCGAGGGGGATCGAACCCCTGACCTCATGACTGCCAGTCAATACGATTCAGTAAAATAACATTTCTTGCGTTTTCAAAATTACTTCATAACCTACTGTTAAACCTATTATTTACAGTATTTTCGGCTCTGTTGCTGCCTGTCTTGTTTTCACCTTGCAACATAGATTATCATCAGAATCATAGGAAACTTTTTAGGAAACTGCGGAGGCGTTATGGTAAATGCGACGAATGAAACTGTTTTGATGAAAGACAAAAAACGGGCGCAGAAAAGATACTGGCGCGAAATCAAAGGGCATCTTTACGCGAGATTACAATACCAAGATGAATCGGGAAAGTGGAAGGAGAAGCTGAAACCGATTTCCGACAAACGCACCGCTCTCCGCGTCGTTGAGGAAATGCGCCGCGAGTTGGAGATGCACGGGCAAGAGACTTTGACTTCCGACAAAATGATTTTCCGCGAACTCGTAGATAAATACCGCGAAGTGAAAGTCATTCCAGCTGCCTACCAAAACGGCGTGAAGATTTCCGGCAAACGGTCGCTCGAATACTTCGGCTACATCTTGCCGACTTTAACCGAGCATTTCGGGCATAAACAGGTTCGTGCGATTAAACCGAGCGATCTGGAGAATTTCAAACGGAAACGCCTGAACTCGGTCACGATGCACGGCAGAATGAGAAAGATAGCCTCCGTCAACCGGGAGCTTTCCATTCTGCGAACGATTCTGAATTACGCTGTCCAAAACGATTGGCTCTTAAAAAATCCGTTTACCTCTTGTCAGGGCATCATCGCCATTTCCGCTGAGGTTGAACGCGACCGGGTGTTGAGTTTCGAGGAAGAGAATAGGTTGCTCGCGGTTTGCGCGGGACATCGCCAACACCTGCGTCCCCTGCTGATTTGCGCGCTTGATACGGCGATGCGGCGCGGCGAAATGTTTAAGATGACGTGGCGCGATGTTAATTTTGAAACGAACGAAATTTATATTCCGCAAACCAATACCAAAACAGAAGAAGCCCGCACGGTCGGCATCACGCCGCGCTTGAGAACAGAGTTAGAAAGTCTTTGGGAATCTTCGCCAAAAGATTTAGGATTCGGCGTTTTTGGAGTCGGCGAATCCATCAAAACGGCGTGGAAGACGGCTTGCAAACTGGCAAACGTCTCGAATTTTCGTTTTCACGACTGCCGTCATACCGCGACAACCAGAATGATTGCGTCCGGGTCGCCGCATACGGAGGTGATGAAAATTACGGGACATTCGCAGATCAAGACTTTTTTACGGTATTTGAATATCACTTCCGAAACGGCTAATAATGTGGCTTTGCGGCTTAATGATTATCTTGATCAACGGCAAGTGAATCAGATAAATGAAACTTCAAATGCGGTGAATTGAAACTTGAGCAAATAACATATAACGCCAAAGTATTACATGTTTTCACTTTTTGCTCGGTCGGCACGGACAGCGAACTGATGCCAATCAAGAAAAATATTAAACTCATTTATTTCGTTGCTTAAGGGCAAGTTTCAGGAAATCAAAAACTATTAAAAAAACAAGTGTCCCTTGCGTTTCTTCACAAGATTTTGGAAAGCAAACAGCAATAGTAAGAAGCGTGATGTTTAATCGGGCTCTTTTAAGTTTGATAACTTGTAAAAGTCAGGATGTAATCTGACAGAATTAAGTCTCCGACAAAAATTTACAAAGACGGGTTATTAAAGTGAACCCCATTGTCGAGACAGAAAACTCACTTTTTTAAGGTGTAATCTGT
>CAXTKJ010000065.1:0-26857 GCA_964244835.1 uncultured Pyrinomonadaceae bacterium
GCCGATTACGACGGCGACGGCAAAACCGATGTCGCCGTCGTTCGCAACGGCGTGTGGTATCTGCAAAGAAGCACCGCCGGATTCACCGGCATCAACTTCGGCGACTCCAATGACATTCCTGTTCCCGCTGACTACGACGGCGACGGCAAAAGTGAAATCGCCGTGTTCCGTCCGTCGAACGGTTACTGGTATCTGCTGAATCTGGTGAATAATCAGTTCACTGCCACGCCGTTCGGTCAAAATGGAGACAAACCCGTGGCGGCGGATTATGACGGCGACGGCAAAGCCGACATCGCGGTTAATCGGGCGGGCAACTGGTATCTGTTGCGCTCGCAGTTAGGATTCACGGGCATTCTGTTCGGCGACGCGAACGATAAAACAGTTCCGGCTGATTACGACGGCGACGGCAAAGCCGACATCGCTGTTTTCCGACCGTCGAACGGGACTTGGTATCTACAACAATCAACCGCCGGATTCACAGGGTTAGCATTCGGATTGGGAACGGATATTCCGGTGGCGGCGGATTACGACGGCGACGGCAAAGCCGACATCGCAGTCGTTCGCAACGGCAACTGGTATCTGAATCGAACAACCGCCGGATTCACGGGCATTTTGTTCGGCGCAAATACCGATCTGCCGATTCCCAACGCATTTGTCAGGTAGTTTTGAATTAACTTTCGTTTAATTGGAGAAAGGCGCGGCTGTTTGATTTTGAGAGCCGCGCTTTTCTTTTTTTGACAGCTCAATTACACTTTCTATTTTTAATCATTATGAGCAAAAAATATCGGGTCGGCATTTTAGGAGCAACGGGAACAGTCGGGCAAAGACTCGTTCAATTATTGGAACATCATCCGCAATTCGAGATAACGGCGTTGGCGGCTTCCGACCGTTCGACGGGCAAGGCTTACGCGCAAGCCTGTGCCTGGAAACTGGCGGGCGGAATGCCGGATTACGTCAAGGAAATCGTCGTTCAGCCGATTGCGCCGCCGCTCGACTGCGATGTCGTTTTTTCGAGTTTGCCGTCAAACGTCGCCCGCGAAACCGAAGAAGCGTTTGCGCGGGCGGGTTTTCCCGTTATCAGCAATTCGTCGTCGTATCGAATGGACGAAGACGTGCCGCTTTTGATTCCCGAAATTAACCACGCTCATCTCGATTTGATCGAAGTGCAGCAGCGCAAACGCGGATTCGATAAAGGCTATATCGTTACCAACCCGAACTGCGCGGTTACGGCTTTCGCACCGCCGCTCGCCGCTTTGGATAGAAAATTCGGTCTCGAATCGGTGTTTGTAACGACGATGCAGGCGATTTCCGGCGCGGGTTATCCGGGCGTTTCGGCGTTCGACATTACCGATAATGTTTTGCCGTATATTCCGGGCGAAGAACCGAAAGTAGAAACCGAGGCGCAGAAAATTCTCGGAAAACTGGTTGACGGCGCGATTGTGAAAGCCGATTTCACCGTCAGCGCGCAATGTTTTCGCGTTGACGTTTTGGACGGACATACGGCTTCCGTCAGGGTGAAACTGCGAAAACCTTCGACGCTCGAAGAAGTTTTTGAAGCGATGAAAACCTACCCGTCGTTAAAACTTCATTCGTCGCCCGCGCAGTTTATAGACGTTTGCGACGAACCTTCGCGCCCGCAGCCGCGTCTCGACCGCGACAACGGGAACGGGATGACGATCACCGTCGGCAGGCTCTTCCCGGACAATATCTTCGATTATCGTTTCGTTTCGTTAAGCCATAACACGGTGCGCGGCGCGGCGGGTTCGACGATTCTGAACGCGGAACTGCTGATTGATCAAGGACGGCTGTGAAAACGAATTACGAATTTCAAATTACGAATGATTGTTTGTCAAAGTCAATCTGACAGCAGATGAATTTGGGAAAATAACCGATAGATTTTAATTACGAGAATTCGTAATTCGTAATTTATTTATACCTCGTGTAAGTTTGAAAAGCCCCGCCGATGCGTTCGGTGGTCAGTTCTTCATTGACCGACTGGTGAATTCCCGACACTTTCAAATAACAGCGCAAAATCTCTAACTGCATCGTCCATCTTTCCTTTTCGGTGGCAAAAACCCTATCGCCATTTAACTTTTCCTGCAAACTTTTGATGGCGAGATGAAAGGCGGTTTTTCCCCTTTCCTGATAAAGATTGACGGCGGATTTAATCAAATTCGGAGCTTCTCTGGCAATCGCCTGCTCATTCGGTTCGCCTGAGGCATTGACTAAACTAATCACCAAACGGCAAGCCTGTCGAAACGCCTCGTCGAGTCCCTGTGTTTCCGCCTTTGAATCGGCGCGGTTGTAATTAGCCGGTAATTTCTCGGTGCGGGAGAATAACGCCTTGATATGGTTGCTCAGTTTCGTCGAATAGCGGAAGGCGACATCCTGCAAACTGATGTCGTTAACCATCAACTGGCGCGGCAGGTAATGCGCCGCCTGGTCGCCGCCGCTCGCTCTTTCGTCCTGCACTTCCGCGCCTTTGACCGTCAATTTGTCGTCTTTATCGAGCATTCCGAAAACGGTCATCATATAAATTTCCAGCAAAGCCTGCGTAATCGTCCGCTGGCGTTCGATTTCGTGAGTCGTCGCCGTCAGCGGCAGATGCACGTCGGCGAAACTAAAATGTAACTGCAACCCCGACCTGCCCGATGAATCAACTCCTAACTTTCTTTTCTGCATTTGTTCTCCGAATTTTATAGAATAAGTTCTTAAAAGACTGTCTGAAAGCGATTTATTTGCCTTATCCGTTTTCAGGTTCGGACAATTTTAGGTTAAATTCTTATCTTCGGGCAACTACAAAACATTATGAATGTTGAAATCGAGCGAAATAATTTCGTCAAACGAGTTTTGATCGTCGTCGGCATCGTTACCTTCGTCTGGGTGTCTTTGCAAATTCTGCCGTCCGTTTTCGACATCATTCTGCTGTCGTTCGCCGGAATTTTGGTAGCGATTTTTCTGCGCGGACTGGCGGATTTATCGCGCCGCTACACGAAACTTTCCGAGGGTTTATCGGTACTGCTCGTTGCGGTTCTATTGTTGGCGGTCTTGGGCGGCGCGATTGCTTTGCTTGCTCCGAGCGTCGCCGAACAGGGTCGCCATCTGCGCGACGAACTGCCGAAATCGGCACAGCAGGCAAGCGCGTATATTTCGCAGTTCAGTTGGGGCAGAACGCTGATTGACCAAATGCCGAGTACCGACGACATCAAGGAAAAGGTTGACGCATCAACCGTTTTGACGAGTGTCGGCGGTTATTTTTCTTCGACCTTGGGCGCACTCGGCAATATTTTCGTGATGATTCTGCTGGCGATTTATCTGGCGGTCGAACCGCAGTTTTACGCGCACGGTTTGACGAAACTTTTCCCGATTAAGACTCGCCCGCGAGTTCACGAAATCTTAACGGCGATTGCCGATACGCTGAGTTGGTGGCTGATCGGCAAAGTCGCTTCGATGCTGTTTATCGGTACTTTAACCTGGATCGGTTTGTGGATTTTGGGCGTTCCGTTATCGCTGACGCTCGGTTTAATCGCCGGACTGTTATCGTTTATCCCGAACTTCGGTCCGATTATTTCCGCCGTTCCCGCGATTCTTTTAGGATTTATTGACAGCCCGATTAAAGCTCTCTACGTCCTGATTTTATTCATCATCGTCCAGATTATCGAATCGAACGTCGTTACGCCGATGATCGAACGCCGCACGGTCGAACTGCCGCCCGCGCTGACAATTATCGCCCAACTCGCGCTCGGCATTCTGCTCGGCGCGGTCGGTCTGATTCTCGCCACGCCGCTCGTCGCCGTCATAATGGTTCTGGTGCAGATGGTTTATATTCAGGATGTTTTAGGCGATAGAAACGTCGAAGCCGAACAGAAAGATTTAGGCGAAGAAAATACGGAAGTGGCTTAAGTCAGAACCGTTCGCGGTAGCGAATGGTTGGCGTTTGCAGCTAAAATTTCAGGAGACAATCTTAAACCATTCGCTACCGCGAACGGTTCTGACATTTTATGATTGAACGATACACATTACCCGAAATGGGCGCGATTTGGTCGGCGCAGAATAAATTTCAAAAATGGCTCGACGTGGAAATCGCCGTTTGCGAAGTTCACGCCGAAGACGGAATTATTCCGGCGGACGCGCTTGAACAAATAAAATCGAAGGCGGCTTTTACCGTCGAACGCATCAACGAAATCGAGAAAACGACCGATCACGATGTCATCGCTTTTACGACGAATCTGGCGGAAAACATCGGCGAAGCGGCGCGGTTCGTACATTACGGTCTGACTTCGAGCGATGTCGTGGACACGGCGAACGCGCTCTTGCTGAAAGAGTCGTGCGAGATTCTTTTGCCGAAAATTGACGGGCTTTTGGAAGTTTTGCGGCGGCGCGCTTTTGAATTTAAAGACACGCCGCAAATCGGCAGAACGCACGGCATTCACGCCGAACCGACGAGTTTCGGAATGACTTTCGCGCTGTGGTTCGCCGAAATGCAGCGCAATAAATCGCGTTTGGAAAGAGCAAAGGAAATTATCTCGGTCGGCAAAATCTCCGGCGCAGTCGGCGCGTTCGCGCATCTCGACCCGGAAGTCGAAGAAAGAGTTTGTCGAAAGTTAAGCATCGGATTCGCGCCGATTTCGACGCAGGTTATTCAGCGCGACCGCTATGCCGAATATCTTTCGACGCTGGCGATTATCGCTTCGAGCCTTGAAAAATTCGCGCTCCAAGTGCGCCATTGGCAGCGCACGGAAGTCCGCGAAGCGCAGGAAAAATTCAAAGCCGGACAAAAAGGCTCATCAGCGATGCCGCACAAGCGCAACCCGATTATGTCGGAACGAATTTGCGGGATGGCGCGGACGATTCGCGCTAATTCCATCGTCGGTTTGGAAAACGTCGCGCTCTGGCACGAACGCGATATTTCGCATTCGTCCGCCGAAAGAATCGTTTTGCCGGATTCGTCTGCCGCGCTCGATTATATTCTGGCGAAGACGACTTCCCTGCTCGACGGTTTGGTCGTTTATCCTGAGAATATGTTGAAAAATTTGAATCTGACTCGCGGTTTAGTATTCAGCGGTCAACTGCTTTTAGCATTGACGCAGAAAGGCGTATCGCGCGAAGATGCTTATGTTTTGGCGCAGCGCAACGCGATGAAAGTTTGGGATGAAGGCGGCGAATTTAAGGATTTGGTTTTAGCGGACAAGGACATTACCGATAAATTATCGGCGGAAGAAATCGAAAGAGTTTTTTCCTACGAACATTACCTGCGAAACGTCGGCAAAGTTTTCGACCGCGTTTTCTTTGGCAGGAAATTTGTCGAGTAACTAAAAAGCGAGAGCCGAAACTCTCGCTTTTTAGTTGAATTAAAAATCAATTTAGCTCGACCATTTTTCGGCAAAGCCGCCGACGATTGGCAATTTGAATAATGAACCGCCGTAGGCTTTGATCGCGCCGAAAATCAGACCGCCGATTAAGCCGATGATTAAGGCGAAATAAAGCAAAATCACCAGAATACCGGCGATAGCACCCAAGCCGCCGGAAATCTGGCTGAGAACCGCGCTGATAATAAATCCGACGATAGCGATGACGATAATTCCGATGGTGCAGAACACCGACCACAAAACCGACTGAATCGCGTGGAAACGGACAAATTTATTATCCTTTTCGATAAAAATCAAAATCAAAGCGACAATCCCGACCAAGTAGCCGATCAGTGCCGTAACATTTCCATCAAGCCCTAAAGCGGATTTCCCGCCTGACATATTTTGCATAATTTTATTAAAATCTCCTTTTAGAATTGGAACGAATTTGGAAGTTGAAAATCAATTAACAAGAAATCTACCACAAAGCCGTTGCTTAAAACAAGATTTTGCGTAAGAATTTTAATTTATTCTTTTCGGAGAAATGATGATGAAAGCAAAAGTTTACGTTACGTTAAAGTCCGGCATTCTCGACCCGCAGGGCAAAGCGATTCACCATTCGGTCGAATTATTGGGCATCAATCAAATCGAAGACATTCGGCAGGGCAAGTATTTTGAAATCGCGCTCGACGCGAATTTGTCGGAATCAGATGCGCGAAGCACGGCTGAAAACATCGCCAAAAACGTGCTGGCAAATCCGGTGATCGAGGATTATCGGGTGGAGATTTCGCAGTGAATTCCGCCGCGCCTGACTTAGCCGCCGTTTTTCGTATTCTGCGGGAAATGTCAGAGCAGGGCGTGATCGCCGATTACGCCGTCGGCGGCGCGGTCGCAGCAATTTTCTATATTGAGCCGCGTGAAACTTTCGATCTGGATATTTTCTTCATCCTGGCAAAAGAGCCTTCCAGCGAATTGATGCGGCTCGAAGCGATTTATGATTTTGCGGCGCGAAACGGATTTAAGGCGGAAGCCGAATACATAAAGATTCACGGCTGGGCAGTGCAGTTCCTGGAAAGCGCGTCGGCTTTGTGGAAGGAAGCCGTCGAACAGGCATTGGAATTGAAGTTCGAGAACGAAACTGTTCCGGTAATGCGCCCCGAACATCTCGCCGCGCTGATGGTTGAAACGGGACGCAAAAAAGATTGGCTGCGACTTTCGGATTTTGTTGAAAATGACGTTTTGGAAATGAATTCGCTGAAAGGAATTTTACGGGCGCACGGTTTGGAAGCGAAATGGGACAAAGAATCCTGGAGATTTGCTGAAGATGAACGAAACGATTAAAGAAATAAAATCGCGCTTTCGCCTCCGGCAAAAAAATTTGTCGGTCGAAGAAAAAATCCGGCAGCTATATGCAATGCAGCAACGCTATTTGACGCTTTCGGAAATTGCCGTTAAAAATAATCTTAAAAAACCGAGTGCCGAGTTTGAACGCGCTCGCCGTCTGCTCAAAAATTGAAATTTATGAAGTTTGGAGTAATTGTTTTCCCCGGTTCAAACTGCGACCACGACGCTTATCACGTTTTGTCCAAGCACGTCGGTCAGCCGGTCGAATTCGTCTGGCACAAGCAGACTGATTTGAGCGGTTTTGACGCGCTGGTCGTGCCGGGTGGATTTTCCTACGGCGACTATTTGCGCTGCGGCGCATTGGCGAAATTTTCGCCGGTGATGAATGCGGTCAGGGAGTTTGCGGAGCAGGGCAAATTCGTGTTCGGCATCTGCAACGGTTTTCAGATTTTATGCGAAGCCGGACTTTTGCCCGGTGCGCTGATTCGCAACCGCGATCTGCATTTTATCTGCCGCCACGTTAATCTGTCGGTCGAAAATAGTAATACGCCTTTTACGAGCGAAGTCGAAACGGGCAAAGTTCTTTCGATTCCGATTGCCCACGCCGAAGGCAATTACGTTTGCGACGACGAGACTTTTCACCAACTCGAAGAAAACGGGCAAATCGTTTTTCGCTACTGCGACGAGTCCGGTGCAGTCACGGACGAGGCAAATCCGAACGGTGCGCGGTCGAACATCGCCGGAATCTGCAATCAAAATCGCAATGTTTTGGGAATGATGCCGCACCCGGAACGCGCCTGTGAAGGACTTTTGGGTTCGAACGACGGACGCGATATTTTTCGTTCGCTGACGAAAACCATCGCTGCGATTAACGAGCAGAAATAAGACCGATTAAAAAAAATAAAAGGCGGGCAATGAAAATTTTCATTGCCCGCCTTTTATTTTTAATTCCGCAAATTCTATCTCCAGTTAATTTCCAACTGATATTCTCTCGCGCCGCCGCCGCTGTCCAAAATTTGAATGATGGTCGTGTAATCATTGCTCCGACTCGGCTGCTGAACAACGCGCACGCTGCCGCGACCGCCGTTTTTGATGACGCTGACGTTGACGTTGCGCGTCGGAAGCGCAGAGGTAAAACTCGAAGTTCCGTTGTCATACGGCGTGCCGGAAATGGTTCGGGTTTCGATGTCGCGGTCGTGGATGACGAGTTGGACTTCCTGATCAACCGTGCCGCGCCAGAATGCGCTGCCGCTCGATTGCCCGCCGCCGTTATTGCCGCCGCCATTGTTTCCGCCGCCATTGTTTCCGCCGCTGTTGCCGAGTTCGCGGTTGACATCGCTGACGGTTTTTTGAACGTCGCGCCACAGATTGCTGTTCGTCCCGTAACTCGGAGCGCGGCGGGCTAAATCATTCAAAATCGCGCCCGCGTCCCTTAATTCCGAAGCGCGCCTTCCGTCACGCATAAAATCCTGAAAAAATCCGACGCTGGCATCGAGCTGCTGTGCCAAAAACGCCGCTTCGATGTCGGCGCGGGTGTTCGATTGATTGCGCCGCAAATCTTCCGAACTGCGATCAACCAAATCAACCGTCTGCCGTTTCAACTGGTCAACCAGCGTATTCAGCCGCGACGACGAATAACGATTCGCTTCATCTACCTGCGCGGCGGCGGCAAAGGCGAAAATCAAAATCGAACAGAATGCTAAAAGAATATTTTTTTTCATTTTATTTGTTTCCTCAATTTTAGTTTGGGGAGAAACAATCACGTCCTTTGAAGACGCTGACTGCCAACGGGTTTGCCGCTAAAATCAACAACTTCAGATTTCAGACTTCCTGCACCGTTAATCCCTGCTCGCACAAATTCCATTTTAGAACTTCCGCGTCGGGCTGGGCGGCTAACGCTTTTTCTACCTCTTCGCGGCGATTTTCTTCGCAGAAAAAAGCGATACAGCCGCCGCCGCCCGCGCCGCAGATTTTCGGGGCAATCGCGCCGTTTGCCAGCGCGACATCAATCAATTTATCCATCTGCGCCGTTGTGATTCCCGGCGCGAGCCGCTTGCGCTGTGGATGCGATTTCAGCATAATTTCGCCGACCGCCGTCCAATCATTTTGCAAAAGTGCTTCGCGCAGATTGATCGCCGAATCGCGGATGCCTTCAAAAATATCGAAAATTTCCTTGTCGCCGTCAATGTGGCGTTTGGTCATTTCCCAGTTGTTCGTCCCCGAATTGCGCGGTTCGCCGGTGTAGCAGACGACCGTTCGCTCCTGCAAAGTTTTCACGTCAATCGAAAGAGCCTCTCGCGTGATGCCTTCGGGACTGAAATGAATGGAAGCCGTGCCGCCGTACTGCGCCGAGTAATAATCCTGAAAGCCGGTCGGGACTTTGATAACCTGACATTCGACGTTGGCGGCAATCGGGATAAATCTGTCGGGAGTGTAACGGTCGCCGACGAGTTTATTCAACGCGCCGATGCAGGCGATATTCAATGTCGAAGAACCGGCGAGACCCGCGCCCGCCGGAGCTTCCGATTCGGTCGTCATCGTAAATCCGGTTTCGGGTTTGAAAAAATAGACGAGCTTGGCGAGCAGTTCGAGACGCGGTTCGTTTTTCAGTTCGTGAAAATGTTCGAGCGACGAATCGAGTTCGACCTGCCGGTCAATCGAGATCAATTCGATCTTATCGTCCGAGCGCGTTTCGATGCGGCATTTTGCCATTAAATCAACGGCGAAATTAACGGTTGACGCGCCTTCGTGAAACAAAAAAAGCGGTGGAATATCAATCGTTCCGCCCGCTAAATCAACTCTCGTCGGCGCAGATGCTTCGATTATCATAAATCAGTTATCAGTTATCAGTTATCAGTTATCAATTTTTTGCTTTGATAACATTACCGACCAACGGCGGATTTTTTTTCCGCTTCTCCTTTTTTCTCTTTCTCCTTTTCTTCCTCACGGTGCGGCGAACTGGTCAAATGCAGGCGTTCCTCGATGTCGTGCAGTTTTTCCTCGATGCGGTGAATCGTTTCCGGGTTCGGCGTGGCTTCTTCGACTTTATCGGACAGGTAGTAGCGTTCGATGACATAGAAAATAATAATGCCGGTCAGCACGATAAAAAACAGCCAGATGCCGACCTGCTGAAAGTCGCCGATGATTCCGGTGATCGCGCCGCTGAAAAAATAGCCGATGCTCGACAAAATCAACGCCCAAATCGCGCAGCTAATCGTATCAATGAACAAAAACCGCAGGTAAGGCATTCGCCCGATACCATAGAAAACGCACATCGCGGCGCGAATTCCGTAAATATATTTGGAAATAACGATGGCGAAACCGCCGAATTTTTCGATCAGACGCTCGATGCGCGGTCGCGCCATTTCGTAAAAACGATAATGTTTAATCGTCGTCCGAAACAGTCGCCCGATAACGTAAGCGACGTTATCGCCCGCGATACCGCCGAACATTCCCGCCAGAAAAACCTTAAGAAAACTATACGGACCGAAAAACGCGCCGTGCGCCATCACGCCCGATAAAAGCAGCGTAATATCACCTTCGACGGTGCAAAGCGCGAAAACCGCGAAAATCCCGTAATCCCTGATAATTTCGGCGATATGTTCCATTCGTGAAAGCTGCGCTTTTTTCGATGTCGCTGTAAAAGATTAACTTTCGGAACGCCTTGCCGTCAAAGGCGTAAGTCAGAACCGGGAGCGTTAGCGACCGGCTTAAGGCATTTGCCGAACCAGCCGGTCGCTAACGCTTCCGGTTCTGACCAGACGCGCTAATTTTTGCCTCTAAAAAAACAAAGGCGAACGAGTATCAAAAATAACTGCTCGTTCGCCTTCTCTATTTCTTTTCTTACGGAATTTAAGCCGCTTCTTGAATCGGTTCGCCTTCGATGTTCCTTTCCTCGATTTCGTAAGCGTATAAATCGCTGATTAAACCGACTTTTTCCATCGCCTTGAGCTGCACCCAATTAACGTCGAATTCATACCAAGCCAATCCGTGCTTCGCCGAACGCGGATGCGCGTGATGATTATTGTGCCAGCCTTCGCCGAACGTAACCGCCGCGATCAAAGCGTTGTTACGCGAATCGTCGGTCGTCTCAAAGCGGCGCGTTCCCCAGAGATGAGTCGCCGAATTAACCAGCCAGGTCGAGTGCCAGCCGATCACCTGACGCAGAAACACGCCCCACAAAACCATCGAAAGTCCGCCGAACAGCGTTCCCGTTACCGCGCTGCCGACCGCTAACAAAATGACGGCGGCGATAATCGGCGTAACATAGTAGTATTTCGACATAAAAACGTGAACCGGGTCTTTGACCAAATCGGGCGCGTAACGCTTTTGCGTCGCTTCGTCCTGATTCTGCGCCGTGCCTCGGAAAATCCAGCCCATATGCGACCAGTAAGTTCCGTTGTGCGGGCTGTGCGGGTCTTTGTCGGTCTCGGTAAAAGCGTGATGCAGGCGATGCGTCGTAACCCAATTTATCGCGCCCGACTGCAAGCCTAAAGTTCCGCAAAACGTCAAAAAATACTCGACGAATTTCGGTGCTTTAAACCCGCGATGCGTCAAAAGGCGATGATAACCCATCCCGATTCCCCAGCTGCCCGCGATCCACCACGTAATCGCGGCGGCAATCAAATTCGCCCAGCTAAACGTGAATAACGCGCCGATTGCCAGAATATGAAAAGTCGTTACGAAAAATATCGTAACCCATTGAATTTTTTCCGATTTCGTTTGATTTAATTCGATGACGTTCTGCATTTTGTAAAACCTCTTGATAATTGCTGAAATTATTTGAAGCGCATTTTTTGCGCCGTATTAAAAGCCTAACAGATTTATTTCCGGCTGATTGTAAGACTTTTGTAATAGAAACTTTACGCCGCTTCTTCCGCTTCGACCGGCGCAACTTTCAAGTTATGAACGCGAATGTTTTCCGCCCAGCCGAGCCGTTTGAAAATCTGAATTGTCAGCCAGTTCAAATCAAATTCATACCAAGCCATTCCGTGCCGCGCCGAAGTCGGATGCGCGTGATGATTGTTGTGCCACCCCTCGCCGAAAGTGAGAACGGCGACAAACCAGTTGTTCGTCGAATCGTCGGTCGTTTCAAACCGCCGTCTGCCGAACAGATGCGCCAGCGAATTGACGAACCAGGTCGTATGCCACCCGAAAATGACGCGCACGACCACGCCCCAAAACACGAATCCCCAGCCGCCAACCGCGTATAAAAGAATCGCCGAAATGATAATCGGAATGTAGAAATACTTCGCAATCAAAATCTGTCCTTTGTCTTTCAACAAATCGGGAACGTATTTCTTAAAATTTGCTTCGGTATGATCCTGCGCCGTCCCGAAAAAAATCCAGCCGATGTGCGCCCACCAAAAACCCGGTCGCGTCGAATGCGGGTCTTGCGGCTGTTCGGTAAATTGATGGTGCATTCGGTGAGTCGTTACCCATTTATACGGCTCGTTCTGCAAACTCATCGTCCCCAAAATCGTCAAAAAATACTCCAGCCATTTCGGAGCCTTAAAACTGCGATGCGTCAACAGCCGGTGATACCCAAGCCCGACACCGAGACTGCCGACCACCCAGTTGCCGACCAGCATCAACGCCAGATTCGTCCAGCTAAAATAAAATAAAGCCGGAATTAAAAGAAGATGAAACGAAACGATAATCAACAAATCGCGCCAGTTAATGCGCTCGTTCGCCTGTTCGATTGCTGCGATATTTTGCATTTATTTTGTAATGAAAAATTAAAATATGAACAGGTTTAAGCCTAGCAGGTTTGGAACAGTTGAATTGTAAGAGTTGTGTAAGAGTTGTACGAGAGCCGCTAAAGAGAGATTGTTC
The DNA here is from genome assembly GCA_964244835.1 of uncultured Pyrinomonadaceae bacterium. Classification (GTDB taxonomy): domain Bacteria; phylum Acidobacteriota; class Blastocatellia; order Pyrinomonadales; family Pyrinomonadaceae. Next base: position 12,528 of record CAXTKJ010000065.1, read on the forward strand.
TTATGCAGAAAACCAACTATGTAAGATTTTTTTCAGTTTCAAAAACGATTTGTCTTGGCATCTGTTAAGACTAACTTTTTCTGCAATTTGTAGAAAAATAGCAGATGAATGAGCCTTATTTACTTGACGTATTGCTTCATCCATAGCTTCTTTGGGACGTGAAGGTTTAACTTGTTCAGGTTCTAAAAACTTTTGGTCTATAAGCCATTCTTTAAGAGAGATAGGTTGTTCCTCCCAACCTAAAATTTTTTCAACGTGTGGTGAATCACTCCAAATCCAAGATTCGAGTTCCGGTTCAAGAACAACAACGGCAATTCTATCATTCCAACCGGACTGAATGAGTTCTTGTTCTAACTCAAATTCTATTTCTTCACGGCTTTTATCCTCTTGACCGGAACCTTCGTGATCAAAAACAACGAGTCCATAATCATAAACTCCTTTGAAAGACCGAAGAAAACTAACACACTGGTTATAACAACCCGGATCACGTTGCGGATGAACGAAAATATCGTTGGATTGAGAAATATCCCGAATACCCAAAGATTGACTTCTGGAAAATAATCCCTGTAAAGCAAATTGCGTATTTTTGTCTGCAACCAAAACAACCAAATTTTTCATGGTATTTCATCCTAAAACGCCGCTCGCAAAAAGAACGCCTAAATCTGTCTCCCCCTTCCACTCTCGAAGCCTTGGGTGTTTATCGCCATTCACAATGTCGGTCGCACCGTCAGCAGCTTTGGCGAAACATAATAAGGAATTTGCATTAGCAATACTCAACACAACCGGTGAGTGCGTTGCCAGCAGTATTTGCGCTCCATAAACCGATACGAGGGATTGGTACATAGTTTCAACAGCTTTAGGATGAATACCATTTTCAGGCTCTTCAATCAGATAAATACCTTCAAAATCGGGCAGATACGCGGGAATCGTCAAAGCCAAAAGCCTTAAAGTTCCATCCGAAGCCATCCACGAAGGAACTCTAAAACCCTCCTTATATTGAATAGTCAAATATCTGTGTTTAGTATCTGGAAATTCAGACGTTGTAATATCTTCAATATCAGGTAGAGCAGTTCTAATATGAGAAATCCATTCCTTAAATTTTTTCTCGGATTTGTTTCTCAAATTATTGATTACCCAAGGCAAATTAGATCCGTTAGGTAAAAACTTATTGCCTTTTCCGGGCGGGCTAGCTTGACGAATAAGCAAACTGTTCAGAACAATCTGCTGAACATTTTCAGAAAGCAAATTTTTAAGCCAAGTTGAGGCAGGAAAGTTTTTCTCGTCTTCTGGCAGATTACCGAGAGCGGTTTTCTTTGCGCCAAGTCTGAAAGACGGCATCCATCCTTTATTAGCAGTTTTATTAGTTTCCGAGTAGAAAGTTACTCTTCCAATATAGCTTTTTTTTACAATTAATCTTTCTCCAGCCTTTACCGGGCTGGAGGTCATAATTGTTCTCGGCGGCTTGAGTGGAGACGGAAATAGCTCTCTTTGAATAATATTGCTTTCGTCAGAATCAGTATGAGAATTTTTCAAAACAACTTTCTCTTCAAAAACTGTATTCTCTTTAGTTTCGGAATTGTAGCCTATTGAGACTTCATATCTTATTCTGTCGTAACTACCATTCGAAAATTCAGACAAAACTTCTTTAGGAATAATCGCTTCAATCGCCAATTCAAATTTGTCCCCTTTTCTAGCCCAAAATAAATCCTGCAAATTTTGCGTTCTTTCGTCAATCGCCGCATCAAGTCCATCCGTAACAAATTTTCCCAAAAAAGCAACAACATCCAAAAACGTAGTTTTCCCGCTGGCATTTGGTCCAACCAAAACGTGAAAATTGGAAAGTGGCTGATTGATGTACCTCAAACTACGAAAATTTAGTGCTTCTATTAGACTAATCATTTTATAATTTGAAAGAATAGTTCACTGAATTTTTGAAATCAATCATAGATCGTCATTCTGTAAAAATGACGTGAATTTACGGCATAGAATTTCTATAAATCGAATACCAAGTATCAGAGTAAATTTCCTTAAAAAATTTGTTTCCCTGCAAAACTTCGATGTGAACCGGATTGGCGTAAATAAAATAAATCTCACGCGGATTTTCTTTGAAAGAATTTTCGATATTCTCTAAAACTTCGCCGACAATTCCGGCGTGGAAGGCATTAAAAACATAGAAAACGCAAGGCTCGGACGGCGGCACAAACAAAGTCGCGTCCTGACAGACGGCTTCGATATTTCGGCATTTTTGCTCGGCGTTCTTGAAGCTGAGAATATTCTTTTGAGCGATATTAGTTAGTTCACTCGCAAACTCAACGCCGATAATTTTCTTAAACGGACGCTCCGAAGCCATCAGCAAAGCGCGTCCTTTGCCCGACCCCAAATCTATAAAAACGAAATCTTCAAACTTGATTTCAAGATTATCCAAAACCCCTCGAAAAGATTTCGGATCGGTTCCGGCATAAAAAACTCCGTGCTTAACATTAGGACTATCAATTTCAAGTTCGTGCAGACGCACTTCGCGGGCGGTTTCGACGTTGTGTTTTTTATCAAACGCGACAGCGCGGCGGATAAATAATTGATTGCCGATATAACCGTAGGCTTTGGTTTTTCGTATTTTTTCTTTAATCGTGATCAACATAAAATTATAAAGTCTCGCTCAATTAAATAAATTCGCAATACGAAGCAATCTTAAATTTAATCGGCAAACGCGACGCTCAATTCCTGTAATGGCATCGAATTTCTTTCGTCGAGATTTTCACCCGTTTCGCGGTTGACGTATTTGTATAAAATATCGCGCTGCTGCGGCGTGAAACCGGCTTCGGAGATTTGGTAGCGTAGTTCTTTTTCGTTGGCTTCGTTGTTCGCGCCCGCCGCCGAGACGACGTTTTCTTCGATCATAATCGAACCCATATCGTCCGCGCCGAAATGCAAAGCGGTTTGTCCCAATCGCAACCCCTGCGTCAGCCACGACGATTGAATGTGCTGGACGTTATCGAGAAACAGGCGCGAGACGGCGACCATTTTCAGATAATCAATGCCGGTCGGTTCTTCCGTGATTTTTCTGCCGAGAGCGGTGTTTTCGCGCTGAAAAGTCCACGGAATGAATGCCGTGAAACCGCCGGTTTCGTCCTGAACGTCGCGGATTCTTTGCAGATGGCGGACGCGGTGTTCGATTTTATCGCCGATGCCGAACATCATCGTCGCGGTCGAACGAAGTCCGACTTTGTGAACCGCCCGCATTACGTCGAGCCATTGCTGAGTGTTGCATTTGGTTGAAACGCGACTGCGAACTTCGTCGTCGAGAATTTCGCCGCCGCCGCCGGGCATCGAATAAAGTCCGGCGGCTTTCAGGCGGCGCAGAATCGTTTCGTAATCTAATTTTGAAATCAGCGAAATGTTGTGAATTTCCGGCGGCGAAAAACAATGCAGTTGAAAATCGGGATATTTCGCGTGCAAAGTCGAAAGCAAATCTTCATACCATTCGATATTAAAATCGGGATGCAGACCGCCCTGCATCAGAACGCCCGTGCCGCCTAAGCCGATGGTTTCGTCAATCCGTTTTTCGATTTCTTCGATTGAATGAACGTAAGTATCAGGCTTTCCCGGTCGGCGGTAAAACGCGCAGAACGTGCAGACGACGTTGCAGACGTTCGTGTAATTGATGTTGCGGTCAATGATGTAAGTTACCGTGTTCGGATCGTTTTTCCGCATCCGCATCTCGTGCGCCGCCGCGCCGATGCTTGCTACATCGTAACTTTCCAGAAGCCGTTTGCAGTCTTCCCAACGGAGCCGCCCGCCATCTAAAACTCTGTCTAAAATCGGTTGAATTTCGCTCATAACTCTAAAAAATTTATTTTAACACGATTGCATTTTGCCAAACGAGTCGGCGTTATGCCAATAAAATCCTAATAAATCTGATATTTCACATTGTTTTAATTTCTCGCCGCTAAAATATCAACTTTGATGCCAAAATGCTGACCCTTTTGGCGAACAAATTTCGCGTTTATAAATGTCGGAGATTTTTTAGAAGGAGAAAAGAAAAATGCAGCGACAGGAAGAAACACACAGCGGCGATATTTTTTTACTGCTTTTCGTCAGCGTCGCGGTTTGGCTTTTAGTTTTTCAATCGGGTTTGTTCAACTAAAACAGTTACACGCGCCTGTCAGAACCGTCTGCGTGAGCGGGCGGGTCAGCGGCGAACAAGCCCGCCCGCTCACGCAGACGGTTCTGACATTTATAGAAACCGCAGCGGTTTTTGATTTTCGATCAGCCGGTGTTTGTGCGCCAGTTCGTAATACAAAGCCAAGCCTTTCCGCATCGAATCGTCAACGGTGTAAGAAATATTCTGCGAAAGATATTCGATGAAATCCGCACGTTCGAGCGAGATTTCCGATTGATAATTGGCGACGATTTCGTCCAGATGATTTAAACCTTCGTCGCGGATTTTCTGGAAATCAATCGTTTTGGCAATTTCGCTCCGTTCCGCGTTCGCCATCCACATCGCAAAAACGAAGCCGAAGCCGGTGTATTCGCGCCAGATTTCCACTAAATCGAATTTTCTGTATTGGTTTCCGGTCTGGAATCTGGAATCTGGAATCTGGAATCTGGAATCCACAACCGTCAACGCCGGATCACCGATTAAAAGAGCGCAGTCGGATTCGGCGAGCATCTGTTCGATGTCCGGTTTCGCTTCCTCATAAATCGGTTCGATTCCTAAAAATTCCGCGAATATAATTTTCGTCAAACCGACCGAAGTTCTCGAAGAAACATCAAGCGCGACGGTTTTTACGTCCTCTAAATCTTCGCCTTTCGTTACCAGACAAACGCTTCTAACTTTTTCCTTCGCGCCGACGCAGACGTGCGGGATAAGCAAAACGTCTTCGATTCTTTGATATTGAATAACGGGAACGAGCGCGGCATCAACCCGCTTTTCGGCGAGGAGCTGCGCCGAACGCGCCGGTGCGTTATCTAAAATCAATTCATATTTCCCGCGATTCGCGCCGTAGAGAAACGACCAGATCAACGGCGCGGAATTGGAATAATTGGAAGCGGAAAGGCGCGGCGTATTCATCAAAATTTAAGCGGCTAGAACATCCGCGTAATCGTCGTGTTTCTCAAATTCCGATTTCGCAAACGGACACTGCGGAATGATTTTCAAATCATTTTCGCGGGCATATTTCACGCCTTCCGCCACTAAATCCTTGCCGATGCCTTCGCCTTTCAGCGACGCATCAACTTCCGTGTGATCAATAATAATTTTATCCGCGCCCGCTTTTGAATAAGTCATTAAGGCAAGTCTTTTTCCGTTTTCTTCGATGTAAAACCTGCCCCGATTGCCGTCTTCGCTTCTTTGAATTTTCATATCGAATTGATTTTAACTTTTTTACTCAGTCCTCGATTGCCTCTATACCGAGTTGTTTAAGCCGCTCAAGGTTTTCATTCATTGCATTGAGCTGTTCCGGCGAATGTCCCTGCCAATCCGTTACCTCGCCGATAACCCGCATCGGATGCAGCGAGCGATAGGATTTTGTCGGATTTCCGGGAAACTTCTTGTCTGTCAAATTGGGATCGTCTTCAAACGCTCCGGTCGGCTCGACGATGTAAATTCTGCCGCCGTTTTCGCCGACGGCAAGCTCGGCTCCCCAAATTGCAGTTTCCAAAGTGGCGGCAAAATAGATATATTTCGCCTTCTTCCGCTGACCGTAATTTGAATTAAATCCGGGTGCAATCAAGTCATCCGACTTCAGATTAGCTTTAGTGCCGTGATAAAAAATCTGTAGACTCATATAGATATTCGCTTCTGCTGCAATTCTTTCAATTTTAACCGCGTAATTACCAAACTGATATTGGCGGCGGTTCTAATTTGTCTTTGAAGCAAAATAATCCCAAGTTGCTTTTGCAATATCGGCAATTATTTTCTCATTCGCTGCGTCATCTTCTTTTGAATCGGTAACAAAAACGCTGATGAAAAAATGCTTTCCGTTTGGTAAAAAGACAATTCCAATGTCGTTGACAGCGGCGGAAATTCCGGTTTTTTTGTTCACTCCCGAAGTCCCCGTTTTGTGCGCGACAATAGTATTTTCGGGTAATTGCCCTTTCAATCTTTTGGTGCCGGTTGAGGTTTCACGCATTGTTTTCCAGATAAAGTCATAGCTGGATTTGGAAAGCAGCTTTTTCCTGTTGTCATAAAATGCCGATAAAACTTTGTTGGCGGCTTTCGGAGTCGTCCAATTTTGGAATTGCAGATCCCAATTCGCCTGCTGCGTTTCTTCGTTTATTTTTATCGAAACATCTTGAAATTTATTTTTCACAAAGTAATTTTCAACCGCCTGCGGTCCGCCCAAAAGCCGCAGCAAAACATCGCAGCCAACATTGTCGCTTTGCGAAACAGTATATTGCAAAATTTCGGCAATCGTCAGCGTCGCGCCGTCAGGATATTTATCTCTGATCGGACTGTAAAGATCGGGCAAAAGGTCTTTTTTCTGAATTTCGATTTTTTGATCGAGCGTAAATCTGCCTTTGTCAATTTCCGACAGCATAAACAACGCGATATGAAACTTAAACACGCTCTGCAAAGGAAAATGCTTGTCGCCGTTGACGTACAAAATTTCTTTTCCGCGATTATCGGCAATCGAAACGCCGACGACCGCATTTTTAGATGAAACAATTTGCTGTATTTTTTGCCGCAAATCAGTTTTGCTTTGAGCAAATGTTTGATTGGTAATAAATAAAAATACGATTGCAGTTAAGTAGAATAGTTTAGTCATAGCCAAATTCAATCGGGCAGATTTCCTTGATAAATTTCGTTTCCCGTAGCCGCAAATTTCCTCGTCTTCCAGCTATTCCGACTATCGTTTATCAATTCGGTTTTTTGGAATTGCAATACGAATGAACTTTAGAAACTTTCCCGTCCGCATCGAATTCGTAAACGTCGCACGAATTTACTTTGTTGATAATTTCTCCGTCGCGGATAAATTCGGCTTGTCCGTAAACGGCGATTTTATTTTCGTCTTCGATAACGCCGGTCGTTTTAAAATCTGTGGTTATTGTCTGAAAATATTCTTTAACTTTATCCGAAAACTCGGTCACGGCTTGCCTGCCTTTAATGAACATAGATTCTTCATATATGTTCCATTCAATATTTTCTGAAAGTTTGTCTTTAACCTTCTCAAAATCCGCTCCCGATAATAATTCGGCAATTTCTCTTTTTGTCATACTCTTGAAAACCCTTTTGTTTTCCAATGTATTTGAAATTAATTAATTATTTCCGCTTTTTCGATATTTGCCAACTTTTCGCGCCATTGTTTTAGTTGCTCAGGTGTCAACCTCACCCAATCCGTTACTTCGCCGACGATTTTCAATGGTGCTTCGGTGCGATATGAACGTGTCGGATTGCCCGGAAATTTCTTGTCCGTCACGTTCGGATCATTTTCAAAAATCCCCGTCGGCTCAACGATATAAACACGCCCACTTCCATCGCCTTTAGCTAATTCTGCGGCAAGTCCCGCCCCGTTAATCAAGGCTGTAAAATAAATGTGATTCATTATGACTTCGTGATTGTAATTAGACCTGAACCCCGCTGTCAGCAAATCGCCAATCTGCAAATCCGCTCTCGTCCCGTGATAAAAGGGACCATTGTCAGACAGTTTATCCTTAGACGAAATTGCTAATTCATAATTCTTTTTTGCGTTGTCAAGGTCGCCTGATTCCTCATAGCATTCAGCGATATTTAAATATAGAGAAGAGAAAATTCCCGTAACATAGTCGTTATTTATTTTTAGTGCCAACTGCAAAGATGTTTCGAGCCATTTTAGTTTGTCAGCAACATTTTTTTGATGTCGAGTCACGTAATGAGCCGCAAGAAATTTTTCAAAGTCGTCAGCCGCTTCGTCCCAGGCTTGAAGAAATAGTCCGCTTGCTTCTTCAGGTTTGCCTTTTCCTTCCAACTCCATACCTTGAAGACAGAGTTTAACTATATTGTTACTTGGGTTGAATTCCATTTTCTAATTATTTTGCCTATAAATTATTTAATGATGCTCCTTCGCCCCATCAGGTAAATTCCCATGATAAATCTCACTTCCGGTTACGGTAAATTCCTTCGCCTTTTCCGCCATTCCGACTGCCAGAGCTTTTTCTGCTTCGACGTTTTGCTCTTTCGCAAATTCTCTAATATCCTGCGTGATTTTTATTGAGCAAACAGTTTATAACTCACATCTTATTTGATGATCTTTGCTCTTTTGGTTTTCAAAAAAGGTAGTGTTTCTGACTGAAAAAAAGGATTTTCCGTTCCCCAAAAGATGTATGTCAAATGAAGCTCATTTTCGGAAAATTGGAATATTTCTTCAGCCGTTATTCGTTTATTGGTGTTTGGGTTAATGTGGTTATAGTTACCATCCTGAACAGCTAGACCGGCTGGCACTTTTTGATAACTGCTTTTAATAAGCGGGTAACTTTTTTGTTCCTTTTTATACGGCAACAAATCAGGACCGCCGACACCAATGTTGTTTGCCGAAGCAAACTCATATACGTCCTTTAGCAAAGTAGTGGCTAAACCGGGAACACGACAGCCGGGCATAAAATTGGCATAAGCAATAACCGTTGATTTTGGAAATGCTTTTTTGAGAGCAGCCAGATTTTCCGTGGTTGCCTCTTTGTATCGCAAACAAGTAAAGCCGGGCGGATGCAATTTGCCGACGCTTCCGAATCCGATGGATGTTTCCTCGGTATTTATCCCTTCAACAATTCCGTCAAACTCTTTTCCCAAAGCGGCATAAAGTTTATGCAATCTTTTTTGCACTTCCGCGTCCCATCTTCTCGTCGCCCATCCTTCCTCAGAATATTCTGTTTCGTCGTAGTCTTTGAATGTATATGTTTTGTTTGCTCCGCCATTATAGATCGGGTCTTTCAGCAGATATTTTGGTGCAAAATTACGCTGAATCGAGAATGAAACATCTTGAATTTGAATAAACAGCTTTTTTCCCGATTTCTTCAGAAACTTCAAATCCTTTTTAATCAAACTAAAATCATATTCGTCTTTAGTATGCTCTAATTGATTCCACGAATAAGAAATTTGAACGCCGTCAAAAAGTTCGGGTTTCCAATAATCTGAATTCCTCAGCAGTTCTCTGTCCATTCCGACAAACAAAAAATTCTTTATCTGAGAGAACGAATTACCAGCCACAAATAAGATTAAAGCAAAAGTAAAAAGTATCCGTTTCATACTCTGAAAACCTCCGAACTTGAATAAATCTTAGACTAAATCAACGATGATCTTTCGCCCCATCAGGCACATTCCCGTGATAAATCTCGTTTCTAATTTAGACAGTTTTTTTACTTTATTAGCCAATAACAGTTTTCCTACGTCCAATAATATTTTCATTTTCAAACCAGTAAAGTTCTTTCATTATTAACCAACCCTTAAAATCTTTTCTGAAATTTACATAGTCTCCACTCTCAGCTCCGATTATATTTTTTTCGCCGGATACTGCCCAAAAAATTTCTAAATCGTTATCTTGTAGAAATTTTAAAAACGGTATCTTTTTAACAAGCAGATATGATTTTGATTTGTTGAAAACAGAAGGATCAAAACAAATAACTTCTCTGGTTTCATTTACAAATTCTCCTTCTTTTTTTCCATAAGCTAACTTCATTTTTTTGAAAATATAATCAAACGGTTTGATGATTTGAATTGGGAACTCTTTTGAGTAATCATACTCTTCTTCCCAATTCAAAGATTCCGTTGTCAACATTACTGATGAAATTTTTAGCTCACCTTTTTTACTTTCGATTTCTTGCCAAGAATCATCAATATTCTCCTTTGGATAAAAATATTTGTAAGCTGGCGACCAATAAAACTCGCGGCTGAATATTTCATATCTACTATGATCGTCGGATAGGCGGTGAAGTGAAAAATTCGTTTGTTTTGACCATTTTTTTACAACGTCCAGTTCGCTTTTCTTTACGAGGTAGCTTCTAATTTGATACCAAATCCTTTTATAAGGTTTTTGCCACTTCTCATCACCTATTTTTCTGTTTTCATTCCATGATGGATAACCTTTCAGCACAACCCATTCTTCACCACAATCATCAATCAAACTAAGCCCAGAAGCCACATCCGGCAAATCTTCGGTATTATACATCCATTCATTATTTGGCAAATTCCAATTTGAATATTCAATCTTTGTCCACCATTGAGGATGATGATTATTTTCTTCGTCATAAATATAGTTTTCCGCAAATCTGATTGTCATTGTCGGATCAATGTCTCGAACGTAAGGATTCCAAGGTCCTTCGTATTTCTCTTCAGTTTTTTCGCTAAAACTCCATCTTTCATATTTTGTAAAATTGTCTGAAACTCTAGCGAGCATTTCGTGAAATGCTATCCACTGATATTTTTTACCAATTCTTTCTTGATAAGCCTGTCCCCTTCCACGTCCTGTGCCAATCGTTCTGTCGAATTCACCATGTTTTTCAACATCATAGCCGTATTTCTCAAAAATCCATTCAACGGCTAAATTACTAAGCTGGTCGGGATTCACATCCCAATCTTCCAACGCTGATTGAAATGTATATCTCCCAAAATCACCGTAACCAGCAATGCCTCTTCCATATTCAGTAGTCATCGAGGATAAAATATGATTTTGCGCCCAACAATAATCTTTGAAACCCTTGACTTGGTAATCGAAGTTATATTTTTCGTCAATTTCTTCATTTGTAGGGAATTTTGAAGGAAAACTACTTTTGTATGGTGGACGGCAAAGTTCAATATTGAAAGATAAATTGAAACCACTGTAAACTGTAAACTCAATTATTTCTCTAGCATAATCTCGAAGCAAAATATGAGGATAGATTTCTTCTTTATCTTCAAAGATTGTTTTGAAAATATATTTGCTTAACTCTAATAAACAATCTTTATTTGTTGTCCGAACAGCACAACCGTAAGCAACGGCGAAAAGTCTTTCATATACATAAGGATCATTTACCGACTCGAAAATTTTCAGAACTTCAATTAAAACGTGAATTCTATTTTCCAACAAACAAATCAATGCTTTTGTTGCGGCATCTCGTAGTTTTCTGTTTGTGCTTGTCAGAAACCAAGCAAGCGTTATTGAAGTCAGTTTAATAGATTCATCCGAAATATAGCTTTTATCTTCATCACTCCAACCCCAATCAATTAATCGTTTCACGGCAGAGTTATCGTCAAATTGATGTTTCAGATGTTGCGTCCAACCCGAATCGCGTTCAGACATACTAAATTTTGATAGATAGCCGTTTAATGAGAGAGCGTTAAAATAATGTTCGGGAATTGCAGTAACGGATAATATGGTATCCCAAAATAAATCGTGTGTTTCGTCATATAAAAAAATCGCTTCATTAACGTAACCGCGTTGTTTCTCAGAAATAGTTTCATACTTTCGCCATAAAAGACTTTTTACAAATGCTTCCGCTATTGGATGAGATTTTCGCAGATGCGGAACATACTCATAGAACTCTTTTCCTTTCTTTTCGGGTAATTGAATTGATAAAGCCTCAACAAGTCCTTCGTTAAAATAAATTGAGTTTCCGTTTTCAACCAGATGAAATAGTTTTCCGCCTTGCGAGAATTCATCTTCCAAATTGTCATATTTATCAATTAGAAAACTTGCTTTCAGATGATCTTCAAAACGCTCGTAAGCAAGATATATGCCTTCTTCATATTCGTTATTGGATTTCCAAAAAAGATTTTTTGATAAAATACCTTCCGAAATCATTTCGTCTAAAAGACCTTTTTCCTTTGAATACTTAGCCAAAACGTTATCAGCTAACTCGAAAGCGTTTTCATACGGAACATATCTTAGATTCTTGTCTATTTTTTCGGAGATTAGAGTATCAATCGCTTTTCTGACGACGTTTATATTTGAAGAGTAGTTAAGTCTGTCCGGCTTTGATAATCGTTCATTTATACTGCCCAAAAAGAAATCAATTATTTTAGAAATGCCTTGTAATCCATCTGGAATTTTTGTGTTACCAGACTTGTTTAATGCCTCGCAAAACAATTTTAGAAACAATGGATTTTGAAATTCTGGGTGAAGCAAAGGCACGCTTGGAAATTCGATGTCGTAATTGCGAAAAAACATTTTTGAAGCTTCATATTCGACATCCCGAAAACCATAATGAGTATGTTCAATTACAAGTTTTTTCGCTTTTGAATCTTGCGGAAATACTAAATTTTCATAAGAATCTCGGATTGAACAAACTAATCCAAGCCACTCGTATTTCAGTATTTTATTGATAAAACTTACAATGGTTTTGTCCCAAAAATATCTGCCTCTGCCTTCGTTTATTGCGTCAATAAATATGATTACTCTTGCTCCAATACTCTGGGCTTTCGCATTTAAGCCGCCTAAAAATTCGTCTATTGAACATCGAACATCAAGTTTTTTTAATAATTGAAGCCACGGGTCTTCATCTGTTACAAAGTGTTGCCCTAACAAAAAGATGCTCGGCTTGTTTTGTAAATTTCTATTTCGGACGGCATCTCCAAGTAAATGGGACTTTCCGATTCCCGCTTCACCACTCAAAAGTAAAATAGGGTAGTTTGAGAGTTTAGTAATCGTGCTTTGGAGAAAATTTTCTAATTTATAAATTGAATCAGAAAATTCCTGTATGCGGTGAATTCTATCAGCGTGTTTTTGATAGTAGCCTCGGTCTCCTTTTTCTCGTTGAAGTTGACGCTCTTGTTCAAAATAATAGTCTTGAATTTTTTCAACTTCTTGAGAAATTTGAGTGATTAAATCTTCAAAGGCATTGAAGGGAATTTCTTCAATGCCTTGAAATTCTGTTTCAAAAAACAGTTGATTTATTTGCTGAAAAACTGATTCTGCCTGCGTTGTTGATATGCCTGTGTCAGCAGACATTGAAAATAGTTTCTTGCCTCTAATTAAAAATTCATCGAAATATTTTGTAATTATTTCCTTAAATTTTTCATCTCTTGCAACACCACAAAATATTTTGGAGATTTCGAGATTGAAATTTAGCTCAGGCGTATATCTTTTATCTAAATCGGCTATTGACGAATCCGCTTGTTCAACAAACCATTCATCCGTAAATTCGTCTTTATTGAAAAAGAAGTAAGTTAAGCCTTTATTCTCAGGTTTTGCGAGTCTTGCGATTAAATCGGAACTCCACCAAGGTTCAAACACAACGCTCATCCCTTTGGCTTTTGCCCAACCTTCCCACTTTTTAACATTATTCTCCCATTTCTGTAACAATGATGTTTGTTTTTTAAGTCTGGCATCGGGCGGGTCAATCGGAATCGCAATAATATATTTTTCTAGCTTAGGATGTTTATCTAAAACAGTTTTTACAGAATCATCAATTTCTTTCCATTGAGTTGACTCCAAACTTGAGGTGAAAAATTTTGCTTGCCAAGCGATTTCATTATCGTTTTCAAGTATCCAGAAACACTCTACTCCAGCATCAGGTTTTCCTTTACGAATAAACTTATTTGCGTTAGTGGGAGATTCATTTCTAGCTAATTGACATACTAATTCTTCAAATGCTTCTCTTTGAGAAGTTTCTAAACTTCTGATTTTGTTCCAGCTAAAGCCCATAATATTCTGGTAAATTAGTGATGATCGTCCACACCGTCAGGCTTTCCGTGATAAATCTTACTGCCCGTTTCAGTAAATTCCTTCGCCTTTTCAGCCATTCCGACCGCCAAGGCTTTTTCCGCTTCAACGCCTTCTTTGGCGGCGTATTCGCGGACTTCTTGGGTAATTTTCATTGAGCAGAAATGCGGACCGCACATTGAGCAGAAATGGGCGAGTTTTGCGCCTTCGGCGGGTAGGGTTTCGTCGTGGTATTCGCGGGCGATGATCGGGTCGAGGGCGAGGTTGAACTGGTCTTCCCAGCGGAATTCAAAACGGGCTTTCGAGACGGCGTTGTCGCGGATTTGTGCGCCGGGATGACCTTTGGCGAGGTCGGCGGCGTGTGCCGCGAGTTTGTAGGTGATTACGCCGTCTTTGACATCTTTTTTGTTGGGCAAACCGAGGTGTTCTTTGGGCGTGACGTAGCAGAGCATCGCGCAGCCGAACCAGCCGATCATCGCCGCGCCGATGCCGCTGGTGATGTGGTCGTAACCGGGCGCGATGTCGGTGGTCAGCGGGCCGAGCGTGTAGAACGGCGCCTCGCCGCATTCCTTGAGCTGCTTGTTCATGTTGAGCTTGATCTTGTGCATCGGCACGTGGCCGGGGCCCTCGATCATGGTCTGGCAGCCCTTGTCCCAGGCGATCTTCGTGAGTTCGCCCAGCGTCTCCAGTTCGGCGAACTGGGCCGCGTCGTTGGCGTCC
>CAXTKJ010000066.1:0-26663 GCA_964244835.1 uncultured Pyrinomonadaceae bacterium
GAAGATTTTTTGACCACGCGATATATTTTTGCAGCGGAATATTCGAGTTGGAAACCGTATCGTAAAGCAAAATTCCTTTGCCGTGCGGATCGGCACTAACGAGCGCATCGCCTTTATAAATTTTCCCGACGCGGACGATTTCCTTCACCGTTTCCGCCGCCAGAATCGAAACCGCGACCGTTTCCAAAGTTTCGGCATATTTCAAAAGCGCGCCGTTATGACAAATGACGGGAGCGTTCAGTTTCAACTGAAAAGCGACCGGCAAAGCGTCTCGAAAACGTCTGCCCGTCGCAATCGTTACCAAAACGCCCGCATCTTCGGCTCGCCGAATCGCTTCGATATTTTTTTCGGGAATTTCGCCGCGTGAATTTAATAGTGTTCCGTCAAGGTCGAGTGCGAGAAGTTTAATTGCCGCTTTCATTTTTTTGTTTCGTCTGTCGAGGAATCAATTTTACTTTTTCAGCTACCTCATTTTCAAAAATTTGCAGAATTTGTTTTTCGGTTTCTTCCGTCGGTTTTTCTTTGCACCAAAATCTCATCTTACCGAAATCTAAAGAGGTGCTTTCGTTATTTCCCTTAACGTAGATTGTAACACTGAGCTTATTCGACTCACAGACTTTTTGATTTATCTTAAATTCGAGCCAAAAGTTATCGGCATCTATCTTATTTTTCGGCATGCTATTGCCAAGAACTTCCGTTTCATTTCTGAATTGTAATTCTGAGATTGCCGAGAGATTTTTTAACTCCGCCACAAGTTTCTCCTTGCTTCCAGCGAAAGTGTAACTTTTATTGAACCAGACGTTGCGGTCATCCTCGTACGAGGTTGCTGTGAACGCGAAAACTGAAACGAACGCAATCACCGTCAGCACGGCATTCTGTGAAAGTCTTGGCAAACGCAACGGCGCGTATTTTTCGCTGTAAATCCAAGCGGGCGGCAGAATTGAAAACGCGACCAAATCCGTATAATCAATCGTGCGACCGATTGTAAAAAGTCCGCTCGTATTCCACCAATCAATAAATCCGCCGGAAAAAGGCGATTTCCAAAAAGCGAAAAAAACGACGATGAAAGAAAAAATAAGCGGTTTCCATTTCGGAAAAAACACCGTCCAGAAAAGCGCGAAAACAAAAAGTCCGGCGAAATCGGAAAGTTTGCCGGTGAGAAAATTATGAAATTGCGCTTTTAGGACGAAATCGTTGAGCAGCAGAATAAATAATCCGAGTAAGAATAACGGCGAGATAAATATCTTCAAATAATTGTTCTTCATAATTTTATTAATTTACTTCCGCAAAGAATTCTGCACGAACGCCGCCGCGTCGTCCTTTAATTTCTTCAAGGAATTTTTTTCGATATACATCATATGTCCGGCTTCGTAATAGGAAAACGAAATGTTTTTTCGCAGCGTCGGGTCGAGGTTCATTGACGCGACGGTGTATTCGGCGGCGAAATAGGGCGTTGCCATATCGTAATAACCGCAGCCGACGAAGATTTTCATATACGGGTTTTTCTGCATCGCGCTTTGCAGATTGACGGCGGTGTTGGCGTAACCCTGTGCCAAATTATAACTCCAGGGCGTGGTGATGCCGCCGCCGAGAATGTAGTATTCGAGATCGGTTTTAAAACCCAAATCGGTTCGGACGTAATTATTGAAAACGGCGGTGTAAGGCGGGCGAATCGCGTTCATCGAAGGATCGGTTTCCGGGTTGTCGGTCGCCGCGCTGCGGTCAATTCCGGTAAAACGGCTGTCGAGTCTGCCGGTTGTGCGGCGTTGGTCTCGTAACAATTCTTTGTTGAAAGCGTCGAGGTTGACGCGGAAATTGCTTTGCTCGACGAACGATTTGTTCAAGCCGGAATAGCGGCTGAAATCTTCGGTTATTTTTTGTTTTTCCGTTGTGTTCATCCTATCGGCTTTCATCAGCGCGACGGCGTATTCGTTCATCGCCCAGTTTTCCGATTCGGTCAAAACCTGTTTCAGCGGCTTGCTCTGCAAATCGGCGGGTAATTTTTTGTGATACCAAGCGGTCGCCGTGTAAGAAGGAAAAATCAGCGGATAAGTCGAATCATTGCCTTCGGCAAATCGAATCGTTTGAAAATTTAATACGGTCGAGATTAATAAAATTCCGTTTAGTCCGATGCCGCGTTCAAACAGATGATTCGACAAACCGGCGGCGCGGGTCGTGCCGTAACTTTCACCGACTAAAAATAAAGGTGAACTCCAACGGTTGGCTTGTCCGAGATACATTCTGATAAATTCGCCGATTGATTCGATGTCGCCGTTGACGGAAAAATATTTGCCCGCCAATTCGGGTTTCATTGCCCGTGAATAACCCGTGCCGACCGGATCAATAAACACCAGATCGGTTTCGGTCAGCCACGTCTGCCCGTTGTCTTCCATTTCATACGGCGGCGGCGGCATTAAACCGTCGTCGAGCATTTTCACGCGCTTCGGTCCCAACGCTCCCAAATGCAGCCAGACCGAAGCCGAACCCGGACCGCCGTTGAACGAAAACATCAGCGGGCGATTTTTCGGCGCGTTGTCGAGCGTGTAAGAGATGTAAAAAATCTTCGCTTCGGTTTCGCCGGTCAGCGCGTTGCGGAGCGGCATAAATCCGGTCGTCGTCGTGTAATTTAATTGTTTTCCATTGACGCGAATCGAATGTTTTTCAATCGAATCCGCCTCACTTAAAAGCTGCACAATCGGCGCGGGTGTCGGGCGCGGTGTTGGCGACAACTGCAAAGACGAAGGCGGCACGGGCGACGGCTGCGGCGACGGTGAAACGGTAGCGGTCGGCATTTGAAAAAACAGGAAGAACGATAGAAAGATTGATGCGAACATAATTTAAATTTTGGTTATTCTTCGGATTCGATTCGTTTTAATAAGTCAGGCTGCTGACCTTCAAACTTGATGTAGCTGCGTTTATCTTCGTCGGAAAAATTGACGTTCAAATGCAGATGTCCGCAATGAACACAGGCAAGTGCCATAATTTCCCGAATGCCGATGCCGAAAACGGCTTTCCACATCGAAACTTTGAGTGGTTTGAAACTTAGTTTCGTGCTTCCCGTTTCGTCGTGAACACTTCCTTCGATTAAATTGCTGCTTCCGCAGGCGATACAATTCATTTTGATTAAAAAAGTTGGATTTCTTTCGGACTTTAATAATGGTGCAAATCTAAATTGCTACGAATTCCGAGAGGTGTCAAGAAGGAAAATGTCTCGCAAATAAAATTTAAGAAACTGTGTTCAAACTCAGACAGTGCGGGTCAACAGCTCGGTAATTTTGCATTCTACATTTTAAATTCTAAATTTTTACCGGATAAAAATTAAAAAGGCAGAATGTAGAATGTAAAATTGTTGGTTTGTTGCCGGCATTTTTGAGTTTGAACGCAGCTTCTAACGCTCGAAACCCGGCGCGAATTACACTGCATCATTTTCGATGATCGGCAAAGTGATTTGAAAAATCGTTCCGCCGCGTTCGTTCGCCGCGGCTTCGATGCGCCCGCCGTGCGCGGTGATGATTCCGTAGCAGACCGCTAAACCTAAACCCGTGCCTTTGCCCGCCGGTTTGGTCGTGAAGAACGGGTCGAAGATTTGTTGGAGGTTTTTTTCGTCAATGCCGCCGCCGCTGTCGGCGATTTCGACGGCGATCTCATTTTTCGATTCGTAAGTTTTAATCGCCAAATCGCCGCCGTCCGGCATCGCGTCGCGGGCATTGAGGAATAAATTCAGAAAGACTTGCTGCAACTGGTCGCGGTCGGCGAAAACTTTCGTCAGATTTTCCGTCAAATCTTTTTTCAGCCGCAGTTGTTGAAATGATTTGTCGAAACTCGCCAAACGCAAACTCGCTTCGATTGCCGAATTTATATCAATCGAAGTTTTCGCGGCGGGACGCACGCGGGCAAAATTCATCATATCTTTCGTTACGTTCGTGATGCGTTCGATTTGCGTTGAAATCAGTTTCAGCTTTTCCGCCGTGTCCGCGTTCAAATCGTTCTTCGCCTGCATCATCTGAATCAGGGACGAAATCGCCGCCAGCGGATTGTTGACTTCGTGCGCCAAACCCGCCGACAGCGTTCCCATCGCGGCGAGTTTTTCGGTGCGAATCAACTGTTCGTTCAAATGGCGAAGCTGTTCGATGTCGTCCGCCATTTTGCGGCTCATCTCATTGAACGAATCGGCGAGCAGACCGATTTCATCGTTGCTTTCGCGCAGATCAACTTCCGTCCCGTAATCGCCGTTCGTAACCTGCACGGCGGCGACAGTCAAACGCTGCAACGGACGCGAAATCGTTCGCACGATCAAAAGCACCAACAGCAGATTCGGCACGAGCGCGGAAATGACGCTGAAAACCAGATATTTGCGCCACGCCTCGAACGTCATTCCGTCCTGAAACGACCACCAGACAATCGGGATTTGAAAGATAATAAAACTTAAAATTGCGACCGTCGCAATACTTAAAGCGATTTTGTAGGCGATTGGAAACAGCCGAAATTGATCGAGCGCGGTTTGCAGTGAGAAAAGTTTGAAATTGGAAATCGCATAAGCGTAAATCAATACTCCGGGTAAAACTAAAATCGTGCTGAACGGCAGCAGTTCGTAAATCCCGAAAAACGGCAGCGCGATGTTCGCCAGCGTTTTCAGAATTCCCGTGATGCCGACTGCCCAGAGAATCGCGCCGATCTGCTGACCGCGCTGCGTGCTGCGATAGTGGCGGTATTTATTGAACAGAATCAACGCGCCAAATCCGAATACGAAATAAACGTAAGCGACGAAAACGTAAGCCAGCGGCGCGAGATCAATGACGAGATGATTATTGATAAACGAGACTTTGTGCCACAAAAGTCCGAGCGCGGCGGCGGGAACTAAAACCAGACTCGGCGCAAATAAAACGGCGGCGCGTTTTTTCGGCGTTCGCAAATTTTCGGGAAAAACCCAAGCGAAAACGACCAGCGCGCACTGCATCAAAAGCGCGATAATAAAGCTCGCCGCCGCCCACCAATCGGCGGAAATTTTTTCGGTTTGAAAATTCCAGAAGATTAAATCCTTAATTGTCCAAAGCGCGAGAAAAGCGATGAATCCGGCGAAAGTTTGATGAGCGCGGCTGCGCGGATTCGCCACGAAAACGTAGAATCCGAGCGTAACCAGCAGGAAAAGCGCAAACAAATGAAGCAGGACGAGCATTTACATTTGTTGTAGCTTTAAAGTCGGGCAAAAGCAAAATTGGTTTGACTGGAGCGCAGGCAGCCTGCCTGCAATGAGCGCGAGAGCGCGAAAAAAAGCATTTGCCTGAATTTAATCTGACTCGCAGGCAAACGCTTTTTCGCATCGAAAAACGATGCTCATTGCAGGCAGGCTGCCTGCGCTCCAATCAATTTATCTGATATTTAACTGCACTGCATTGCTCGCCGGAGAAGTGGAATTGCCCTGCACGGCGCGAACGCGGAACGAATAAACGCCGGGTTTATTCCAACCGACCCAACTAATCTGGTTAGCGGGAAGCCGACTGAAAACGCTGTAATTCTCGGTCGAACCGACGGCACGTTCGATGACGAAACCGGTTTCGTCGCTCAAATTATCCTGCCAGTTCAAACGGACGATTTTGCGTTTTGCGCTGCCCACCAGATTCGTCGGTCCGGTCGGCTGCGCCGCGCTGACAACGAATAAAGTGATACTCTGCGCTGGAAGTGTTGCGTTAATGCTGCTTGTTACGCTGACATCAGACAAACGCGCAATTTGATTGGCGGCGGTCAACTGCCAAACCTGCGCCGTTCCCATCGCGTTGAAATTCGACAGATTAACGGTCGTCGTTGCGTTGCTGGTTGATTTATTGATAACCATCACGGTCAGCGCGTTATCGCTCGAACGGACGGCGGCAAAGGCGGAAACTTCGTCCGGGTTCGGAACGACTGCTTTAACGCTCGTGTCGCCGAAGCCGGAATTATTGCCGTCGTAATTGCGATACATTTTCATCGCTTTGAAGGTCGGTGTCGTCGTCGCGGGCGTTGTCCAGCGCGTCGCTAAATCCATTCCTTCGCGTCCCAAGATTCCGTAGATGTCGGCTTGCGTCGTCGCGCCGTTGATGTGATTTTCCGCGCCCCAATTATATTCGGTCAGACCAATTTTCGTGTTCGGGTAATAAGCGGCGACCCAATCCTTCATTCGCGGAACGAGTTTTACTTTATCGTTGATCCACGATTCATCGGTGTAGTTCGCGTCCCATAAAGAGCGCGTCGAACGATTACGGCGGAGTTGCATCGCCGCCGAAACGTCATCATTGAATTCGCCGCCCTGCGGATAATAATGCAGCGTGAAAACGTCTAAAATCCGCCGACCGTTTGCTATTTCGTAATTTTTGAATTGCTGTAAAAGCCACGCGACGTAATCCATATTGCCGTGCGCGGCACGGTCGGGATAAGTGTAATTGTGCGAAGGTGCGTACCATTGATCGTAGCCCGAATAGCGATAGCCGCCCCAACCCCATTCTTCGGGTCCGAGAATTTGCGCGTTCGCATCCTGACTTTTAATCATCGCCGAATAATCGCGCATTTTCCCGAAAAGTTCTTCCATAGTCGCGCCGACGGGAGCGACATCGCGGTGCGTCGAAAACCATATCGAATGTTCGTTGTCGAGCAGATAATAACGTACGCCGCCGTTCGTCGAGTTTCCCCAACGGCTGATTAAATGCTGAAGCCACGTTTGCTGAAATGCGACCGAATTCGGCACGTTCGCATCGTTCGGATCGTTGCCGGTAACGAACTGCCCGTTCGTGCGAATGCCGTTGCCCGCGTCGGGAAAATACATCGCATCATTGCCGGTTTGCGCGCCGTATTTGTTGATGGAAAAACTGGCGAGTTTCGTGCGGTTTGCGCCGACTTTGGCGATCCAGTCAATAATCGGCACGGTCAGCATCGGCAGGGCATTGCCGCTTTTGCTGTCCTGAACGAACGTATCGCCGACTTCGCCCGCAATATTGGCGAACGGAATACTTTCAAAGTAAAAATCGTTGGCGCGGTTGTCGGCGTTCAACTGCCAGTTGTAACGGGTCGTGTTGTTGCCGCCCTGACGATTCAAATGCGCGTTCAAGTCGAGCAGCTGCGCGGTTGTTGCGTAAGCCGTGCCGTAAATCAGCGGGCTGATGGCGCGGCGATTCGCTGCCGCATCAACCGCAACCGTTACGGTCGTCGTGGGAGGCGTAACCGTGCCGCCGATCAAAACGATGTCGTCAACGTAAAACGTCGCCTGCGCCTCGCCGCTGCGATCCTGAATCCAAAAACCGTCCATCGCTGAACTCGAATTCAAGCCGAGCGCGGAAAGCTGAATCGTGATTTGCTGCCAGGAATTTGCCGTGAGTGGCTGTAAATTAACGGCGGTTTGCGCGTTGCCGCCCGAAGTCGCCTGAACTTGCAAAAGCTGACCGCCGTTTGCGCCGCCGTGAATCCAAAACGAAAGCGACGTGAAATTGCTCGTCGAAAACGTCGCGTGATGCAGATAAAACGCCTGATACGCCGCTGCATTAACGCTCGCCGAAGCCGTGCCGCCGTGCGCCGGATTCGCATTGTTCAAATTTACCTGCGCCCAACTCCAATTATCCCAACCGTTCTGTAGCGCGTCGGCATAAATCGTTTGATTTGACTGCGCCCGCGCCGAATAACTGCCGAGTAGGATAATCGAACAAAAGATTGTTATAAAAAAAATGTTTTGACGGCTTAAAAGTTTTGAAAACATACTAGTATAAATTATCCTGAAATTTAATCAAAAGTTTCTTTCCACCGGTATTATACTCAAGTTTTCAAAACTAATATTGGAATTATGCCGCATTCGGCACGAACGAGATGTTTTTGAATTAACCATATTTCTGACGGCTTTCGTCGGGAACTCTGTGTTTGCAGTTCATCATAGCGTCAGATATTTCCGTGCCGCGCACCGATTGGATTTCAGCGCAGGCAGTCTCCATTCGCTGCGCCGGTAAAATCGTCAATCATTCGTTCTCAGAAGGATTCAAATTAAAAACGCCAATCGCTTGCTGACAATGCAAGCGATTGACGTTTTTAATTTTTGTTTAAGAAATCAAACTATTTTATCAGTCATCCGGGCGATTAAAGATATATGTTCTATGATCTTAACTTTTTGCAGATTTTCGACTTCTTCTGCGCCGCCCAATGCGAGTAATGGAACATACCCGAAACATTCGTCAAACGCTAAACTTCCCAACTTTTCTTTGGCTTCCTTAAAGTTTTTTTGTTTTATCTCGGTAGATAAATAATCCCAATCAGTCATTATATTGTTGAAAAAAATTGCCGGTTTTCTGCCGATTACCTTTGTGTAGTTATATCTGACATCTATATAAATAATACTTTTGTCTTCCCAAACGTATAAGCATCCGAAAGCATCTCTGCCGAAACAGACGCTTGGATTTGTCAGCGGAACATAAATTTCATCTGAAACAGCCTGATAATCTTTCGGATTTACCATCCAAAAAAAACCTTCCAGATAGTTGGAGATACCATAATTTTTCAGCAAAAAAATGATTTCCTGAGGTAATTTGTCAGAATATAAATCCAAAGTCGCGGAATCTATTTCCTCGACCTTTTTCGGATTGCCTTCTGCTATAAACTTTTCGAGCATATTGTTATTTAATTTATCTGAAATAAATCACGTAAATTAAGGATTGAGAACAGCTTAACATATTCGATACGGAAGATTAATTCTGTGGCAATTCGATGTTCAAATGTGTGTTTTCTCTCTGTTCCTGAGTCATACCTTCGGCGGCTTCTCTTACTTGCCGGTCAACATTGCCGATACGAGTTTTCCATTGGCTGCCGAGAGAAGAATTTACTCTTCTGTCACCCATTCCGGTAACATTATCGGCATTTCCTCCGGCAATTTGGTCGGGATCGTGAAGCGCGGCTTGGTCTGCCATCCAGCCTTCCGCTTCTGTTCTTGCTTCTGTGGGAGACAAACCTCGCTCTATATTAGAGTCAATTCTGTCCTGTAATGCCTGTTCTCTAAATCTTTCTTGCGCTCGGCTTCCTTCGGAAGAGCGACCGTTTTCTAAATAGTTATCTCGATTTCGTAAAAACTGATCAACAGTTAAATTGTTGAGTCCTTCCTGTTGTGCTTCCAGCTGTCTTTGAAACTCTGCCGCATCGTGATTAGGATTACGACTGAACGGTTCGGACTGAATCCGGTTCATTCTGACGATTGGGCTTTCAAAAGCGTTGAATTCGCCCTGCTGCGCCGGTGCTTCGATTTCATTGATGCGGGCTTGTGCGTTTTCTTCTTCCCGTGTTTTCTCGTTGCGTGTTTCTTCGTTTGTACCACGCCGATTAGATTTCGGAGCGGGCATCATCCACATCGCCACGCCGAGAAAATCATCCACCGTGCCGCGCCCGCTCAAGATATTGCTCGCCGCGTGATAAGTTCCGATTTCCATTGCAAACGCGCCGCTCAATACGTCGCCGCCCGTAACCGTGCCGGTATTGCCGTACGCGCCGAGAATGGTTTGCGCTCCCATCAAACCGCGCAAACCCAAGCCGTAGCCTGCCCACGTCGCCAGCCAGTTCGCGCCGATATTGGAAAGCCCGAACTGCGCTAAAACCGCCGGTCCGCCGGTGATAATCGCTGCGCCGCTGCCGATTGCCGCGCCGTACATCGCGTTTTTCAAAACTTCGCCGATAAAATTCGACGCGCCGAGCGCGTATGCCTGCCACCAGTTTTTGATCTGCGGCGCGAACGAGATGATGTCGCCGAAAATCATACACTGCATTTTGTGGTCGCCGGTGATCGCCTGTTGACCCTGGATGATCATATCGCTTTTGCTCTGCATCCAGTAACGCGCCGCCGCCGCCAGTTGTCCGCACAAAAGCGTTCCGATCAGTGCGCCGAAAATCGCGCCGCCCGCCGCCGCCGCCGCGCAGATGGCAATCAACGCCATACCGCCCGTGGCGACAGTAACAAGCGCGATGGCGACCGCCAGCATCGCCATCACGAACATTAATTTCTTGCAGCTAAAATCCATCCAACTGCTCGTGGCGGTGTCTTTGATGGTGATGTATTTGAAGTCGCCGACTTTTTTCGTGCTGAGTTGGGTGGTCTGCAGCTGCGCGGGAACCAGCCCGCCCGTGCAAGTCCAAAAATCTTTTTCGGTGATGATTTTGTTACCCATTTTCTTTTTACGCTTCGACGAGGATTTGATGGCGTTTAATGAAACCGGCGCGGACACGGCTATTGATTCTCAAAAAGAACAAACCGAATGTAAAAACTTTAATTTCAGGTTTCGATTCTTTCGGCTGCAAACCCATTGCTTCGGGAGCAAAATGCAAACCCTCATCTGACGACATCGAATCGGGCGCGAGGCGTTCGTTCTCGACTGCTGAATTTCCGCTTTCGAGGGCGAGCGTTTTCGCCGCATCTGCCGAAAGTTTGGCGTTGCCGCCGAGAAATTTGAAGAACGCCGTATATTGTTTCGTTTCGGCAGCGAAACTTTCCGCGCCGCAGCCGAAAAATATCGTGCCGCGACCGAAAAAGGGAATGCTCCAGATAAAATTTTCAGGATTTTGCATCGTCTTCAACATCTCAAACATCAATTTGCCTGCTAATGCGTTTCCCAATAATAACGGCGCGGCGGTTTCTCAATCGGCGAGTCGGCAGACTCTTTATCCTGCCCGTCGCTGCTCGCAATTTCCGCCGCTCCATCGCCTTTCAGTTCATAAATCATTTTCCCGCGAACGTATTGCGGGTTGGCGATTTCCTCTTTGGTCAAAGTCGCTTCGAGCAGTCTGCCCGTTTCTTTCTGAAAACGATACGTCGCCTGTTCGCTCAACTGCGGATTTAACTGCGACAAATCCACCGCGCCTTCAAAAGCCTTGTAAGCCTCGCGCGTCCACGCCGCACTCGGTACTTCCGCCATTTTTCCGCTGACGGTAATGTCCACCAATGAAGCGACATCCGGCACAGCGGCGGTTTGAATATCGAACATCCAGTCAACATCAGCCGAATTCAATAAATTGCGATGGCGGCTGACGAGACGCTCGGCGGGCAGAGGCACGCCGTAAATCAGATAAAAATAAATTTTGAAAAACTCGTTGTTCTCGATACCGATTTTAACTTTTTCCGGGTCGGCGAAAATTTCGTCGTTGAGGCTCATAATGCTCTGAATCGCCGGAACTTCCTTGACGATTTTTTCCATTTCCGCTTTGGTCTGCTCCCATTTTCCGAGAATGACGGGCAGATTGACGATTTCGGAGACTTTTCCCTGCGGATTTATTTTGACGTGAATTTCCGAATACATCCGGGCGAAAGCCTGATTGAGCGCAGCGATGTCTTTGAAATTCGGGTTGTTGGTTTCGAGCAGTTGATTTTCAATCGTGATTAATTCAATGTCGGCTTGTCCCGTCCGGTCAACATCTATCACGCGCAACGCCCAGCGAATCTGCGCTTTGGTCGCAATCGGGAAACTCGCCGCCTGAATATCGGTCGTAACGGTTAATGTATATTTTTCGCTGAACGGTTGGCGAAAGCGAATGGTGCGTATGTCATTCGCTTCCCAATCAATCGGCTGCGCGGTTGGTTCCATAGTCTTTTAGTTGATAAATACGTCGCCGCCGTCCAGTTTTGTTGTGCCGCCGATGTGATTTTTCGGCGCAGTCGTATCGGTCGTCGCCGTGCCGTGAATCACGATATTTCCCTTGTCGTCTATGCTGATGCTGCTGCCGCCGACCTTGAGGGTTATCTTCGTTTTGGCGGTAATGACGATTTCATCGGTTTCCGATTCCAGTTCGATTTTTCCTTTGACGATATTTTTCTGCCAGCCGGATTTAACCCGCGTCGTGCGATTGCCATCGGAAACAATCGTCGTTTTGTTCCCCTTAACGGTCTCCTTTTGCCAGCCGTCAACCTGTTTGGTACGGTTGGCGATGACGTACTGGCGGTCATCATTCAAAACGGTCGTGTCCATATCTTTTTGGGCGTGAACGCGGATCAACTCGCCGCTCTTGCCGTCCACAATCACGATTTCGTTATAGCCGCTGCCGCCTTTGGTGGTGTTTGATTTCATTCCCATCATATTGGCGTTGGCGGGCAGTTCGTATGGCGGCATTTGCCCCGGATTATAGACCGAGCCGGTAACAATGGGGCGATCCGGGTCGCCTTCCAGAAATTCGACGACGACTTCCTGCCCGATGCGCGGAATACAAATCGTTCCCCAGTTGCCGCCTGCCCAAGGCTGCGAGACGCGCATCCAGCACGAACTGCCGACATCGTATTTGCCGTCCCGATCCCAGTGAAACTGGACTTTGACGCGCCCGTATTTGTCGGTGAAAATTTCTTCGCCCGCCGGACCGACGACGACTGCCGTCTGGCTGCCCGCGATTTTCGCTTTCGGAGTTTTACGAAGCGGTCGAAACGGCGTACTGCCGCTTTTCAAAGAAATGCAGTTGAAATTATTTTGGTACGCGCCTTCGACATTGCGTTCTTCGGTGGATAAATCCGGCGTTTGCACGGCGTAATGCGTAACCTGCGTCAGCATATACTGCCCGTCAACGTCTTTAATCGCGTGGTTATAAATGTCGAATTTATGACCGGCGGTTAAAGGACAGCAGTTGGATGTGCCGTTGGCGACGTTATATTTCGCGTCGAGTGCCTGCATCTGAATTTCGACCTGGCGAAGATTGTCTTCAAAAATATGCTGCAACTCGCCTGATTGATCGCCCGCGCCCGGATCAATTCCCGTGTAACGCTTGGCGTAATCGCCGGTGTATTGATAAATCAAAGCCGAATTATTGGCGACCGGATAAAGACTCGGCTGATCGGCTTCGAGTTTACGGTGCGGAAGTTCAAAATTATGATCCCAAACGGAGATTTTTCCCGTTTGTAATTGATAAGCTGTTTCCCACGTTACAATCGAGCTGACCACGCCGTCGGTGCGGGTTAAATCGGCTTCAAAAGGGAATCGGCTTTTAGACGGCACGGCGCGGTGCGATTGCGGCGTGTTTGCCAGAATCATTTTGTGATCGCTCGCCGAATGCTCGAAAAAATAATAAATTCCTTCTTCCTCCATCAAGCGTGAGGCGAATTCAAAATCCGTTTCGTTGTATTGAACGCAGTATTCGCGTTTGTTGAATGTTCCGACTAATTCCTGTTTGACGCTGAAACCGGCGAAAACTTTTTTCAGAATTTGCGGAACGGTTTGCCGCTGAAAAATCCTCGACTGATATTTCTGCGTCAGAAGCCAAATTTTAGGGACGACGAGTGCTTGATAATAAGTAAAACGGGTATCGCGGTTGCCCTGCCGCCAATGGGAAACGACTCCGTTGAAATAACGCGAAGTGCCGTCCGTGATGTTGACTTTAATGCTGACCGGCTGACCTAAAAGCGATTTCGGATCAACTACGGTCGGAATCAAATTGACGGCGGTTTCTTCGTGGACGAGTTTTAACTGAAAAGAGAACAACTCGGAAATCGTTTCGGAGGCGGAAAATTCTTTTAAGAGCAAAAAATCTTCGCCGAGCGGAGTATCAATCAATAACTGTCTGTTCTTTTGTTTTAGTGCCATTACAAACTTCCCTTAATTGAACGATATTATTAACAATAACAAGTATTTAGTAATTTTGAAACCTTTATTTTCTGAACGACTTTAAAGTTCAGGCAATGACATTTCGGCTATCATAAACAGCTTAAATTAATTTTAAATTTTTGTTATTTAGGAGTTTTCGGATAAAACCGCCAATAGTTTCGTCAGGCGACTTTAAAACTTATTTTAATTTAGTCGGCGGGGAATCACAAACCTGAGTAGATTTTGTGTTGAACAGCAATTGGTTGAATTGATAATTTAATTTGAGTGGATGTGAGGCTTCAAAATTTGTCCGATTATTGAAGACCGAAGATGAATGCACAAATTACAAAAGTGATGCCGAAAGCGAGCGGATAGAAATGCTTCCGGTCAATTACATCACCTTTTTTCATCAGCCGATGAAAGACCGCGAAAAACGGCAGCGCAACGCCGCCGACCATCGCGCCGAATGCCGCGCCAAAAATTGCGCCGACGACAAAAACGATAATTCCGCCCGCGCCGCCTGCCAGAATGCCCCACAAAATTCCGACGAACGGCAGCGCAAGCAGCATTTTCGTCCAGGACATTTCTTCGAGTCCGCCGACCATTTTGCCGACCATCTTGCCGGAAAAATAACCGACTATCGCGGAAATCAGATTGATAATGGCGACTACGCCGATCACCCACATTTCGTCATTGCGAAATGCGCCGGCATTCATAAAAAAGCGCGTGAAAATGGCGGCGGGCGGAAACGTGCCGAGCAGTAGTCCGAAATACGCGAACGCCTGTTTGTCGTTCAAAGGATTTGCCATCAAAGCGACTTCGGTTTTTTCGCGTTCCGAATGAAACAGAGATTTTTCGCGGGCGGTTTCCGCGTTGAGCGCGAGCAGATTATCCAATCGCCGCAGCGTCAATTCATCATTTTCGCCGCCGTTTATAAACGGGTTGAAATCGTTTCGGAGCGGAGCGGTTTGTGTTCTTGCGGTTTCCATAAATCTTTCTCCGTGTATTCGACGCTTAAAAGTTTTCCGGTTTGCAGTTTCTCCGCAAACATTTTTTCGAGGCTTCCCTGCGCCGCGTCGTCCTTTAGAATTTTGACAAATTCGGTGGACGAATCCTGTAATATCTTTGCATCTGAAATCGAATCGGACAGTTTTTTGATGATCTGTAAAAAATCCCGACGCGCTTCGGTTTGATGACGCAAAAGTTTGTTTCGGTTGCGCCTCTGCAAACAAACCGAACCGAGTTTGACGTTTTCATTTTCGGCGACCCGATAGATTTCCGATTCAAAATTATTATTTGTTTGCACGTCAGAAGCGAGTGTCAGTCCTGCATAACGCTCCATAATTTCACGGTAATCAAAAGCCGAGATATTCAAATCACTTTCCAGTAAAAGATTTTCGATGCGCTTTTGCAGTTGTAAAATTTCATCGCTCGAATCGCTTGCCAAAAAATCTTTAATGAAATTCGTTTTGAAAAAATTGCGAAGACTCTGATTGCGCGACAAAAGCATCACGGCGTATGGCAGCCAGAAAATAAAAACGAAAAAGTTTTTCAGCCGGAACGAAGCGGACTTGTTCTCGCGGCGGTTTTGCAAAAAGTAATAAACCGCGAATGGTGCGCCGACGGCAAAATAAATAACTGTTAAATCGGTCAGGTTCATCACTGCTGCTGACCGCAACGATTATGCCGTTATTCTTATAAAATTCGACGTTCAAAAAATCTCCTCAAAAACCTTTTGAACAAAGGCTCTGCAAAAATATTTGGAACCTAACCGAGTGTTCGGGCGTTACATAGACATTAGCAAAGCGCAAAAAATTATATTCAGCTTTGCAGAATGCAAAATAAAAACATACTTGCAAAAGATTGCTGCAAAATTAATTTTCTCAATCGTCTAAAAATTGGCATCAGGTTTGCATAGACCAAAATCGGGAAAACTAAAATCAATCTTTTTAGTATCGGATTCATACATACAAGGAAAACCATAAAATGACACACAAAGCAAAAATAAAAATTATTAAAAAGGGCGAAGTCAAAGTCGCCGAACACGCAGTAGAAAAACCCATAGTCATCGAGAAGAAATCAAAACAGGCGGCGCGCGAAATGGTTTCGACGGTTTCTAATTGGGTCAGCGAATTCCAACAACGCCGCCGCGATGAGACCAAACAGGCAATCGAAAAATTCTTTACACCGCAGCCGCAAACGAACGGTGTGTAATTTTCCCATACGAAATAAAAAGATTTTTCGAGATTTGTTTTCTCTCAGTAAATAAAAGGACAGTCATCATCGGCTGTCCTTTGACTTTTTAAATTTGAGAATTCGTGCGATTTCAAATCGAACGCTTTGTGCTAAACTGCATTAAAAAAGTTTCGCAAACCGGAAATCTATGCACGAAAAAGTTTGTCTTATTACAGGAGCCAGCAGCGGAATCGGACGCGCCGCCGCTTTGTTATTTGCCGAAAACGGGTCGAAAGTCGTTGCGGTCGGCAGAAACGAGAAGGAATTAAATTCTCTGCGCGACGAAGCGCAAACTTTTCCAGGGACTCTAAAAGTCCAACTCGCTGACGTTCTCGAAGCGACGCAGATCGAAAAAGCCGTTAACAATACGATTGAAACATTCGGTCAGATTGATGTTCTGGTGAACGCGGCGGGCATCATTATGAACGGTTCAATCGAAACGACGACGCTCGACGATTGGGATAAAATGATGAACGTCAATCTTCGCGCCGTTTTCAGTCTGACTCAAAAATGTCTGCCGCATCTGGAAAAAACAACGGGCAATATCGTCAATGTTTCGAGCGTCGCCGGAACTCGTTCGTTTCCGAATCTGCTGGCTTACTGCGTTTCAAAAGCGGCGATTGATCAGTTGACGCGCTGTTCCGCGCTCGAACTCGCGCCGAAAAAAATCAGAGTCAACGCCGTCAATCCCGGTGTTGTTGTGACGAGTTTGCACAAGCGTGGCGGAATGGCAGATGCAGATTATCAAAACTTTTTGGAGAATTCGAAAAAAACGCACCCGATTGGGCGCGTCGGCGAACCGCGAGAAGTCGCCGAATTGATTTATTATCTGGCTTCGGAAAAAGCGTCGTGGATTACCGGCGCGACTTACGAAATTGACGGCGGGCGCGCGCAAACCTGCGCCCGTTAAAAGTTTTCGGTTTATGAAAGTTCAAATGCTTCCAAGCACTTTTGACGAAAACGGTACGGCTTCGCCGCGCCAGCATCTGTCGTGTCTGGTTGTGGACGACTGCGTGGCGATTGATGCCGGAAGTCTGGCGATGGCGGCGAGCGCGGCGCAGCGCGAACAAATCCGCGATGTGATTCTGACGCACGCGCATCTCGATCACATCGCCGGTCTGCCGCTTTTCATTGACGATTTATTTGCGAATTTGGAGCAGCCGATTTGCGTTCACTGTTCGACTGAAGTCGTTGAAACTTTGGAACGCGACGTTTTCAACTGGGAAATTTATCCGCGCTTTACCGAACTGGAAAACGAAAACGGCGCAGTGATGCGTTATCAGCCGTTTGCGGCGGGCAGCGACTTTGCTGTCAAGCATCTGAAAATAAAATCAATTTCGGTCAATCATAAAGTCGCGTCGGTCGGTTTCATCGTTTCCGACGATCAAATTACTTTTGCTTTAACGGGCGATACTGCGGAAATGGAAGATTTCTGGCAGGCAGCCAATGCGGAAAAAAATCTTTCCGCGCTTTTGATCGAATGTGCGTTTCCTAACGAGTTGGCAGAGATAGCCGAAAATTCTCATCATCTAACGCCGCATAATTTGCAAAAAGAATTGCTGAAATTTGACCGAAAGAATTGCGCCGTTTATGTCGTCAACATCAAACCGATGTATCGTGATGAGGTCGTTAGGCAGATTGAAGCATTGCAAATCGAAAACTTACAAATCCTCGAAGTCGGACGAGTTTATGAGTGGTAAAGGTCATCAGGTAATCTTTATCTTTTGAAATTAATCGCTTCAAATTCGTTTTCACGATGCTCGCCCGCAAAGTCGTGAAGTTTGACGCGACCATTTCTTAGAACTTCGGTGATTCGGAAGGTTCTTTCTTCACGGTTTTTACCCGGCATCACCTCGGCGCGAAAAATCACCGCCATTCCCGGTCGCGCCCAGATATTCTGAGCGGTTTCTTTTTGATCCTTTTTCTTGAAAAAACTCATCAGTTAATTTTCCACATCATCCTGTTTTTTATGTTTTATTTTTCGCCCCGACGGATTGGCTTTTTCCTCAGGCTTCGCCTTTCCGAATTTTTGACTCGGCGGCGCGGTCGGTTTGCGAATCGAATCGAAAACCGGACGTTCCGGCTTTTTCTTTTTTCTGGCGGACATATTGAAAATTTACCGCAGAAAATCTGCTTTGTCATTACAAAAAAACTTTAACATTGACATCTGCGGCGGAAAATACAACTATTAGAGGTAAGTTTTTGCTTGCAATTTACGCAAATTAAGACAGCCGACAACGAAGATTTGAGGAGCAAAACTTGAACGAGCGAGTTAACCGATTGTCCCGAATCGAAAAAATATCTCGAACCGCCGCCGAGCATTCCGGCGCACAATATCGCCGTCCTTTTTGGATGCCGGCGGTTGGTTACTATGCTCTGGCAACGGTCGCTTCGCTCGTCGCCTTCTTTTTTATCTGGCTGATCTTAAATGAAGGCAGCGAAGAATCGCCCATCGCCTTTGCCGTGATCGGAGCGTTTTTTTTGTTAGGAAGTTCCATCGTCGTGCGCGAGATTTTCCTGAGAAACGCCAAGCAGCGTTTTATGTCGGTAGAGAGAAAACTCGATTATACTTTGAGTCGTCTGCCGGTTAATCCTCAGTCTAAAAGCGACATCAACAAACTTTCGCTCGAAAAAAACGCGGAGATTATTAAAGAAATTCAAAAGAAATCCGAAGCGGCGCGAACGCTCGGCAATCTCTCGAACGGGCATTGGAACGTCATCGAAACCTGCAACGAATATCTGTCGGTCGTCGAAAAACAGATGGAAACCGTCGGTACCGGCTCGCCGCGTTTGGCGGGTTTGCGGCGCGGGCGCGAAATTGTCGGTGATCTACATCGTTTTCACACGCTGACTTGGGCGGAAATTGAATCGCGGTCATGGTCGCAGAAAGCCCGTAACTATGCTACAATGTCGGAAAAATTGAACGCGGCGCAGGAAGCCTTGAGCGTTTTGGAATCCGCTCGGCAATTTTATCCGACCGAACAGCGTTTGACGGAATCGGAATCGGCGATTAAAAACTTTATCGCCACAATAAAAGTTTCCCATTGGATCGAACAGGCGGAACGGGCGGCATTTAAAGGCAATTACAAACGCGCTGTTAATCTTTATCGGGATGCTTTGTTTTTTTTAGCGCGTGAGAATATGGATACTGCCGAACAGCAGACGATTGCCGAACAAATAAATCTGGAAATAGAAAAATTAAGAAATCTCTCGGATAAGGAAATAAAGGAAGTTAAGTTAAAAAGGGGGAAAAACAAAAAGGGAAATGAGTACTCAGAGATGTCCAAGATGTAACAGCAACCGTGTCCGGCGCGGTTATCGTCCAACGCCTCTATTGTCGAAACTGATTTTTCGGTATAACCTTTTGTGCGACAACTGTAATTGGGAGTTTAAAGGCTTCGCCATCCCCGGAACGGTTTCGACCAAACCGACGAAAAAACCGAAAAAAGAATCCGAAGAAGATAAAGTCAGGGCATAAAAATTAACTCGACAATACAAAATTACTGCTTACACTTTTGTCCGGCGACTTATAAAGTTCAAGCAGATTTTGAAGGTTTTGACTGATGAAAGATCGCAAATTATATCTCTTCTTCTCAATTTTTTTTTGCATAGTATTTTTGCATAATCAATCTTCGGCTCAAACTGCGACTTCCGAACCAAATCAGGAAACCGAAATCAATTTAATTCATCCGGGCGATTTGATAGATGTTGACGTTATCGGCAGCACCGAATACGATTGGCGCGGAAAACTCAACCCGGAAGGTTTTCTGGACGGCGTTGATTTTATCGAAAATCCGGTTTACGGACTTTGCCAGAGCGAAGAAACGGTTGCCGAAGCCGTCGGCAAAGCATACAGCAAAATTTTGCGCGACCCGAAAGTTGCCGTCAGAATTCTCGACCGCTCAAACCGCCCGCTTTCGCTGCTTTACGGTGCCGT
Source organism: uncultured Pyrinomonadaceae bacterium (assembly GCA_964244835.1). Lineage (GTDB taxonomy): Bacteria > Acidobacteriota > Blastocatellia > Pyrinomonadales > Pyrinomonadaceae. Next base: position 19,720 of record CAXTKJ010000066.1, read on the forward strand.
TAAAAATCCTCAGCGGTTTCAGATAAAACGTCCTGTTTTGCTTAATGAATTGTTGGTTTTGGCGGGCGGTTTGATTGATAAAGCAAGTGGTGATATTCAGATTTATCGTCCGCCGGGATTGAGCTGCCGGCAGTCGGAAAAGAAACCGACCGGCGATGTTGCAGCCGGAGAAAATCGTGAAAAATTCGTGCTTGCCAGTCAGGACAGCGGCGCGAATTATACTAACGTCAGAATTATTGATCTTTTGCAGGGAAAGCCGGAAGCCAATCCGCAAATTTTGAGCGGCGACATAGTTACGGTTCAGGAAGCCGAGGTTATTTACATCATCGGCGGTGTCGTCAACCCGAAACAAATTTCTTCAAGAACGCAGATGACGCTTTCGAGGGCGATTGACAGCGCGGGCGGAATAGTTAAAGGCGGCGACGCGAAAAAAATCACTATTTACAGAAGGGAAGCGGGCGAAAGCAAAATTATCGAAGCCGATTTGGACAAAATCAAAAGCAGTCAGGCTGACGACATTACCCTGAAACCCTTTGATATTATTGAGGTCGCTCGGCGCGGAAGTGAAAAAAATAAATTTCCGCCGGTTCTCAAAGTTACTGAAACCGTCAAAGCCAACGCCTCGAGTTTTCCTCTGAGAATTATTGATTAAACGATGGTTTTGCCGGATGGAAGCGTTTTTGATTGTCTGACGCTGAAAAATTTGGTATCAATTAACATTCGGACTTAAATATCTCCCTCGAACAGGTATTATAAAAATTATGGCAGAAACACAAAATAAATTCAGCCGGCGCGTGATTGCGCTTTTTTGGCTGTTGTTAGTTAGTTTAGTAATCGGAATACTGATTTATTTCGAGCAAATTGCGCTTCTTTATGTGATTGCAACGCTCGCTCTGGTCGTTTTACTTTTAACGGTCGCCTTTGCCAACCTCGAAAAAGTCGGCACGGAAAACACGGAAGGTTTCGGCAGGTAGTTGATAAATTTAAATTTGTTAGATGTTAAAATTTTCCAGAATTTTAATAGTTTGTCTGTTACTTGCCGGTTCAAACTGGCAGGCGATGGGTTATGCCGTGCAGTTTGCCGATGAAGCGCAGATTCTGCGCCTGCGTTGGAAAAATAATCTAATTCCGATTGCGCTTTCGACATCTCTGACTAAACCGAATCCATATATCAAACCCGACACAGACGTAACGGGCGCGATTGAGCGCAGTTTAGCAACTTGGGAAAAATCCGCTAACATCAAATTTCAGGTCTCTTGGACGGATAAACAAACCGCGAGTCCGGCGGGCAAATCCGGCGACGGCATCAGTCTCTTAACCATCGCTCCGACACCGGAAAATCTTCTTTTATTCAGCAGCGACGCGCAGGAAGTTTCCGCCCGCACGAGAATCTTTTTCAATCGCAAAGGAAATATCACGGAAGCCGACATCGTTCTAAATCCTTACGAACAATTTACGACCGACGGTGCAACCGGGACTTTTGATCTGGAAGCGACTCTGACGCACGAAATTGGGCATTTGCTCGGTCTCGAACACGCTTCGATAATCGGCGCGACGATGCACGCGCACACCGGCAAAAACGGTATTTATAATCTGCCCGGATTCGGAGCGCGAACTTTAGCCGATGATGATGTTGCCGGCATCCGCGCTCTTTACGGCGTGAAAAGCGGCGAAGACGATTGTTGCGGAACGATTAGCGGAAAGCTAACTATTGCCAACGGAAAACCGGCGAAGGATTTTCAGGTCTGGGCGGAAGACGCGAGCAGCGGACGAGTCGCCGCCGGAGTTTTGACCAACGCCGCCGGAGTTTTCCAAATCGAAGGCTTGTCAGCCGGACGCTATAATATCTACGCTCAGACGGCGGCAAAAAATACGCTTAAGAGTTATTCGGTCGAGAAAATCGGAGAAGTCGAAACGACCGCTGATAAATCTCAAAACATCAACAAAAAATTGACCGGAGGCAGGAAAAACTTCGATTTGAATTACGTCGGTTTTAACGGGCAGATTTCAGATTTGGCGGTTCCGATTAACGGCGGCAAATCCTACACCATTTATGTCGGCGGGACGAATCTGAATGCGGAAAATTTAACAATCGGTTTTAATTCTCCACATCTGAAAGTTACGCCCAAAAGTATAATTAATCAAAACTACGGCGAAGAAATTTCGGTCATTAGTTTTGAAGTCAAAGTCGCGGCTGGAATTCCTTTTGGAGAATATAGTTTTTTTCTGCGAACCGGAAAAGAAGAATCTCAGGTGGCGGTCGGAAGTCTAACTGTCGAGCAATTTATTAACCCTTCGAACAGCTACTTTTTAGGGTTGCAGGAGTAGTCGAAAAAAAAATGCGGCGCACTTTGCAATTTAATTTTCAATGTGCATAATTGAATGTGTTCACCTCCCCGGTGAACACTTGGTCACGAGGGGTGAGGACTTGTGACCTAGGGGCGACGGTGTGGGAGACGTTGCCCTTTTTATATTTTAAAATTTTTCTTTTTAACTGATTTACAAATTAATCCGGCAAATAACATTAAAATCCAGCATCACAGCGGTCTTCACCGAATAAAACAGCATCGCTTTTAAAACAAAAATAGTCTCCTTAGTTGCGTCTGTTTTTATCGCTTGCAAATTCAAATGAGAAAACGTATATTCCAATCTTTGACAATTTTTGTTGCCGAAGTTGCTTGATAAAGCAGCGCGGGGGAACCAAATTTACGGGGCGAATCTTTTATATTTTTATAAATGAAGAACACTTCCAATGTTCCAGCCCGTCAGCTAACCTCGCAGGCATATTGGGAGGCAAGCCATTTTTAAAACGGATTTATTTACGACCACAAATGCAATGACTTGTATTTGTGGTTTTTCATTGTGTTTTTATGGGCAAAATAGATAAAAGACTGGATAACCGCTTTCGCCGATGGCTGCTCCAAGGCGTGAAAGAAATCGAAGGTCCGCACGAAAAAGAAGGAACGCATCACCAACATCCCTGGTGGAAGGTGATGTGTTTGACGGGCGTTGATTATTTCTCGACTTTAGGTTATCAACCCGGTATCGCTTTTGTCGCCGCCGGTGTTTTATCGCCAATTGCCACTTTAGTCGTCGTGTTGCTGACATTATTCGGCGCACTTCCCATCTACAGCCGCGTCGCCACCGAAAGCCCGCACGGTGAAGGTTCGATAGCGATGCTCGAATCACTTCTGTCGCGCTGGAAGGGCAAAATGTTCGTTTTGATTTTGCTCGGTTTCGTGGCGACCGATTTCGTCATCACGATCACGCTTTCCGCCGCCGACGCGACCGCTCACGTCATCGAAAATCCTTTCGTTTTAACGCATCTGCATTTTCTCGACCACCCTGTTTTAATCACCATCGGATTTATCACCCTTTTAGGTGCGGTCTTTCTTAAAGGTTTTAAGGAAGCCATCGGAATTGCCGTAGTCTTGGTGATAATTTATTTGCTGTTAAATCTAGTCGTCGTCGCCATCGGATTCTACGATATATTTACTCACCCGGAACTTTTGGGAAATTGGAAAACCGCGCTGTTCACGCACAAAACGGCATCCGGCAGCCTTGAAGGACGAAGCCTCATAATCATTGTTGCCCTATCGCTTCTGACCTTTCCAAAGCTCGCGCTCGGTTTGTCGGGATTTGAGACAGGCGTGGCGGTGATGCCTCTGGTAAAAGGTCCGGGACGCATCGCCAATACGAAAAAATTGCTTTTGGCGGCGGCTTTGATTATGAGTTTTATGCTGATTGCCAGCAGTTTTGTTACCAGTCTTTTGATTAAAGACACTGATTTTTGCCCGAAGATTGATTGCGGTAATTTAGCTGGATCGGAAAGCGTTCCCGAATTTTGCGGCTGCACGACGGCGGAAATTGCCGGCGGAGTCATCAAGGAAAAAGGCAAAGCCAACGGACGCGCTCTGGCTTTTATAGCGCACGAAAAATTCGGTGAAAAATTCGGCAAAAACGTCGGCGAAATTTTCGGCACGATCTACGACATCAGCACGATTTTTATTTTATGGTTTGCCGGTGCATCGGCGATGGCAGGATTGCTGAATATCGTGCCGCGCTATTTGCCGCGTTACGGAATGGCTCCCGATTGGGCGCGGGCGACCAGACCGCTGGTTTTGGTTTTTACGGTGATTTGTTTCGTCGTAACGATTATTTTCAACGCCGATGTGGACGCGCAGGGCGGCGCGTATGCGACGGGAGTTTTGTTTTTAATGTCATCCGCCGCCGTCGCCGTTTCGATCTCCGCAAGGCGCAGAAACAGTCCCTGGTTCTGGGCTTTCAGCGCGATTGCCGTCGTTTTTATTTATACGACGGTCGCCAACATCATCGAGCGTCCCGACGGAATCAAAATCGCTTCGTTCTTCATTTTTACGATCATCGCCGCTTCATTTATTTCGAGGGCGATGCGTTCGACCGAACTGCGAATCAGCAAAATCGAATTCGATGATAAGGCGCGGGAATTCTTAAATGATTTGGCGGACGGTGAAATCAGGATTGTTACCAACCGGCGCGAAGCGGGCGATGTCGCCGAATACCGCTTTAAGGAACACGAAAAGCGCGTGGATAATCATATTCCTTCGAGCGACCCGATTTTGTTTTATGAAATCGAAACGAGTGATGCGTCCGAGTTTAAAGGGAAACTGAAAGTGCGCGGCGTGGATGTCGAAGGCTATCGAATCCTGCGAACCGAATCGCCTGCCGTGCCGAACGCGATTGCCGCTTTTCTGCTGCATCTGCGCGACAAAACGGGTAGAATTCCGCACGTTTACTTTGGCTGGAGCGAAGGCAACCCGATTGCCTATCTGATTAGATATATTTTATTCGGCGAGGGCGACACCGCGCCGGTAACGAGGGAAATTCTGCGGCAAGCCGAGCCTGACCCGGAACTTCGACCGAGCGTTCACGTCGGCGGTTAGGAATAACAAAAGTCGAAACTTTTTGATTTTATTAGCGTCTTCTGTAGCTTCTGGGTTTTGGTGAATTGCCGTTCTCGATATGCTCATCCTCTTTCGGAAGCGGGTTCATTTCCAGAAAACAGGAACGGCAATAAACCGGACGACCTTGTGAAGGGTAAAAAGGAACAGTAGTGTAATCGCTACATCTGGCGCAGTGGACGGCGACTTCGATTTTTTGCTTGATTCCCGTTTCGCCAGCGGTCAGGATGACATTGAGCCTTTCGTTTTTGGCTTTTTTGCAGTCCCGGCAGCGTTTCGGCGGATTTTGGAGTCCTTTATCGCGGAAAAATATCTGCTCACCGACTGTCCAGGTAAAATCACTTCCGCAGTCAATGCAGGCAATTAATGTATCTTCAATATCGGGCGCGTCCGCAAACGTCGCCTGGTTAAATTCTTTAAGATTGTTCGACACAATCCTTTACTTCCTTGTGTTTATAAATTTAAAAAACTCTTCTCTTCCCACATTCTCAAACTGGAAAAACGAGTAAGTTTTAAAAATTCCGGTCGAAATAAATTTAGAAAGATGGCTCAATTTGGGGAAAACATTTTTGTAAAAAGCTGATTCAACCGATATTTTGAAATTATAACTATCAATCGGCAGTGTCAAGTTTTGCGAGTGATTTGTTATAATTTCAAAAACTTATGAAAATTTTAGTCGTCGGTTCGGGCGGGCGCGAACACGCCATTTGCCGTGCTTTTATTCAAAGCAAAAAAGTAGAAAAAGTTTTCTGCGCGAACGGCAATGCCGGAATCGCCCAGGTCGCTGAATGCGTGGCGATCAAACCGCACGAGATCGAAAGGCTCGCTAATTTCGCCGCCGAAAATCAAATTGATTTAACTTTTGTCGGCGGCGAAACCGCGCTGGCATTGGGAATCGTTGACGAATTTGAAAAGTGCGGTTTGAGAATCGTCGGTGTCGGCAGACAGTCGGCGCAGCTCGAAGCCAGTAAATCTTTCGCCAAAGATTTCATGGCGCGGCACAAAATCCCGACCGCATTTTATGCGGTCGCTGATACAGCGAAGAACGCGATTGAGATTTTGAGAAGCGGAAAATTTGGCGACGAAAATTCGCCGGTCGTCATCAAAGCCGACGGTTTGGCGGCGGGCAAAGGTGTCGTCGTCGCCGCAAATCGCGTTCAGGCGGAACAGGCGATTAACGAGTTGGAAAATTTGGTCGGCAGCGAAGCCGTCGAAAAAATCGTTTTGGAGGAATGTCTGTTCGGCAGGGAAGTTTCGCTGCTGATGTTCTCCGATGGCGAAAATTTCGCGCTGATGCCGCCGGTTCGTGACCATAAAAGAATCTACGAAAACGACGAAGGCGCGAACACCGGCGGAATGGGAACGATCACCGATGCGAATCTTTTGAATGAAACGGAACTGACTGAAATAATTGAAGATATAATCAAACCGACTTTAGAAGGCTGTCGAAAAGAAAATTTCCCACTGCGCGGAATTTTATTTTTGGGATTGATGATGACGAACGCGGGCGCGAAGGTTTTGGAATACAATATTCGCTTCGGCGACCCGGAAACGCAGACGATTCTGGTCAGACTCGAAACCGATTTGGTCGAAATCTGCGAAGCGATACTCGATCAAACGCTCGATGAAATAAATATCGAATGGCAGACGGGAAGTTCGGCGTGCGTTGTTTTAGCCGCCAAAAATTATCCGAACAAACCGCAAACGGGCGACATTATCCAAGGTTTGAACGAAGATTTTGGAGATGTCGAAATCTTTCACGCGGGAACGGCGACGGACGCGAATGGAAATTACATTACTAACGGCGGCAGAGTTTTGGGCGTAACCGCCAAAGGAAAAAATCTGGACGGAGCGTTGGAAAAGGCTTACCGCGCCGTCGGCAAAATCAACTGGGACGGAATGCAGTTTCGGCGTGATATTGGAAAAGCGAAGTGAGCGGTTTGACTTAAAGCAGATTCGGGATTGATATATGGTTTTTGAAGGCAGAAACCCGCGCGTAAGCAA
>CAXTKJ010000067.1:0-26630 GCA_964244835.1 uncultured Pyrinomonadaceae bacterium
AAGATTGGAAGAATTGTTGGGTGAATTCGGCATCGCGCACGTTCGCAAAACTCGCGGCGACGCGCTTTCGGGCGGCGAGCGGCGGCGCGTCGAAATCGCCAGATGTTTGGCGACTGAACCGCAGTTTATCCTTTTAGACGAACCGTTTGCGGGGATTGATCCAATTGCGATTGACGACATCCGCGAAATTATTCTGTATCTCAAAAATCAGGGCATCGGAATTTTAATCACCGATCACAACGTCCGCGAAACACTGGGCATCTGCGACCGCGCATATATTATGGCGGAAGGAAAAATCTTGCGAAGCGGCAAGCCCGCCGAATTGGTCGAAGACGCGGACGTGCGAAGACTTTATTTGGGCGAAAGATTCAGCCTGTAAATTCCAGATTCCAAATTCCAATTCCAAATTCAAAAGCTGATCAGGAATCTGGAATCTGGAATTTGAAAGCCGTTTCCCTTTTCAACCGTCAAACGGTTATAATAAATGTGGCAATCGAACTTTTATTCATAGATTTGCGAGGATTTTATAAATTAATTTTTAAGCAATTATGTCATCGCTAAAACTTACTCAAAGATTATCTCAGCGGATGGTTTTGACTCCGCAACTCAGGCAGCGAATCGAGATGCTGCAAATGACAACCGTCGAACTCAGCGATTTAATTCAGCAGGAAATGGTTTCCAATCCGGTGTTGGAAGAAGTTCAATCAGAAGATGAAGTCGGCGAGATTGCCGACAAAATTCTCGACCAGAATTCCGACGGACACAACGACACTTACGAAAACGGTCAGGAAAAGGATTTTGAAGCGGCGAACTTCGAGCAAGCCGAAAGTTATACCGCCGAAATGCCGACCGAAAACGGTTTTGATGAAAGCAGCGCGCCTTCGGATTTTGATAATGATTCGGAAGATTTTTCGGCGGACAAATCAGACCCGTTCGAGGAAGTTGATTACGGCAGGGAATTTCAGGATTATCTCGATCCGGGCTATAAAACGCAGGAACTCGAATTCAAAGAAGACGCGCCGAGTTTTGACCAGTTTTTGTCGAAGTCGGCGACTTTGAACGATCATCTCGAATGGCAGCTAAATCTTCAGCAAATCAGCGAAAGATTGGAAGATGTCGCGGTTTGCATCGTCGGGAATCTGAATGAAGACGGGCGTTTGACGACGAGCAACGAAGAAATCGCCCAGATGTGCGCGTGTTCGACCGAATTCGTTGAAAAAGCCCGTCAGGTCGTTTTGCAGCTCGATCCGGTCGGCTGTGGGGCGCGAAATGTTCAGGAATGTCTGTTCGCGCAGCTTGTCGCCAACGGCGAAGGCGAAAGTCTGGCGGCTGATTTAGTAAAAGATCATCTCGAAGATTTACAGCCGCATCGCTTGCAGCATCTCGCCAAACAGACGGGCATTGACCTTGCCGTTCTCAACGAAGAAATCAACAAAATCCGCATTCTCGACCCGTATCCGGGCAGACGTTATTCGTCGGAAGAACCGATTTACGTTTCGCCGGAAGTTTATATCGAAAAAATCGAAGATGAATACGTCGTTTATTTTACCGACGACGGCAGTCCGCGTCTGCGAATATCACCGACTTATCAGAAGATGATCGGGCAGGAAAAAACGACGAAAGAGGAAAAAGATTTTATTAAGGAAAAAGTTCGTTCAGCCGTTGATTTACTGAGAAATATCGAACACCGCCGGCAGACGATTTACCGAGTCGTCGAATGTATTATTGACCGTCAAAAAGAATTCTTGGACAAGGGTGTTCAGTTCATTAAACCGATGATGCTCAAAGACATCGCCGAAGACATCGGAATGCATCTTTCGACGATTTCGCGGGTCGTCAACCGCAAATACGCGCACACGCCGCAGGGCGTGATCGAGCTGCGAAGATTCTTTTCGGAAGGAATGCTGAACGAGGACGGCGAGGAAGTTTCGACGCGCATTTTGAAACTGCGAATCAAGAAAATGATCGAAGATGAAGACACGCGCAAGCCTTATACCGACGATCAAATCGTCAAACTTTTGAGCAAGGAAGGTGTGAAACTTTCGCGTCGAACCATCGCCAAATACCGCGACCAAATGCAGATTCCCGGTTCGCGTGAACGCAAAACCGTTATCTAATTTACAAGGAGGAATAGTTTATGAAATTTGAATACACAGGCAGACACATTGACGTTACGCCGGCGTTGCAGTCTCACGTCGAAGAACATTTTGACCGGCTCAACCATTTATTCGACGGCGACAACGCCAGAGCGCACGTTATTATCGAAGTCGAGAAAGGACGACACCGTTCGGAGATCGTCGTCAAATGGCGCAAGGAAGTTTTGACCGCCAATACGAAAAATTCCGATATGTATCAATCGCTGTCGCAGACGATTGCGAAGATCGAAAAGCAAGCCTTAAAACTCAAAAACAAAGTCATAGACAAAAGCCACCGCCGGAAAAAAGTCGGCGAAGTTGCGCCCGTCGAAGTTGATGTGCAGCCCGAACCGAACGCGCCGCGTGTCATTGTCTCGAACACTTACGCCGTCAAGCCTTTGACGATTGACGAAGCCGTGATGCAGCTGCGGGACGAAGAAAACCAGTTTCTCGTTTTTCGCAACGCCGACGACGAATGCGTTTCGGTTCTTTATAAACGCCGCGACGGGAATTTCGGGTTGATTGCACCATAGAAAGATTTAATGCCCGTCGAAAAATACATCGAAAATCCGCAAATCTCCGTCGCGGAATTTGTCGAAACCGCGCCCGCCGAATTACTAATAGAAATTCTGGCGGGCGCGGACGGTTTGCAAAGCAAAAAAATCGCCTCGCCGCGCATTCAAAAACTCGGTCTCGCGCTGGCGAAATTTTCCGAATACGTTCACGCCGGTCGCGTCCAAATCGTCGGGCAGAGCGAGATTTCTTATCTTCAACATCTTGAAAACGCCCAGCGAATCGAAGCATTAAATAATCTCGATTTAGAAAAAATAAGTTGCATTTTTATCACGAACAATCTTCCGCCGCCGCCGGAACTCATCGAAATTGCCGACGGTAAAAATCTGCCGGTTCTCCGCACCGCGCTCGTCAGTTCAAAAACGATCCAAATCGTTTCGGATTTTTTGCAGAAAACGCTTGCGCCGCAACTTTATATGCACGGCGTTCTGATGGAAATTTACGGACTCGGCGTGTTGATGCTCGGCGAATCCGGCATCGGAAAATCGGAATGTGCGCTCGATTTGCTGACGCACGGGCATCGCCTTATTTCCGACGACCAAGTGATTTTGAAAAAAATCGGTGAGAGTTTGATCGGCTCCGCGCCGGAATTGACACGCGAGCATCTGGAAATTCGCGGACTCGGCATCGTCAATGTCCGCGATTTATTCGGCGTGTCGGCGGTCGGAAAGGCGCAAACGGTTGAACTCGTCATCGAAGTCAAAAAATGGAATGAAACGATTGAAACCGAACGGCTCGGACTCGACCGCGAAGAGGAAACTATTCTCGGCGCGGAAATCACGAAATTCGTTTTGCCGGTTCGCGCCGGACGCAATCTTTCGACGCTCATCGAAACCGCCGTTAAAATCCATCTGCTGCGCGGCGACGGTTTTGACGCGGCGAAAAATCTGACGGAAAAACATTCGGCGATGCTGAAAAATGCGTGAAACTTTTTATTAACGCCAATCGCGTAAATTTGTAAATTGCCATAAAATGAACAAGGACAAATTCGATATGCCGGAGACCAAAGACGAAAAAAAAAACCTGCCGAATTTTATTATCATCACGGGATTGAGCGGTTCGGGAATGAGTTCGGCGACCAACGCTTTTGAAGATTTGGGCTATTTCTGTGTGGATAATCTGCCGCTGACGATGCTTTCGACTTTTTCGCGGCTGCTTTTGCCGAATAACGAAGAAGTCGTGGCGATAGAAAAAGCCGCGCTCGTCAGCAACATTCGGGAACGTCATTTTCTATCGGAATTTCCGAAGGAAATTAAAAAAATCAGCAAAAAACTTGCGCCCTACGTCGTGTTTTTTGAAGCCTCCGACGAAGTACTGCAAAGACGTTTTTCGGAGACGCGCCGCCCGCATCCGACCGACGGCGGCAACGGTTTATTGTCCGCCATCCGCGCCGAACGCGAGGCGTTGATCCCGATTCGGGAAACGGCTGATTTAATCATTGATACTTCCAATCACACGGTTCACACGCTGCGCCGTCTGCTGATTGATACGTTCAGCCAAACGACCGAAGGTGCGCCGCTGAACGTGCAGTTTATCAGCTTCGGTCATAAACACGGCGCACTGCACCAAGTTGATTTGCTGTTCGACGTGCGCCATCTGCCGAATCCGTATTTCGATAAAAACTTAAAAGAATTGCCGGGAACCGACGAGCGCGTAGTTGAATTTCTGGAAAAACAGCCGGAAGTCGAAGAAACGATCAGGCGTTTTTCCGATTTGCTCGAATATCTTCTGCCGCTTTACAAGCGCGAAGGGAAATCTTATTTGACTATCGGCATCGGCTGCACCGGCGGACGGCACCGTTCGGTAATGGTCGCCAACCGCTTATGCGAAGCGTTAAGAAAGGATAATTTTGAAGTGTCGTGCCTTCACCGCGACGTGCAGAAGTAAGTTTCTGGTTTCTGGTTTCTGGTTTCTAGTTTTTGACCAGAAACCAGAAACCAGAAACCAGAAACCAAAACTATGTCTGAATCAAAAAAAATCGGCGGCGTGGTCGTCTCGCACGGGCAGGTCGCTAACGAATTGGTGGCGGCGGCGGAAACGGTGGTCGGAGCGCAGAGTCATCTGGCGGCGGTTTCGATTGGCTGGCACGACGATGTGGAAATGGCGAAAGCGGAAATCGAACGCGCTATTAAAAAAGTTTCGAACGGCATCGGCGTTCTGCTTTTGACTGATATGTTCGGGGGGACACCGACGAATATCTCGGCGATGTTTATTAAGGAAAACGAAGTCGAAATCGTTACCGGCGTGAATCTGCCGATGGTGATTAAGCTCGCGTCGCAAAATAAAGAAATTACTTTGACCGAAATGGCGAAGGAAGTCGAGGAACAGGGAAAGCAGGCGATTTATCGCACGAGTCTGATTTTTGAAACGCCGAAATCCAAGTAAAAATGCCCGAAAGTGTCATCACGGTCAGCAATCAACTCGGACTGCACGCCCGCGCCGCCGCGCAGCTCGTGCGGCTTGCCGGAAAATTTCAGAGCCGGATAATTTTGCGGCGAACGGATAATCAAACGACCGCCGATGCTAAATCAATTTTGAGCGTTTTGACGCTCGCGGCTTCAAAAGGCGTTGAACTCGAAATCACCACCGAAGGCACAGACGAAGGCAAAGCCATAGCCGCCGTCATTGAATTGTTTGCGAACGGTTTCGGTGAAATTTAGATTTTTTATTTATGTCAGCATACGATAGAGATTTTCCGGGAACGGGAAAAAAAGTTGGAATCATCGGCGTACCGCTCGGTTACGGAGCCGGAGTTAAAGGCAGCGAACTCGGCGCGACGGCGATGAGATTGGCGAAAATTCGTGACGGTTCGCTCATTTCGCATATTGCGGAACTCGGCTACGAAGTGAAAGATCACGGCGATGTCGAAATCGTCAAACCGGATTACGTCGCGGCTGAAAATGAAAGTCCGCACTACTTAAAAGAACTTTTGCAGTCTTACGCGAATATGTCGAAAGGCATCAAGCCGCTTTTGGCGAACCACGAATTTCCCGTTATTCTGGGCGGCGACCATTCGATTGCGCTCGGCACATTTTCGGCGGTCGCCGCGCATTTTCACGCGCAGGGAAAAGAAATCGGGCTGATCTGGCTCGACGCACACGCCGACATCAACACGCCGGAAACTTCGCCTTCGGGCAATCCGCACGGAATGCCTTTGGCGGCACTGCTCGGCGAGGGCGACGCTTCGATGGTCAATCTCGAAGGCTACGCGCCGAAATTGAATCCGAAGTATTTCGCGCACGTCGGCGCGAGAGATTTAGACATCGGCGAAAAACGACGCATCAGAAAATACGATTTGCAGGATAATTTTTTTACGATGTCCGACATTGACCGGCGCGGAATGCTCGCCTGCATCGAAGACGCGGTGGCGATTGCTTCCAAAGCACCGGACGGTTTCGCCGTGACGTTCGACGTGGACATTATTGATCCGCGTTTCGCGCCGGGTTCGGGAACGCTCGTGCGCGGCGGCATCACTTACCGCGAAGCGCATCTTGCGCTTGAAATCATCGCCGAACGCGGCGGAATGCGCTCTTTTGAAATCGTCGAAGTCAACCCGATGCTCGACCAAAGCAACATCACGGTCGAACTGGCGGGAGAATTGATTTTATCGGCGTTGGGAAAAACAATTTTGTAGTGGTGAATGGTGAATGGTGAAAGGTGAATGAAAGATTTACATTCACCTTTCACCATTCACCGCTCACCACTCACCACTAATGAAATGAAAACAAAAATCGGCATAATTTTCGGTGGGCGTTCGGGCGAACACGAGATTTCGATTCGTTCGGCGAAGACTGTTATTCAGAAAATTGACAAGGAAAAATACGAAGTCGTCCCGATTGCCATCGGCAAAGACGGCGGCTGGCTGAGTGCTTCGGAATCGTTGGGCTTGCTGCCGTTTGAAGCACGGGAAAGTTTGTCCGGTAACGCCGAAAAGTTTTCCGTTGAAGCCGTCGCATTGTTTGGCGGCACGAAATATAAAGGTTTGACGAATTTGGCGAACGGCGAAAATTCAGCCGCGCTCGATGTCGTGTTTCCGGTTCTGCACGGAACTTTCGGCGAAGACGGCACGATTCAAGGTTTGCTGGAAATGGCGGATATTCCGTATATCGGCTGCGGCGTTCTCTCGTCGGCTTGCGGAATGGACAAGGTTTTTATGAAATCTCTGTTCCGCGATTCGGATTTGCCGATGTGCAAATACGTCTGGTTTCTACGCGGGGAATGGGAGCGCAACACCGACGCGGTTCTTAAACAGGTGGAATCGAAATTAGGATTTCCGTGTTTCGTCAAACCGGCAAATTTGGGTTCGTCGGTCGGCGTTTCCAAAGCGACTGATGCCGAATCGCTGCGCGAAGCGATCACGCTTGCCGCCGAATACGACCGCAAAATCATCGTCGAAGAAGGCTTGGATATGCGCGAAATCGAGTGCGCCGTGATCGGCAACGAATCGCCGCGAGCGAGTCTGCCGGGAGAATACGTCATTAAAGCCGACGATAAAAAATTTCTCGATTACAAGGAAAAATATTCTGGAACCGGCAATAACGAATTCGTAGTTCCGGCTTTTATCTCGGAAGAATTAACCGCCAAAATTCAGCAGATGGCAGTAACGGCTTTCCGCGCCGTTGACGGTTCGGGTTTAGCGCGCGTGGATTTCTTTCTGCGAAACGACACGGGCGCGCTGCTCGTCAATGAAATCAACACTTTGCCGGGATTGACCGACGCTTCCGGCTACCCGAAAATGTGGGCGGGAACGGGAATGGAATTTCCGCAGGTGATTGACGAATTGGTAAAACTGGCTCTCGAACGCCACGCCGACAAGTCGAAAAATAAAACGAGTTTTTAAGTTCAGGGTTTTTTAGATTCTTTCGCCGCGTAATATCCTTTGCGCGTTCTGATGATTAAATTCGGCTTGGCGACGCGGATTTCAATCGCCCGGAATTTGCCGTCTTTTTTCAGGTTGGAAGGCTGATAGCCGAGCGTGTACTGCACGCCGAGTTCCTCGACGATATTTTTGAAAGCCTCGCGCATCGCCGCGCCGCCGCCAGTCGCTATGAAAACGCCGCCGCTTTTTTCGGCGAAATTTTTCAACGCGCCCTGACTCTGCATCCGATCCTTGCCGCCCGTATCAATCGCCGACATATCAATCGTGTAAATCGTCGCGTTTGCGGCAATCGCCGCCTTCAGAGCTTTATCGCCTGAATACTTACTTTTGTTATCCGCGCCGTCCGAAAGCACGACTATGGCGCGGCGTTTTTCCGCCCGTTTGGAAAGTTCCGCCGCCGCTTTGACAACCGCGTCATTCAAAGCCGTGTTGCCGTCCGCTTTGATATTAAAAATCTGATCGGTGATGTCGCGGCTGTTGGAAAAATTTTGCACGAGCGAAACTTTCGTGTCGAAATTGTAAATCGCCGCTACGTCGTCAACGCGCAGACCGTCGAGAAAATTGATCGCGGCGGAACGCGCCATCGCAATGCGCGGTTCCATACTGCCCGAAGTGTCAAGCAGCACGACGGCGGCAAAAGGCGTTTTCGCTGCTTCAAAAAAATCGAGTTTTTGTTCCTGTCCGTCTTCAAAGACTTTGAATTGCGATTCTTTTAATCCGAATGAAATCTTGCCGTTTGCATCCGTAATCGTGGCGTTGAGAACGACCAGCGAAGATTCGACGTTAATTGAATCGTCATCGTTTTGAGCCGGAACGGTTGAAATGAAGCAGAATAAAATGAGAAAAGACGCGAGAAATGAGAAATGAGAAATGAGAAATGATTTTTGTTTTAAGAATAAATAATCAAAGTTGAAATCCGGCTTATTAATTCTCATTTCTCATTTCTCATCTATTTTAGTTTTTGCGGAATCTAAGAAACTGCACGACGTTAATCAGCGCGTTTGAACTTTGGACGGCGACGACGGAGATGCTGTAACGGGAAGTTTTCTTTAATTCTTCGACGAGTTTGCTGGTGCCGTCTTTCAACGATTGCAGGGCATTGGAGATTGATGAAGGCTTTTCGACTTCCGCTTCGCCGTCGTCATCGCCGCCCAATTCGCCGCGAATTTTTTTGACGACTTTTTCCAAACGCTCTAATTTCTTTTGGTCTTCCGCCGAAAATTGATTGGTTTGCGAGTAGGATTTTTCCAGTTGGTCGGTCAGCTTCAACGCTTCTTCGCCGCGTTCGAGCATTTCCTGAAAATCTTTTTTCTCGCGGTCAATGCGCTGTTTGGCGAGCGATTCTTTAATGCCGGTCGGCAAATCTTCTTTTTGCGGCGTGCCGTTGCGCGTCGAAGCATCCGCACCTTGAGCGTTGGCGAAAATCGCTGTCGCCAAAACTAAAAATATCGTGAAAATTAAATTTGTAGGATTTCTAAACATTTCCTTAATTCTGATCTTCAGGTTCAACCTTCTGCGGCGCGTCAACGTCTTTGCCCGTAACTATTTCAATTAATTTGGCGAGAAATTCATCTTCCGCCGCGCCGGTGCTTTGGAGCGTCGTCCATTCGGATTCCAGACCGTTTTCCGAACGACCTTCAATCTTCGCCGTAACCGAAACATTATTTTGAATGCCGTCAATAGACTGCACTTCGACGATCAGAGTATAGCGTCCGCGCGTCCAGGAAGCGTCGGAGTTCGGCAGAATCGCAAAACGGTTCAATTCGTTGCGCGTAATAACTGCGCCTTTAGCGAAAACGTAAGGCTCGGTAACAACAATGCCGTCGCCTTTTCTCGAAGCCGCGTCGTTGATGATAAGTTTTTTTTCAGAAAAAACATTGAGGACGTTTTCAATCAAAACGTCGCGCCGCGAATTGATGCGATAAGGATTGGCAAGCCGGTCGCGGGTTTTGGTTTTGCCTTCGCCGAAATCAATCGAGCGACCGCCGGCTTGATTGGTGTTTTGCGTGTTGGTGGTTTTGCTGCCTTCCTCTCTAATTTTCTTCGTCTGCGTGTCAACGCCTTTCTGAGCGAACGCGGCGGACGCGAAAATGAGAACGGCGAAAATAGAAGTGATATTTCTTTTCATAATGTGTAATATAACGCAAAAACTCGTTGAACGAAAAGTATGATGTGATTAAATTTATAAGAGTTGTAACGGGGAAACGGTTTTCGGTTTTTAGTTTCGGCACTGCATTTTCCATAAAATCAAAGACGGTCAGAACCGCCTGCGTAAGCGGGCGGGTTTTCCATCGTATATAACCCGCCCGCTTACGCAGGCGGTTCTGACTTTTCATCAATCCAGTATCTCGATTCGGTAACTGTTCCGAGTTTTCGGTTTTGCAGTTCCCATAAAAGCAGGTATTTCAGGAAGGCGTGATGGGCGGCGAAACGCGCGATGGCGAATCCGGCGAGACCGTCGAGAAAGCCGCCTTTTAAGATGTAAGTTTGCAGAAAAGCCGTTGTGCCGGCGGTCAGAATCTTCAGAACTGAGGCGCGTTTTCCGCGCTCGAACATTTGCGCGGCGGCAAGCGGCGCGTATCTTTCGCCGATCATTCGGTGATGATGCGAAACGTCTTCGACGCTGTAATGCAGAATGTCGCCTCTTAATTTTTCAGTTCGGGAATTAGAATTCATCTCGACCGATTCGTGAATCAAAACATCTTTCCATTTTCCTTTGCGCCGATTGAAAAAACGCAACTGCCAGTCAGGATACCAGCCGCCGTGTCGAATTGGACGGTTCATATAAAACGACAGACGCGGAACTCGATAGCCGTTCGCTAAATCGCTTTCGGGTAAATTTTTAAATTGCAAAATTTTCTTTTTTAATTCATCGGAAACTCGTTCATCGGCATCAAGGCTGAAAATCCAGTCGTGCGCGGCGGAGTCAACGGCAAACTGCTTTTGTTTGGAAAATCCTTCCCATTTTTTGATTAAAACTTTCGCGCCAAACTTTTCGGAAATCTCGCGTGTGCGGTCGGTGCTTTCCGAATCAACGACGATAATTTCGTCCGCCCAATCAACTGATTTGAGCGCGTCGGCAATTTTATCTTCTTCGTTAAAGGCGATGATGACGGCGGAGATTTTCACAGAAAAGATTGTCGCAGACTTAAAGCAAAAGTTAAAGAGTCGGCATTGCAACTGTTAAAGTATCGTGTAAGATAAACGAACAAAAAGACGGAGTTTGTTGAATTATGAACGAAATTTTAGATTATCAGGCGATGCTCGACATCGCCATCGAAGAAGCCGAAACAGGATTAGCCGAAGGCGGCATTCCCATCGGCGCGGCGTTGTTCGACGGTCAGGGAAATCTACTTGGTCGCGGACATAACCGCCGCGTTCAGGAAGATGATCCTTCAATTCACGGCGAAACCGATGCGTTCCGCAAAGCCGGACGGCAGACGAATTACCGCGAAACGATAATGGCGACGACGCTCGCGCCGTGCTGGTATTGTTCGGGTTTAATCAGACAATTCAAAATCGGTACGGTCATCGTCGGCGAAGCGGAAAATTTCGCAGGCGGCATCGAATGGCTCGAAGCAAACGGCGTTCGTGTCATCAATCTCAATTCGGACGAATGCGTAAAAATGCTCGCCGATTATATTGCGGAAAATTCTGAAATCTGGAATGAAGATATTGGAGAATGAAGAGTTTGAAGTAAATTTTCAATAAAAAAAGAAGCATCGTAAATGACGCTTCTTTTTTTATTGAACATTTGAAGGACGATTTATAAAACGCCTTCGGACTGTAAATAATTCCACATCCATTCCTTAGAACCTGCATCACCGTCCGAGCCGCCCGCGATGCCGCCGTGCGAGGCGTTGAATTCGCGCTTGACGAGATTGACCCCGGTGGCGGCAGTTTTGCCGCAAGTCGGAAAAAGCTGCCGGTCGAGCCAGTTTTTCTTCGTCGCAATCGCGTGATAAACATTCGTAACACTGTCGGGAATAAAATTCAAATCGCTGCTCGTCGAGGTGTCCTGGTCAACCGCATCAAACAAAAACAGCCCGTCAATTTTCGTATTGCCCGAACTGCGTTTAATATCGTGGGCGACCTGAATGCAAGCCGCCGAGCCGCGACTCCAGCCGATTAGATAAATTCTGCCGTCGCCGGAATTGGCGCGAATAAAAGCCGTCGCCTTATCCGCCATCTTTCTGATATTGTTGCTGCTGCTTCCAAATGAGAGCGCACCCGGACCCTGTACATAAATCTTGTTGGCTTCTCTGGTCGCCCGAAAAGCCTGAGCAACGTAATAATTATAATACTCGGCAGCATATTTTTTCGGATCGGTAGTTTTAGCACTTCCGTCAAGCGCAATTAGCATAGTTTTCTCCTTGTACTTTAGCCGACCGAAATAATAAATTATTTCGTCGGCTTGGTTTAATTATAAATTTTTCGGTTTGGATTTTGCATTTTATGCAACTGGAAAGACGCGCTCGAAATTTTATTTTTGCGTTAAATAAATGTGAACTTTTTTGTTTTGAAAATTTTTCCAGTCAGTCGGAACTAATGCCGCTTTCAAATAATTTTGTTATAATTCGTTAAGCTATTTAACTAAATTTAGAAGAAAATATTTGATAAAAATTTATGAGAGATGCAGTAATTATTAGCGCGATGAGAACTCCGACCGGAAAGTTTCAGGGGGCTTTGAAAAATTTTACCGCACCGGAACTCGGTGCGCTGGCGATTAAAGCGGCGGTTGAAAAAGCCGGAATTAAGCCGGAAGAAGTTGACGAAGTGATTATGGGCTGTGTCGTCCAAGCCGGTTTGGGGCAAGCACCGGCGCGGCAGGCGGCTTTGAAGGCGGGACTCGCGCCGGAAGTTTCGGCTTTAACGGTCAATATGGTTTGCGGTTCGGGGTTGCGGGCGGTCGCTTTGGCGGCGCAGTCGGTGATGCTCGGCGATGCTGATGTGGTCGTCGCGGGCGGAATGGAATCAATGTCGAACATTCCATACGCGCTGCCGACGGCGCGGGACGGAATGCGGATGGGCAATCAAGCAGCGGTTGATCTGATGATTAACGACGGTTTGTGGTGTCCGTTCGAGAATTGGCATATGGGCAACACGGGCGAAGTCGTCGCTGACAAACATCAGATTTCACGCGAAGCACAGGACGAATTCGCTTATAATTCGCATCGCAAAGCGTCGGAAGCGCAAAAGGCAGGG
The DNA here is from genome assembly GCA_964244835.1 of uncultured Pyrinomonadaceae bacterium. Taxonomy (GTDB): domain Bacteria; phylum Acidobacteriota; class Blastocatellia; order Pyrinomonadales; family Pyrinomonadaceae. The sequence goes on from CAXTKJ010000067.1 coordinate 12,793, forward strand.
AAGTTTAAAGACGAGATCGTTCCCGTTTCGATTCCCCAGAAAAAAGGCGACGCGATTATTTTCGATTACGACGAAGGAATTCGAGCGGATTCAACTGTTGAATCGTTGGCGAAATTAAAACCGGCGTTCAAGAAAGACGGCGGCACGGTTACGGCGGCTAATGCTTCGAGCATCAACGATGGTGCATCGGCTTTGGTCATCACGACTGCCGAAAAAGCAAAGGAATTGGGTATTGAACCTTTGGCGCGAATCGTTGCCAACGCGACATCGGGAATCGAACCGAAATACATTATGCTCGCGCCGGTCGAAGGTGTGAAAAAGGTTCTCAAAAAAGCTGGTTGGGAGATGGCGGATGTTGATTTATTTGAATTGAACGAAGCGTTTTCCGTGCAGGCTCTCGGCGTGATGAAGGAACTCGGAATGCAGGGCGATAACGTCAACGTCAACGGCGGCGCGGTCGCTATCGGACACGCCATCGGCAATTCCGGCGGGCGAATCCTGACGACTCTGCTGCACGAAATGAAACGCAGCGGAAAGAAAAAAGGCGTTGCCGCGCTTTGTTTGGGCGGCGGAAACTCGGTCGCGCTGGCAGTCGAGCGCGATTAATTAAATTCAAAACTTTTTATTGGCGTTCGGCGTATTTTCGAGTAAGATAAATGCGTCGAACGCTATAACTATTTGGAGAGTAAAAATTTATGTCGGCAAAAGAACAAAACAAACTGGTCGGAATTTTTTTGATGGTTCACGGCGGAATGCAGGCTTTGATAATGTTGTTTCTGGTGATGATTTACGGCGTGATGGGCGTTGGAATGTTTGTTGCCGCCCGTGGTGGACAGGAAGGACAAGTCATCGGCGGCGTTTTTATTATAATGATTTTGTTCGTGGCTTTCTTTTCACTTCTTTTAATCGTTCCACAACTGCTTGGCGGCTGGAAATTGTATAAGGAAGTACCGGGCGCACGAACTTGGGGGATTATCGGCAGCATCGTCGCGTGTCTTTCGTTTCCGCTTGGCACTGCCGCCGGAGTTTTCGGTCTGGTTTTCCTGTTCGGCGAGGAAGGCAAAAGATTTTATCTCAGCGGTGCGAATAATTACTCACCGCAAAGTTTTCCGCCGCCGCCGCCGAATAATTGGCAGTAATATAAGAGCAATTTTAGTAGACATTTTCGAGCGTCAAGGTTTTATCCTTTGACGCTCGTTTGTTTTGCGCGGCGCGGTTAGTTTATCTTTGAAGAAAGGTTTTATAAATCAAATTTTAAGAGGAATAATTTTTTAATATGAGTGAAATTATCGGAATTATCGGCGCGGGAACAATGGGCAACGGCATCGCGCAAACCGCCGCCGCAAGCGGTTTTGAGGTCGTGATGTGCGACATCAAAGAAGAATACGTGCAGAAAGGCTTCTCATCAATCGGCAAAAGTCTCGACCGTTTCGTGAAAAAGGAAACGATGACCGAAGAGCAGAAGGCGGAAGTTTTAGGGAAAATCAGAACGACGACGAATCTCGAAGATTTAAAAGACTGCTTTCTCGTCGTCGAAGCCGCAACGGAAAACTTCGACATCAAAAAACTGTTGTTTGAAAAGTTGGACGAGGTAACGAACGCCGAATGTATTCTGGCTTCCAACACTTCTTCGATTTCGATTACGAAAATCGCGGCGGTAACGAAACGACCCGACAAAGTAATCGGAATGCACTTTATGAATCCGGTTCCGCTGATGAAATTGGTCGAAGTCATTCGCGGCATTGCGACATCCGATGAAACTTACGCAAAAGTTAAAGAGATGTCGGAAAAGATGGGCAAAACGCCGCTCGACTGCCAGGATTTTCCCGGCTTTGTGGCGAACCGCATTCTGCTGCCGATGATTAACGAAGCGATTTTCGCGCTTTATGAAGGCGTGGCAACCAAAGAAAGCATTGACGGTATTATGAAACTCGGAATGAATCATCCGATGGGACCTTTGACGCTCGCGGATTTTATCGGTTTAGATGTCTGTCTCGCCATTCTGCGCGTGATGCACGAAGGCTTGGGCGATCCGAAATATCGTCCGTGTCCGTTGCTCGTGAAAATGGTTGATGCCGGCTGGCTCGGACGCAAAACGGGCAAAGGATTTTACGACTACAGCCAGTTAGAGTTACGCCTTCAGGCGTGAATGCGCCACGCTTCTCACGCCTGAAGGCGTAACTCTAAACGTCAACCGACGCTATGTTGAAATTCAAATTATTCACCGGCTTATTTTTAATTTTTCTCGGCGTTTCGGCAGCTTGGGCGCAAAGGGACAATAAAACAAATCCGGCTTTAACCGAAGAATTTCTGCAAATGGAGCAGAGTATAGAAGATGCCGTTGTTCGCGCCGATCTGGAACATTTGAAAAAAGTTTATGCCGAAGATTTTCGCTTCGCGCACGGCAGCGGTTCGGTGCAGAATAAAGCCGAATGGCTGATTTCGGTCGGAAAAAAGCAATTCATTTCGCGCAAAATTTCCGCCAGCGAAGTCGAACTGCATAAAGATATTGCCGTTACTTCGGCGCGGCTCGATGTCGTCAGACGCGGAAAAGACGGCGATGAAAAATACTGGCTGAAATACATTCGCGTTTATCGCAAAAAAGGAAAAAGTTGGAGAATGATTTCACACCGCACGATTCTGGAAATTCATTTGTGATTCAAAGTCAGAACCGCAAGCGTGAGCGCACGGCTACTCTTGATTACCAAAGCCGCGCACTCACGCTTGCGGTTCCGACTTTGAAAACTTGTTTGACGAATCAGCGTATAAACAGGCAGTAAATTTCTGATCTAAAAATTAAAGGAAGAAAATATGAAAAAGGTTCTTGCAATCTTGTCATTGACGATTTTCGCCGCCTTCAACATTCAGGCGCAGTTAAAAATCAATCCGCTCAATATCAAGGAGCGAACGCTGGCGAACGGTTTAAAAGTCGTCAGCGTACAGGACAATTCGAGTCCGGCGGTCGCCGTGCAGGTTTGGTATAACGTCGGCTCGAAAAACGATCCGGTCGGGCGCAGCGGTTTTGCTCATTTGTTTGAACATTTGATGTTCAAATCAACCAAAAATATGCAGTCGGAAATGATTGACCGGCTGACCGAAGATGTCGGCGGCGAAGGCTCGAACGCTTCAACGAGCGACGATTTTACCGATTACATTGATGTCGTGCCGTCGAATAATCTCGAAGCCTTAATTTGGGCGGAAGCCGACCGAATGGTCAATCTGAATGTTGACGAAGCGAATTTTAAATCGGAACGCGCCGTCGTGCAGGAAGAATTTCGGCAGAGCGTTTTGGCGCAGCCTTACGGCAGATTTTACGAAGCGATTCAAACGAATATGTTCGACGTTCACCCGTATAAACGCACGACCATTGGCTCTATCGAAGATTTGGAAGCGGCGACGAATGCCGATGCCGAGAAATTTTATAAGACTTTCTATCGCCCCGATAACGCGATGCTCGTCGTCGTCGGCGATTTCGATCAGGCGCAGTTTGACGGTTGGGTTGATAAATACTTCAACAAAGTTCAGAAACCGTCGGGCGCGATTCCGCGTGTAACCGAAACCGAGCCGGAACGTAAGCAGGAAAAAAGAGTCGTTGTCAAAGCACCGAATGTGCCGCTGCCGGCGGTTGCCATTGCGTATCTCGCGCCGCCCGCGAAGGATAAAGACACGGCGGCTTTGACCATTGCCGAAGCGGTTTTAGCGGGCGGCGAAAGTTCACGGCTTTATCAGGAATTAGTTTATAAACAGCAGATCGCGCAGGAAGCTGATTTCGATTTGGGAACGAATGCTGACAAAGGCGTGATGACTTTTACGGCGACGATGGCGAGCGGCAAGACGGTCGAAGACGGTGAAAAATCGCTGCTTGCCGAATTAAAGAAAATTCAGGATGCGCCGATTTCCACACAGGAATTAGAGAAGGCAAAGAATTCGATTATCGCCAACAAGATTCGTCAGCTTGAAACCAACAAAGGCAAAACTTTCGCGCTCGGTTTCACCTGGATTATGGAAGGCGATCCGAAACTTATCAACGAACAGGTCAAACAACTGCAAGCCGTAACCGTCGCCGATGTTCAGCGCGTGATGAAAAAATATTTTACGGACACAAATCGCGTCGTAATTTATTACCAGAATGAGGAGAATGCAAAATGAGAAAGTTAAATTTTAATCGAATCGCGTTTTTAATTTTGAGTTTTGCATTCTCGGCGATGTTGGCGAACGCGCAGACGGCAATGCCGACACCGCCGCCGCCTTCTGCGCCGCGACCCGTTAAAATTCCGCAGATTCAGGAAATAAAACTGCCGAACGGCTTGCGCGTCGCCGTCGTCGAACGCAAAAACGTACCGCTCGTGCAGGCGACGTTATTGATCAAAACCGGCGCGGCGGCGGAAGGCGAAAAAGCCGGACTCGCGGATTTGACGGCATCGCTTTTATTGAAGGGAACGAAAACGCGCACCGCGACGCAGATCGCCGAACAAATCGAATTCTTAGGCGGCGACATTAATTCCGGCGCGAATTGGGAAACTTCTAATGTTTCCGTCAACGTAACGTCCGATAAAATCGAACAGGCATTGGCGGTAATGGCGGACGCGGTTTTGAATCCGGCGTTCGCGCAAAGCGAAATTGATTTGTTAAAAACGCAGACGCTCGACGAATTGAACGTCGCTTTGAAACAGCCGTCAACACTGGCGAATTTCGCCGCCGCCCGCTACACTTTCGGCGAGCATTCCGCCGTTGGAACGCCTGAAAGTCTGGCGAAATTAAGCCGCGCCGACATCGCCGATTATTATAAAAATCAATTCAAGCCGGAAAATTCGGTTTTGATTTTCGTCGGCGATATTTCAAAGGAAAAAGCCGGTGCGCTGGCGAAAAAACTTTTCAGCGGTTGGAAAAAAAATCCGTCGCCGTGTCGCGGAGTGGAAACAATATCGAATACAGTTCCGCGAGTTCCTCCGTCGCCTCCCAAAAATACCGTTGAAAAAATACTGGTCATTGATTTGCCGAATTCGGGTCAGGCGGCGGTTACTTATACCAAGAAACTTAAAAACGGGCGAATGCGGTGTTTCGATATAGAGAAATGCGAGAACAGCGACGTTTATTTTCCGGCTATCGTTACTAACGCGGTGCTTGGCGGCGGTTATTCGGCGCGGCTGAATATGGAAATCCGCATCAAGCGCGGCTTGAGTTACGGCGCGGGCAGCGGTTTCACCTGGCGCGTTGATTCTTCCAATTTCGCCACACGCGGACAGACGAAAAACGTCTCGGCGGCGGAAGTCGCGGAGTTGACCGTGCAGGAAATAGAAAAAATGGCGACGGGAGAAATCGCGCCCGTCGAATTAACGCCGCGCAAACTGTCGCTGACCGGCGGTTTCGGACGCGAAATTTCGACTAATGCGGCTTTAACGCAGCGTTTGATCGAACTCTACGCTTTTTATCTCACGCCCGATGTGTTCGGTTCGTACATTGGCGGCGTAGATAAAATTTCGGACGCGGACATCAAAAAATTTGTCTCGTCGAACGTCAAAGGCGGCAATTTGATTATCGTCGGCGATTACAAAATCTTTGCCGAAGATTTGAAAAAGCGTTTTCCTAATCAAACCGTCGAAGTCATTCCGGCAAGCCGGCTTGATTTAAATCGAGATGATTTGAAGAAACAGTCAAATTAAATACAAAGAAAAGTAACCATCCCGCTTCGCATAGACACTGATAAACATGGATAAAATCAAAAATAACCTGTGCTTATCTGTGCAAATCCGTGGTTACTTTCTTCGGCTTTGGCGGCTTCGACTTTTTCAGTTAAATTCTAAGTATGCACAAAAATTTGCGCTCCTTTCTCGACGCGCTTCGACGTGAAAATGAATTGATTGAAATCGAAGCGGAAGTTGATCCTTATCTCGAAATCGCCGAAATTCATCGCCGCGTGATTAATGAACAGGGAAAAGCCTTATTATTCAAAAACGTCAAAAACTCGAAATTTCCCGTCGTTACCAATCTTTTCGGAACTATCAAACGCATCGAACTCGCCTTCACGAAACGCCCGCAGGAATTCGTTAAAACAGCGGTCGAAATGATTGACGTTTTGCTGCCGCCGAAACCGAAAGAACTTTGGAAATACCGGCAGATGGGCTTCGACGCGCTAAAGTTGGGAACGAAACAAGTCAAAAACGCGCCGATTTTGGAACGATTTTCGAGAGAACCGAAGTTGACGGAAATTCCTCTGCTCCAACTCTGGCACGAAGACGGCGGACATTTCGTAACCTTGCCGCTTGTCTATACCGAAAGTCCCATTTCGGGGAAACACAATCTCGGAATGTACCGCATTCAGCGTTACGACGACACGACGACCGGCATTCATTGGCAAATCGGCAAAGGCGGCGGTTTTCATTACCACGAAGCCGAACAGATGAACCGCGCTTTGCCCGTCAACATCACCGTCGGCGGCGCACCGGCGATGATTCTGGCGGCAATCGCGCCTCTGCCGGAAGACGTTCCCGAACTGATGCTCGCTTCGCTTTTAGCCAACGGCAAAATTGAAACGGTCAAAAATCCAGTCGAAAACGGCTTGCGTTTAATCGCCGAAGCCGAATTCGTTTTCAGCGGAATCGTCGCGCCGAAAATCAGAAAACCCGAAGGTCCGTTTGGCGATCATTACGGTTATTATTCGCTCGTTCACGATTATCCGGTTTTTGAATGTCAGGCGATTTTTCACCGCAAAGACGCGATTTATCCGGCGACCGTCGTCGGCAAACCGCGCCAGGAAGATTATTACATCGGCGATTATTTGCAGGAATTGTTGTCGCCGCTTTTTCCGCTGGTAATGCCTGCCGTGAAGGATTTGTGGAGCTACGGCGAAACCGGATTTCACAGTTTGGCGGCGGCGGTCGTCAAAGAAAGATATTCACGCGAAGCCCTGAGCGCAGGATTTCGCATTTTGGGCGAAGGTCAGCTTTCATTAACAAAATTTTTAATGCTGACTAATAAGGCGCAGGATTTACGCGATTTCAAAACGACCTTTGAATACATTCTCGAACGGGTTGATTGGGCGAGCGATTTTTTTATCTTCGACCGCACATCGTTCGACACGCTTGATTATGCTTCGGGCAAAATCAATCAGGGTTCAAAAGCTCTGCTTGTGGGAGTCGGTGAAGCGAAACGAAATCTGAAAAGAGAATTTCAAGGTGATTTGCCGAAAGGCGTTAAACGGGCGAAGGTTTTTTGCGGCGGCTGTCTCGTTTTGGAGACAGATAGTTATGAGTCTGATAACGGATTAAAAACGAGAATCGCTGAATCGGGAATCTTCGGTGATTTTCAACTCATCATACTACACGACCGAATCGAATACGCCGATTCCGCCGATAAATTTTTGTGGGCGACCTGGACGCGATTTAACCCTTCGACCGACATCTGCGCTCGTGAAATTTCCGTCGTCAACAATCATATTTCCTACACTGCGCCGATGGTCATTGATGCGCGGATGAAACCCTGGTATCCGAAAGAAGTCGCAGCGCGTGAAGATATTGTGCAGTTGGTTGATCGCCGCTGGCGCGAGTATTTCCCGATATAAAAATGTGATGAGAAAATTTTCCGCAGCACTTTCAATAGTTTTATTTTTCGGTTTGCTGTGTCTGGCTTACGGCTATTTTATCGAGCCGAACCGACTGGTTGTGCGGCAAGTCGAACTGAAAATCAAAAACTGGAATCCATTGTTTAATAATTTCAAAATCGCGGCGATTTCCGACATTCACGGAGGCTCGAACGGCGCATCGGCTGAAAACATTCGGCGCGTCGTCGAAGCGGCAAATGCGGAAAATGCCGACGTAATTGTGCTGCTGGGCGATTACGTTTCGCAGAATCACGAAAACAAACCGATAGCCGAACGAAGTTTAAGAATGCCGATGGCGGAAGTCGCTGATTTATTGAAAGATTTGCGGGCGAAATACGGCGTTTACGCAGTTTTGGGAAATCACGACGGCTGGTACGGAACGGAAAACGTCGCGTCGGAACTGCGGCGCGTTGGCATTAAAACGCTGGAAAATGAAATCGCCTTTATGGAACGCGGCGACGGTCAAAAAATTCGTCTGCTCGGTTTGAAAGACCATATGCAGATTCAAACCTGGAACGGTTTTGTGGACGACATCAGAACGGCGATTTTATCTAAAGAGCAAACCGGCGACCTTATCGTTCTGGAACACAGCCCCGACATTCTTCCGCTCATCACGCAGGCACAGCCGGATTTGAGTCGTCTAAAATTAGTTCTCAACGGACACACGCACGGCGGGCAGATTTGGTTTCCGATTATCGGCGCACCGATTGTGCCGTCATTTTACGGGCAGAAATTCGCGCAGGGACACGCGGTTGAACAGAACATAGACGTTTTCGTTACCGCCGGAATCGGCACGAGCGTTCTGCCGTTTCGGTTTCTCGTTCCGCCGGAAATCGTGGTTTTGACTATTAACGCCGAATAGTTTTGGAGAATTAATTTTCCGGCGGCGGCTGAACTTCCACGCGGTCATAGATTCGTTCGGCGACGATTTCTAATTCGAGTTCCGGCAGTCGCAGGAAATCGGACATTTCGACACAGCCTTCAAAAATCCAGCGGTTCTGTTCGTCGCGGTGATAATGTTCGACGGAAATTACGTCCTGCGCGATCAAAATATAATCGGTCAGCGAATCATTGCCCAAACGATAACGCTGAAATTTTACCGTGCGGTCATATTTCTCGGTTGACGGCGAGAGAACTTCAAAAATCACTTTCGGATTAATCACGACATCTTTCTTGCGGTCGTGAAACTGCGGTTCGCCGCAGACAATCGTCAAATCGGGATATGAAAACAAACTCGCGTTGGAAGTCCGAACTTTCATATTCGGCGATAATGCCTCGCATTTTTCCCCGCGCAGTTGCCCGCCAATTTCGATTGTAATGTTCACGCAGATGCGGCTGTGCGAAAGGCTTTCGCCCGCCATTTCGATGAGATAGCCGTCAACGAATTCGTGGCGTTCGGCGGCGTTGCGCTCGAATTCGAGATATTCGTCGGGCGTGTAGACTTCGGCAATTTTTCGTAAAGCGTTGATCATTCGATTATCTTATCAAATCTTTAACTTTCGCAAAATCGCCGTCATTCTTCGCCGGGGTCAATCTTAAAATCCGGCACATCAAATTATAAATCTCGACGTTTGCAAACGGCTCGGCGATTACGTTTTTCTTAAACGCCGCGCCGTGCGCGATAAACAATGCCCGCATTGATTCCAGTTGATTATCGTAACCGTGCGCTCCGTGCGGGCGGTCGAAGAAGTCGCGTTTTTTTGCATCGGCGAAGCGTTCGTTGCTGGTCAAAACCCAGCCTTCGTTTGCCGAGCAGACAATCGGTGCGATGCGGTTTCCTTCGTTGTAATGAAGCCTTTCGGGAATTTCCGATTTCTTCCAGCACGTTGCGTTTTTAATCGGTTTTAATTTCGCCGCGATTTCTTCCGTTTTGTTTTCCTTCGGAAAAATCTGCACGATTTCGCCCGTCCACAAAATTTGTTCGGCATCTTTGAGATTGAAATAATCTTCAAGATTGACGATGTTTGATTGATTGACGGTCGCCATTCCGTGATCGGAGACGATAATTAAATTTACTTTGTCGGCGATTTTACGCTGCTTTAAGCCGTCATATAAAAGACCGACGAGCCGGTCAACATTTCGCACGGCGTAGCCGGTTTCTTCCGCGTCCGGCGAAAATTCGTGTCCGGCATCGTCCACGTCGCTGAAGTAAAGCGTCATCATCGTCGGGCGTTTTTCGGCAGGCAAATCGAGCCACGCGAGCAGTTTATCAACGCGCATTTCATTCGGAACTTTGTTATTAAAAGCGCGGTAAAACGTCGGCAGAACGCCGTTTATCGCGGTTTCGGTTCCTGGAAAAAAATACGACGCAGCGATTTGATTCTGCTTCTGCGCCGTTACCCAAATAGGCTCGCCGAGCCACCATCGCGGATTTTCGACTTCCTCGCGTTTGTCCAACTTAAAAACCGTGCCGAAATCGTAAATGTTATTTTCGACGATGCCGTGATGCTCCGGGTACAGCCCGGTCGCAATCGTATAATGATTCGGAAAAGTTTTTGACGGAAACGACGGAATCAGCCATTTGGCGTGAACGCCTGTCCGAGCCAACTTATTCAAATTCGGCGATGGATATTTTTCCAGATAATCGGCGCGAAATCCGTCGAGCGAAATCAGAATTACCGTCGGCTTCAAGTCTTTTACGGGCTTTTGGGCGCAAATCGGTGAAACAATACTTAAAGCAAACAGCAGAATAAAAATAACTTTCTTCATAAACATTTAATCGTTAATGCTAACTTCATATAGGTAACTCATCACATTTACTTCTGAAGTTTCAAAGACATCGCTTGATTTCCTAATCAATTCAGAATTATCAAATGAATAAACCGAGCGTGTCATATCTTTAACGCAAAATTTACAAGAATAACGAGTATTTTCCTCATAATCGGTATTAGTCTTACATCTTCCAAATTGTTCAAGGATAATTTTTTTATTCTGGACTTTAAAAGATTTCAGACTGCAACTGCTTGATTTACTGCCCGTAACAATTTCATCGAGCAACTTCGCTTTGCCTTTGGAAGATTTATGGAAATAGATTGTTTCCCTTCCGCCGTCACAAGAACCGCCGCAGCTAAGAGTATAAAGAAAAACGACGGCTTCCTTTTTTTCGTCGCCGGTCAGATCAACATAATAAACTTCCGATAACGAAAAACTTCGACCGCCCGCATACTTTTTGCCGCGTTCGTCGTTCTCGCCATTTTTTAATGTAGTAAGAGGAAACTTAAAATTTTCAAAATCAACTTTTTTCCATTCATCGGGAACGATTTCAAATTGAGCGTTGCGAACTTCAATCTCTTTACGAGTTGCCTCATCAACATCAGGCTTCACATCTTGGACAACAGTAAATTTATTGGCGTTCGCGTCAACGGTTTGATTGGCAATCGGTGTCTGAGTGAATGAAATGTTTTGCGATTTATCCGCCGCCGATTGACCGACGCAGCCGAGAAGAAAAATTAAAATTAAAATCAGAAAAAATGTTTTCATAATAATCTTAAATTCTTCGACAGATATTTTTGCAATCCGTTTAAATCATCTCCAGCGACGAGCCAGCCGATGTGATTATCGGGTCTGAGCAGAACGCCGAAAGTTTCTTTTCTGCCGAAAATTTCCGCGACATTCGGATAAAGCGGCAGCGTTTCGCAGTGGATTAAATCGGCGTATTGCGTTTCAATTTCAGCTTTCAGCGTCTGAAATTCGTTCTGTCCGTCGCTGAAAATTAAAAAATGAATGTTCGGTTCGCGCAGTTTTTCGTAGATTCCCGCGCCTTCGATCTGGAAATACGGCATTCGGTCGCCGGTTTGGACTTTAAAGTATTCGGTCGTCGCGCCGCTTAACGCTGCCTTACGATAATTGATGCCGATTTGCGAGACAAGCGGGAAAATAAATTGTTTTGCCGTGTCAAAATGCAGGACGATTTTAGCGAGATTCGGCAGTATCTTTTCGCGGAAAAACTTGAAATACCATTCTTCGCCCGTGCCGAATTCAAACGCTTCGTCGGTCGTTCGCAAAAGCCTTTTCGCATTGGCGAGCCGTTCTTCGTTATACGAATCGAGCAGTTTTGCATCGGCAATGTGTTTCAAAACAAAGGCAAGTTTCCAAGCCAGATTATAAGCGTCCTGAATGCCGGTGTTCATTCCCTGACCGCCCGCCGGCGTGTGAATATGCGCGGCATCGCCCGCGAGAAATCCTCTGCCGTGCGAGAATTTTTCGGCGTGGCGCGTGTGAACTTTATAAGTCGAAAACCAGCGGACAGTGGTGATGTCGAGCGGAAACTGCCCTATCGCTTTGACTTTGTTTTCCACCACTTCATAATCGAAATTTTCGTGTTCGTTCTCGACGAACTCCGGCAGATTGCCGAGCAGCCGCCAGTGCTTTTCGCCCGCCATCGGGAAAAACAAAACGAATGCGTCGCTGCCGAAAACCGCGTGGAGCGTTTCGTGATTCAGGGCGGTTTCCATCTCGACATCGGCGACGTAGAAAAGCCGTGCGTCGGTTTCGCCTTCAAAATTGAGATTCAGAAGATGGCGCGTTTTGCTGCTCGCGCCGTCGCAGCCAACGACGTAACGAGCCGTAATCGTCTGCGGTTCGGCGTTTGTTGATTTGACAATCGCCGTGATGCCGTCATCATCCTGAGCTAAACTTTCGAGTTCGGTTTGCCACCAAACTTCTTTGCCGCTATTTTTCAAAAAATCATAAAGAATTTGTTCATTCTTGCTTTGTTCGAGAGTCAGAATAAATGGAAACGCGCTCAAATTCTGACCGAAATCAGTAAAATCGAGTTCGGCGCGAATCTTCCCGTCACTGTGCATCGCGCCTTTATGAATAATCGCACCGCGCTTGACGGCTTCATCAGCCAAACCGATTTGATCGTAAATCTCCAGCGTCCGTGCGTGAACGACGAGAGCTTTTGATAATTCGGTTACGCCTTCTTTGTGGTCAATTATAATAAAATCAACGCCGTAACGAATGAACTGCGCCGCCAAAGATAGTCCGGTCGGTCCTGCACCGACGATTAAAACTTCCGTCTTCATAATTTTTTAAGGTTTCAGCCGATTAAGCATTCGCGGAAACGGAATTGTTTCGCGGACGTGTTCGATGCCGCACATCCAAGCCGTGGCGCGTTCGATGCCCATCCCGAAACCGGCGTGCGGGACGGCTCCGAAACGCCGCAAATCGAGATACCATTCAAAAGATTCCTTCGGTAGATTGTGCGCTTCGATTTGTTGTTCCAAAAACTCCAAATCGAAAGCGCGTTCGCCGCCGCCGATGATTTCGCCGTAGCCTTCGGGCGCGAGCAAGTCTGCGCCGAGCGCGAGTTCCGGGCGTTCTTTATCGCGTTCAAAATAGAACGCTTTGATGATTGCCGGGAAATGATGGACGAAAACCGGCGCGTCGAATTGTTTGGAAATGTAAGTTTCGTCGGGCGCGCCGAAATCGCCTCCCCATTCAAAATCGTTTTCGAGGTCGCCTTTCGCAAATCCATCCTTCAAAATTTTCACTGCTTCGTCGTAATGAACGCGCGGGAAACCTGACGCTAAAATCGCTTCGAGTTTGGAAACGTCGCGCTCCAAAACTGCTAAATCTTCGCGCCGGTCGGCTAAGACTCTTCCGACGATAAATTTTATCAAGCCTTCGCCCAACGTCATTACGTCGTCGAGTTGGGCGTAAGCCATTTCCGGCTCGACCATCCAGAATTCGGTTAAATGCCGTCTGGTTTTCGATTTTTCGGCGCGAAAAACCGGACCGAAAGCGTAGCTTCTGCCGAAACTCGCGGCAGTCGCTTCGTTGTAAAGCTGACCGGATTGCGTCAGATACGCTTTATCGTCGTCAAAATAATCAACTTCAAACAGCGTCGTCGTCCCTTCGCAGGCGGCGGGCGTGAAAATCGGCGTGTCGGCTAAAATGAAACCGTTTTCGTCAAAAAAATCACGCACGGCTTTGATGACCGTGTGGCGAATTTTCAAAACGGCGTGCTGCTTTTTCGAGCGAATCCAGAGATGCCGGTTGTCCATCAAAAATTCCGTGCCGTGTTCCTTCGGCGTGATCGGATATTCACTCGCATTTTGAATGACTTCCAAGTTCGTTACGTCTAATTCGACACCGATTGATGAGCGCGTGTCTTCTTTGACTTTGCCCGTAACAATAATCGAAGATTCCTGTCCGAGCGATTTCGCGGTTTCAAATAATTGTTCGTCGTTTGGCTTAAAAACTACACACTGGACGATGCCCGTGCCGTCGCGTA
>CAXTKJ010000068.1:0-26215 GCA_964244835.1 uncultured Pyrinomonadaceae bacterium
GTAAATCTGAATTTCGCCGTCCGCGCCGAGTTTGGCTTTTTCGCCGTTTCTGACGGCTTTTCCTGAAACGATGGTCGGGTTTTTGTGAAGTGCCGTGACCCAAAGTTCGTTATTTTCGTCCAAATTGATTTCCGCGTGAGTGCGGCTGATTTTGCGGTTTTCGGTCGGCAGGCGAAGGTTGGCGATTTTCTCCGCGTCGTCGCGTCCGATGGTGTTTTTGCGTTGGATGATCGGAAATTCGTTAAGTTTTACGCCCGATTGCCAAATCTCGACGCGGAAAAGGATACCCGCAAAAGTCTCGAAATCGTCAATCGTGCCGGTATCTTCAATCGTTTGATTGTTCTTAAACTCGTCCGAATTCCGCACGAACTCAATCGTCTTTGACTTGATTATTTCGTTATCGGAACTGACTTTGACTTCGATTTCGTCGTCTTCCAAAATCGCGTTGACGCGAATTTCGATATTTAACTTTTTGGACGTGAGTTCAAGACTGCCCGACATTTCCTTTGCCCTTTCGAGTATCAAAACGCTCAAGTTCTGTTCAAAAAATTTGCGCTTGTCTTCACGCAGAGTTTTATCCGTTTCCGCGCTTAAAAAGACGAGAAACTTTTCCGGGATGTAGGCTTTATTGGTATTCGGAATGCGGATGATTTCCTGTCTGAGCAGTTCTTCGACCGAATGCAGCAGTTTTTGCAGAAACAATTCCGAAGCCGATTTGTTTTGGTGTGCTTTGATGACGTGTTCAGAAACGTCGGATGATTGTTCGCCGTCAATCCAGAGACGGACTTTTTCGAGATTCTCCCGCCAATTTGCCATTTGTGATTCCTCTATTTTACGAGATTTTTCACATACTTTACGGGTTTCTAGATTTCATAGCAAATTCAATCTTTTCGATTGTGTCTTTTCGCTAACTTTTCGACGTTGTATTCGGCAATTTCTTCGAGCGTCAAGCCTAATTCGTCGGCGCACGCGGAAATATACCATAGCACATCGCCGAGTTCGTCCTTCAATTTAGCGCGGGTTTCGTCGGTTATTACGCCGCCCGAATCGCGCTGGATTTTCTTGACAATGTTGGCGACTTCGCCTGCTTCGCCGGTCAATCCGAGCGTCGGATATTCGATATTTTTCAGCCGATTCGGATATAAAGCCGTTTGCTTGGCTTCCGCTTGATATTCTTCAAATTTCATTTGTTTTGCCTTTTATCTTTTCACTTTTGCCTTCGTTGCGCTGCTGCGTCAACCGTGTTTTTCATCAGCATTGCGACGGTCAGCAAACCAACGCCGCCGGGAACGGGCGTAAAGTTGGCGGCTTTCGCCCGCGCTTCTCCGGGATTGACATCGCCGACCAATGTAAAGCCTCGCTTTTCAATCGTGGCGAGACGTTTTTCGAGTTCGGTTTCGTCGAATAATTCACTGGCAAAATCAACATCGGAAACATTATTGATGCCGACATCAACGACCGTCGCGCCTTCCTTGATATGTTCCCCGCGCACGAATCCGGCTTTCCCGATTGCCGCAACGAGAATGTCGGCTTGATTAGTGATTTCCTTTAGATTCGTCGTGCGTGAATGGCAAATCGTTACCGTCGCGTTTTCCTGAAGCAGCAAAAACGCCATCGGTTTGCCGACGATGTTGCTGCGCCCGACGATGACGGCGTGCTTTCCGGCGATTTCGATGTGCGAGCGTTTTAACATTTCGATCACACCGGCAGGCGTGCAGGGCGCGAGTGCTTTTTGTCCCTGCGCGAGTTTGCCCGCATTAACCGGACTGAAACCATCAACGTCTTTTTCGGGACTGATTCGCACTAAAATCACGTTTTCGTCAATGTGTTTCGGCAGCGGCAACTGCACCAAAATCCCGTCAACATCGTCGCGTTCATTCAATTCTTCGACAATTTTCAAAAGTTCTTCCTGCGTCGTCTCCGCCGGGAGATGAATGTGTTCGGATTTGATTCCGAGTTCCTCACTGGTTTTGACTTTGCTGCCGACATAAACCGCCGATGCCGGATCTTCGCCGACGCGCACGACCGTCAAACCCGGCTGATAATCTAAATTCTTCACCGTTTCCGCGACTTCCGCTTTGATCTGTCCGGCGATTTCCGCGCCGCTTAAAATTTTTGCCGTCATACTTTTAAAGATTTTACAGGAAAGCCGGAAAGTTTGCTAAAATGCCGTTTATGAAACCGCTGATTTTTATTTCACTTTGCCTTTTCTTAACGCTTCAATCGTTCGCGCAGGATTACAACGAAATTCATCGAAAGATAAAAACAGCGACGGAAAACAAAGAATATCAAACAGCAATCGCCGAACTCGAAACGCTCAAAAAAGCCGATCAGAAGATTTACGAACTGAACAATTACGATTATTTACTGGCACGTCTGTCTGAAAAGCAGGGAGACGCGGCGACGGCGACGGCGAGTTATGAAGCGGTCGCGGCGCGAAATTCCGTGTTGAACGAATACGCTTTGTGGCATCTCGCGCAGATTTATCGCGCTTCGGGAAATCTTTTGATGGAAAGAATTTATCTGCAAAAAATCTCGGCAATCGCGCCCGAAAGTCTTCTTTTAAAAGCGATCAATCAACGATTGCCGCAGAGTTACTTTGAAAGCAAAGATTACGAAGCGACGATTCGATTATTGAACAGTCAGCCGTTAGCGGTCAGCGCGTCGCGGTCGGCGAATGCGCTTTCGGGTCTCAATCAAAATCGTGAAAATCAGGTTCTGCTCGGTCAGGCGTATTTGCAAAGCGGGAAAACGAACGAAGCCAGAGAAATTTTTACGCGCTTAGTCAACGACTTGCCGAACGCCGGACAGCCGGACGATTTCGCTTTGACGGGAGCGCGAATGTTGGACGAAATGACGGTCGGGAAAGAACTGGACGTTAAAAAACTGCCGCCTTTAACCGATTACGAATATCTGCGCCGCGCTCAGATTTATCAGTTCAACCGCGATTTCCCGCGAGCCAGAATTTATTTTCAGGCAATCGTCGAAAAACATCCGGCGAGCGGCGTCGTTCCCGACGCGCTTTATCAAATCGGTCGCACACACGCTCAGGAAAAAAGATTTGACGAAGCGATTAATTTTTATGAGCGCGTCCAAGCCGAATTTCCAAATCATCCAATCGCCAAAGACGCTCTCAGCCAGACGGCGGCGGCTTTCGCCCGCGTCAATAAGCCGAAGGAAGCAGTGGCGCGTTACCAGAAATTCATCGCGCAATACACGGACGCGGAAACGATTGACCGCGCTTATCTGAACATCATTGATGTTTATCGAGACACGGGCGCGAATGCCGACGCGCTGAAATGGACGCAGAAAACGCAGGAAGTTTTTCGCGGGAAACCGCCTGAAGCCATCGCCCTTTTCGCTCAGACGAGAATCCGCATCGCGCAGAACGATTGGGCAAACGCGCTCAACGATTTGGAAAATCTCGGCAAGTTTTCCGACCTCGGCGGAACGCGCGTTCCGGGCGGCACGAACAAAGCGGAAATCGAATTTTTGAAAGGTTTCGTGTTGGAAAATTCAGGTCGTTATGCCGAAGCGATTGACGTTTATCTTTCGGTTCCCGACGGACGCAGCGAGTATTACGGCTGGCGGGCGACGGAAAGGTTAAAGACGTTAGCGAGCAGCGAAACGACGAAAAGTTTAGCTGAACGAAAAATTTCCGAATTGATAAAAGGCATCGAAGCGCGTCCGCCCGACGCGCAGAAAAAAGACGCAGCGGCAGTTCTACGTTTAACGGAAAATCAGGAGCTACGCGCTCGAATGTTGGAAGTTTTGAAAAAGTCTTACGCCGTTTTGCCCGCTTATCAAAAAATCCCGAACAGCAAATTTACCGAACTCGGACGCAAGGAAGTTTCAAAGGAAAAATCAAATAACCAACCGACAAATTATCACAAAAATCTCGCCGACGAATTACTTTTTCTCGCGCTTTACGACGAAGCCGCGCCGGAGTTGGAAAGCAGCCAGCAGAAAACTGACACTGCCGCCAACAATCCCAAATCCCAAATCCCAAATCCCAAATCCGACGATTTCACTTTAGCCGTTATCAACAAACGCGGCGACCGCGCCAATCGCGCCGTCGCTTACGCCGAAGCGTTATGGAAAAATGTTCCCGCCGATTATGAAATCGGATTGATTCCGCGTGAGCAGATCGAACTGCTTTATCCCGCGCCTTACGAGTATTCGCTGTTGAGATACGCGCCGGAAAAACAGGTTGATCCGCGCATATTGCTTTCGATTATGCGGCAGGAATCGCGCTTTCGTCCCGATGTTAAATCGAACGCGGCGGCGCGTGGTTTGATGCAGTTTATCTCGACGACTGCCAATCAAATCGCGGGTGAATTGAAGCGCGAAAATTTTACGCAGGACGAACTTTATAATCCGCCGACGGCGATTGAATTCGGCTCACAGTATTTGGGAAATCTTTTCAAAATTTTTCCTAATCAACCGGCGGCAGTCGCGGGCAGTTATAACGGCGGCGAGGACAATATCGGACGTTGGATGGCGCGTTCAAAAACGAACGATCCTGACCGCTACGTTCCCGAAATCGTTTTCACGCAGTCAAAGGATTACGTTTATAAAGTGATGACGGCTTACCGGGTTTATCAAATGGTTTATGACGAAAATTTGAAAGTAGTTTCTAAGTTCTGAGTCCCGCCTTTAGGCGGCTTCCGCTTCGCTTCACAGACGCAAAAGCCGCCTAAAGGCGAGACTCAGAACTTTTCAAAAACAAAAAGCCCTGATGAAATTCATCAGGGCTTTTTGTTTTAATGCGTTTAAGAATTAGCGATAAACGCGATAACGTCTGCCGTCTTTCGGATTGATTTTATAAGTGTAAAGTGCCGAACCGCCTGCGCCGATTGCCGTTCCGATCAACGCACCTTTTTTGCCGCCGATCAATGCGCCGAGTAAAGCACCTGCGCCCGTTCCGATACCGATGTTGATCAGGTTACGATGTTTGTCGTAAACGCTTCGGTCACGGTTGGTTTGCGATGTGTAAGTTCGGCTTCGGTAGTTGCGCGAATTTCTCGTCTGGGCATTCGCCGCTAAAGGTAACATCACCGCCATCATCGCCATCATCATCAAAGTTGCTATAATTTTTTTCATTGCTTTATCTCTCCTCGTAATATTTGGAAGGTTGTTTCCTTCTCTTGCCATTTACATACACAACCATTGTGCCAAAAATTCAAGCCGTGTTTTTTCAATGACTTACATCAAATGCAGTGTTTTCAGGCGGATTTGAAAATTCTATATCGTTCACGTTTTAACGATTTGGTATGCAGTAAAATGTGAATGTTATTTTCGTCTGCCCAGAGCGGATTTCAATCGTCAAATAAATGTGTTAAATTTACGAAAGACCGACAAAAATTTAAGGAATTTACGACGATGAAATTTATCCGTTACTCAAAATTCAAAGGCTTCAATGTTTCCGACATCAACCTCGGCGATTTAATGCAGTCGCTGTCCGACTCCTTGCTCGATTCGGGCTATAACGAAGATTATTACTGGACGCGCCAGCGCAACGACCCCGACGATTCGATTGACGGTTTGCGCGAAGCTCTGCTCAAGGCTCTGATGGAACAAGGCATTTTGTCCACGCAGGACGTTCAGCAGATGCTCGACGACAACGAAGGCAAGTTTAAAGGTTCGCTGCTCGAAGAACTTTTAAATAATTTAATCGAAAGACTGGTCGAAGAAGGTTATCTGAGTTTAAAGGAAGTCGAACGCCCGCAGAATCAGCCGAATCAAAATGGCGACGGTCAGGGCGAAATCGGGACGGCGCAGCCGCGTGATGTGCGTTTTCAAGTTACCGAAAAAGGTTTGGATTTTCTCGGTTATAAAACGCTGCAAAAACTGCTCGGTTCGATGGGCAAATCTTCCATTGGTCGCCACGAAACGCCGCAATTAGACACGGGAATCGAAGCGGCGTTGAGTTCCAAACAATACGAATTCGGCGATACGATAAATCTTGATGTCAATGCAACATTATTGAGTGCCATCGGACGCGAAGGTTTGGGTGTGCCATTAAATTTAGAATACAAAGATTTATTCGTGCATCAGCAGGATTATCAATCGTCGTGCGCGACCGTCGTGATGCTCGACTGTTCGCATTCGATGATTTTATACGGTGAAGATAGATTTACTCCGGCGAAAAAAGTCGCTCTTGCTTTAGCTCATTTGATCCGCACAAATTATCCGGGCGACAGTTTAAAAATCGTCCTTTTTCACGACGGCGCGGAAGAATTGCCGATTGCCAAACTCGCCACGACGCAAGTCGGACCGTATCACACGAACACGGCGGAAGGCTTGAAGTTGGCGCGGCGAATTTTAAACGCCCAGGGCAAAGAAATGAAGCAAATCGTGATGGTGACGGACGGCAAACCGACCGCCGCGTTTATTGACCCGAACAACGCCGCTTATTTCAATCATCGCCGCTACTCCGAAACCAGAGCTGACAAACGTCTTTTATACAAAAATTCGATGGGCGGCGACCCGTTCGTGATGGCGGAAACGATGAAGGAAGTGCAGGCGTGTCGCAAAGGCAACATAATGATTAATACATTTATGCTCGCCGACGATTATTATCTCGTAGATTTCGTCAAAAAAATGTCCGCGATGACCAAAGGCAAAGCCTATTTCGCCAACCCGAACAATCTGACGCAGTTTGTTTTGATGGATTTTATGAAACGCCGCACGAGCCGCGTCAAGTAGATTTCAAATAACTATTCACGCTTTGCGCCGCGTCTCTGCCGTCGGCAATCGCCCAGACTACCAGCGATTGTCCGCGTTCGCAGTCGCCCGCCGCGAAGACGTTCGGGACGTTGGTTTGTTTGTTTCGATTGACGGAAATCGTATTGTGTTTGGTATATCCAACGCCTAAATCATCCAAAAATTTTGCCTTTTCCGCGCCTGTAAAACCCATTGCGAGAAAAACGTGGTCAGCCTGCCAAACTTTTTCCGTGCCGGCAATTTCACGAATCGTTTTCCTGCCGTCGTCTTCGATCCATTCGATTTCGACGGTTTCGAGCGCGGTTAAATTTCCCGCTTCGTCGCCGATAAAGCGTTTGGTCAAAATTCGATTTTGGCGCGGGTCTGCGCCGAAGCGCGTGATGGCTTCTTCCTGTCCGTAATCAATTTGAAAGTGGCGAACGCTGCCGAGCCATTGGTCGTGATTTAGGATTCGTTCAGGCGACTGCGGCATAATTTCAAACTGCGTAACGCTGCGACAGCCGTGCCGCAGTGAACTGGCGATGCAGTCCGTTCCGGTGTCTCCGCCGCCGATAACGATGACGTTTTTGTCGCGGACATCAATATATTTTCGGTCGGCGAATGTTGAATCTAAGAGGCTTTTAGTATTCGCTGACAAAAAATCCATTGCCGGATGAACGCCTTTCAAATCACTGCCTTCAACTGGCAAATCTCGCGGCTGCGGTGCGCCGATGGTCAAAACGACGGCATCGAAATCGCGCTGTAAATCGTCCGCCGTTACGTCAATTCCGACGCTAACATTCGCCTGAAATTCGATGCCTTCGTCGGCAAGCAGTTTGACGCGCCGTTCGACCAGCGATTTTTCGAGTTTCATATTCGGAATGCCATACATCAGCAAGCCGCCGATGCGGTCGGCGCGTTCGTAAACGACGACTTGATGCCCGAATTTATTGAGTTCGTCGGCGCAGGCTAATCCAGCCGGACCTGAGCCGATAACAGCGACGCGCTTGCCGGTGCGATGTTTCGGCGGATTCGGACAAATCCAACCTTCGTCAAAAGCGCGGTCAATAATCGCCACTTCAATTTCCTTAATCATTACCGGCTCTTCGCTGATGCCGAGAACGCACGAAGTTTCGCACGGCGCGGGACAAACTCTGCCGGTAAATTCGGGGAAATTATTGGTTAAAGCGAGGCGTTTGTAGGCTTCAAACCACTGTCCGCGATAAACTAAATCGTTCCATTCGGGAATCAAATTATGCAGCGGACAGCCTTTCGTCAAACCGTTGTCGGTTTCTCCGACGTGACAAAACGGGATGCCGCAATTCATACACCTCGCGCCCTGAATCTTTAAATCTTTTTCGGGCAGAGGCGCGTGAAATTCATCCCAATTTTCGACGCGAATTTGCGGTTCGCGCAAAATTGGCAATGCTCGTTTATATTCAATGAAGCCAGTGGTTTTGCCCATAAATTATTTGGAAACGGTTGAATTTTTTAAGAATTTGGAACCACAGATTTACACAGATAAACACAGATTTTTTAAATCCTGATTTTATCCGTGTTCATCTGCGTCAATCTGTGATTTCAAAAAATCTTCCGAAATTTCTTAAATCAACCCGCCAATTTCTCGGTAAACGCCAGCATTTCCGCTTTTTCCAATGATAATCCGCTTGCTAACAAACGCTTTTGCGCTTCGATAACTTCGCGGTAATCGTTCGGAATCACGCGGACAAATTTCTGTAAAACACTTTGCCAATCGCTCAAAATCTCACGCGCTCGCACACTCTCGGTCAACTCAAAATGCTGCGCGATTAAACTCCTGACAAATTCGATTTCCTCCGCGTCTTCGATGTTTGTCAAACTGACCATTTCCTGATTGCAGAGCCGCCAGAAATCTGCGGTTTCGTCGTAAACGTAGGCGATGCCGCCCGACATTCCGGCGGCGAAATTTTTGCCAGTCGCGCCGAGAACGACGACTCTGCCGCCGGTCATATATTCGCAGCCGTGATCTCCGACTCCTTCAATGACAGCATTCGTGCCGCTGTTGCGAACGGCGAATCGTTCACCGGCAACGCCCGAAATAAATGCTTGTCCGCCGGTCGCGCCGTATAAAACCGTGTTGCCGACGATGATGTTTTCGTGTGCCGCAAATGTCGAATCTTTTGGAGGAAAGACGATGATTTTTCCGCCCGATAAACCTTTGCCGACGTAATCGTTTGAATCGCCTTCAAGCGTTAAAGCTACGCCCAAAGGCAGAAACGCGCCGAAACTCTGTCCGGCAGAACCTTTAAAATTTAGTCGAATCGTATCGTCGGGCAAACCTTCCGCGCCGAATTTGCGAGAAATTTCTGCGCCCAAAATCGTCCCGACGGCGCGGTCGGTGTTCTGGACGCTTAAATTAGCGGAAACTTTTTCGCCCGATTCTAAAGCCGGACGGCAAATCTCCAGCAGAGCGGTTTTGTCGAGAGTTTTTTCGAGTTTGTGATTTTGCTCAATTTGCTGAAATCGCCCGTAAGCGGCAGGAACTTCGGGCTGATACAATAGCGCGGATAAATCAAGTTTGCTCGCTTTCCAATGTTCGATTGTCTCGTCAACTTCGAGCAAATCCGTTCGCCCGATTAACTCGTCAATCGTGCGAATGCCGAGTTCCGCCATCGTTTCGCGTGTTTCCTGCGCGACGAATCGCATAAAATTAACGACGAAATTCGGATCGCCGGAAAACTTGGCGCGAAGCTGCGGGTCTTGCGTCGCCACGCCGACCGGACAGGTGTTCAGATGACAGACGCGCATCATAATACAGCCCAAAGACACGAGCGGCGCAGTTGAAAATCCGAACTCCTCCGCACCCAAAAGCGCGGCGATTATCACATCGCGCCCGGTTTTCATTTGCCCGTCGGTTTCAAGGCGAACGCGGCTTCGCAGATTATTTAGAAGCAAAGTTTGATGCGCTTCCGCCAAACCGATTTCCCAAGGGATTCCCGCGTGTTTCAAACTCGTCAGCGGCGACGCGCCGGTTCCGCCGTCGTGTCCGCTGATTAAAATCACATCGGCTTTCGCCTTCGCCACGCCCGCCGCGACCGTTCCGACTCCGGCTTCGGCGACTAATTTGACGCTGATTCGTGCGTGTTCATTAGCGTTTTTCAAATCGAAAATAAGCTGCTTTAAATCCTCAATCGAATAAATATCGTGATGCGGCGGCGGCGAAATCAAACCCACTCCGGGCGTTGAGTAGCGCGTTTTGGCAATCCACGGATAGACTTTTGAGCCAGGTAATTGTCCGCCTTCGCCGGGTTTCGCGCCCTGCGCCATCTTGATTTGAATTTCTTCGGCGTTCACCAAATAATGACTCGTCACGCCGAATCTTCCCGAAGCGACTTGTTTAATCGCGCTCTTTTTTGAATCGCCGTTTGCGTCAAATTCGTAGCGTTCCGCGTCTTCGCCGCCTTCGCCGGTGTTGCTTTTGCCGCCCAAACGATTCATCGCAATCGCTAAAGATTCGTGCGCTTCCTTTGAAATCGAGCCGTAAGACATCGCGCCGGTTTTGAATCTTTTCAATATTTCTTCGATTGATTCGACTTCTTCAATTGGAATTGAATGTGCTTTTTTGAATCGCAAAAGCCCGCGCAAAGTAACGAGACTTTGTTCCTGTTCGTTGACTAAACGGCTGAATTGCTTGAAGATTTCGTAATCGCCTGTCCGACACGCTCTTTGCAAACTGTGAATCGTGTTTGGATTAAAAAGATGCGTTTCGCCCGTCTGCCGCCATTGATAATTTCCGCCGACCTCTAACGAATCCACGATAAAATCAGCGTTAAAAGCCTGTTCGTGCCGAATCAAAGATTCCTGCGCGATTTCATCTAAACCGATGCCGCCAAGTCTTGAAGTCGTGCCGGTAAAGTATTTACCGACGACTTCCGCGCCGATGCCGAGAATCTCGAAAAGCTGCGCTCCGTGATAACTGCGAATCGTCGAAATGCCGATTTTCGACAGCACTTTGACGACACCTTTGTTAATGGCTTTAACGTATTTTTTATCGGCTCTCGCACTTTCTATTTCAATCGCGCCCGACTTTATTTGGTCGTGAATCGTCTCAAACGCCAGATACGGATTAATTGCCGTCGCGCCGTAGCCCAAAAGCAAGGCGAAATGATGAACTTCACGCGGTTCGCCCGATTCCAAAACGAAGCCGACCTGCGTTCGAGTGCCTTCCCGAATCAAATAATTATTGACGGCGGAAACGGCGAGCAGTGCCGGAATCGGAACGCGAAATTCGTCCATTTCGCGGTCGGAAAGTATGAAAATATCGTAACCGTCTGCCACCGCCGCGCTTGCCTGATGACACAGTTTTTCCAACGCCCATTCCAAACCCTGCGTTCCGTGTTCCTTATCAAAAAGCATCGGCAGAGTGATTGATTTGAAACCCGTTTTTCCCCACGCGCTTTCCGAATCGCCCAGTAAACGCAGCTTTTCCAACTCTTCATTGGTCAGCACGAACGAATTTAATTTGATTTGGTGCGCTGCCCGCGCCGTCGGCTCGAAAAGGTTTTCGTCGCGCCCGATTGCCGTATCAATTGACGTTACGAGTTCTTCCCGAATCGCGTCAATCGGCGGATTCGTCACCTGCGCGAAAAGCTGTTTGAAATAATTGTAAAGCAACTGCGGCTTGCGGGAAAAAACCGCCAGCGGCGTGTCGTTGCCCATCGAACCCGTCGCTTCCGCACCGTCGGTTGCCATCGGCGCGATCAGCATTCGCAATTCTTCTTCGGTGTAGCCGAACGCCCGCTGTCGCTGCACGACAGTTTCGTGATTGACTTCGTGAACGAAAGGCGGAACAGGCAAATCGTTGATGTGCAGAAGGTTTTGTTTGAGCCAAACCGAGTATGGCATCGCCGACGCGATTTTATGTTTGATTTCTTCGTCGGGAAGGATGCGTCCTTCACGGGTATCAATCAAAAACATTTTGCCGGGTTGCAGACGACCTTTTTGCACAATATCCGATGGCTCAATTTCCAAAACGCCGACTTCCGAAGCCATTATCACGACATCATCTTTCGTCACATAATAACGCGACGGGCGCAAACCGTTCCTGTCCAAAACCGCGCCGATAATCTCACCGTCGGTAAAAGTAATCGCCGCCGGACCGTCCCACGGTTCGAGCAGACAAGCGTGATATTCATAAAACGCCCGCTTTTCCTCGGTCATTTGATTTTCCGGCGAAAGCGGTTCGGGAATCATCATCATCACCGAATGCGGCAGACTTCTTCCCGCCAGCGTCAGCGTTTCCAGTGAATTATCAAACGCGCCCGAATCGCTCGCGTCCGAGTCTATGACGTGCAGAACCTTCGGCGAATCTTCACCAAACAGAGTTGATTTCAAATTACTCTCACGCGCATTCATCCAATTAATGTTGCCGCGCAGAGTATTTATCTCGCCGTTGTGTGCGATATACCGAAGCGGCTGCGCCCTCGACCAACTCGGAAAAGTGTTCGTGCTGAACCGCGAATGCACGATTGCCAGCGCGGACTGAAACGCTTCGTCGTGCAAATCCGGGTAAAACGAACTAAGCTGCGTCGTCGTCAGCATTCCTTTGTAAATAATCGTTTTCGTCGAAAGACTGGCGAAATAAAATTGCTCCGCCAAATCAGCGTTTTCGCGCGTAATCAACTCCTTCGCCCAGCGTCTGATGACGAATAATTTTCGATCAAATTGCCCGTCGTCATTGATGTTTGCGCCTTTGCCGATGAAAATTTGTTTGATTGTCGGTTGTGAATCAATCGCCGTTTTGCCGAGCGTTCGAGCATCAAACGGCACATCGCGCCAGCCTAAAAATCGCTGTCCTTCTTCGCCGATAATGCGCTCCAAAGTCCGTTCACAAAAAGCGCGGTCAGATTCGTCGGTCGGCAGAAAAACCATTCCGACGGCATAATTTTTCGGTTCAGGTAAAATTATGTGCAATTTTTCACATTCACGCTGAAAAAAATCGTGCGGCATCTGCGTCAAAATCCCTGCGCCGTCGCCGGAATTGCTTTCCGCGCCGGTCGCGCCGCGATGTTCCATTCGGATTAGTATTTTGAGCGCGTCTTCGACTATTTCGTGTGATTTTCCGCCTTTGATATTCGCCACAAAACCGATGCCGCACGAATCGTGTTCGTATTGCGGAAGATACAATCCCTGTTCGGACGATTTGGCTAAATTTTTCTTCATCTTATACGCTCGAAAAAATCATTCACGTTTTAGAAAAATTTCGACACCTGTTCGCCCTTTAACCCGGAACAGGTTGCGATCATGGAAAATTTGTTTGCTTGAACGACCTATCTTATCACTTTCAAAAACGAATCGCCAGATTTTTTTTCGAGCCGTCTTTGCGTGATACATAAGGCAAATAAGTTTACATTTCATCACGAATTTCGTTAAGCGTTTGATAGGCGGTTCACCAAATCGGACAATGATTTTTTCGACGAAAATTTTCGCCGATCTGCCGAAGTAAACGAGTCCAAATGCACAGATCACAATGTCGCGTTTCACACTTGCAACAGTTTTTCTTACATATTATAATCGTTTCGTTTTAAGCATTTCAATCTTCCACAATGACCGAAAATCTATAAACCGAACGGAGAAAAAACTATGGCAATTAACAATGGATTACTGAATGAATTAAAAAATGAAGCGGCGACGACGCGCAAGATTCTGGAGCGCATTCCGGCGGAAACCTTCGATTGGAAACCGCACGAAAAGTCTATGACGATGAAAACTCTGGCGACGCACGTCGCGGATATGTTTTACTGGTTTATGCCGACTTTGGAGGCGGACGAACTCGATTTTGCGAAGGGTTACGACCAGCCGGACCCGGCGACAACCGAAGAGTTATTGGCGATATTAGACAAAAACGTGGCGGCGGCAACGGCGGCTTTGCAGAATGTGGAAGACGCGACTTTTATGAAGGATTGGACGCTTCGCAACGGCGAGGAAATTTATTTTACGATGCCGAAAATCGGTGTCGTGCGAGCGATGATTATGAATCATATCGTTCATCATCGCGGACAGCTTTCGGTTTATCTGCGGCTGAACGACATTCCCGTTCCCGGTTTATACGGTCCGAGCGCGGACGAACCGATGTAAAAATGTTTGCATAATTTTTTAACCGCAGTTTGAGGGAAATTTTTCGCAGAAGTTTTGTGATAAATTAAATCAACTGCGGTTTTCTGTTGTCTATGAAAAACAAAAAATCATTCTGTTCGTGGAGCGGCGGCAAAGATTCGTGTCTGGCGTTAAATCGCGCCCGACGAAACGGTTTCGACGTGAAAATTTTGCTGACGATGTTCGACGAAATCGAAGACCGTTCTCGCTCGCACGCCGTTCCGCACGCGCTGATTCAGGCGCAAGCCGACGCACTCGGCATCGAACTCGTTACGGCGAAAGCGTCGTGGCAAAATTACGAAAAGATTTTTATCGAAACGCTGCGAGAATTTCAAAATCAAAATATCACGCACGGCATTTTCGGCGATATTGATTTGCAGGCGCACCGCGATTGGGAAGAAAAGGTTTGCGCCGGAGCCGGAATCGAAGCGGTTTTGCCGCTTTGGTTGGAGAATCGGCGGGCGATGGTTGACGAATTTTTGGCGGAAGAATTCAAAGCCGTCGTCGTTTGCGTCAACGAAAGTCTTTTGGACGCGAGTTTCTGCGGACGAATTTTCGACGCAAGTTTCGTTGACGATTTGCCCGCGGCGGTTGACGCTTGCGGCGAAAACGGCGAGTTTCATACGTTCGTTTTCGACGGAAAACTTTTCAAAAATCCGGTGCGATACGAAATCGCGGAAATTTACCGGCACGAACTCGAATTCCCTTCCGGCGATGTTTCAAAATTCGCTTACGCCCGACTCGTTTCGCCAAAGTGATTTCCTAATGTTCAGAGTCCACACTTGAGCGTGTTCTTCCGACCGCGAAGCGCGGCGGAAGGCAAACTGAAGTTTGGACTCTGAACTTTTGATGCGGCTTCTAGTTTCTCCGCGTTCGCTGTGGCAAAATCTCATTATGCTTTTCCGTGAACTTTTACAGCAGGAATTAAAATCTCAAAGCGACGGCTTCGTCAGTTTTGCGCGGACGCAAGCCGCCGATCTGCACGACTATCTGGGAAAATTGAACGAACTTTCAAAAGTTTCACACGCCGACTTATCCGATATATTGAGTTTGATCGAAAACGTCGGCGCACTGCCTTCGGAGGAATCGGACACGGCGGTAAATTTCGCATTTTCGTTCGATGAAAATTGGACGAATCACGAGGAGGCGCGAATTTGGGCTTTTGAAATTTTGAATAAACGCACGACTTTCGCGGCGGACGGCAGTCAATTATTTATCGAGCGCGAAGTTTCCTTGCCCGTCGCCGCCGTGCAGATCGGCTGGTTTGAAAATCCGCACGACGACGCGCTCGGCTATGAGAAAAACGCTCGATTTTTCGTGCTGTCGCCGGAAGATTTGCTGAAAGATCAGGAAGAACCCGTCATTCCCGAAACCCGCGTCGGGCAGAAGCGATTCGAGATGGAAGTCGAAAAGGTCAGCGAATTTTTAATCAAAAAGAAAGGCTGGCAACAGCGCAACGAACGGATGCCGCTGGCTTTTTTTGACGGAACGCTGTTGATTTCGTTTGCTTTGCCGCGCACGACTTTGCAGGAAGGTTTTATCAGCGCGATGGTCGCGCTCGCCAAACTTTCGCGGGAGACAAAAGTGCCGCTCGTCGGTTATGTTGACCGTAGTTATGCGCGTGATTTACTGGGCTTGCTCGACGCGCTCGACGGCAAGCGGAATGAAAATAAACGAACTTTAGACGATGCTTCGATTCTTCACGCCGCCGCTTCCGAAACCGCGCCGATTCTGCGTAATTGGGGCGACCGAACGGTTTTTTGCTATTCCAAGCGGCGCGGTTTGAAGGCTTTTATTGATGAAGAAACCGGCAAATCAATCGTCGGTTTCACATATTTGCAAACGACTTCCGACAATCCGCCGGCGCGTCTCGATGTTCCGGCTTGGATTTACGAGGAAAATCTATTAAACGAAGTTTTGGATGTCGTTCGCGCCGAATGCGTTATCGGATTGGGTTATCCATACGCGCTTGAAACGGCAGATCAAACGGCGGTTATTTCCCTGCGCGACCGCGAGGTTTTTCTCGCCGCTTTACAAGGCTTTGCCGATGAGAATAATCTAAATTTCAGAGTCTCGCGCAAAGCCGCCAGCAAGGGCAGAAGAAGGTAAAAGGTAAATAGTGAAATCGAGAGCAAAAACAATCCGCAATCCGCAATCCGATTTTCGCAATCGCCCGTGTCCGGCTTGTGGAACGGCGGCGACGCGAGATTTCGCAAAGTTCTGCCGCGTTTGCGGGAAACTTTTGATGGAAGATTATCAGCCGCTCGACACGCTTCGGGCTTCGTATCGGTTGCAGGGAAAAAACTTTCAAATTGCTGACAAAGAGGAAACTGAAGACTTATTTGCCGAAAATAAAAACTCGGCTTCGGCGACGGCTTCGGCGTTTGTCGTTTATTCGCTCGTGCCGTATCTCGGAATTTTGTTTTGTCCGGGCGCGTTTTTGTTGGGCGGTGTCGGTATCGTTACCGCTTACCGACAGCCAAGTCTCGGCGGCGGCAAAACTTCTCTTTACAGTCTTTTTTTGAGTCTAATAATCTTCACCATTCAAATACTTTTATGGTGGCTTTTGTATGTTATTCCCGAATTAGGAAAATAACCGATAGAGTTTCTACCGATTACCTGTATTGACAAATTAAGTTGGCGGCGTTCAGAGTTACGCCTTCAGGCGTGAAAGTCGCGGCGCAATCACGCCTGAAGGCGTAACTCTGAACGCCGCCTGCCGACACGACTTAATTTGTCAATACAACTCCGACTACTAACAATTATGAAAATCGCCAAAATCGTCGCTTCAAACTCACATATTGACTACGTTGCCCGCGTGATTGACGCGCTCGATGTCGCCGCGCCGCCGTCGGCGGAAGATTTCGGGTTCGCGCAGTTTGTGAAAATCTCTTTGGAAGATGAAACGGAAATCGTCGGCGTGATTTACGATACGGTTTTGGTCAATCCCGAATACGCCAATTACGGTCCGCGCCTGTCGCCGAAGCCGGAATTGAAGAATTTTAGTCCTGATTATTTGAATGAGCAGGGATTTTTGATTGGAGTTTTGCTGCTCGGCTCGGTTGATAAAACGAAAAAAATCACGCACGGCGTTCCGCGTCGCGCCGTTCCCGCCGGTCAGGACGTTTTCAAGATCGAAGCTGACGAGATTAAACGATTTCACTCTGACGCGAACGATTGTTTGCAGATTCATTATTATTCGCAGATCGTCGCGCACGCCGGATTGTTCGCCGTGCCTTTGCTCGAAGCGATTATCGAAGAGTTGAGTTTGGACTGTTCGGATTCGGACAAACAGCGGCTCGGCGTTTTAAAACAGACGCTGGCTTGGCAACGAACGCTCGGCGGAATGCGTCTATAAAAGACAGAATCCCAAATTCCAGATTTCAGATTTACAAATTAAAATTAAAGATATGAAAAAATTATTATTTTCACTCGCTTGCGGTTTATTCGCTTTTACCTTTGCAGTTTCGGCACAGCCGCGTCCGGCGGAAAGAAATCAGACGACGAGCGTCAAAAGAACCGCCCCGGAAACGGTCGTCGCCAAATATGAAGGCGGAATGTTCGGTTTCGAGAAAAAAGAAGAAGGCTCGCTGAAGTTTGACGACGTGAACGAACGAATCGTTTTCTTCGGCAAGGACAGCAAGGAAAAATTCGCTATTCCCTACGATTCGATGGTGATGGTTTATACGGGAACGAAATCCGTCCGTTCGGGCGCGGGAACGGCGGTCAGCGCGATTCCTCTGCCGGGAGCGAGTCTCGCCGGATTGATTCGTGAAAAGCGTCATTATTTAACGATTCAGTTCAGCGACAAGGATGTCGAGGCGAGCGGCGTTGCCAATTTCAAAATCGGCGACGACGAAGTACGCGAATCGGTCGTTCACGCGCTCGGCGCGAAAGCGCAGTTGACACAGCGCGGCGACGCTTATTACCGCCCGCGTCCCAAACCGAAAACCGAACTTTAAGATCGAAAGGAAATAAAAAATAAAAACGCCGCTGCCTTGCAAATAAAAGATGGCGGCGTTTTTATTTTTTATTCGCTAAAATCTGCCGTTCGCCTCGTTTTCGGATTTGTTTTTTCAAAGGAATTTGATTTAATGATTAAGTAAATTTTACTCCATTTCCAATTTAGCAAAAAAACAGCAGGAGAATTCTATGAAGAGAACAGTAGCTTTTTTACTTTTCATTTTGGCGTTTAACGCCGCCGCCGTCTTCGGACAAAACCCAAAAACCACGAGCGACAGAATGTGGCGCGAGATTGACGATGCGGCTTTGCAGCAGCGGCAGTTACAGCGCACGGTGATTCCGCGCCGGTATCGAACATTCAATCTCGATAACGCCGCGCTCAGAAGTCTGCTTCGCAAAGCCCCTCTGGAATTTACCGAAGCGGCGCGAACGAATCCTTTGACGATTTCCCTGCCGATGCCGGACGGCACTCTGGCGCGTTTTTCGGTCGAAGAATCAAAACTGATGGAAGCAGGTTTAGCCGCCAAATTTCCGAACATCAAAACTTATCACGGGCAAGGAATTGACGACCCGACCGCGACGGCGCGATTCGGGATTTCTCCTGAAGGCTTCAATTCGATGATTTTATCGTCGAACGGCACGATTTTAGTTGACCGTTACGCGGTCGGTGAAAACGACAGTTACATCAGTTACAACAAAAGCGATGTCGAACGCAGCGGTGAATTTTTCTGCGAAATCGGCGGTGAAGTTGACCAATTAACCAAACTTTCCGATTTGGAATTTATGCCCGACGCGATTAACGTCGTTTCCGGCACGAATCTGCGAACTTACCGTTTGGCGTTGGCGGCGACCGCCGAATACACGAACGTCTTCCGTCTGGGAGCCGACACCGACGCGCAGGCAAGAGCCAGAGCGTTGGCGCAGATGGTTCTGATTATGAACCGCGTCAACGGAGTCTATGAGCGCGAAGCAGCAATCAGGATGGTTTTGATTGACCGCGAAGATTCACTTATCTACACCAATGCGACGACCGACCCGTACACGAACGAAGACGGTTCGACGATGTTGGGGCAAAATCAGGCTAATCTGGATGCGGTCGTCGGCACTGCCGGTTACGACATCGGTCACGTTTTTTCGACCGGCGGCGGCGGCATCGCCCAGCTTCGCAGCCCTTGCGGAGTAAACAGCAAAGCACGCGGCGTAACCGGCTTGCCCAATCCAATCGGCGACGCTTTCGCCATTGATTACGTCGCGCACGAAATGGGACACCAGTTCGGCGGCAATCACACTTTCAACGTCGGTAACGGAAGCTGCGGACCGCAGCGTTCCGAGACAGCCGCATTTGAACCCGGCAGCGCGATTACGATTATGGGCTACGCCGGAATTTGCAGCGGTCAAAATCTGGCGAACAACAGCATTGATACTTTTCACGTTAAAAGCATCGAAGAAATCGTCGCGTTCAGCACGACCGGCGCGGGCAATGCCTGCGCGGTGACGACGGCAACCAGCAACACGCCGCCGACCATCGCCGGCGGCACCGGATTCACGATTCCGAAACAAACGCCCTTCTCATTAACAGCATCGGCAACCGATGCGGAAAACGATTCACTGACATACGATTGGCAGCAGTATAATACCGGCGCACCGGCATTGTCGGCGGCAGGAAATTCCGATGCGGACGGGCAGGAACGTCCGCTGTTTCGACCGTTTCTGCCAACCGCCAGCGGAACGCGTACTTTCCCGCGTCTCCAATATATTTTGAATAATGCCAACGTCCCGCCGACGAATACCGGCTCGCTTTTGACCGGCGAAATTCTTCCTTCGATCACCCGCCAAATGCTGTTTCAAGTCATCGTGCGCGACAATCGCGCCAACGGCGGCGGCATTCGCACCCGCGCCGTGGTCGTCAATGTTGATGCGTCAGCCGGACCTTTTGTAATCACCGCGCCGGAGACCGCCGTCAACTGGGCGGGCAACAGTCAGCAGACCATTACCTGGAATGTCGCCAACACGAACGCCGCAACGGTCAACGCGGCAAACGTCAAAATTTCGCTGTCAACCGACGGCGGCAACACTTTCCCGACTGTTATCAGCGAATCAACGCCGAACGACGGAACGGAAGCGATCACCGTCCCGAATGTAGCGACATCGCAAGCCCGCATCAAAGTCGAAGCCGTCGGCAACGCCTTCTTCGATATTTCGGGCGTGAATTTTACAATCACGGCAGTTACGCAGGTCAACCGAAAGCAGTTCGACTTTGACGGCGACGGAAAGGCGGATTTATCAGTATTCCGTCCCTCGAATGGCGCGTGGTATGTCCAGCAGTCGCAGGCGGGCTTCACCGGTTTGGCATTCGGTCAATCCGGCGACAAATTAGTTCCGGCGGATTACGACGGCGACGGCAAAACCGATGTCGCGGTGGTTCGTAATGGCAACTGGTATTTGCAGAGAAGCAGTCTCGGATTCAGCGGCACTTTGTTCGGCAACGCCGACGATATTCCCGTTCCGGCTGATTACGACGGCGACGGGAAAGCCGACATCGCTGTTTTCCGTCCGAGCAATGGAACGTGGTATCTGCTGCAATCACAGGCAGGCTACACGGCAGTCGCGCTCGGTTTAGGCACGGACAAACCCGTTCCCGGCGATTATAACGGCGACGGGCGATCCGAAGTCGCGGTCTTTCGACCATCGAACGGTTACTGGTATCTGTCCACGAATCCGGCGACCGGCTACGGCGGCATTCCGTTCGGACAGGCGGAAGACAAGCCCGTGCCAGCCGATTACGACGGCGACGGCAAAACCGACATCGCGGTTTTCAGACCGTCGAACGGCACGTGGTATCTTTTGCAGTCAACGGCAGGCTTTAGCGGATTAGCATTCGGGTTCGGGACGGATATTCCGGTAGCAGCTGATTACGACGGCGACGGCAAAGCCGACATCGCGGTCGTCAGACAAGGCAACTGGTATCTGAATCGCTCGACACAGGGCTTTACGGGCATTCTGTTCGGCAACCCGACCGATTTGCCCATTCCCAATTCCTTTGTCCGATAGTTAATTCTGTTTTGAAGAATTGATTTCCGAAAAAGAAAAAGGCTTCGTTCAAATGAACGAAGCCTTTTTCTTTTTCGGATTATCACAATAATCTAAACGTCGTAATACATCGAAAACTCCAGCGGATGCGGGCGCAAACGCAACGGCTGAATTTCGTGTTCGCGTTTGTAGGAAATCCAGCGTTCGATCATTTCCGTCGAAAAGACATCGCCTTTCAACAAAAATTCGTGGTCGTTTTCGAGCGCGATTAACGCTTCGTCAAGGCTTCCCGGCAAACTCGGCACGTCTTTTAATTCTTCCGGCGACAAATCGTAAATGTCTTTGTCGAGCGGTTCGCCCGGATCAATGCGATTCTGAATTCCGTCGAGTCCAGCCATCATCAAAGCGGCAAACGTAATATACGGATTGCACGACGGATCGGGCGGACGAAACTCCAAACGCTTGGCTTTCGGCGAATTCGAGAACATCGGAATTCTGACCGCTGCCGAACGATTTCTGGCTGAATAAGCCAGATTGACCGGAGCTTCAAAACCCGGCACGAGACGTTTGTAGCTGTTGGTCGTCGGCGCAGCGAAAGCGATTAACGCCGGCGCGTGTTTCAAAAGTCCGCCGATATAAAATTTCGCCATTTCGGAAAGTCCGGCATATTCGTCGCCCGCAAAAAGCGGTTTATCATCTTTCCAGAACGATTGGTGAACGTGCATTCCCGAACCGTTGTCGCCGTAAAGCGGTTTCGGCATAAACGTCGCCGTTTTGCCGTGCGCGAACGCCGTATTTTTGACGACGTATTTGAACATTTGCAGATTGTCTGCCGTGTGCAGCATATTCGAGAATTTGAAATCAATCTCGCACTGTCCCGACGTAGCGACTTCGTGATGATGACATTCGACGTTAATTCCGAGTTCCGACAAAATCAGCGAAACGGCATTGCGAAAATCAATCAATGTGTCCATCGGCGCAACCGGCACGTAGCCTTCCTTCGGGCGAATGTGGTAGCCCATATTCGGCGCGGTGTGTTCGTTCCCTTTTCTGCCGCTGTTCCAGTGTCCTTCTTCTGAATCAACGGAAAATCCGGCGGAATTTTGATTGTTATGAAACGAAACTTCGTCGAAAACGAAAAATTCGGCTTCCGGTCCGACGAAAATCGTGTCGGCGATGCCGGTGAATTTCAGATAACTTTCGGCGCGAACGGCGACCGAACGCGGATCAAAATTGTAACCTTCCTTCGTCAAAGGTTCGACGACATTCGCAAACAAACAAATCGTCGTTTCTTCCGTGAACGGGTCAACCCAGCATCGCGAAGGGTCTGGCACGAGCAGCATATCCGATTCGTGGATAAACGCCCAACCGCGAAGGCTCGAAGCGTCGAAACCGAAACCTTCTTCAAACGAATCTTCCGTCAAATGCTCAATCGGATAAGTTAAGTGATGCCACGCTCCCGGCAAATCCGTAAAGCGGATGGAAACGAACTTCGCGCCCTGGTCTGCCGCGTAAGTCAATACATTTTTAGCGTTCATTAAAACTCCTTTTTATATTTGGATAAATAGATTTTTAGAATGTTCTGCGCGTTGAATCGCAAAACAAAAGAGATTCTACATCAGACTTTTATAACTGCAAAATGCTTTTTACGATTATTCGTAAACATATTTTATACAGTAGTTTAAATCATTTTCACTCCAAATCAGAACCTACAAAATTGTATTATTTTCGACGGCAATTAAATTTTGCGGCGTATTTTTGAAAGATTCAACCCGCGCAAATTTACGTGCCGGAGAACGATAAAAAGGAGCGCGAACCGTTGAAG
Organism: uncultured Pyrinomonadaceae bacterium; assembly: GCA_964244835.1. Classification (GTDB taxonomy): domain Bacteria; phylum Acidobacteriota; class Blastocatellia; order Pyrinomonadales; family Pyrinomonadaceae. The sequence continues at coordinate 22,658 of CAXTKJ010000068.1, forward strand.
TTCGCGCTCCTTTTTCCCCGTCCGATTCGACTGTCTTTTTAATCGAACAGAATATATTCATCGCCTCTGACGGTACGCGTTTTGCCGTCTTTGAACTTCACTTCTTTTTCCGAGGTCGCTTCGGCGAACGACCAGCCAGTCGAATCGGAAGTGCCTTTGACCAGCACGATGTCGCCCGCTTTCATCGGCATTCCCGCGCTGCCCATTGCCGGATAAGCGGCGATTTTCGTTAAATCAACATTGCCGTCATTGAAATTATTTCCCCATTTAATTTTCGCCTTATCGCCGTTCATCCCGACGATTGTTCCGGCATACCAACTCGTACCGCTCCAACTGGCGACGACTTTTTCGCCTTTTTTCATCTCGAAACCGGCGGGATTTTTCGGACGCATCGAACCGGCTTTTTCTTCAAAACCTTGTTCGGTTTGCAGTTTTTTAAATTCTTCGACGGTCGCCGGACGCACGGGAACGACTTGTTCGGGCGACAAATTCATCGTTTGTTTGTAGGAAAGCGTTTTGATTTCGACGGTTTTCGCGTCCGATTTGGTAACTTCCGCCGCCGCCCAATAATTGTCGTTGCCGCGTTTGGCGATGACGTAATCGCCGACTTTGACGTTCGGGTTCGCTCCCGGCTTCGGCAGCGCGTAAATGTCGGCTTCGTCAACCGTCTGCGTGCTGGTGCCGTATGGGATTTTATAGCGCGAACCGTCAATCGTCTCGATTTTCCCTTCGCCGAAACCTTCGCGCGAAAGTTTGAACAAAACCGTGTCGCCGACTTTCATCTTCGCTGTCTCGACGGTGGTCGTCGTATTTTCGGTCGGACTGCTGCCGATCAATTTACTGCAAGCCGAAAACATCAAACTCGCGCACACTATTAACAATAAGTTTCTCATTTTATTTTTCTCCTTAATTTTTATTTTTTTCTCCGATCAATCACTTTTCGTTTACGGACATTTTACGAAAACTCCCACGCCGGCAATTCCGGCTTTTGCCGCGCCGTAGCCCGCGCCGGCTTTATGCTGCGTTACTTGAAACTGGCGGATTTGGCAAAACGGTCGGTTCGGCAGTTTGACCAGCGAGAGACCGAGTTTGTAGCGATACGCGCCTTTGGTGATGAGGTAAATTTTGACATCGCTCGACGAATTGACGAGCGATGCATCGTCCACCGCTTTCCAGGTCGCAAAAAGCATTCCGGTTTTGTGTATTTGGACTCCCGGAAACTGCGTCGGATACGCCCGTTTAACCGTTCCTTCCGAAGCCGCATCGGTTAATTTCAGCGGTTCCCAACTGCGCGTCGGTGCTTCCTGTTCGATTTTCGCTTTTAGTTCGGCGACTTTTTCATCAAGCGGCGCGAAGGTTTTCATCGGCATCTCGACACCGGCATCGGCGTATATTTTTCTGGCAAATTTCAATTCCCTTAGTTCCCAGGCGGCTCGGTCGTAGAGCAGCATTTGCAGTTCATCGCTGACGTGACCGTGCGAATCTCGCAGTGCGCCGTTGATTTCACTAATCCATCTGGCAATATCGCCGTTGATGCGCTGTTCGCCGACGATGGTTCTCATTCGCTTGACGACCGCCGTGCGCTGCTCTGCGATTTTGCACCAATCGGCGACGTTTTTGCGGATGCTGTCTTTGTCGGCATCAAGCGGATTCGTCAAGTTCGGATATTTTTGGCAAACCACCGAGAGAGCCGTTAGTTCCTTCGTCCACTTCTCGTAAGTAGCATTCACCGGATTAAAAGAAAACTCCAGCCGATACTTCGGATCAAAGCCGGGGGCAACTGTAATAATCAAGTCAAAAAACGGTTTTGAGTCGTCCTCAAACTGAGCGCGAACGAGTTTTCCGGCATTGTCCCGTTCGCGTCGCGCCGCCACCGTTTTCACGCTCGTCAAATTTTCTAGCTTCTCCGTATAGACGTTGTATTTACCGACTCCGTAGCGGACGACCGCACTGTCGCCGCTGATCGAATCTATTCTGAGCTGCTGTCCTTTATCGTTTTCGACCAAATCGCCGGCGCGAAAAGTTTCCGGCGGCTCGGTGCGCGGTGGTTTGGGCGGTTTCACTACTTTAAGGGTGGTCAGCATAAAGTATTGCGAATCATTCTCGCCGAATTTTACTTTCGCCATTTCCTGATTCTTAAACGATTCAATCACGCCGATTCTGCCGTCGGGAGTTTGAACCGAATTGCCTTCCCTAAAAGTTACCGTCTGCGCCGCCGCGCCGATTGCCAGCGCGAACAGCAGCAGCGCGGCGAAAATGTATTTGTTGAAAGTTATGATTTTATTTTTCATCTTGAATTTCTCCTGACGATTTTTGATTAAAAATCTAATTTCGGTTAGCCGCCGTTCGACTCAAAACAGTAAATCCGCCCTTACGATAAAGTTAAAATCATCGTTTGCTTCATTGACGGAAAGCACTCGCGGCGCAAATTGATATTGTTTGTGTCTGACCGTAAAAATATAAACCGCGCCCGCCGGAACGTCCGTAAATTGGTAATAGCCGAACGGGTTGGTGAACGCGGTTCGGACGCTGCCGTTTGAATCGGTCATTGAAATCCGTGCGCCGAAAATGCCGCGTCCTTTCGGCGTGAACACTCGTCCGCCGATTGAAACCGGCGCGGCAGTCGGATTGAGAACTTGTTTGGCGTTGGAAAATTCCGAAGTGTCGTTCGTCGTTAAATTCGTCGCGGTTGCTGAAATGTAACTGTTCAAAGGCGAATTCGGCGCGAAATTCTGATCGAACGAAGCATTGCCGCTGCCGTCGGTCAACACATCAACTGCGCCGACAAAAAATTGCCCTTCGCCGCTGCCGGAAGAATCGGCGGTCGGAGAGTTGAAAAATTCGAGCCGGAACATCGTATTTGCAGTGCTGTTCAGAGTGCCGATAACTCGCGTGCTTCCGGGCTGCGCGGCGGTGATGACGGGAAAGTTTTGCAGATTATTTCCGCCGTTATCCGCGTCGCCCGCGTCGTTGGGCGTTACGCCGTCCACGCTCAGATTGATTCCTAAGCCGCCGTTTGAATAAATTGCATTACTCAAAATCGGATTATTGACCGGCGAAGCACCGACATCGGTAATCTGCACGCCGTCTTCGTTGTTAAAGGCGATGAGGTTTCCTTCGTTTGCGCCAATTCCGCCGATTTGGTTATTGCCGCCGCTGGTGGCGATTTCGATGCCGTCGCCCGTGTTTGCCAACGCCGAAACGCCGTCCACCGCCGTCCCGATGCGGTTGCCGCGAATTGTCATATTTCCCGTAAAACCGATACCGATGCCGTCGTTGGTGTTCCCGGAAATCAAATTGCCCGCGCCGCCGGTCGCGCCGCCGATAATCGCGCCGTTCGCAACATTGGTGGCAATGCCGAAATTGTTTGGGCGGGCAAGTGTGCCGGTCGTGTCGGTGCCGATGAAGTTGCCGCGAATCGTGATACCGCCGAAGCCTGAACCGCCGATAAAAATACCGTTGCCCGTGTTGCCTGAAATGTAATTGCGGGCGTTCACGATGCCGTCCGCCACACCGTCGTCGTCATCGTCGCCGCCGATTAAAGTTCCGCCGGTGAAC
>CAXTKJ010000069.1:0-25901 GCA_964244835.1 uncultured Pyrinomonadaceae bacterium
GGACGGAAATGGCTTGACAACTCAACACAGTATCTGACGTGGGGCGAAACCGCCACGCGCAAGTTTATATGAAAGAAGAAACTAAACAAGAAAGTCCGTGTTTCGCCCTCACGTCCATTGAATTGTTATATTGCCCTTTAACTACAAATCTAACCGTAATAAATAATGCACTTGACGCAATAAGTCAACTCAATCACTATATTATTATGGCGAAAAAATGGACGCAACTAAAATTTAGCAGGGGGCAGATTGATAGGGCTGCAAAGATACTTGCTGATAATAATATACCGCCGCTAGAGCGAATAGAAGTTCTTGATGTGGTTAATAATTGGCGTACGTCCCACGCTTATCCATTGCACCTGACCACAAAAAATTTAGACAAAAAAGCAAAAAGATTAAGCAAAGACTCTGTTACGGCACAAAGGCGCAAACGTCTTTCGTCAATTATTGGAAAACTCAAGAGAAATCCAAATATGAAATTGACGCAGATGCAAGACATTGGCGGTTGCCGCGCTATCCTGCCAATAATTGCCGACGTTAAGGAGCTGGTTCGCCGGTATGAAGTAAGCATTGCAAAAAATCCACCGAAGAAAGAAGAACTCTCAACCAGAACAGAACTTGTTGAAAAATACGATTACATCGCCCGTCCGAAACCTGATGGCTATCGGAGTTTCCATTTTGTTTTTAGGTATCGAACTTCTTCAGAGGAAAAGCAGGCTTACGATGGTTTGAGAATTGAGGTTCAAATTCGTTCCCAACTTCAGCACGCTTGGGCTACTGCGGTTGAAACAATTTCCACTTTTACGGAACAAGCCTTGAAATCCGGTATTGGAGATGAAAAATGGAAAAGGTTTTTTGCTTTGATGAGTAGTCTTATTGCTATCAGAGAAGGCTGTCCGACCGTGCCAAACACGCCAACTAAAAGAAGCGAAATTGTTCCTGAAGTGAGAAGGTTATTTCAGAAACTTCAGGTTGAAGCAATTTTAAGCGGCATTAGTGCAGCCGTGCAGATTGCTCAAGGTCAAATGAAGGATTCAGAAGCGTATTTGCTTGTGCTTGATTCAGCTAAAAAGACTCTCGAGGTCAAAGGTTATAGTGGAAGTGAACTTCTTGATGCCGCAGAAGAATACGCCAGAGTTGAAGAACAATTCGTCAATGACCCAACAGTTCAAGCCGTGCTTGTTTCTGTTGACTCAATTACATCTCTGCAAAGTGCATATCCTAATTATTACCTTGACACAAAACAATTTTTGGAAGTCGTTCGTGCCGCAATTTCAGACTCCACCAATTAACGCGAAGCAATATAACTACTGATTGACCGGAATGATTCCGCATAAGCATCGTTTTTGGCTGCTTATGCGGAACCATTCCGCATAAGTAACGGATTTCGTCTATTATGAAGAACCGTTCCGCATAAGTATCTTAATATGCGGAATCATTATACAAGAGTTTTCGACTATTGCAACAAAAGTTTGATTTGCATCACAGAGTAATGAAACTGTTGTTAATCAATAACTTCGGCGGTTCGGTTATAAATTCGGTTTTGTCCGCGAAACCCAGAGCGGCGCGTCGTCGGTTTTTTGTCTGAGAATTAGATTTAGCTGTGCGGTGTGATGCTGGACGTGGCGCAGATTGTCTAATCGAGCCAGAAAAGCGCGTGCGAAACCATATACCAATACGACGAAAAATCGCGCGTGCCGTCGTCCCAAACTTCGTCGGGACACGCCGTAATCGAATTTTCGAGCATATCAATCGCCGCACCGAACTGACTCCAAGCTGCCTTTTTCCAAGTTTCCATCAAGCTATTTTATTTCAACTCAGACCAATTCTGAAATTGCTAAACTACTGTTTTTCTATCAATTCGCGCCACAAAACAACCGGCTTCGGCATTGCGGATATTGATGTAATTGACATCGGGCAAAGCAAAAATTTCAGCAATTTGATTCTCGGTTTCTTGCTTGTTTATCGCTTCCCTTTTGACGAGGCTGCTTTCTGCGCCGTAACCTTCAAAAAGCAGCGGCAGATCAATTAAATCGGGCGGAAAAGTGTTTTCGTCAAAAGGCTCACATTCGTTTTTATGAATGTAAACCGGCGACGGCAGCGGCAGATTCGAGAGATTTTCAAACGCATTATAAGTGAATAAAACTCTCTCTTCCGCACCTTGATTAAAAGTTTCAAACACACGCGGCACGGTCCGTAACCTTTCGCAACATCGGCAAACGCCGGATGTCCGTATTGCGGCGACTTCATATTCTCACGCACACTTTTGGCAATTCCCGACTGAATCGGAACAACTTTATAATTCATATATTTTCCTATTTTGATTATTGTTTTTCTTTTTCTAAAAGCTGTTTTTTGCGCTCGATTCCCCAACGATAGCCGCTGAGTTCGCCATTGCTGCGGACGACGCGGTGGCACGGAATGACGAGCGCGACACGGTTTGAAGCGCAGGCGGTTGCAACGGCGCGGACGGCGTTTTTGCTGCCGAGAGTTTCGGCTACCCGGCTGTATGAAACAGTTTCGCCGTAAGGAATTTTGCGTAAAATATCCCAGACGCGCATCTGAAACGCCGTCGCCTGCAAATCTGTCGGCAAGTCTAAAGTTTTATTTGAGCCTTTTAGATTACCCAAAATCGCTTCGACATAATCCTTTAAATTTGTGTTATTTTCTGCGATTGCCGCGTTTTTGTATTCAGCAAAAAGATTCTCTGTCAAAGTTTCCGCATCGTCGCCGAAGGTGACGGCGCAGACACCTTTTTCGGTTCGTGCGACGAGCAATTTGCCTAAATCGCAATCGGTAATCGTATAATTTATCTGCATATTTTTGCCGCCTTTCGCGTAAGTTTTCGGTGTCATTCCGAGTTTTTCGGAGACGTTTTCGTAAAGACGGCTCGATGAATTAAATCCGGCTTCATACATTGAATCGGTTACGCCATTGCCATTTTTTAATTCGGTCTTGAACTTTTCCAGACGCTTTGCCTCAGCGTATTTCTTTGGCGAAACGCCGATGATTTGCTTGAACATTTTTTGCAAATGCGCCGCGCTCAAGTTTAATTCCGCGCTTAAATCTTCGAGCGAAATCTGCTCCGAATGTTCGATAATTTCACAGGCGCGAAGCACGATTTCAGTTTGCGGATTGGCGTTTTCGTTTTCCGGCTGACAGCGCAAACAAGACCTGAAACCTTCGGCTTCCGCCAAATTCGTCGAAGCAAAAAACCGCACGTTTTCGCGTTTCGGCAGTTTTGACGAACACGACGGCTTGCAGTAAATTTTGGTCGAACTTACGCCGTAGAAAAACGCGCCGTTAAATCTCGCGTCGTTGTTCCGCACCGCTTGCCAGTAAATTTCCGTTTCCATAGTTTATGAGTTTATTTGATGCGGCAGTCGAAATCTATCCGAAAATTGTTCCGCAATTTTTTATTTCCGGCGGCGTTTGCTACATTAGCTTTATGCTAAATCAATTAACTTATACGCTGCCCGAAGATTTGGAAAACGCCGTCGAAAAACAATTTAACGAATGGAAAACCGAAGACACAATCGCCCGAATCTGGAAAAAAGATGCGAGCGTTTGGACGAACGACGACGAAGCGAAATGGCTCGGTTGGCTCGATTCGGTTGATGTGGAACTATCAAAAATCGCCGATTACAAAGCGTTTGCCGAAGACGCAAAATCATTTGAATCAATCGTTCTGCTCGGAATGGGCGGCTCGTCGCTCTGCCCCGAAGTTCTTTCGATAACTTACGGCAAGCAACAATTTCACATTCTCGATTCGACCGTTCCGGCGCAGATAAAAACGCTCGAAGGTAAAATTGATCTGGCGAAAACTTTATTTATCGTCGCTTCAAAATCCGGCTCGACGCTTGAACCGAATACTTTCAAACAATACTTTTTCGAGCGCGTTTCGGAAACCGTCGGCGCAGAAAACGCGGGCAAACAGTTTGTCGCCATCACCGACCCCAATTCTAAAATGCAGAAGGTCGCCGAAACGGACAACTTTCGCCAAATCTTTTTCGGCGATCCGACAATCGGCGGCAGATTTTCCGCGCTCTCGCCGTTCGGCATCGCGGCGGGCGCGGCGATGGGCGTTGATGTCGAAGATTTTTTGACTCGCGCCGCCGAAATGGTCGCCGCCTGTAAAATCGAAAATCCAATCGAAAATCCCGGCGCGGTTTTGGGAACGATTCTCGGCGTTTGCCAACGAAGCGGGCGCGACAAATTAACGATTTTTACTGCCGACGAAATCTACGATGTCGGCGCGTGGCTCGAACAACTGATCGCCGAATCAACCGGCAAAGACGATGTGGCGATCATTCCGGTTGACCGCGAACCCGTTCAGGACGCGGAAATTTACGGCGATGACCGCGTTTTCGTCTCTTTGAAATTAAAAGATTCGGCGGACGAAATAGAAAGCCATTTAGCCGAACTCGAAAAAGCCGGTCATCCAATCATCCGCATTGAACTCGCCGACGTAATGAATCTCGGACAGGAATTTTTCCGCTGGGAATTCGCCACCGCCGTCGCGGGCGCGATTATGAAGATCAATCCATTCAACCAGCCGGACGTGGAAGCGGCGAAAATCGAAGCCAAGAAACTGACGGAAGAATACGAAGAAAAAGGCAAATTGCCCGACGAAACGCCGTTTTACGAAGCCGCCGGCATCAAACTTTTCACGGGCGACGAATACGCCGAAGAATTGAGCAGCGGAGTCGAAGAAAAATCAATCGCCGCGTTTCTCGAAGCGCATTTGCTGAATTTGCAGGAAAACGATTATTTCGCCTTACTCGCCTACGTCGAAATGAACGCGGAGACTCAGGCATTAGTCCAATCAATCCGTGAAAAAGTTTTGGAAAACGAACACGCTGCCACCTGTTTGGGATTCGGACCGCGCTTTCTACATTCGACCGGGCAAGCCTACAAAGGCGGCGGCAACAACGGCGTTTTTCTGCAAATTACTTCGGACGACGCGGAAGATTTGCAGGTTCCCAATCAAAAATATACGTTCGGAATCGTCAAAGCGGCGCAGGCGCGCGGTGATTTTCAGGTTTTGCTGGATAGAAAACGCCGCGCTTTGCGGGTTCATTTGGGTAAAGACGTGAATGGCGGTTTGGAAAAAATACTGTCGTTGATTTGAGAAAATTTGCATTAGTTCTGAGTCCCGCCTTTAGGCGGCGTTCGTTGAAATCCATATAATGCCGCCTAAAGGCGGGACTCAAAACACACGCCGCAAATTTCGTGAATATCTATCCTTAAAAGTTTAATTCCCAATTTTCAAAAGATGCGTTTGAATCTGCTGTTGATTGATATTGGCGTTTAATTGCCCGCCGGAAACATTGGCGTTTTCGATAAAAGTTTCGATATGCGTCAGTTTTTCCGCCGACAAAATCGTTCGTCCCAAACCTAAATTATAATTAAGCGATGAGTTCGATTGATTCCAAACGCGGGCGACGATGCCGCGTGAAATGCCGTCTTCCGCCGGTTTTAAAGTCCACAACAAAACATTCGGATTCGAGATTTGAACGAACGAATAATTATTCGACGGAAACGGGCGATTTTGCGTTCCCGTTCCTTCAATCAATCCGGCGATGAGCGGATTTTGATGCGCGAGCGCAAACTTCATCGCATCGGTTTGATTGAAACCAGCGTGAGTTTGCAGAGCAAATTTTTGTCTGAAAAAACTGTCGCCGCCCTGATTCGGAATTCCTAAATTCGCGCCGTCGGTTTGTCCGCCGCTCAAAACATTTATTTGCGGTGTCGTGGTGTCCAAAGCGTTACTGCCGCTTTCGCCAAGTTTCATAAAATATGCGTCGGCATTGGAAACGGTTACGCCGAAATTGTTCGCCGCGCCGTCGCTCAAATCGGCGAAATGATTCATCGTCAGCCAATCGTAACGGGCGTTCTTCGGCGAATAATGTCCGCCGTTCGATAATAATTTGCCCCGAATGACCGCGCCGACTTCTTCGTGCCAAACGTCGGGCGAATTGATGTCGAACGAAAAACTCCAGGTTTTGACATCGCCGAAATTCTGCGTGATTTGATTTTCGATTTCGATGCGATTCGAGTTGCGATAAAAAGTTACCCGCGTCGTGTGTTCGAGCGGACTCGACGAAATTGCGCGAAGCGTTACGCTCGCCGCGCCCGCGTTTTCAATGGTCATTCTGCCAGTTCGATTGCCGCCCAGATCATTTAAAACTCTGCCGTTAATAGTCCGCACGGTTTCGCGGTTGTTTCGAGTTTTATCAATTAAACTCACAATCGCGCCGTCGTTTGCCAACGTCAGCCGATAAAATTCGTTTTCAATCGTATTCCCGTTCACCGTCGCCGCGTTTGAAAAACTCGCGCCCGCGCCGCTGCGGATTTCATAAACCTTATAACCGATTGACGGCACATTTTCCGCCGCGACGCGCAGGATTTTTTTATTTCCGAAACGTAAGATTTGCGAAGGCACTTCCGCGCCGGTTGAAACGTCAACGACGCGAACCCGGCGCATTTGGCGAAACGGCAAATCAGCGTAATCGGTGCGCGTCCAACTCAGCGGATTAAAGACGAAAAATCTTTGCTCGCCGCTGTCGCGGGAGATTTGTTTCCCAAGTTCGATTCGCGCGTCGTCGTGCAGTTTATCAACATAAGATGTGATTTCACCTTCGACTTTGCGGCTCCAATTCGCTCTTGCGTTACGCGAAATCGCACCGTCCGCCGTCCAGGTATGCTCGAAATAAAGTCCGAAATTGAGCATTGCGCGGTCGCGGTCGGCAATACGCGAATTCATAAAAGCCGGATTGTTTAATGAAACCAAAGTCGCCATCGAATCCGCACTTCGCAGTTTTTCGTTGGCGCGTTTGACCCGCGCCGAAACTTCCGCCAGAGACGCGACGAGCGTGTCCCATTCGTTACCGTAAGCGGCGGCGTGAGTTTCCAATCCGCCGCCGTAATTGGCTTCAAAATCGCGGAAAAAATCTTCTTCGTTCGAGACGATAATGCGCCGGTTGGCATTGGAATTTTGATTGGCAATCGTAACGAATTCGTCGCTCGTGTACTGTAGATCGTCCCAACCGCGCCCGAACGCGCCGATGATCGGATACGGATATTTCGCCTGAAACGTCGAATTGTTCTCGGCGAAAGTTATCGAACTAATCGGATTAAACGCTTCGGCATAACCGCCGTAACCCTGATTGGAGTCGAACAGCGAATGCCATTTCATCAAAACCCGACTGCCGTCACGTCCGCCGCAGTAATAAATTTCGCGGTCGCGGCTTTGCAGATTATTGACGTTCGACGCGCAGCCGCACACGCCTTTCCAACTGTATTTTGCGCCTGCACCCGCCCAAAGTGATGGCAAACCGTATGGAAAAGTTTGATTTTCCATCGCAATCGCCATCGGAAAACGCACGTTGTAGCGGCGTTCAATCAAACCCGGATAATACATTCCGCGCAGAACCGCTTCGGCGGGCGCACCGCCATTGACCAAAACCAAAGGGTTTAACGGAACACTCAGATGCCCGTCTCGAATGCGATTGATAAATCTATCAAACTGCGCGGCACTGCGATTCTTTTCAAACTCCCACATCCAAAGACTGCCGTCGCAGTTCCAGCGCATCTGCCGGTCGGACGGATTTCCCTGCGTCGCGTCCATTTTGTTCAGATAATAATCGAGCATCGTCAGAAACGACTGGCGGTAAGTCGCATCGTCCGCCGTCCAAAAATAATCGGTATGATCGTCCGGCGCAATATAAAACCGCTTTTGCGCCGCAACCGTCTGCACGGAAACGACGAGCAGGGCGAGAATAACGATTCTCGAAAATACATCCGACATTTTCATAAAGTATTCGCTTGAAATTTATTATAACTATAAAGTAAAAAAGCGAATGTTTTTCCAACATTCGCTCTCCTCTAATAAATTTAACGCCGTCTATTTCGCGTCGTTTTCGTCCTTGCCGTCGTCGTGAATCAGATTGCCGCTTTCATCAATCGCGTCCTTATCTGCGTGTTCCTGCGGCGTTTTCCTTCCCGGCTGCGGCGCGTGTTCGGGATGTTCTCCCGTTAATTCCAACTCCGAAACCTTTTCCTCGTCCATCACCTTTTTGTCGTGGGCGATGTTTCTTTCATCCGGCATAATTTTATTTTCTCCCTTATTCGTCTGTATTTAGTTTCTTCCGACGGCTTTTTTCAAAGCCTCTTTCATCACCAACTTCGGGCTGTTCATCGTCGCCATATAAAACGGCACGACGCAGCCGCATTTGTCGCAATCGGCGTTGTCGCCCATCATACATTTGCCTTTCGGTTTGCCGTCCGCGCCGAGCGTGAACGCTTTTTCCTTGAACAAACAATTGTCCGTGACGCTTTTTGAGTTTTTCGATTTCATCAAATCGAGCGTCGAATCGAGCATATTGATTTTGCCCGGGTATTTCTTTTTCAGCGCGAAGATTTTATCAATCATCGCATCGCGCTCGTCCCAATCGAGCCATAACGATTCATCCAATTTATTGACCGGCGTGAAGAAATCAAAGATTATTCCGCCGCTCGCCATGTCTTTCCATTCCTCGACCAAATCTTCGATGCAGTCTTTCGTCAGACTCGTGATGACGCACGAAATCTGGATTTTTAAGTTTGAATGCCGTTTGATGTTCTCTTTGATTTTGTTGTAAATTCCCGGCGCACGCATTTTCTCGAACGCTTCTTCCGTGCCGTCAATCGAAATCACCCACGTGACATCCGTCCAATCGGGCAGTTCCATCGTGCCGTTCGTGACAATCGTGTTGTATTTGAAATATTTGCGTCCGGCATCAATCAAAGGTTTACGAACGAGCGGTTCGCCGCCGACCCAGGTGCAAAGCAGCATCGGATCGCCCGCCGCTTTCATCGTTTCAAACTGCGCGACCCATTCTTCGACGGTTTGCTCGCGTTCGTTGTGTTCTTCGGCGAAAAAATAGCAATGCTCGCAACGCAGATTGCAGCGTTTCGTTGCGTCAATCGAACCGACGGCGTTGTTCGGCATTCCGAAAGCCAACAGTTTAGCGAGACCGCCGAGATTTTTGAGCGTTTTGGTAAGTGCCATTTTTTACTCGCTTACAAAGCAAAAGCCTGCTCAATCGAACAGGCTTCGCAAATATTATAATTTCACCGTTTCAAATTCTTCTTCCTCGACCAGATACGGCGAAACGGTCGGCTGATCCAAATCTTCCTGCAAAACCTTGGCGATAACCGGCAGACTCAATGAGCGAGTTTTCGAGATATTCGGCACGGCTTTGCCTTTCGCGTAAACGTCGTGTCGCCCGTTGTCTTTATACCATTCGGCTAAACTCGCGGTTTTGTTCATCTCTTCGACGATCTGCCGCCAGCCGACTCCGGTATTATAGGCGCAGAATGAAATTTCGCCTTCCTGAGTGCCATAAGGAATGACGCACATTTCCGTGCGGCGGAAATCGTAGTTGAACAAATCCTGAAACCACATTCCTTCGACGCACAAGACGCGCCACATATCATCGGTATCGTTTTTCGGCTGCGCTTTCATTCGATCATTTCTATCCGAATTAGAATCAGCCGACGACGGTTTGAAAAGATTCAGAATCTGCGAAACGGGAAAGCCGTCGGGCGCGTTCGACGCGTCGTAGTTTCGCATAATCGCCATTCCGAGTTGCGCCATCGTCAACTTTTTACCGCGAGCTGTGTCGGTAATCGTCGCCACGTCTCTCGTAAACTGCTCGTAATTGAAAAAGTCGAACAAAGATGTCATCGCGCCCGTATTTTTATTAACGACAATCAGCGTGAAAATTCCGCAGTTCGGATGACAATTACACGACGACCAGCCCCACGGAGCATCCGCGCCTTGCAGCATATCCATCACGCTCGTGAAAGCCGAATACGACGAAAGCGGAAACCAATCGCGCAAAGGCTGCAAAGTTCCGTCGAGTTGATCTTTCAAATCGTGCGTCATTCCCGCCAAAGTGTATCTTTGCTGAATGCGGTCTTTGTCGGAAACGTCTTCGTCGCGCCCGGTGAACGAAACGGGTTGAAACGCAATCGTCTGAACTTTATCAATATTCTGCGCGGCGAATTTTACGATGTCGCCGATTGCGTCGTTGTTGACAGTGTTGACAATAGTCGTTACCAAAGTAACTTTAATGCCGACGCTGGCGAGATTTTCAATCGCTTTTAGTTTCACGTCGAACAAATTGCCGACTCCGCGATGCTTGTTTTTTTCTTCCGAGGTTCCGTCAAATTGCAGATAAACACCGTGCTGTCCGGCTTCTTTCGCCGCTTTGCAGAACTCGATGTCTTCGGCGTAGCGAATGCCATTCGTCGCGGCTAAAATGCGATAAAATCCGATCTTTTTCGCGTATGCGACCGATTCTAAAAAGTGCGGCGCAATCGTTGGTTCGCCGCCCGAAAATAAAATGATTATTTGGCGGCGCGGCTTGAAGGAAATCGCGTTATCTAAAATCTGTTTCGTGTCTTCAAACGTCGGTTCGTGAACGTAGCCGACCTGATTTGCGTCCATAAAACACGGGTTGCACATCATATTGCAGCGGTTCGTCAAATCAACCGTCAAAACCGCGCCGCGCCCAAATTTAATGTCCGAAGTTCCGTGATGATGAACGTGCTTGTCTTCCGCCGCCTTGAAATCGCGCCCGTAAAACAACGATTCGATGCGTTCCAAAAACTTCGCGTCGGTCGCCATCACGTCAACGAATTCGCCGTGCGTCGGACAGGTTTTCTTCATCAGAACCTGCCCGTTTTCCTCGACAATCTGCGCCTTAATCTCGCCCGGATGCGAGTTCATCAAAATCTCCAGCGGAATCGTTTTATCAATCACGCCGTTACGCACATTCTTCACGCACGTCGGACACAGCGAATCGGTTTCACGCGGGAAACCCAACGGCGGCGCGGTGCGCTCATAACTTTTCAAAAGCGGTTCCGCCGCCCAATTCGGCGTAATAGATTCGCCTTCGGGCAAAGTTTTATTCACCGCCTGAAACGCCTTCCAACCAATATCGGCAAGTTTCGATGCCGCCTTCGAGCCTGTTTTCCCTTTGCCTTTCCCTTCGCCGCGTCTGAAATTATCACTGAACATAATGTTTTTTATTTAATAAGATGCTGATTAAAATTTTGGTTTTTGATGCAGTAAATCAACTTCAAGGCTAACAAATTTAAGTTTTATTGTCCAAAATTTATTTTAAAAGCAATCTTTTACTTTCCTTTCACTGGTAATTCGATTTTGAGTTTTTTTGGATTGTATTCATAGGCTCTTGTTTCTTGGCTATAAATCTTTTCCAAATTCAGCAGTCCTTTTTTTGACTCGAAACGCAAAATAAGTCCATTAACATCTAGCCAAAATTTAGATTGTGAATAAGCTATCTTTCCTTTATCGCTTTCATCTGAATCTGAAATTTTAAATGTGTAGAAGTTTGTAAACAATTCAGCCGATTGATTGTTTAATTTTACGTCTTCAACCGTAAATTTTCTTTCTATTACGCCTGACAAGCCGGATATACCGGTACCTTCGCACCATTTATTCGACTGCTTCCACTCGCCATCGTTTTCTTTGCAATAATAGTTTTCGCCGATTTGAAAATATTCTTTTCTGTTTGTTCGGTCGGTGAGTTTTTTAACTTCCAAATAATGTCTTTTATCAGGCACAAGATATTCGTCGGTAATTCTCGTTGTGCTGTTTAGTTTTCCGTCCTCAAAATATTCTTTTTGACTTGTAATCCGCCGTGAAATCTCAGACATTGGTTTATAAGCATCTCGAATTGGCTGCCAAAACTTTTCTTCAGGAACTTCCTTTGTTTGACTGAACGCATTTATCGTTGCGCCAAAACAAAAAATCACAAGTAATATGCAATTCTTAACTTTCATAATTTTCAGATTCTCCAACTTCACTCAATTTTTTTTCTCCAATTTTTCTTTCTAAATCATAAGCAAAAACCGCCTGCAGATCTTCCCGCGTCAAACGTGGATAATTTTCCAAAAGCTGTTCCTGCGTCCAACCGCTTGCTAGCCTTTCGACAATAAATTCAACCGACAGCCGCGTTCCTTTAATCGTCGGTTTGCCGAGCAGGATATTTTAATCTGAGACGATTTTATTTTGCCAATTCATACTTCTATTTCTCTACCACGATGATTTTAATTGAAGGCGGCGCGGATAACAATAATTTTGGCGGAAAACGGCGAATTTCGATTTTAAGCGTAATGATTGCCGCCGATTGGCGGTATCAGGAACGCTTTGCAAATTAAGTTTTCCGTTCTGCAAATTAAATTTGCACATCTACGAATTGAATTTGCAAACGTGCAAATTAAATTCGCAAAGTTACATATTAAATTTGCATGCTTACAAATTAAATTTGCAGAGCTACATATTGAATTTGCACGTTTACAAATTAAATTTGCACGCTTACAAATTCAATTTGTCGGCAAATAAATTGAATTTGCACGTCGTGTAAAAGTGATTATTCGCGGGAAAAATCATCAACTAAATTAAAACCTAAACTTTCAGGAGACATAAATTATGGCTAAATCAAGACGTTTAACGAAAAAAGTGCTGCTCGAAGACATTGAAACTTACGCATCTTTGCAGGCAGTCGCGGGTTATAAACCGAGCAACGGCGACTACACGCTGGCTAATGTTACCGCCTCGCATACCAAAATGAACGCGAGCCAAACCGACGAAGCACAAAAACAGGACGCGCTCGACGCAGCGAAGGACATTTCGACCAACGACGAACGGGCGTTTCACAATATGATTTTGGGAGCGAAAACGCAGGTCAAGGCGCAGTTCGGCGAAAATTCCAACGAATTTCAAGCTCTCGGAATGAAGAAAAAAGAAGAATACAAAAGCGGCAGACGCTCGGCGAAACCGGCGGACGGCTCAAAGTAATTTATAGCTTAAAATTGAGAGGCGGTGAAAACGAATTGTTCATACATTTCATTTTCACCGCTTTTATAATTTTGAATTCCTTAATTTAGATTTTTCTGCCTTTCGTATTCCTCTTCGATTCTCGCAGATTCTTTAGCGCAAGTCGTGATGTATTTACTGCCCGGCATTGAGTCATCAACGAATAAACACTGACTTTCTTCGTATTTTCCACGATTAAATTTATAGGTTGTTTGATAAGAAGAAGCGCAAGACCCGTGATTTCTGACGAAAATGTTTTTGTAACCGCTGGTCAAATTCTTTTTAACCAATAAAATTTCGCCGCCTGTATCTAAAAGTTTTTTGTAGCTGTTGCCGGATTTTTTGTAAATCCACATCTGGCAATTTCCAGTTGCACCGCAAAGAAAAAAATTTGCGCCGCGCACAACGAATTCATTTATTCCGTCGCCGTTTAAATCAACAGTTTGATTGATATACAAAATGTCCTGACAATCGGAATCATCGCTGAATTCCAGATGGTTTTTAGCATCTTCATCAAAATCTTTCTGCTTTCTTAAATCATTCAGAACCGCCGACAAAATTTTGTTATTGCAGGTAAAGGCAGATTTCTTTTTGACGGCAGGCTGATTTTCAATCGGAAATTGCAAACTATTTCTTCTTATGTCTTCCCGAAAATTGCCGAAACTTCTGGTTTTAAATACTTCTTGAGTGTTCGGAAAAATCTTTTCAGTTTGCCGGTTAAATCTTTCCGCAATAACAGAACCGATTCCGAAAGACGACAATCCGATCAATAAATAGAAAAACCAACGTCGCATAATTGTTTCTCCGAAACTTCAACTGAATCTCTGAATAAGATTGTCTTTGACGCTTCGATGGAGTTCAACGTGGATTTCCACAGTGGTTTAGTGTTCAGCGAATTAGACCAATTGATGATTTTCCGGCATCAGCACGATTTCCGCCATCACGCCTTCGCCTTGCTGTGTCGCGGCAAAGAAAACGGCGTTTGCCGCCGCGTCAATCGAGAGCATTTTGTCGCGCTGGACTTTCATCGTGATGTCGTCCCAGAAGTTTGAATCAACGCCGCCGAGGTGCATCAATGAAAAACGGATGCCGAAGCGTTTATATTCCTGCGCGAGACATTTTATCATTCCGGTTAAGGCGTATTTCGCCGCGCAGTATGCCGAAGCCTGCATCATCGGGGCTTTGCCTAAAATACCCGGAATCGCCACGACGCGACCGAATTTATTTTCCGCCATTTTTGGGAGAACCGCCTGCAAAACATTGAAGGCGGTTTTCACATTAGCCGTCAAAAGCGCGTCCAAATCTGCCGCCGTCAACTCGCCGAACGGCTTTAAAATGCCCGCGCCCGCCGCGTGGACGAGGTAATCAATCGTGCCGAATTTAGCGATTGCTTCGTCAACCAGAGTTTTCACATCGGCTTCGATTGCCGCGTCCGCCGCGAGTGCGAGAACTTCGCCGCCGATGTTATTCAGGGCGAATTCGGCTTCCATTAATTCCGATTCGTTCCGTGCGCTGACGACGACGTTTGCGCCCGCTTTGGCGAACAATTCCGCCGAAGCGCGTCCGATACCGCGACTTGCGCCGACGATTAATGCTGTTTTTCCTTCGAGATTCATATTATTTTTTGATTATTTGGGAAAGATAAATTCGCGCAAAAGATTAACGCCGAAGCGCACGCCGAGCGAAATCGTGCCGTCGCGTATGCCGTCTTTGTAACTGAATCGGTTCGGATACCAGACTTCGTTGGCGATGATCGAAGCCGTGTAAGTTCCGGCGACGAACGGAAAATCGGGAATGCGTTTTCCATTGCGCGTGCGCGTCGTGTAACTGCCGAGAAAGACGTGCCTGAGGCGTTTGCCGACATTTTTCTGCCCGCTTCTCTCGAAACGGTTGTCGAGTTTGAACGCTTCGCTCAAGCCGTAGGAAACCGTGTTGCGAATCGCGTTCGTACCGTAGCTCGATGCGAATCGTTTGCCGAAACCGCCCGCGTTTCGTCTCCATTCCGGCGGGTCGTTGCCGATTTGATTGATGGTCGCGCCGAACGTCGAACCGATCAAAGCCGGAACGCCGAACGCATCCGACAGATAGCGTTTCAATCTTTGTTCCTTAGTCGGGCGAACGTAAGTCTGCTGACGTGCCGGAAGATTTTTGTCCGCATCAAAAGTTTTTTTGATGCGGACTTCACGCGCATTAAATGGCAGAAATTTGTTCGATTTGTCGGCAGACGGCGTTTCGGATGGAGAATTTATCGCCGTCAGTTTCGATTCGGTCTGCGCGTTGATCGTCGCCGCCGAAAACAGCGCGGCGAGCAAAATCGCTTTCGACAAAATTAATTTTCTCATTTCTTCATTCTATAATTTTTTCGATTCGCCCGTCGCGCCGCCGAATTACTTTGCGTTTTTAACCGTCTAACCGTATATTTTTCGCAGAGAAAAATTATCGTTCAACGCTTTCAGAACGAATCGGGCGATTTCGTTTTTAATAATAACGGCAGATTTCCCGCTTTCCGCTGGAGTTCGCAAAAAGGTTTAAGCCGTTGATTTCAATGTTTTAACTGCGTCTTCAGAAATCATACGGAAATAATTTAGAAAAGATAAAGGACATAAAAAAGATTTCGGGTTAATTTTATCGCATCGGGGAAAACTTTCGTGGTGAACGACTCTGATTCTAAATTAGCTCGATTGTCAGCGACAAATATCTTCCCGAAATTAAAATCGAAAATCAAAAACTTGAGCGCGAATCCTGATTCGCCCACGAGAAACAAAATTATGAAAATGAAATCTATAAAAATTTATGCGTTTTTCTGTTTTCTCATTCTGACAACATCCATTGCCGCACAAACCCAGCCGTCCGCCCGTGTTGATAATGTAACGGACGAATACTTCGGCGTGAAAGTCGCTGATCCGTATCGCTGGATGGAAAACGAGAAATCGCCGGAGTTCGTCGGTTTTTTGAAAGGTCAAGCCGATTATGCGCGGGCGACGCTCGATAAACTGCCGCTGCGAAAAGAACTTTTGGAGCGCATCGCCAAACTCGACGCGGCGGCTCCTTCGCTACCGTTTGCGGTGCAGAGGCTCGACGCGGGCGACAAATATGTTTATCTGAAACAGCCGCCGGACGCGCAGGCGGCGAAGCTGTATTGGCGCGAAGGATTGACGGGCGCGGAAATTTTGCTGGTTGACCCTGATAAATTTAAGTCGGCGACCGAAAGTTACACCATCAGCTATTTTGTGCCGTCGCCCGACGGGAAATACATCGTTTACGGCATCGCCGCGAACGGGTCGGAGAAACCCGTTCTGCACGTTTTGGACACGGCGACGCGCAAGGATTTGCCGGATGTGATCGAGCGTTCGGATTGGGAATACGCCCGACCGGAATGGCGTTTGGACAGCCGTTCGTTTTTTTACAGCAAGATGCAGGATTTGCCCGCCAACGCACCGGCGACTGAAATTCAGAAGAAGAAACAGGTTTTTCTGCACGTTTTGGGAACCGAACAAAAGGCGGATAGATTTATTATCGGTTTCGGCGCGGCAAATAATGTGGCGATTGACGAAGCCGACACGCCGATTATTTTGACGCTGACGCATACGCCTTCGCCGTTCGTGATTTTGCGAATCAAACACGGCGACGCAAGCGAAGAAACCGTCTATCGCGCTCCGATTGCCGACATCGAAAAACCAAACATCAAATGGGAGAAAGTTTTCGACCGCACCGATTTGGTCAAACAATTTATCGTTCACGAAGACGCGCTTTATTTGCTGACTTCCAAAGACGCGCCGCGTTTTAAGTTGATAAAAACGAGCGTGAGCAAACCTAATTTGGAACGCGCCGAAACGATTATTCCGGCGAGCGAAGCACTCATTGACGGCATCAATCCCGCGCTCGACGCACTTTATGTTTCGCAGATGCGTTCCGGTTTAGACGAAACCGTGCGCGTCGAATGGAAAGCGAATGCGAAACCCGAACGCATCATCGCGCCGAATGCTCCGGCGTGTTTCGTTTCAGGAACAAATCATCTTTTAAACGGCGCGTTTATTTCTTCGACCGCGTGGACGGGCAACGGTTTGACGTATCTTTACGATCCGAAAACCAAAACCTTCACCGACACCGGATTTCAACAAAAAAACCCGCTTGAGACGGAAGCAAATTTAGAATCCCGTGAAGTTCAGGTCAAAGCCGCCGACGGCGCGATGATTCCGCTTTCGATAATTTATAAAAAAGGCTTGAAACTCGACGGGCAAAATCCGACCTTGCTCACCGGCTACGGCGCATACGGCACAATTCAATATCCGTTTTTCGATCCGTCGCAAATTCCCTGGTTCGAGCGCGGCGGCGTGATAGCAGTCGCGCACGTTCGCGGCGGCGGCGAAAACGGCGAAGAATGGCACACGGCGGGACAAAAATTAAACAAACCGAACACCTGGAAAGATTTCATCGCTTGCGCCGAATACCTGATTAAAGAAAAATACACCGCGCCCGCACATCTCGCCGGACGAGCCGGAAGCGCGGGCGGAATTTTAATCGGACGCGCCATCACGGAACGCCCGGATTTATTCGGCGCGGCGGTTATCAACGTCGGCATTCTCGACACGCTGCGCTTTGAAACGACCGCGAACGGCGTTCCGAACATTCAGGAATTCGGCTCGACCAAAACGGCGGACGGCTTCAAAGGTTTGTTTGAGATGAGCGCGTTTCACCACGTCAAAGACGGCACGAAATATCCGGCGGTTCTGCTGACGACCGGCGCAAACGACCGCCGCGTTGACGTTTGGCAATCGGCAAAAATGGCGGCGCGTCTGCGAAAAGCGACGACGAGCGGCAAACCCGTTTTGTTAAGCGTTGATTACAACGCCGGACACGGCGCGGGCGCAGGCAGAACGCAGTATCACGAACAACTCGCCGACTTCTACGCATTTTTATTTGAACAACTGAAATAGGAGAAAAATAAACACACTATGCGATTACCAATTTTATTACCGGCAATTTTACTATGCCTGTTTGCTGCTGTCAGCGGCACGTTCGCGCAATCGGAAGAAAAGCGCATCGAAAGGTTAAGCGGCTTGGCGAAGGTTTGGGGCGCGGTCAAATATTTTCACCCGTATCCGGCTTATCGTGAAATTGATTGGGACAAGGCGTTGATTGAAACGATTCCGAAAGTCAACGCAGCGAAATCGCCGGAAGAATATGCGGCGGCGGTTAATTCGATGCTTGCCGCGCTCGGCGATAGTCAGACGCGGGCGTTTGCCGCACAGACGGCGAAGACCGAAAATACGGCGGCGAACGGGAAAGAATCTTTGCGGCTGGAAAACGGCATTTTGTTTTATGACGCGCTCGCGGCGGCGCGGATTAGTTCGCAGAGCAATGAAAAATCAAGAGAGTTTTCGCAGAATTTTTTCAAACTCTTCGAGCAGGCGAAGGCGGTCGTTCTCGATTCGCGGACGGGCGATGAAACCGATGAAATGACGCTGTATGAACTTGGGATGCAGATGCGAAACATTCTGCCCGCGCTGCTTGATAAAAAAGTAACGCTCGGCACGATTCGCTACCGGATTCATAACGGCTACGCGCCGCAGGACGGCGCGACTTCGGGCGGTTATTATTCGGGACTTATCACGGACACGCCGGAGACTTTCGGCGATGACGAAGCAAAGCCTTTTGTAACGCCGCCGATGGTAGTGATTGTTGACCAAAATTCGCCGCTCGCCGTGATTTTCAGCGGCTTGCAGACGGCGGGCAAAGCGTTTATCGTTGCCGAAACGGGCGATTTGGGCGTGGACGCTCACACGATGAAACTTGCCGACGGCGTGGAAGTCAAAATGCGAACGATGGAAATCGTCGCGCCCGACGGCTCAATCGGTTTCGCGCCCGACGCACTCGCGCCGAAAGGCGAAGCGATGAACACAGCGCAGAAAATCGCGCTGGAAAATAAATTCGTTTCGACGCGCCAAAAAAATTCCGCCGCCAACATCGCGCAGATTTCGCAGAAGGATCGAACTTACAGCGAAATGGAGTTTCCCGAAAAGGAATATCGTCTGCTCGCATTGTTTCGATTCTGGAACGTCATCAATTATTTTTTCCCGTATAAGAATCTGACAGGCGCGGATTGGAAAGATGTTTTGCCGAAATATATTCCGCAGTTTGAAGCCGATAAAGATGCCGTCGAATATCGGTTCACGGCGGGCAAAATGGTCGCTGAAATTCACGATTCGCACGGATTTTTCCGTCCGCCGAGTTTGAAAAGCCCGCCGCAGTTTTATCTTCCGCCGACGGTCGAAGGCTATGCCGAAAATCAAACATATATTCGCGGCGTTCTGGACGCAACATCAGGCTTTAAAGTCGGCGACATCGTTTTGGAAGTTGACGGTGTACCGATTGCCAAACTTTTGGAAGAAAAATTCACCGTCCGCGTCGCCGCTTCAACTCCGCAAGCGATGATGCGGCAGGTTCACTTCTACGGAATTTTTCGCGGCGCAAAAGATTCCAAAGCCGTTTTCAAAGTTCGCGGCTTGGACGGCAAAATCCGCGAAGTAAATGCAATCAGAAACGTCGCCGCGAACGATCCGCGCTTTGCTCAATTCGACGACGGCAAACGCAAAATGCCCGTCGTTTCGATTTTGCCGTCGGGTTTCGGATATGTTGACCTCGACCGATTGCAGGGAAACGAAGTCGAGCAAATGTTTGAAACGATTAAAACCGCGCCTGCCGTGATTTTTGATATGCGCGGCTATCCGAACGGGACGGCTTGGGCAATCGCGCCGCGTCTTTCCGACAAAAATCAACCGATTGCCGCATTGTTCGATAATCCTATTTTGGAAGCGAAAAATCTGAGCAGCAGCGATTATTCAACTGGCACGAATTTCACCTTCGCGCAGCAGATTCCGAAACGCGAAAAAGGCGAAATCTACAAAGGCAAAATCGTGATGCTGATTGACGAAAACGCACAGAGCCAGTCCGAACACACCTGTCTGTTTTTCGAGGCGGCGCGTCCCGACATCACCTTTATCGGCACACCGACAGCGGGCGCGAACGGGGACGTAACAAATCTGGTTTTGCCCGGAAATATCAAAGTTTCATTCTCCGGTCACGGTGTCCGCCACGCCGACGGGCGACAATTACAGCGCGTCGGCATTCAGCCGAACGTCAAAGTCGCGCCGACAATTAAAGGTTTGATCGAAGGCAAAGACGAAATTTTAGACGCGGCAGTGAAATTTTTACAGTCGAAGCATTGAAGATTTTTACTGTGAGCGCAAAATTGATAAAGGCTTTTTGAAAAGCACGTCGAAACTGGCGATTGCGCCGACAATCATCACGAGCAGAGCCGTGATTAAAATTCCGACGACGGTTAATTTCCAATCGAATTCCCAACCGATGTCGAAAACGAATTTCGAGGCGGCGAACGACAGCAAAACGGCGAAACCCGCGCCGATGATTCCGGCGAGCAAGCCTAAAATTCCGTATTCGGCGAGCAGAATGGCGGCGAGCGTCGGACGTTTTGCGCCGAGCGTTTTGAGAACGGCGTTTTCGTAAATTCTCTGCGATTTGGTCAGCGCAATCGAGCCGATTAAAATCAGCATTCCGCTGACGATGACGAAACCGCCGACGAAGGAAATCGCCAGCACGAAATTGTTGACGAGCTTCTGCACGGCGGCGACGACTTCGGCGACATCGAAAATCTGGACGTTCGGAAATTCGTCAATCAAACTTCTTTGCAGTCTGGCGCGGTCGTTTTCCGGCAGTTTTTTCAAGACAGTGGCGACGAAAGTCTGCGGTGCTTTTTCCAGAAAGCCGGGGCGAAAAACGAAAACGAACGCCGTGCGCGTGTTGCGTAAATCGAGTTTGCGGACGTTCTCGACGCGGGCGTTAATTTTTCGCCCCGATATGTCGAATGTGATCCAATCGCCGACCGCGACGTTCAGGCGTTTCGCCATATCTTCTTCGACCGAAACCTGCGCCTCGTCTTCTTTCGTTTCGCCCTGCCACCAATCTCCTTCGATAATCTTTTCGTTCTCGTCCAAATTCGGGCGATAAGTAACGGCAAATTCGCGCCCGATTTGTCCCTGCTGCTGGCGGACTTCGGCGTTGGCGTAATTGATCGGCTCGCCGTTGATTAAAGAAATGCGGGCGCGAATCGTCGGCACGAGTTGGACGGCTTCGTTCGTCGCCGCTTCGACCATTGATTTCAATTTCTCGACCTGGCTTTTCTGGACATCAATAAAAAACAGGCTCGGCAGTTTTTGATTGCGCGTGAAATCGAACTCGCGGATCAAATTTCCCTGCAAAGACTGAACGCCAAGCACGACGAACGCGCCCAAACCGACGGCGAGCAGAATAATTCGCGTTTGATTTCCCGGACGATATAGCGAGTTGATGGCTTGCGCGATGGCGAAAGAGCCGAAATTTTTGACGCGCCGCAAAAGTTTCGTCAGCAGAAAAGCCGCCGCGTAGAGAAAAACAGAAGTTACGCCCAAACCGACGAGAAAAATCGCGCCGACTTTGATCGAACCGGCTTGCCACGCCGCCACGCCTAACAATCCGATCAGCGAAATCGCGCCAAAAATCAGTTTCAAAGGGTCGAGCCGCCGCATTTTTTCGCCCGCTTCATCTCTCAAGAGAAGATTCGGTTTGATGAAACGTACCTGAAGCAGCGGCAGTGCGGAAAACAAAAATGAAATCAAAACGCCGAGCAGAACGCCCTGCCACGCCGTCGAAAAATTGACCGCGTAACTCATCGCGGCGGGCAAAGCGTCGGCGAAATACCAACCGGCAAACCACAAAAAAATCTGTGCGAGCATCACACCGAACAAACTACCGATCAATCCCAAAGTTAAAATCTGCAATAAATAAACCGTGATAACGGCGTTGGCATTCGCTCCCAAACATTTTAGAACGGCAATAGTTTTGCGTTTCTGCTCGACGAAAACGCGGGCGACATTCCACACGCCGACACCGCCGAGAACCAAAATCAAAAGTCCGGTCAAAGACAAATAATTTTCCGTGCGCTCGAATTGCTCGTTGAGATTTTCCTGCGTCTCGCGGTAAGACTGCACGGTTACGGTCGTTCCCTGCAAAGTTTCGCGCAGGGCTTTAACCAGTTCGGTCGGATTCGACGACGTGCGATACAAAATGCGGCGGCGAACACGACCGCTGTTGCGCGTGATTCCGGCTTCGTCAAACGCTTTTTTCTCGACGAAAACGCGCGAGCCGAGACGAAAACCGTTCGTGCCGCCGCCGGGTTCTTCATCGAACGTGGCGCGAATCTGAAAATCAGATTCGCCGATGCGAATCGAATCGCCGACTTTCAAATTCAGTTTTTCAAGCAAAATCGGTGCGATCACCGCGCCGCGATTTTCGAGCAATTTAAAATCAAACGGTTTCCCGTCAGACAAAACGAATCGTCCGACAAGCGGAAACGGCGGCTCAATTCCCTTCAATTCGACGAAGCCGAAAGATTTATTTTCAGGGTCAATAGGTCGCGCCATCGCCGATGTCTCAATCGCTTCGTTGCGGTCTTCGACGATGTTTGAATTTTTCACTGCCGCTTCGATTTTCTCAATCTCGGTCGGCGAATAATCGTTCGTCGAATTGACGACCAAATCCGCCGTCAATAATTCCCGCGCATCGCCGCCGACCGCCTGACTCAGATTGATAATCAGCGAACGAAGCGCGACAACCGAACCGACACCGATGGCGATGCACAGAAAGAAAAACAACAAACGCCGCCACGCGGAACGGATTTCTCGGAAAGTCAGATTGAGAATAAAATTCATATAGAAAAGTCTGGAGAGTCTGGAGTGTCTAGAGAGTCTGGAGAGTTTAGGTAATTTTTCGCAGATGTTGGGTCAATCCCATAATCATTCTTGAAACTTCATCCAACAAAACATATATTTTGTTGAAATCGGTCTCGCCCAGATAAGATAAATCTAATGCGATGTATAAATGAGATTGGGTTTCGGCGATTGAGCCGTGCGCGATGTTTAGAAAATTTGAAAATTCTTTGTCCGAACGTCGTCCGTAACCTTCTACGATATTTGCCATAATCGAAACGCAGGAACGCCGTATCTGGTCACGCAATCCAAAGTCTTTTGCAAATTGCCCCTCACCAGTAATTTGATAAACCAATCTCGTTGATAGTCTCGCTTTTTGCCAAGCCAAAATATCTTCAAACTTCTTAAATCCCGCCATATTTATTTCTCCTTTCAAAATTGCACCGCAACTAACCGATTTCCGACTCTCCAGACTCTCCAGACTCTCCAGACTTCCCAAACTCATCGCTTAAAACGCGACCATCTTTCAAGACAATCCGCCGCTGCGCTTTTTCGGCGAGAAAATTATCGTGCGTAACCAAAATCAAACTGACGTTATTTTTAGAATGAAGATCGGTCATCAAATCGAAAATATGCGAACCGTTGCGCGAATCTAAATTTCCCGTCGGTTCGTCCGCCAATAAGATTTTCGGTTGATTGGCAAAAGCGCGGGCGATGGCAACGCGCTGTTGTTCGCCGCCGGAAAGTTCGGTCGGGTAATGATGCCCGCGATTGGTTAGTTCGACATCTTTGAGTAAAAGATTGGCGCGGTCTTTCGCGTCTTTTAACCCTAAAATTTCCATCGGGATCAGGATATTTTCAAACGCCGTCAAACTCGGAATCAGGTGAAATGACTGAAATATAAAACCGATTTTTTCGCTTCTGAGCTGCGCCAGATCGTCTTCCGACATTGAAGTAACGCTTGCGCCGTCAATTAAAATTTCGCCGGAAGTCGGCGCGTCGAGTCCGGCGATTAAGCCGAGCAGCGTTGATTTGCCGCTGCCCGACGCGCCCGTTACGGCGATAAATTCGCCGTCGGGAATCTCAAGCGAAACAGCATCTAAAATCGTTAAATCTTCCGTGCCGGAGCGAACGATTTTAGTTACATTTTTTAATTCGATCATAGTTTAGTGGTGAGTGGTGAGTGGTGAGTTTTGGAGAGGTTTTTCACTCACCACTCACCACTCACCACTATTCAAGGGTATTTTTCGATGAAGGCTGCTAATTCTTCCGCGAAATCTTCCTGTTCTTCTTCGCCGGCGCGTTCGTCGGACGGCATCGCTTCCAGTATTTCTTCGAGATCGTCCTTCATTTCGTCGAACGCTTCGCGCGCTTCCGCTTCATTCGTGAAAAAGCGCGTGTGAAACATCCAGTTGTAGATGCCGCAGGTTAAAGTGTAGGGCGCGGAACTGCCTTCTTCTTCAAGCGTCATTCGCGCACCCGATTGATGCTCTTCGTCGCGCACGATTGCGCCATCGTCCGTGCCGGAAGTGCCGAGCGAAAAGCCTTCGTCGTAATCCGACCAATTTGTATTGATGTTTCGTTTCAATTCGACAATATTCCTCCAAAACTGCAAAAATCAATCATAGCCTTTCAAAAAGTTGCTAACAAGTCTGATGAAAATCGCATCTAAAACGCAGTTTTTAATTTATAAGTTTTCATTCAAAATATGTTAAAGCGAATTCAATTCACGGCAATTTTATCTTTTGTTTTTATAACTTTAGCGTTTTCCGGCTGCGGCACTTCGTCCGCTGAAAAACAGCCGACGAACCGCGCCGACAAAAAACCGCCGGTCAACGTCGCGTCCGGCAAACCGAAAATCATCGCGTTCGGCGACAGCCTGACCGCCGGTTTCGGATTGGCGGAAAAGGAATCTTACCCGTTCCTGTTGCAGGGTAAATTAAAAGCCGACGGTTACGATTACGAAGTCATCAACGCAGGCGTTTCCGGCGAAACGAGTCTTGGCGGACTGGAAAGAGTTGATTGGGTTTTGGAACAGGAAAACGCTCAGATTTTAATTCTCGAACTCGGCGCGAATGACCTTTTGCGCGGCTTGCCCGTCGCTAAAATGAAAAGCAATCTGGCAGCGATCATCAAAAAAGCACAGGCGAAAAATATTAAAGTTTTATTGTGCGGAATGCTCGCTCCGCCAACGATGGGAGCGCAGTATCAGCGCGAATTCGTCAACGCCTTTCCCGATTTGGCGAGCGAATACAAAGTCGAATTCCTGCCGTTTCTGCTCGAAAACATCGCGCTCGACAAAAACCTGAATCAGCCCGACGGCATTCACCCGAACGCCGACGGCGAAAAGATTATGACGGAAAATGTTTATAAAGCATTGAAACCAATGCTGCCGAAATAAGATTTTTAGCCACGAACAAACACGAAAGAACACGAAAATTTTATTATGTTTTTTCGTGTTCTTTCGTGTTTGTTCGTGGCTGAATTTTCATTCTGCTAAAATTAAATTTATGAATGTAACCAATCTCGAATGCGCCAACTGTCATAAAATTTATGAAGCCAATAGACTCCATAATCTCTGTGTCGAATGCGGCAAACCGTTGCTCGTTCGTTACGATTTGCAGAAAGCGGCACAGACTTTAACGAAAGATTCTTTAAAAACCCGTCCTGAAAATCTTTGGCGATACGCCGAAGTTTTGCCGGTTGAAAATCCCGAAAACGTCGTTTGTTTGGGCGAAGGTTACACGCCGCTTTTGAAAACCGAACGGCTCGCCGCGACGCTGCCAATCAAATTAAATCTTTACGTCAAAGACGAATCAACCAACCCGACGCAGAGCTTTAAGGCTCGCGGAATGTCGGCGGCGGTTTCGATGGCGAAGGAATTGGGAGTGAAACGGGTTGCCGCGCCGTCTGCCGGAAATGCGGCGGGCGCACTCGCGGCTTACGCTTCACGCGCCGGAATGGAAACTTTTTTGTTTATGCCCAAAGACACGCCGCGAGCGAATATCGTCGAATGCGAGCAGACCGGCGCAAATGTAACTTTGGTTGACGGCTTAATTACCGACTGCGGGAAAATCGTCGCCGAGCGCAAAGAAGCGGAAAATTGGTTTGACGTTTCGACCTTAAAAGAACCGTATCGCGTCGAAGGCAAAAAGACGATGGGTTATGAACTCGCCGAACAGTTCGATTGGAAATTGCCCGACGTAATTCTTTATCCGACCGGCGGCGGAACGGGTTTGATCGGAATG
>CAXTKJ010000070.1:0-8651 GCA_964244835.1 uncultured Pyrinomonadaceae bacterium
CGTCGCGCTGTGAACGCGGTTCGTTGTTCCATTTCCAGCCGAATTTTTCCGCGCCGCGTTTATATGCCTCGACGATATTTCGCATCGAAAATTCTTTGCCGCTGATCGGGTCTTTCTCCGGCTCGTTGATTTTGCGAAGCTCGATTGGATCAATACTTAATTCGTAAGCGAGTTCGTCAATCGCCGATTCGAGTGCAAATGTGCCGATTGATTCGCCGGGAGCGCGCATAAAAGTATTTGGCACGGTGTCGAGATTGACGGTTTTCTGACCGATGTAAAAATTTTCCGAATCGTAAAGATGACGCACGGGAAATGTAAATTGTTCGGCTTGAAACGCGCTGTGTTCGGTCGTCGCGGTCGTGCCTTCGTGAATGACGGAAACGAATTTTCCGTCCGTTTTCGCGCCGAGAGCGACGCGCTGCTCGCTCGGTGTGCGCCCGCCGACGATGCGAAAAACGCCTTCACGCGACAAAACCGTTTTCACCGGACGCGCGACCATTTTCGCCGCCGCGATGCACAGGAGAGTGTAATCCCAAGCCGTGCCTTTTCCGCCGAAACCACCGCCGACAAACGGCGAAAACACGCGCACTTTTTCCGAATCGAGACCGAACACGGCGGCATAAGTATCTCTGCCGCCCGCAACGAATTGCGAGGCTTCAAAAACAACTAAATCGTCGTCTTCGCCCCAGAGCGCGATGATCGGATGCGGCTCAATCGCATTGTGATTATGGCGCGGCGTGCGATACAAATTATCAACTTTGAATTCCGCTTTTTCGAGCGCGTCTTCCGCGTCGCCGACTTTTACTTCCGCCGGTTCGCCCATAATATCACCCGGCGATTTTGCCTCAGACTTCGCCGTGTCAAACGAAACCTGCGCTTCCTTCGCTTCGTATTCGACGCGCACCAAAGATGCGGCATATTCCGCCTGATCCTGCGTTTCGGCGACGACGACTGCGACCGGCTGACCGTTATAAAAAACTTTCGCGTCCTGCATCGGCGGCACTTCGCTCGCGCCCGAACCGCCGTTTTTATCACCGCCGCCGAACGTCGGCACTTTTTTCATTTTCGGTGCGTTTTCGTGCGTGATAATGGTGATAAATCCCGTTGCTTTCTCCGCTTCGGACGAATCAACTTTCGTGATTTCCCCCCGCGTAATCGTCGAATAAACGAGCGCGGCATACGCGATATTTTCCAACTTGAATTCCGCCGCAAAAATCGCCTCGCCTTTGACTTTGAGCTGCCCGTCAACGCGGCTGAACGGCTTGCCGATGTAACCGTGTTTATGTTCGATCAACGGATCAGGCTCTTTGTCGGGAACAAACTGCACGACCGTTTCCATTATTTTCTGTAAGATTGCCATTATCTTTTCACTCCTTTTTCCGCCAATTCTTTTAACGCGCTGACGATTGTTCTTTTGGCAAGTTCGATTTTGAAATCGTTATGACCGAAACCTTCTGCATTTTTTAATTCTTCTTCCGCTGTTCGTCTGAAATTTTCTTCGGTCGCTTCGGCGTTCTGTAAAACTTTTTCCGCTTCAAAGCATCGCCAGGGTTTGTGCGCCACGCCGCCGAGCGCGATTCGCACATTTTTAATCGAATTATTTTCAACTTCGAGCGCGGCGGCAACGCTCACCAATGCAAAAGCGTAGCTCGCGCGGTCACGGACTTTTCGATACAGCGAATTTTTCGCAAAATCCATTCTCGGAATTTCGATTGCCGTAATCAATTCGCCATCTTTTAACTGAGTTTCGATGTGCGGCGTATTTTC
Source organism: uncultured Pyrinomonadaceae bacterium (assembly GCA_964244835.1). Taxonomy (GTDB): domain Bacteria; phylum Acidobacteriota; class Blastocatellia; order Pyrinomonadales; family Pyrinomonadaceae. Next base: position 1,768 of record CAXTKJ010000070.1, read on the forward strand.
GGGAAGGTTGTGAAAACCCGTGAAAGAAATTTCGCGTTTTCCGCCTCCGCCTTCGACGAAAACTTTCGCGTCCAAAGCGGCGAATGCGACGCACATATCCGACGGGTGCGTTGCAATGCACGAATCGGATGTTCCGAGAATCGCGTGAATGCGATTGAATCCGCCGATTGCATCACAGCCCGAATTCGGCTCGCGTTTATTGCATTTTGCCGCGTCGTCGTAAAAATAATAACAGCGCGTTCGCTGTAAAAGATTGCCGCCGACCGTCGCCATATTTCTGATCTGTCCGCTCGCGCCGAACAGAATCGCCTGCGCTAAAAACGGAAAATTTTGGCGAATCAAATCGTGATTGGCAACCGCCGTATTTTTCGCCGCCGCGCCGATTCTCACGCCGCCCGATTCGGTTTCAACGATCTCATCTGAAAGATGCGTAACGTCAACGAGCGCGTCGGGCTGTTCGATATTTTCGCGCATCAAATCCGTCAGATTCGTGCCGCCGCCTAAAAATTTCGCGCCCGAATTTTGTCCGAATAAATTGATCGCCGATTCCGCTGATTCGGCTCTCGAATAACTAAAATTTTTCATCGTTTTACTCTCGATTTTTAAGACAATTTTTGAAGCCACAGATGAACACGGATTTTTTCTGATAACTAAATCTTAAAAATTTGGTTTCATCCGTGTGCATCCGTGTTCATCTGTGGTTTCATTTTCTTTTTATTATTCCTCGTTGTTCGCAAAAGTTTCCCGCACCGCGTCAAAAATTCCGTTATACGCGCCGCAGCGACAGAGATTTCCGCTCATTCGCTCGCGGATTTCTTCATCGGAAAATTCGATCTCTTGAACTTTCATTGATTGCGTAACCGCACTCGGCAAGCCGTTTTGAAATTCATTGAACATCCCGATTGCCGAACAAATCTGTCCCGGCGTGCAGTAGCCGCACTGAAAACCGTCGTGTTCGACGAACGCCGCCTGCAACGGGTGAAGTTCGCCGAATTCATCAGCCAAACCTTCAATCGTCGTGATCTCGCGTCCTTCGTATTGGACGGCAAATGCGAGGCACGAATTGATTCGAGTCCCGTCAATCAAAACCGTGCAAGCTCCGCACGCGCCTTGATTGCAGCCTTTTTTTGTTCCCGTCAAACCGGCAAATTCGCGCAGCGCGTCGAGCAAAGAAACACGCGGCTCGATTTGTAAATCGTGCGCCGCGCCGTTGATTTTTAAGCTAACCGAAATCGTTCCGTTTTCGTTCATTTTTTTTGCCTTCTCCAGTAATTCTTTAACTTCCGACAATCAGATTGTATTGAAATAATCTGTAAAATTGCTTTAACCGAATGCTCAGGCAATTTGATCGCCAGCGTGTAAAATAAACTGAAGCTGTCTCGAAAATAGTTCAAAAGTTCTGAGTCCCGCCTTTAGGCGGCTTTTCCTCAGGGCAGAGCCGCCTAAAGGCGGGACTCAGAACTTCGCATTCGATTTTGAGACGGTTTTTACTGTTTTCAGCAAATACTTTTTGCCGTCTGTTAATAACCCAACTTAGTCAAAAAATCACTTCTAAATTTTGAAACTTCATCCGCGTATTTCGGATCGAACCAGATAAAATGTTTCGCGCCTTGCAGCGTTTCAAATTCGATTGCGCCGTTTCCCGCGCCAATCATTTTTTCGACAAAGTTTTTGGCGGAAGTGTATGGAACATTCCGGTCGTCCGTGCCGTGAATAATTAACGTCGGCGGCAGATTTTTTTTGACGAGATAGCTCGGCGAAATTTCTTTGACGAGATTTTTATCCTTTAAATCTTTTCTGATCCACGCCGTGTTTTGATCCGTCAGGTCGTAAACGCCCGAATTAATCAGCAGCGCATTCGGAATCGGACTGAATTTCAAATCATCGGTTTTTTCATTCCACTTGTCGGCTAGAGCGGCGGATAAAACCAGATGTCCGCCGGCGGAATTGCCCGACGCGACGATTTTTTCAGGGTCGAGATTATATTCGGCGGCGTGTTGTCGCAGCCAGCGAATCGCCGATTTCGCATCCTTGACCGCCTCGAACGGCAGAGTGCCGTGTCTGCCGTAAGTTCTGTATTCGACCGCAAATGCCGCCCAGCCTTTTTTCGCATAGCTTTCGCACGCGCTGAAAAACCAATCCGGCTTTCCTTCCGACCAGCTTCCGCCGTGAAAGTAAATAATCGCGGGTCTTTTTACACCGCTCATCACGTCGTCGGGTAAAAAAGTATGAATGTCTAATTTAAATGCGCTGACGGTTTTATAAGTTTTTATCGAATGCCCTTGTCTGCCGGTCGCGTCTTCCGAATAAACAGCCGTTACTTTTTTAAGCAAAGCCGCATCTTTGCAGGTTGATTTGAAATCGTCGTAGATATTTTCGATGTCTTTGATCCCGTTATTATCAATGTGATTGTAGAGATAATCGGATTGCCAAAACCCTTTACACGCCGGATTTGAAAAGAATTTCGGTATCAGTTTCCAAACCGCGCTCAGTTGTTGATTATCGTCTTTTTTATACAAAGATTTTTTCAACTCCTGATTAACCTGATACGAAAGAAAGGCTTTGACGTAATTGGTAAAGTCGGCATTGGCGAGCAGTTCGGGTTTATTAAAATCCGCCAGATTGCTTTTGAGTTTTTCGGGAATCGTCGAAGCGGCGGTTGATGTTTTGCCGACGTAAATGTCGTGGTTCAGCGGATATTCGATCAGCAATTTATCAAAGTAGTATTTGATTTCCGTTTCCTGTGCCTGAACAAACTCAGCGTCGAGATTGCTTCTATATTTATCCAGAACAGCACTAAAAATTTTTCTCGCCGAATCAATTTTTTCAACAAACAATTTTTCAGGCAGAGAATACGTTTTCGCATAATCGGGATAAAAATTACCGGTAAAATTCTTGCCGACAACCTTCAATTCAATCGAATAATTTTGCTTGTTATCGTCTTGTTGGCTGGCTGGCTGTTGCCCCTCGACTTGATAAATAAAAAGCAAAAATACTAATAAGATGAATCTCGGCTGCATAATTTATTTACAGACTGGTTTATACAAATTATGAACTTAACGCGGTTTTCGATATAAGTAAGCAATGCTGGCATTGCTCTTTTTTATATTCGTTGTCTTACTTCATTCATTATTAACAAAACTCAGTTCGCTTCGGATTTTTTTCGACACAAAGCCTTTTATAATAATTTATCCGGCGTAATCGGCAGACTGCGAACGCGCTTGCCGGTCGCGTTGAAAATCGCGTTGGCAACCGCTCCGGCGACTCCGACGATGCCGACTTCGCCGATGCCTTTGACACCTAACTTATTAGGGATTTTGTCGTCTTCATCAACGAAAATCGTTTCGATTTCGCCGATGTCGAGGTTCGCCGGGTAGTGATAATCGGCGAGCGAGCGCGTGATGAAATTTCCGTAGCGCGGTTCGACGATGGATTCTTCCATCAGAGCCATTCCGATTCCCCAAATCACGCCGCCGATGATCTGCGACCGGGCGGTTTTCGGATTCAAAATTTTTCCCGCACCCGTTACAGAAACAAAGCGCGGAATTTTTATCATTCCCGTCGCATCGTTAATCCAGACTTCGGCGAAGTTGGCGTTAAAGCTGTGCGCCGAATAATCGTTGGCATTGGCGGGCGGTTTCGCGTCAACTCTCGTTTGAAATTCGGTTAAATTTTCCGACTGCATCATTTGCGCGGCGGTCGGGCGGACGTAAAACTGTTTGCCCGATTTAGCGATTAACTCGTCGGTGATTTTTGTGCAGCCGTCGTTGACGACGTTGGCAAAGCTCGACGCGCCGACCGAACCGACCGAACCGGCGGCGGGCGGCAAAGCGGAATCGCCGATTTTTACGCCGACTTTTTCGACCGGCAAACCGAGTGCGTCAGCAGCGATTTGCGCCAGAATCGTGTGCGTTCCCGTTCCCAAATCCGACGCGGCGAGTTCGATAATCGCCCGCACATCGTCGTCTTTTCCGGTCAATTTTACATTCGCCGAAGAATCGCGCTGACGCGCCGGATAGCTGCCGCACGCCACGCCGTAACCGATCAAATAATTGCCCTGACGATTTTGGCGCGGCTCGATTTTGCGTTTCGACCAACCGAAAATCTCCGCGCCTCGTCGCAAACATTCGACGGTTTTGCGCGACGAAAAAGGCTTGCCGTTCGACGGGTCTTTTTCCGGCTGATTTTTCAGACGAAATTCTATCGGATCAATTTTTAACTGGTAAGCGAGTTCGTCAATCGCTGACTCCAACGCGAAACTGCCCGTTGATTTTCCGGGTCCGCGCGTATAAGTCGGAAGGAGAATATTCAGCGGAATGTTGCGATAGGAAATCAGCGAATTCGGCGTGTCATACATCAATTTCGAGCAGTCGCCGCACGGCTCGATAAATTCCTCTGTGATCGCCGAATGCGTTACGGTTTCGTGCGCGAGCGCGGTCAACTTTCCGTCCTTCGTCGCGGCGAGCCGCAGTTTTTGGCGGTTGCGCTGGCGCAGTCCGACCGAATTAAACATCTGCTGGCGCGTGAGCGCGAGTTTGACCGGGCGATTGACCATTTTCGCGGCGACGGCGGCGAGAATCATATTGCCCCACATTCCGCCTTTCGACCCGAAACCGCCGCCGATGTGCGGCGTGATAACGCGGACGTTTTCCGGTTTCAAACCGAGCGTCGCGGCGGCTGAATTCTGCGCCGCATTGACGATTTGCGCTCCATTATAAAGCGTCAGTTTTTCGGGAGTTTCCCAAACGGCAATCGTCGCGTGCGGCTCCATCGGCTGATGATGTTCGATTGGCGTGTCATAAATCGCCTCGATTTTGTGTTCGGCATTCCGAAAAGCCGTCTCGACATCGCCGCGCACTGCGTCGGCTTTTTCCTTGTCTTTCGACGGCGCGGCTTCGCTCAAGTGCTTGTCAAAATCAACTTTCGCGTCCGTCTTTTGATACGAAACTTTAATCAGATGTGCCGCGTTTCTCGCCTGTTCAAAAGTCTCTGCGACGATGATACCGATGTGTTCGCCGAAATGTTCGACGTTCTGGCTCTGCAACAAACCGCCGCCGCGAATGCCGCCTTTGACGTTTAATTTCGGCGCGTTTTTATAAGTAATGACGGCTAAAACGCCCGCCGATTTCTCTGCCGCGCTCTGGTCAATATCGAGAATTTTCCCCGCCGCGCTCCCGCTTTTGAAAATGACCGCGTAAGCCGGATTTTTAATTTTATAATCGGTCGCATATTCCGCCGCGCCCGTTACTTTTAAAAGTCCGTCAATCCGATTTAAACCTTCGCCGATAATTTTTTTTCGCTCATTCACCTTAGAAAAATCCCCCTTGATAAAATCTGATTTTTATCGTCCTACAATAATTTATCCGGCGTGAGCGGCAAATCTCTCAGCCGTTTTCCCGTCGCGTTAAAAACCGCGTTGGTGATTGCCGCCGCGACTCCGGTGATGCCGATTTCGCCGACTCCGCGTGCGCCCTGCGTGGAAATGTGCGCGTCGGGTTTGTTGATGAAATGCACGTCAATTTCCGGCACGTCCAAGTTTGATGCAACGTGATAGTCGCCGAGTGTGCGCGTTACCGGATTGCCATAGCGCGGGTCGTGGACGGTTTCTTCGGTCAAGGCTTGTCCGATGCCGAAAATCACGCCGCCGATGACTTGCGAACGGGCGGTTTTTTCGTTTAAAACCCTGCCGATGTCCTGGACACTCGTAAAGCGTTTGACGCGAATCGTTCCCAAATCTTCGTCCACCCAAACTTCGGCAAACTGCGCTCCGAACGAATGAAACGAGTATTTTTTATCGTCGGAATTTTCTTCCGTGGCAGTCGGCGCGACCGAACACGGCGCGACGGGCGAGCCAAGACCGCTGCCGGACGCGGGCATCGCCGTCGTGCAGGCTTCCATCATCGGTTTATTATTGCGGCGCAAAATATCGGCGTAGGAATCGCTTTTTGATTCGTCGCTTTTGACATAAAATTTCGCGTCAACGAAGGCGATTTCTTCCATCTTTCTGCCGTTTAATTTTGACTTGGCATCGTTCATCGCCAACGCCATCAAATCCTTCCGCAGCATTTCACACGCCGCGATAACCGCCGGTTGAACGCTCGCCGTCGTCTGCGAACCGCCGGACAGCGGACCGTTCGGCAAATTTGAATCGCCGAGCTGGACGGCGATTTTTGAAATTGGAACGCCGAGCGCGTCCGCCGCTGTTTGCGCCATCGTCGTATAAGTTCCCGTGCCGATGTCCTGGGTCGCGCTCGACACTTTCACGTCGCCGTTCGCCAACAACTGCACCCTCGCCGTCGCCGAACTGCGTCCCGCCGGATACGTCGCCGCCGCCATTCCATAACCGATCAAATATCTACCGTTACGATTTTGGCGCGGCTGCATTTTTCTGTTTGCCCAGCCGAATTTTTCCGCGCCGATGCGGTAACAATCGCGCAGATTATCGCCCGAAAACGGATGTTTTTTCATCGGGTCAACCGTCGTATGATTTAAAACGCGCAGCGCAATCGGGTCTAATTTTAATTGATATGCCAATTCGTCGAGCGCGGATTCGAGCGCGAACATTCCCGGAGCTTCGCCCGGAGCGCGCATAAAAGTCGGTGTGCCGACGTTTAGTTTGGCGACTGTATAAGTGATTTCGCGCACGGGCGAATCGTATAAAACCTCGGTTTGTTTTCCGCTCGGTTCAAAAAACGCGGTCAGGTTCGTGTAAGAATCGCTGTGATGACGAATGACGGAAAGTTTCCCGTCTTTTCCCGCGCCGAACGCAACTTTCTGGCTCGTCTCACTTCGCCGTCCGGTACTGGTTTGCATCATCTGGCGCGTAACGGCTAGCTTGACCGGACGTTTTACCGCGTGTGCTCATTCATCTAGTCCGCTCGACC
>CAXTKJ010000070.1:8661-24138 GCA_964244835.1 uncultured Pyrinomonadaceae bacterium
GTTTTACCGCGTGTGCCGCCATCGCCGCCATAATCGTTTGCAGCCACAAACCTTTACAGCCGAAACCGCCGCCCAAGAACGGCGACATCACGCGCACGTTTTCCGGTTTGAGACTGAAAAAATAAGCCGCCGTCGAGCGCGTGTTGACCACGCCCTGCGTCGCATCATAAAGCATCAACTTATCGTCGCCTTCCCAAACGGCGACGGTCGCGTGCGGCTCCATCGGATGATGATTCTCAGTCGGAGTCGTGTAGGTTTGCTCAAACTTCACCGGCGCGGCGGCAAGCGGCGCGGCGGCTTTACCGGAATTGGTTTGTGCCGGTGCGCCCATAAACTGCTGCGGTCGAGTAGCTTTCGGCAATTCGGTTTTCAAATCGGTCGCCGCCTTTTCCTTCGCGTAATTAACCTTTAAAAGCGCGGCGGCGCAGCGTGCCTGTTCATAAGTTTCAGCGACGACGAGCGCGACCGTCTGCCCGTAATAATGAACGCGATTGTCTTGCAGCGGAGCTAAATATTCGCCGATAAACACGCCGACTTTGAACATTTCCATCGCGTCGGCGGGTTTCAAACGTCGGGCGTTTTCGTGCGTGATGATCGTCAAAACGCCGCTCGCCGCTTTCGCCGCGCTTTCATCAAAACTCGTAATCGCGCCTTTCGCAATCGTCGCGCTCACGGGAAAAGCATAAGCCATCTGCGCCTGATTAAACTCGGCGGCATACTTCGCCGCGCCCGTTACTTTCAAACGCGCGTCAATCCGATCAATCGGTTTGCCGATTATGTTCGTTTCTTTTTTCATTTTCAACCCCTTATTCCTTTACTTTTTCAATTACAGCCGCTTGCGGAACTCTTATCGAAAAATTTTTATAAACAGCTCCTGGAGTGATTGTGATTTCGGACGCTTCGGCACGATTGATCGTGTTAGGATAATAGAATGTTTTGAACCTCTCATCTGAACTGAACTCATCGTATTTGTTGATTATGATTATGAAAGTTCCGATAGGAATTCTTTCAAACTCGAAATTACCATTTTCATCCGTATAGGTGTCGGCTATATGAAATAACGGAAAATCTTCGTTAGCCGGAATTAGCTCCAGTCTTATGTCTTTCAAAGGGTTTCCGTCTGCATCGTAGAGTCTGCCGCGAATTGCATTTTTAATCGAATAAAAAATATCTTCTTCTGTATGGCTTTTTGCCTTTATTTCTACTTTCACTAAATCGGTATTTTCATTTGTAAATGAATAACCGCTTATTTTTTCGAGCGTTATTTTGTATTTACCCGGCGGTAAATCATATATTTCATAAACTCCGTTTTCATTGATTTTTAGTGTAACGTCTTTGCCGTTTCCGGTTATGTGAATGTTTTTTCCTGACAGGTAAGTTAGTTTTTCGAGCATTCCTTCGGATGTCATTTCTCGAACTAACTGCGTGACCGAACCTGAAAGGCGCGTTTTATCTTTCGCTTTTTCCAGATTTTCTAAAAACAGCAAATCTTCGGCTGTATCTTTTGCCGAGCCTGATCTCGAACAGCGTGAAACCTGCCAAATATTTTCTTCACCAGGTTTCTCCCCTAAATAAAGAAGATATTTTGTGCCGACTAACTCTTCTGAAAAAGACCAACCACAACCGAAATATTCATTTTTGAAAATCAATTTGTCATCAGTTTTAAGATTTCCTTTAAAAGCCTTATCAACTGTGAATGTGGAGTGCCAGATATTGGCACCGCCTTGAGATTTTTTATCCAAGAGTTCAACATTCTGTAATGTCAAAACAACGACATTCGGAGTGTTTTTAAATTCTTTGTCAACTGTTTCATTAGGCTTACACATACACGCATAAGCGGAATTCGCCGACCAAAAAAGTAAAAATAGGCTCGAACAAAAAATCACCGTTAAATGCTTTTGTGCTTTCATAGGTTATTGAAATGATGCAAACGAAAAATTAAACTTTCCCGCCGTTCATCGCCATCGAAAGCGCACGGACGATTGCGCGTTTGCCCAGTTCGACTTTGAATTTATTGTGTTCGAGCGGTTTCGCTGCTTTCATTTCTGCGTCTGCCGCCGCTTTGAAATTGGCTTCTGTTGCTTGTTTGCCCTTCAAGAATTTTTCGGCTTCCAACGCCCGCCAGGGTTTGTGCGCCACGCCGCCCATTGCAACGCGGGCTTCGGTGATGAAATCGCCTTTAGTGTCTAACGCCGCTGCGACGGAAATTAACGCAAACGCATAACTGGCGCGGTCGCGGACTTTTAGATAATAAGATTTCGCCGCGAAATTATTTTTCGGGATTTCGATTGCCGTAATCAGTTCGCCCTGATTCAAATTATTGTCTTTTTCGGGATTTTCTCCGGGCAGACGATGATAATCGGCAAAATTAATCACGCGCTCTTTGCCGTCTCTGCCCTGCACCTTTACTGTCGCGTCAAGCGCGGCAAGAGCAATCGCCATATCCGACGGGTAAACCGCGACGCATTTTTCCGACCAGCCGAAAATCGCGTGCATTCGATTAATTCCTTCGAGTGCGCCGCAACCCGTTCCCGGTTCGCGTTTGTTGCACGGCATCGCTACGTCGTAAAAGTAAGAACAGCGCGTCCGCTGATTTAAATTCCCGCCGTTCGTCGCCATATTGCGGATTTGCCCCGACGCTCCGGCGAGAATCGCCTGCGTCAAAAGCGGATAATCCTGCCTCACGAGCGGATGATTCGCCGTGTCGGTATTTTTTGCCAGCGCGCCCAAAGACAAAACGCCGTTCGACGATTTGATCTGCGCCAGATTCAGGCGCGTTACATCAATTAACGCCGTCGGACGCTCGACATCTTCCTTCATCAAATCGAGCAGATTCGTGCCGCCCGCTAAGTATTTAGTGTCCGCAGTCGTCGCCATTTTCACGGCGTTCGCCGCGTCGGTCGCTCTTGAATATTTAAACGGTCGCATCTTTTTCCTCCTTGTTTTCGCCGACAAAACTCCACGCTACCGAATCAATCGGTTTTCCAGTGTGAACTTCTTTAATAGCTTTGACGATGTTCGGATAAGCTCCGCAGCGACACAAGTTTCCGCTCATTCGCTCGCGGATTTCATCGTCCGAAAGCTGAATTGTTCGGGCTTTGGCGCGAACATCGGCGGTTACGAAACTTGCCTCGCCGTTTTTCGCTTCGTCCATCAGCGCGACCGCCGAACAAATCTGTCCGGGTGTGCAGTAACCGCATTGAAAACCGTCGTGTTTGATAAACGCCGCCTGCATCGGGTGCAGATTGTCGCCGTTTGCCAGACCTTCAATCGTCGTTACCGACTTGCCTTCGCATTGCGCCGTCAAAGTCAGGCACGACAGAACGCGCCGCCCATCAACGATGACCGTGCAGGCTCCGCACTGACCGTGATCGCAACCTTTTTTCGAGCCGGTCAACGCTAATCTTTCGCGCAGGGCATCAAGCAAAGTTACCCGCGAATCAAGTGTTAAACTTTTTTCCACGCCGTTGATTTTCAGTTTCACGGCGACTGCATTTTCTTCCGCAATCGGCGCAAACAGCGCATCTTCTGATGCTTCGATTCGCGCAAAAACTTCTTCCTGAGCCAGCAGATTCAGCGCGAACGCGCCTAAACCCATCGCCGCCGCCTGTCCTAAAAACTTTCGCCGCGCTTCGCCGAGTTCCGAAAGTTCCGGCAAATCTTCGAGCAAAGCCTTTTCGTCTTCCGTTAATTCCGTTTGGATTTTTTCTTCAAAGGGAATATCGCAACTGTCGTCTGCCATTGATGCCTCCTTGATAAACTGAATTTTCATTTCAGCCGTTCACGAATAAAATATAAATCTGTAAATTTAATTTAGCACATCGTGAAATCTATCCAAATAAAAATCTTATAAATCCGGCTGTTAAAAAATTATGAAATCTAATCTGATCGGAATAATTTTATTAGCGGCAGGTGCGTCTGTGCGTCTTGGAAAAGCGAAACAACTGCTCGAATTTCAAAATCGAACCCTGCTTCGCCGCAGCGCGGAAACGGCTCTGGAAGCTGTCGCCGAAGTCTGCGTTGCGCTCGGCGCACGAAGCGAAATTTTGCGAAAAGAAATTGAAGATTTGCCGGTTTTGATTGCAGAAAATAAGGATTGGGAACAGGGAATGGGCGGCTCGGTGAAAATCGGTTTGGCGAGACTTTTGGAAAACGATGCGGATTTGCGCGGCGTGATAATTATGGTTTGCGACCAGCCTTTTGCAGATGCGGACTTACTTGAAAAACTGATGGCGAAATACGAAGAAACCAGTGCATTGATCGTCGCCTGTGAATATGAAAACACGCTCGGCGTTCCCGCGCTTTTTGCCGCCGAAATTTTCCCCGAACTGCTCGCACTCGAATCGTCGGACGGTGCGAAAACTCTGATAAAAAAACATCGTGAACAAGTCGCCTCCGTGCCTTTTCCCGGAGGCGCGTTCGACATTGACACGCCGGAAGATTACCGAAAACTGATTGAAAATTTTACCTGATAAATTTGTAGCCGAAGCCGTGAACCGTCTGAATAAACTGCGGATATTTCGGATTGTCTTCCAATTTCTGCCGCAGCCAAGCGATGTGAACGTCAACCGTGCGGGTCGAAGGCATCGCGTCGTAACCCCAAACCGCGTCCAGCAATTTGTCCCGCGAATGAACCGCGCCGCCGTTTTCGATTAAAAATTGCAGGAGCTTAAACTCCATCGCCGACAGTTCGACCGGCTGATTATTTTTCACAACTTCAGCGCGTTTGAAATTTATTATGACATCGCCGAACGAGAAATTTTCCGCCGAATTTTTCGACGCGGGCGAACGTCTCAAGAGAGCTTCGAGGCGGGCGAGCAGTTCGATAACTTCAAAAGGTTTCGTCAAATAATCGTCCGCGCCGAGCTTTAAGCCGAGAACTTTATCGAATGTTTCGCCCTTCGCCGTCAGCATCAGAATCGGAGTTGAAATGTTTTTCTGCCGCAAATCACGGCAGACATCGTAACCGTTTTTTTTCGGCAGCATCACGTCGAGAATTATCAAATCAAAGTTTTCCGACAACGCCAAATGCAAACCGCTCTCGCCATCCGCCGCCGATTTCACGCTGAAATTTTCGCTCTCCAAACGGTCGGTGAGCGTCAAAATCAATCCGGGTTCGTCTTCTATAAGTAGGATTTTCATTTAAAACTCTAACCACATAGGAACATAGGACACATAGGTTTTTAAATTTTCTATGTGTTCTATGTTCCTATGTGGTTAAAAAAATTGTGAACGTGCTGCCTTCGCCGATTTTGCTTTCCGCCGCGACTTTTCCGCCGTGCGCTTCGACGGTTTGTTTTACCAAATTTAATCCCAAACCGTTACCGTGAATCTGTTCGTCAACGACTGATTTGGCGCGGTAGAACGGCTCGAAAACGTGCTTTAAATCTTTCGGTGCAATGCCGATTCCTTGGTCTTCAACGGCGATTTTTATTTGTCCGCCGCCGTTATTCGCCGATATTTTCAGATGTTTTTCGCCGCTCGAATACTTGACGGCGTTGACGATCAGATTTTGAATCGCCTGACTCAGAGCGGTTTGGTCGGCGGAAATGTCCGGCAGATTTTCGGCGATGTTTTTTTCGACTCTGAACGCTTTTTCGTCGAGCAGCGGCTGACATTCGCCGAGCGCGTCTTCGATGATTTCGTGAACGCTAGTTTCCCGAAAATCATATTTCTTTCTGCCCGAATTCGCGCCTGCAAATTCTAAAATCTGCTCGACCATTTTCGACAGTTTCCCGCCTTCGCCCTTGATTAAATCGCCGTAACGCGCCACCTGTTTTTCCTCTTTCGCCACGCCGTCCGCCAGATTTTCGCCAGCCGAATAAATGACGGCGAGCGGCGTTCGGAATTCGTGCGAAACGGCGGAAACGAAATCAACCTGTCGCTGCGCCAATCGTTTAGCACGTTGCGCCGACAGGAAAATCAGAACGATGCTGACACCGAGCAGCGATAAAATTCCGAAACTGACCGCCAGATTTTTGCGCCGAGTATTCGTAATAAATTGTTCGAGCGAACCGGCGGTGTGCTGTACGTTCAGCGTCCAGCCCGCATCGTTTTTCGTCTTACCGCTTTCGTAAATTTTGACGCGCGGCTTTTCGCCGCTTCTGACCTGCATTTCGATTCGCCGCTGAGAATTATCCGATGAATCTTTTTCCATTGTTCGGGATTCGCTTCGGCTGAAAACGACGGTTTTGTGCCGTTCGCCCTGAATGGTCGGCAGAATTTCACGGTTGGCGAAAAAGACGAAATTGTCGGGCGAAAATTCAAAAAGATTTGCCGCCGCGTCGGTCGCCGTTAGATTTTCGGTCTGGAAAACAGTCTGGTTTTCCCGGTTCGTGACGGCGAGTTTGTAGTTCGCGCTTTCGTTTTCGGAAAAGTATTTTTTGACCAAATCCGGCAGCAGTTGATTTTTAATCACGCCTTCTTCGAGTTCGATAATTAAAACACCGAATCTTTTCGGCATTTCCGGCGGCGAACCGATAATGTTTTCCGTTTCCGGCGTTCGTACCACAATGCGCGTTATTTTTTGTCCCGGTTCGTTGATTGGCATCAGCAGCGCGGGAATTTCGACGGCGATTGGCTCGATATTTTTTTCTGCTGAGATTTTTGATTTCAGCCGCGCAAGATTTTCCGTCCAGTTTGCCGCTTCAAACGATTTATTGGCGCGGTTGAATTTGAGAAGCGTCTGATTTTCGAGTTCGACGAAATAGAAATCTTTGATCAAATCGGGATAAGCCGTTTTGCCGCGCCAGAATTCGTATCTTTCATTGAATTCATTCGAGTTTTTTTCGCGCCAGACACTCGCGTCAACCTGAAAATTAAAATAAGCGTTCTGAATTTCACGGTTAAAGTCATCGGCGAACCTATCGGTATCGGTTTGCAGATTTCTTTGCAGACGCTCGCGCTCGCCGCTCGAAATTTGTCCGAGCCACGAATACTGCAAAAACGCCAAAATGCCCAACAAAACGAGCAATGCGGCGACGAGAAAAACCGAAAAACTTTTCATAACGAACTTCGGAAAACGAAAAATCAGTCTTTTCCGCTTTCGGCTTTCCATTATCTATTTTCCGTTTTCCATTTTCCATTAAAAAAACGAGATTTTACATTCTTAACAAACTCTTTGCGTTTTCTTAATCACCTGCGCGAAAATGTTCGGCATACTCGAAAATGTCAAAATGACAAATTAATACTTTAAGGAGATAAAGGTTATGAAAAAATTTATATTGATGGTTCTGTGTGTTTCGACATTTTTTCTCGGTCTCGGCGGCTTGATCGAAAACGTCGGAGCGCGTTTTAAATCGGACGAACGCGCTCTGGAAATTATGCGTTTGGGTCGGCAGGCAATCGGCGGCGATGCGAATATCAATGCCGTGCAGAGTTTGAGCGTGAAGGGAAAAATAACGAAAACTTTAAATTTCGGAGACGAAACGCGCACCGAAACGGGCGATTGGGAATTAAATCTGCAATCGCCGAACAAGATCAGCAAAATGGTCAAACTCGGCGCAGGTGTCGGCAGCGGCGGCGAGCAATTGGAGAGAAAAGTTAATGTCATTGTCGTCAGAAAAGGCGACGCGGCAAACAGCGTGATTGATGAAAACGGTTCTTCGGAAAAAGTAACGATTATCAAAAAAGGCGGCGAACCGATGCCGAATGAAGAAGCCGCCGGAAATCCGAAAATTCGCCGTCAAATTATCACGGAAAATGTGAACGGCGATGTCGGAAATTCTCACGGCGACGAACTTTTTCGCACGATGCTTTTTCTGCTTTTGACTACGCCGCAAAACACGGATGCGAATTATATTTACGCCGGAGATGCAACGATTGACGGCGTAAACTGCGAAATCGTCCAGGTTAATGCCGGCGGCGGAAGCGTCAAACTCTTCTTCGATAAATCAACGCATTTCCCCGTAATGGCTAACTACACCGGCGCGAAACCGATGGTTTTCCGCGTCAATAAAAATGAAGCGAACGCCGACGGCAAACAAAATGTGATGGTTTTCGCCAACGCAAAAGGCACGGTACAAACAGGTGAATTCCAAATCAAATTCGCCGATTATCGAAACGTCAACGGCGTGCAGATGCCTTACAAATGGACGCAAACCATTGACGGCGGCGCGGACGAAACGATTGATGTGGCGAGTTACGAAGTCAACCCGCCAAACATCGCCGAAAAATTTAAAAACGAGCCGCAGAAAATTATGATTAGAACGAAAAAGCCTGAATAAAACTTTTAACCGTCCGCTCCGCGAAACATAGGACACATAGAAAGATTTAAAGAATCTATGTGTCCTATGTTTCGCGGAGCGGACGGTTAATGACTTTTTTACATCGTCGCCAGAACCGCGCGAATTTCGCCGTAGCTATAGTCTTCGCCCAAAAATTCCTTGACGGGCGCGACGGCGTAACCGGCGTTCGTTCGACTAATCGCGTCTTTGATCGTTTCGATTTTAGAAGCGTCAACGATGTCTTCGATGCTCACTTCGCCGCCCGGAATAAAGCGTACGAGATGCGTTTCAATCGTGCCGGCGGCGAGTTCACGCGCTTCGGCGATCTCCGAAATCGAAAGACCGGATTTGAACATATCGAGCGTTACGTCGTAAGTCGTCTGCCCGCTCGCGTCGCGGATCGTGCGTTTTTTCGGCTCACGTTTCGGCGTTTTCAGATTGATGCGCGACGTGAGATTATTTCTATCGCAATAATCGGCGATAACTTCCAAAAAGTCCGCGCCGTATTTCTGCAATTTCAAATCGCCGACACCGGAAATTTTTCGCATTTCGTCGTCGTTCAACGGCAGAAAAGTCGCCATTTCGATCAAAGTCGCGTCGGAGAAAACGACATACGGCGGCACGTTTTCTTCCTTGGCGAAAACCGTTCGTTTCTGACGCAATTCGTCAAACAAATCTTTCTCGTAATCGTGCGCCAACTGCGAGACGAGCGATTTTTCCTTTTTGTCTTCTTTGACGGTAACTTTAAAGAGTTCGACCGCTGCATCGCCCTTCAAAACCGGCAGACTTTTTTCCGTCAAAACGATTTTCGTGAATTGCCCGTCCGATTGCTGCGCCAGAAAATCCTGCCCGATCAAATCCTTAAAATAATCGAGCCAGTTGTTTTTGGAAATGTCCGCGCCGATGCCGTAAGTTTTCAGTTGTTTGTGCGAATCCCAAATTTTCTGCGACTGCGAACCGCGCAAAAAATCTACGAGATAAGTGATGCCCATTCGCTGTCCGGTGCGATAAACCGCGCTCAGAGCTTTTTGCGCGATGATTGTGCCGTCAAATTTCTCAAAAGTCGTGTTACAGTTGTCGCACTGCCCGCAATCTTCGGTTAATTCTTCGTCGAAATACTTCAGTAAAAATTTCCGGCGGCACGTTTTCAAATCGCCGAATTCGCCCATTTGACTGAGCTTTCGCAGCATAATGTCGGTCTGCGAACGGTTGCCTTCGACTTCGGCGAAACCTTTTAATTTATTGACATCGCCCCAACTGAAAAACAGCAACGCTTCCGATTGCAAGCCGTCGCGCCCCGCTCTGCCCGTTTCCTGATAATAGCTTTCGATGTTTTTCGGTAGATCGAAATGCACGACGAAACGCACGTTCGATTTATCAATGCCCATCCCGAAAGCGATGGTCGCCACGACGATTTTCGCTTCGTCCTTCAAAAATAATTCCTGATGTTTGTCGCGCTTTTCCTTATCCAATCCGGCGTGATAACTGAGCGCGTTAAAGCCTTCGTCGCGCAAATCGCCCGCCAGACTTTCCGCCGAATTGCGGCTCAGACAATAGATAATTCCGCTTTCGTCGCGTTTGTTTTCGAGATATTCCAGAAGGCGCGAATAAGAATTTCGTTTCGGCTCGACCGTGTAGAAGATATTCGGACGATTAAAGCTCGAAACGAAAAGCTCATAATCTTTCAGTCCGAGACGCTCGATAATATCCTTGCGAACCAATTTATCAGCCGTCGCCGTCAGCGCGATCAAAGGCACGTTCGGAAAATAATTTTTCAACTTTCCGAGCTGAATATATTCCGGTCGAAAGTCGTGTCCCCAACTCGAAATACAATGCGCTTCGTCAATCGCAAACAGCGCGACATTGATGTCTTTTAGGAATTCGATAAACTGATCGCCCGACTGTAAAAGTCTTTCCGGCGCGACGTATAAAAGTTTCAATTCGCCGCGTCGAACTTTTTGAAAAATTTCCGTCTGCTCGCGCGAAGTCTGAGTTGAATTCAAAAAAGCCGCCGCCACACCGTTATTCACGAGCGCGTCAACCTGATCTTTCATCAACGCGATAAGCGGCGAAACCACCACCGTCAAACCGTCAGCCATCAACGCCGGAATTTGATAACACAAAGATTTTCCGCCGCCGGTCGGCATCAGCACGACGCAATCTTTGCGAGTTAAAACGCACTCAATCGCCGCCTGCTGATTCATCCGAAACGAATCGTAACCGAATTGATGTTTGAGAATTTCCTGTGCGCGGGTGATGTCCATTACCGATATTTTACTACAATTTTCGATACATAATGTAAGCGTTGGTCAGACCGTTTTCGAGATGCCGGTAAGCGTCGGGAATTTCGCCGATGATTTGAAATCCGAGACTTTTCCATAAGGCGACGGCTTTCTCGTTCGATTTGACGACGAAGTTAAACTGCATCGCGTGAAATCCTAATCTTTTCGCTTCTTTGATGGAATACTCGCCCATCAATCTTCCGATACCTTTCCGCCGCGCTTCGGGCGAAACCATATAACTTCCGTTGGCGACGTGCGAACCGAGTCCGATTTGATTCGGCTTGATGTAAAATGTGCCGAGAATTTTTTCGTCTTCAGCCGCGACAAACGTATGTTTTTCCGCGCTGCACCAATCTCCTAGAGCCGAATCGCGCCGCGTGTCAGGCGCGTAAGTGTAAGAATCGCCGCGCGAGATTACATATTCGATGATTTTCCAAATCTGCTCTTTATCTTCTTCCTGATACTTTCTGATAGCAATCATTTTAAGAGTTTACGCTGCTTTCAGCTTTCGTCAATTTCGCCGCCAATTTCGGAATTATCTTCTTCGGCACTTCAATCGCGCCGACGATATGGCGCGCTTCGGTGAAATGCCCGACGACGTAAATGCCGGAAACATTAGTTTCAAAGGTTTCTTCATCGTAAACCGGCACAACGCCGTATTTCGACTGCTTGATTTCCACGCCCAAATTTTCGAGCATTGTCAAATCCGCGTCCGAGCCGATCAGTATAAAAACGACATCGTTCGGAAAAGTTTCGATTTCGCCGTTTTCGTTTTCCAGAACGATTTCTTTTTCCTTGATTTCGACGACGCGGTTGAAAAAATAGACGTTCAGACACTCTTTCGATAATTCGGCTTCGAGCGGCTGTTTCACCCAATATTTGATACAGCCCTGTTTCGGGTCGTTGTTTTCCCAATCCTTGCGAAAAATCGCCAGAATCGCGTTCGCGCCTTCCTGCGCCAGAAACAAAGCCGCCTCGCCCGCCGAATTTCCGCCGCCGATGACCATCGCGTTTTTCCTGACATACGGGTAAGTTTCGCGGAACAAATGATGCACTTTCGGCAAATCTTCGCCCTTCGCGCCCAAACGCCGCAAATTTTGCATCGAGCCGAACGCAAACAAGACATTCGCCGCTTCATATTCGCTCTTTTCACTTGTTACGACGAAATGATTTTCGCCGCGCTTTTCGACATTTGTAACCGCTTCTTCCCATTGAATATCGAGATTATTTTCCAAAACAAACCGCGTGTAATAAGACAGCAATTCTTCCCGCGTCGGCTTTTCTCTGGCTGGAAAAAGCGTGTTCGGCTGTAATTCCAATTCGTTGACGGTCGAAAAAACCGCCAGCCCAACCGGATAATTATAAATCGTGTTGCCGATGAGATTTTTCTCCAGCACGAGATAATTCAAATTTAGTTTCTGCGCTTCAAACGCGGCAGAAATTCCTGCCGGACCTGCGCCAATAATTATTAAGTCAAACATTTCTAAAATTTTCGGTTCTCTTTTTTATACCCGGTCAAACCTTTAACCATTATTATCAAACCGGCGATAATTAAAAATGGTGTCAAACAGTTAAAATTAACATTATCGGAATAGTTAATCTCAACTATTGTTGAGATTAAAAAGAAACCTCCTATTACGAGCAAAGCGACTCCGATAATCAAAGTATTTTTATGTCTATTCAAATTTATTCTTTTCTTTTCATTCAACTCATTTTCAATCGAATTTTGCTTCAAATCATCGGTAATTCGGAATGAGCAAAATTTGCAAACATTAACTTCGGAAGAAATATATTGTCTGCAATTTGGACAGGGAAAAGTTTGCCTTTTAAGTTCTTCAGGCAAAAAGCTCATAAACTTTTATTCTCCAATTTCTTCAACTCTTCCGTAAATTTTTCAATCTGCAAATGCGTATTATCCAATTCGCGCTTGGCTTCGAGATATTTTTCCCATTCGCCCGTATTCGTCAAAGCCTTCGCCACGTCTTCGTCGAGCGCGTGCGCCAGCAACGCTAGCAAATCGCTCAACGCTTCGTTCGACTGCAAAAGCGATTGGATAATCGTGTAGGCGAGTTTCGCGTTCGGTAAATCAAGCTCAAATTCGTTTTTTTCTATTTGTGCGATGTTCATTTTATTTCTTCATCAATAATCGGTTCAGGTGGTTTTACGCCAGCCGGAGCAAGCCAGAACTGCGTTTTTGGCTTTTTCACTTTTCCGGCGTTCAGAAACGTAATTCTCACATTATCAAAACAGTCTCGACATTCCCTATATAGAACATCTTCAATTAAATTCTGCGTTTTTTTTAGTTCCTTTTCGTTTTCATAATAGAAAAATAAATACGCATCGTCGAAATTTCTTGAACTGCGGCTTTGTTCGAGTTTTTTTCTAAAGTTTTCAGTTCGTGCCTTAATTTCAACTTGGTCAATTTTGCCGAATTCGTCAAATAAATATGCTTTCGGTTTTTCGGCAGTTTGGGCAAAAAATGTTGAACACATCACCACTAAGATCAAAAATAAAGCTCGCCACATAAAATCTTCTCTCACTAAATTCCTGTCAAATCCAATTCAAATCCGCGTCAGACAGCTTATCCCGAAATCGGCTGATGCGTTGTGTTTGTCAGTCTATTTTGTTACGTCCAAAGTCGAAAGTCCAACGCTTAAAGTCAGGCGAAACTTTGAGCGTTGGACTTTCGACTGGTTTGATTTTTTAGTTTTCTATTTCTTCAATCGGTCTCTCTTCGGCAGTCGGCAACGGATTTTCGCCGTTTTTCGGAACTAGCCAAAATTCCGTTTCAATCATTCCGCGATAACCGCCATAGATAACTTGAATTCTGTCAGTAGGAATTTTGTTGGATTCAGCGATTTTCTGACTGCCTTCTTCAAAAAGATTCTGAAATTTGCCGACATCATAATACATATCGTCGGCATAAAAAATTATCACGCCGCGTGAGTCTTTGCGGTTTTGTATTACCTTTCCAAACTCTTCGTTCACCCAAGAAAATTTCGCCCTTTCAATTTCTTCTGGTGTCGGGCTTTCAATTTCAGAGGTTTCTTCAACCGCTTCAATTTTGGTTTCGTTCGACTCTTCCAAACTCGACTTTTCGGCTTTGATTTGTTCTTCGGCGAGCCTATTTTCTTCCTCCATCTGCGCCTTTACCGACGGCAAGATAAATTGATCTAAAAAATTGTAATACTCGTCGCTGCCTAAATAACTTTTGCCATAAAGAAACGTCTTATCCTTCGGCATTACGGGAGCAGAAACAGTATCGGTCGGCTTCGGTTCGTCCGCGCCGTTCGGAACCAGCCAAAGTTCAGTTGATAATTCTTCACGAAAACCGCCGCGCAGAAATGTGAACCGACTCGCGTCCTGATTTCTAAAAGCTATTTGATTTCTGATTATTCTTTCATATCCACTAACTTCATAGTCGGCAGGCAAAGCGTTTTTTCCTTGATAAGTTATTACGAAACCCGTGGCGGCGGGATTTTCCTGTAATTTCACGAAAAAATTATCAAGTCTGGAACTAACCTGACAATCGCCCTCTCTTCCGAATTCCTCAATTTTTATTGCAGCTTTCGTATTCTTTTCCAAAACTGTTTCTTCGGTTGATTGACTAAAAGAAATTAAAGTTAATAAAAGAGTTAGAAGCAAAGAATAAATTGTTTTTCGTAACATTTCCGGCAACCTCTCAAAAATAAAATCCTAACAAAAAATTTCAGGCAAAAGCTCTGCCACGCTACCAAATTTCCGTCAAATCCAATTCGAACTCTTGCAAAACGTCTTCGCCCGAAACACTGTTCGGATTGTCGAAAACTTCAATCGTTTTATCGCCGCGATAAACGTGAACGCGCTTTCTATACGGGTCAATCAGCCAGCCGAGCCGCACGCCGTTTTCGATATACTCCTTCATTTTCTTTTGCAAAATCGCCAAACGGTCGGTTTTTGAACGCAGTTCGATGATGAAATCCGGCGCGATGCTCGTAAACCTTTCGGCGCGTTCCGTCTCCGAAAACGCAAAATACCTTTCCTTCAAAATCCAAGCCGCGTCCGGCATCCGCTTGGCACCGTTCGGCAAGGTGAATTTCGCCGACGATTCAAAACAAACTCCGGTTTTATCTTTTTTCGCCCAAACGCCGAGCTGTAAATCAATGTCCCAATTTTTTCGACTCGTTTTAGGAAAAGGCGGCGGCATAATTTCCAAATCTCCGTTGGCATTTGTTTCGATTCGTAAATCTTCGTTTTCCGCGTCAATCCGGTAAAGCTCTTCATCACTGAATTTATGACCGTTGACCCTGACCACATAAAAAAAAGGCTGCGGCAATTTTAAGTTGGCATCCGGCATTTCAAATGCTCGTTTTTTTTCGGTTACTGCTTGCATAATGCTTAGTATTTTAACTCAATTTCAAACAAACGGTATGTTTTTCACCATTGCTGTTCCTTCGCCGATTTTCAATTCCGTGCCTTCCGCCAGATAATCGTAACGTACAAAGCCGAGGGCGATAAATTTACGAAGCATCGGCGAAAACGCGATGGAAGTTATTCGTCCGGCAGATTTTCCGTCCGCCGATTTCAATTCGTCGCCCGCTTTCGCTTCCGATTCTAAAATCAAGCCGGTTAGTTTTTTGGCGACGTGTCCGCGAAAATGGATGCGGGCGATGATTTCCTGCCCGATGTAACAGCCTTTGGCGTAGCTGATCGCGTCGTCGCCGAGTTCCGGCACAATCGTCGTTTCATCTGCCTCAACTCCATATTTCGGAACACCGTTTTCGACGCGCAGCAATTCATAAAGTTCATCGGAAATCTGCACGGCGTTTTCGTTTTTTAATTCGTTTATGAAATTTTCCGCCGCTTCATTCGGCACGAAATAATCCGTGCTGAAACCTAATTGATAAACAATCAAATCTGAATTTGGAATTTGGAATTTGGAATTTGGAATTTGAAAATATCTATAATTTTCCGACAAATCTTCGACGAAA
>CAXTKJ010000071.1:0-23135 GCA_964244835.1 uncultured Pyrinomonadaceae bacterium
CCGCACCACATTTCCGGCGTTTTGGGAATCGTTCGCACTTACGCCACCCGCGTCGGTGAAGGACCTTTTCCGACCGAAATGCTCGACGCGGAAGAAGATATGGCGAATCTAATTCGCAAACGCGGCAACGAATACGGCTCGGTAACGAAACGCCCGCGCCGCTGCGGTTGGTTCGACGCGGTGGCGACGCGCTACGCTGCCGAACTCAACGGCTTCGATTCGATGGCTCTGACAAAATTGGACGTTCTCGACGCGCTCGACAAAATCAAAGTCTGCGTCGGCTACGAAATTGACGGTGAAAGAATTGACACTTTTCCGGCGGTTTCGCAGGATTTGCAGAAAATCAAACCAATTTACGAAACGCTGGAAGGCTGGCAGTCGGAAACTTTAGGCATCACTAAAATCGAAGATTTGCCGACCAAAGCGCGCGAATACGTCGAATTTCTATCAAACTCAATCGGAGTCGAAATCGGCTTAATCTCGACCGGACCGGAACGCGGTCAAACGATCATTTTGCAGGACTCAATAATGGAAAGTTGGTTTAAAAGTTAAAATTTGCGAAATGTTTCACACAATACTTGCCAAGTCCGTTTCAGGAATGTAAAATCGTAAATTCGGTTGAAAGTTTAATGATTTTCAACTGCGTGGTCCGATAGCTCAGTCGGTAGAGCAAATGGCTTTTAACCATTGGGTCGAAGGTTCGAGTCCTTCTCGGATCACCATTTAGTTCCAAATAAAGGGCAACTTTGCAGTTGCCCTTTTTCTTTTGTTCACTCTTTCATTTACATTTCCTCTAAAGTCATCGTTTATAAAATATGCCTGAAAACAAATTTGAAGACGTTTCTATTTTAGATAATCGAAAACGCGGCTCGGTCGGCGAATATCTTTCCGAACAAATAAAACCGGAGGCGAAACTTTCTTTTGTTTCGGCTTATTTTACGATCTACGCTTACCAGAAACTCAAAAACCAACTCGATGCGGTAGATCATCTGCGCTTTTTGTTCGGCGAGCCGTCGTTTATCAAATCGCTCGGCGGCGAAACCCACAATCAGCGCAACGCCGATATTCTGGACGAAGCGATCACGATTCCCGCCGCCGAACGACTTACGCAGAAAAGCGCGGCGCAGGAATGTGCGGGATGGATTCGGGAAAAGGCGGAGATCAAATCAATGGTCAAGCCGAATTTTCTGCACGGCAAACTTTATTTAATCGAAAATGCCAACGGCGTGAAGGAAGGCATCGCGGGCAGTTCTAATTTTACGGTCAACGGTTTGGGCTTGGGCGGCAGACCGAATATGGAACTGAATCTCGTCGTCAATCACAAAATCGAACTCAAACATCTCGAAGGCTGGTTTGACGAATTGTGGACGGACGAAACGGGTCTGGTCGAAGACGTTAAACAGCAGGTTTTGAATTATCTCAAAGTTCTGTCCGCCGAAAATCAGCCGCAGTTTATTTATTACAAAACTCTGTATCATCTGTTCGGCAAATACCTGGAAGAGCAGAAGGAAAATCATCTGCTCGATTTACACGGGGATTTTCTCGACAGCGAAATCTGGAATATGCTCTACGATTTTCAGAAGGACGGCGTGAAGGGCGCGATCAACAAAATCAACAAACATAACGGCTGCATCATCGCCGATTCGGTCGGACTCGGCAAAACTTTTGAAGCCCTAGCCGTGATTCAGTATTACGAACGCCGTCATAACGATTTTCGCGTGCTGGTTTTATGCCCGAAAAATCTTTCGTCAAACTGGACGATTTATCAAACCTCGAAAAACAGCGAACTCAGCCCGTTTGAAAAAGACAAGTTCTAATTTAATGTTCTTTACCACACGGATTTGGGCAGAATATCGGGCAAATCGAACGCCGACGGCTTGGAACTGGAAAATTTCAAATGGAGCAATTACGATTTGGTCGTGATTGACGAATCACACAATTTTCGCGGCAATCCGACCGAAAAAACGAAGGACGACGGCACGACGAAAATGAACCGCGCCAAATGGCTGATGGAAAAAATCATCAAGGACGGCGCGAACACCAAAGTTTTACTGCTGTCGGCAACGCCGGTGAATAACGATCTGCGCGATTTGCGAAATCAGGTTTTGCTGATGACCGGAGGCGAAAACGACGCGCTGTTTGAAAAGACGAATATCAGAAGCATTTCGACGACGCTCGAAACGGCACAAAAACGCTTTACGAATTGGGCGGACAAAAAGAAAACGCCGAACCGCACGGTCAAAGGTTTGCTAGAACTGCTCAATTCTTCGTTTTTCAAACTGCTCGACGAACTGACGATTGCGCGTTCGCGCAAACACATCAAGAGTTTCTACGATCTGGAAGCAATCGTTCGTTTTCCGAAGGAAATTTGACCGAAAACGCGCTTCGACTTTTCCGAACGCTCGGTTATGAAAGCGAACGGCAACTGCCTTTTGACGAAAAATCTTTCGCCGATTTTGCAGATTACATCAAAGACGATTCAAAATTCAGTGAGAAAAGCGCACTCGTCGGAGAATGGAAATACGTTGATTTGCTGTTTCAACTGACCGAATCGGAACTTAAAACACAAAATCTGCTTTTCGAGAATGATAAAACGATTGACCAGCGAATTACGTCTTATTTATTCTTCGCCATCGAATTAACCGAAGCGAATTACAGCCGCACGGCTTTGAGCCAAATCACCCGCGAAGTCAACAAAATTTACGAAATTCCGGTGATGGTTCTTTTCAAATACGGCGAACTTTTGACGCTTGCCGTGATTGACCGCCAGCCGCACAAGCGCGATGAATCGAAAGATGTTTTGAAAAAAGTTACGCTCATCAAAGACATCAATTTTCACAAAACGCACCGCGCCCATCTCGACATTCTTAAAGATTTATCCTTACCCGAAATAAAAAACGGTTTCACGATTAACAGTTTTCTCGATTTACATAACGTCTGGCAGAAAAAACTCGATGTCGAACTGGTAACGAACAGTTTTTTCAGGGATTACAAAAAAGTTTTTGAGCGGGTTGAAACGGAAATCGAGAAAAGCATCGCCGACAAAGAAACGGCGCGGCTTTTTAATCAGAGGCTTTTCAATCGTTTGATGTTCGTTTATTTCGTGCAGAAAAAAGGCTGGTTAGAGTTTGAAGGCAATTCAAATTATCTGCGCTCGCTTTTCAATCAAGCCGAAGCGGTCGGCGAAAATTTTTATCGTGAGCGGCTTTATTGGATTTTCTTTCACGGTTTCAGTTTCGTCGGTGAAGTCAGCGAATCGCCTGTGAAAGACTGGCTCTATTTAAAAATCGGAAATGTTCCGTATCTCAACGGCGGGTTGTTCGAGATGGAAAAAGACGGTTACGACGAACGCGGAAAAGTCGCGCTCGAAAATTCTCTGTTTGCCGAAGTTCTCGATCTTTTCGAGCATTACAATTTCACGGTCGAAGAATCAACGCCTTTGGAAGTGCAGGTGGCGATTGACCCGGAAATTCTGGGTCGCGTTTTTGAAGAACTCGTAACGGGCAGGCACGAATCGGGCAGTTATTACACGCCGCGCCAAATCGTCAGTTTTATGTGCCGCGAATCGCTCAAACACTATCTGCGAAACGCGCTGTCAGAACCGCCTGCGTTAGTGGGCGGGTGGAACTCAACCGACTCGAACGCCGATGGCAACCCATCCGCTAACGCAGATGGTTCTGACATTGACGAAATTACCGAATTCGTTGACGAAGGCAAAGGCGAAAATCTGAGCGAGCCGGAACAAATTCTCGGCGCGTTAAAAAGGATTCGTATCTGCGATCCGGCTTGCGGTTCGGGCGCGTATCTTTTGGGAATGATGCAGGAACTTCTGCGCCTGCGCGACGCGCTTTTTACATCGAAAAATCTCGGCGACGCTTCGCTTTACAACCGCAAGCGCGAGATTATCGAAAACAATATTTACGGCGTGGACATAGACCGTTTTGCCGTGCAGATTGCGTCTTTACGTTTGTGGCTTTCGCTGGCGATTGAATCGAAAGAGCCGAGAGCGTTGCCGAATCTGAAATATAAAATCGGCTGCGGCGATTCGCTGCTTGCGCCGCTTGAAAATGATTCGCAGCCGGATTTGCACCGACGCGCTTTGATCGAACAATTTCGCGCCAGAAAAAACGATTATTCGAGCGTGTCGGATTACGTCAAAAAATCCGAAATTGACGCGGAAATCGAACGCCTGCGAATCGAGATTGCCCAATCGCTTCATCATCTGCCCGAACCGCCGAAACCTTATCAAATTTCTATTGCCGAAACGCAGGTTCAGCCATTGCGCGACAAAGTTCAGCGATTGATAAACGAGGGCAACAAATTCAAAGCCGAAGCGGAACAGAAAAATCTGAATAAACTGTTGACGAGCATTGAACAATGGAAACAGCAAATCGAAATCAAAGATTACACGCCCGACTTTTTCGATTGGACGGTCGAATTTGCCGAAATCTTCGTTCAGAGTCCAAACTTCAGTTTGCCCCGCCCGCGAAGCGTGGCGGAAACGTCGCCGAACGAGAGTGTTGAACGGTCGGGCGAGAATTCCGCCAACGAAGCGCGGCGGAAACACGCTGAAGCGTGGACTCTGAACACGGGCGGATTTGATATTGTGCTGGCAAATCCGCCGTATATCAGAATGGAACTTTTCAAACCGATAAAGCCAATATTGCGCCAAAACTTTCCGAAAGTTCATTCAGACCGCGCTGACCTTTACGTTTATTTCTTTGCCCGCGCAATGCAGTTGCTAAAAGAAAACGGTATCGGAACTTTTATTTCGTCGAATAAATGGCTGAAAGCAGGTTACGGCGAACCTTTACGTCAAGAATTACTCAATGCAAAGAAGTTTCATCTTGTTGTAGATTTTGGCGATTTGCCTGTTTTCAAAGCCAAAGCGTATCCGTGTGTTTTTCTTTGGCAAAACTCAAAACGTGGTGAAACTTCTACTAATTTGGTAAATGTTCAAGACTTAGAATTGTGCTATCAAATAGGACTTGTTAAGTATGTTCAAGAAACTGCAAACATTATTCTTGCGTCAGAATTTAGTAATAAAAAATCCAAAAGTATTTATCTAAATATTGAGAATAATACTGATTTGACTCTTATGACACTGAGCCAATATGTCAAAGGCAAAATGTATTATGGCATCAAGACAGGCTTAAACGAAGCATTTATTATTTCTAAAAAAACCAGAGATTTGTTATTGCAGGAAGATAAACGAAGCAAAGAAATAATAAAACCACTTTTAGAAGGAAATAATATTCGTTGTTATGAAACAAATTATCGGGACACTTTCTTGATTTACACTCCGCACGGCATTGATATTCGTCATTATCCGGCAATAGAAAAATATTTGCGTCCATTTCGCACTCAATTAGAAAATAGAGCAACTGAACAGGAATGGTTTGAATTACAACAACCACAAGAGGCTTATGTTTCTTCTTTCGAGATCCCGAAGATTGTTTATCCTGATATTGGTAAATATCCTAGATTTGCTATTGATTTTAGTTGTAGTTATGGAAGCAATACTTTATATGCAATACCGTTTGCTGATTGGTTTTTATTAGCAATTCTTAATTCATCCTTTACTCATAAATATTTGGATAAAGTAAGCACAAAAATTCGTGGCGGTTATATGCGTTTCATATATCAAAATATGGAAAATCTGCCGATTCCGAACGCTTCGGACGACGAGCGCAAAGCAATCGCCAATCTCGCCAAAGAAACGCAAAATCTGCACACGGCGCGACGCACACAGGTCGAACAATTTCTGCTCGACATCGGAACTTCGGCGGCTGAATCTTCGAGCCGCAATGTTTTGGAAAAACCGTGGGAATTGACCGAAACCGAATTCGTCAAACGCGCCAAATCAGAATTGTTGTTGCCGGTTTTCCGCCGCGTTCGTGACGAAACGCATTCGCTGACCGAACAAACTTCAAAAATCGAACGCGAAATTGATGAACGAGTCGCCGAACTCTACGGCGTGAAAATTATAAATTGAATTGACGGGCGTGATAAAATCAAAAGCGAGAGGTAATTAAAATGTTAATCGCAGTCGAAGCCGAAATTGATACGAATGGAGTCGTAACTTTGCTCGAACCCGTTACCGTTACGCGCAAAACGCGGGCAGTCGTCACTTTGCTTGAAGAAAAACCGGAATCGGGCGAAATCGAACAACCCGAACAACCCGATAATGCGCTTGTCCGATGGCACAAAGCCAAAGAAGACGACCCGAACGCCAGGTTTCCCGCCAAAATCATCGCCACCGATTTGCCCGTCCGCGACCGTTCGCTCGAATATCAATGGCTGGCAGCAAACCGCGACGAATATGACGGGAAATACGTTGCACTCAACGGTGATATGCTTGTTGCCGTTGGCGACGGTTACAAAGAAGTTGCCGTTGAAGCGCGTGAACTCGGGGCGGCTGACGCACTCATTATTTTTGTCGAAGGCAGCAATCGCCCGAAATTTATCAGCGGAGGTTTTTGGCGAGAATGAGTTTTCCGATTGAATTTCAGAAAAAAACAATCTACCCATCGCTCGACATCGGCATTACGATTGACACAATTCTGCGTTACGGAAATTTGCAAACCGAATGTTCGGCAAAGGTTGATACCGGAGCGCAATCTTGTATTTTTGAACGCGGCGTGGCAGACGCGCTCGAAATAGATGTCGAAAGCGGCTATCGTGAAAAGTTTTCAACGCTTGGCGGCGGAATAATTGCCTACGCGCACGAAATCGAACTCGAAACTCTCGGTTTGCGTTTTCAATCCTACGTTTATTTCGCCGAAAATTATGCCGTCAACCGAAATCTACTCGGCAGACAAGGCTGGCTGCAACTCGTTCAATTAGGATTGGACGATTACAAAAGCGAGATTTATCTGAGTCCGAATAAATAAAGTAGCTGAACCGGAAACGGCTGCCAAGCCTGCCGCAAACGGCGCAAAAACTGCGAACTTTACCTCGAAGACATTGCCCGCTGCGGCAAAATCACCGTCGCCCTTGCGGAAACAATTCGCCTGATGACGGAAATAGACACAACAATCGAAGAACACGGCGGCTTTCCATTGGTTGGAAGTTAAATTAAACAAATTCGACCACCTGTTTAGCATTACCAAAATAAATGCTTGAGCCGCGCATCAAATAAAATGCCTTTAAGACTTACTTTGAGCGCAGACACTGCGATTGCCAACCGATCATCTTGCCCGAAACATCTGATGTAAGATAAAGTTAAACGTGGAAATTTGTTCCTGCATCTAAGCCGAAGCGGAATTTTAAGACAAGGAATTTTTAATATGGATTTTACAACCAAAGAATTATTAAAGCGTTATGCGAAACTCGCCATCGGACAGCCGTTCGCGCCGATTTTGTTGAATATCTTAGTTACGAGCGTCTGCGATATGCGCTGTACGCACTGCTTTTTTACCGAAGAACTCGACGACCGTCCGCGTAAAAAGCTGCAAATGAAAACTGACGAAATCGAAAAGATTTCCGAAACATTGGGCGGCAATTTGGGCGTTCTGATTTTGGCGGGCGGCGAGCCGTTCACCAGAAAAGATTTACCGGAAATCTGCAACGCTTTTTATCGCAATAACAAATTGGATTCGGTTTATCTGATGTCGAACGGGCAGATTCACCCGCGCATTTTCCCGGACGTAACGCGCATTTTGCAGGAAAATCCGAATTTGAATGTAACCATCGCGCTCGGTATTGACGGGATGAAGAACGCGCACGAAAAGATTCGCCGCAAAGAAGGTTCGTGGGACAAGGCGATTCACACGGCGCGAACTCTGAAGGAAATGAAAAAGGAATTTCCGAATCTCGACGTGCAGACTTGTACCTGCGTGATGGCTTCCAATGAAGACACTATTTTCGATTGGTATGATTTTCTGAAATACGATTTGAAACCGGATAAAGTCAATATCAACTACATTCGCCCGCCGTCAGCCGACCCGAATGAACTTAATTTCGATCACAAGCGTTATGCCCAGTTGTCGCAGATGATTCTTGACGATACGAAAAACGCCGCGATCAAAAACAACTACGGCGGCGATGCCGGATTTTTCAAAGCCGCGATTGACCTTTATATGCACGATCTAATCGCCAAAACCAAAGAAACCGGCGAACCGCAAATGACCTGCTACGCGGGAACGGCGGGCGCGGTAATCTTCGACGAAGGCACGATTTCGTCGTGCGAAAATCTGGAAGCGACGGGAAATCTGCGCGATTTCGATTGGGATTTCGGCAAGGCTTGGAATTCTCCGGCAATGGTCGCCAGACGCAAGAAAGCCAAAAACGGCTGTTTCTGTACACACGAATCGAATTCGTATTATCCGAGTTTGCCATTCAATCCGAAGCATCTGATTCAAATCAAAAAGCTGGAAAAACAGATGCGAAAAGCCAGCAAACAAATGGCAATCGCCGCTCCGCAAACCGAAGGTGTGGCGGTAAAAGCCTAAAAAAGAATGCAAGTTTCGCCCGAATCCATTTTAGAAATGCCGAACGCATTTCTGCTCGTTGATAAAGTCCAGATGCGACTGAAAGACGAGCAGAAAAGGCGACGGCATTTTTATAAAATCGTCGAAGAAAATAAAAAAATGGAATTCATTAACGGCGAAATTATTTTTCATTCGCCCGTCAGATTACAGCACAACAGCGCGACGAAATTGCTCTGCGGATTATTAAATGCGTTCGTCATCAAACATCAACTCGGTTTCGTCGGCATCGAAAAGATTATGATTTCGCTGACGCGCAACGATTACGAACCGGACTTATGTTTTTTCGGCGACAATAAAGCGAAAGATTTTAAAAGAAAACAAGTTTAGTTCCCTGCACCTGATTTTGTCGTCGAAGTTTTGTCCGATTCGACGGCGAAAAATGACCGCGAAACGAAATTTCAGGATTACGCGGCGCACGGCATCGGCGAATACTGGATTGTGGACGCGGAAAACGAAACGGTCGAGCAATA
The DNA here is from genome assembly GCA_964244835.1 of uncultured Pyrinomonadaceae bacterium. Lineage (GTDB taxonomy): Bacteria > Acidobacteriota > Blastocatellia > Pyrinomonadales > Pyrinomonadaceae. The sequence continues at coordinate 8,963 of CAXTKJ010000071.1, forward strand.
CTTTCTGCAAAACGAGCGTTACGGACTTTTATTAAAAGCCAAAGACGGCACGATTGAGAGCGTTGCGCTGCCGGAATTTAAAATTCCGGTGCGGGCGATTTTTGACGAAACCGAGAATCTGGAAGCATTGGCGAAATTGATTGCAAATTAAAAATGCTGACTTACAAAGCGATGTATAAATTTACGGACGACGGCGTTCACGGCGAAGTTTTGGATTTTCCGGGCGCGATGACGTGCGGTAAAGACTTAGCCGAAACACGCCGTCTTTTAGCCGGTGCTTTGGTTGATATGGCTGAAACTAATCTGCAATTAGGCGAACCGCTGCCCGTGCCGGATTCTTTGATGACGGACAAAGAGGCTGATTTAGAGGAACCGATTCATTTGATTTTAAATGCTTCGTCGCAAGTTAAAGTTGTTCCCGAATCGGTTTATGAAACGGCGTGATTTAATCAGACATCTCGAAGCTAACGGCTGTCGGCTTTTGCGCGAAGGCGGAAGTCATTCAGTCTGGGAAAACACTAAAAACGGCAAGCGAACCGCCGTTCCGCGACACAGCGAAATTATTGAATACACGGCGATTAAAATATGCCGACAATTAGAAATACCGAATCCTTAATGCCAAACAGCGCACCGAAAATTTTAATAATCTCTTCCGACACCGGCGGCGGGCATCGTTCGGCGGCACAGGCTTTGGTCGAAGGCATCAACCGCGTTTGGGAAGGCGATTCAAAAGTCGTGCGCGTTGTCAAAGCGGTCGAAGAATCGCATCGTATTACGGGAAAACTCGTCAACGGTTACAACTGGACGCTGCGAAATAAGCAGCATTGGATGAAATATCTCTACTGGGCGGTCAACCGTTTTCGCCCGGAAACGCGCGAGTTTTTTATGAAGCGGTGTATCGGTTTCTGCACCGAGATTTTTGAAAAATGGTGTCCGCACATCGTCGTCAGCGTTCATCCTTTGACGCAGCATATTTTCGCCAGAATTTTAAAAAATCTGAATTTAGCCGATCAGATTCCGCTGGTTACGGTCGTTACCGATCCGTGTTACGGGTTTTGGAAGGGTTGGGCGTGTAACGACGTTTCGCTTTATCTGGTGGCGAACGAAGATGCGCGGCGGCAGTTGATTGACTACGGCATCGAGCCGGAAAAAATCAAGATTTCAGGAATTCCGGTTCATCCTAAATTTCACGAGGTCAACGAAAAGGACGCGCAAAAGGCGCGTGAATCTTTCGGTTTAGATGCCGAAAAATTTACGGTTTTCGTCAACGCCGGCTGGATCGGCGGCGGCAATATCCCGCAAATTTTCCGCGAACTCGTGCGCGGCGAACTAGATGTGCAGGCGATTTTTCTCGCCGGTAAAAACGAAGAGTTACGCCTCGAAGCCGAAAAATTGGCGTTGACCGCTAAGTTCCCTGTCAAAGTCATCGGTTATTCGGACGAAATTGAAAAACTGATGCAGTCGGCGAACGTGATGATTTCCAAACTCGGCGGTTTAACGACTTTTGAGGCGTTAGCGTGTCGTCTGCCGATCATCGCCGATGCGACGACCGCGCCGATGCCGCAGGAAGCCGGAACGGTGAATATGATCGCCAAACGCGGCGCGGGAATTCTTTTGAAAAAAGCCGCCGACATCGTGCCGACGATTCAAAGTCTGCTTTCCGATAAAGCCAAGTATTCGGAAATGAAAGCCGCCACGATAAATTTAGCCGTTCCGAATTCGACCGAAATGATCGTTCGTGAAATCGCCGCCCTTTTGCCGCAAAATAAAAAGATCGCTGAAACATTAACGGCAGCCGCCTAAATCGAAATGAAAACAAGATTGCCGATTTTCAGTTTTTTGATAACGCTCGTCTTTGCTGTCGGCGTTTCGGCGCAGCAATCGAAAATTGAAAGTGTTTATACGAATTTGAACACGAAAGACTGCAAGACTTTAGAGCAGTCGGATGAAGGAACGGGTTTCTATCGCGGCGAATGTCCGGGCATCGGCGGCTACAAACTGCAAGTTACCGAAGGCGACATTCGACAGTCTATTGATGTCGTCGCGCCCAACAAAAAGATTTACGAACTCGATTTAACCGGCAATGTTTCGACCGCTTTTTCGAGCGTCGGCGAAAAAGCCGAATGGCGCGTAACGCGCAGAGGCAAAACGGTTGTGCCGACGGCTCTTATCGTCCGCTATAACGCCAGCGAAAATCCTGACGATTCAACGAAACTGACTTCGTATTTAGTCGTCGCTAAAATCGCCAAAACCGAAATCTGCGTTACCGATGTCGTCAAACCCGGTGCAAAGGCGAATGAAGAAGCCAGAAAACTCGCCGATTCAGCCGCCGCCAAACCTTGCAAAGTCCCGGCAAATTGAATTTTCAGGATGTAAATATCTGAATCGAAAGGCGAAAGTTTCACATAAAATCACCTCGAACTTTTACCTTTTACCTTTTTCCTTTTGCCTTCAATTTTGCCTTTTCCCGCCGAACTGCCTTAAACTCTAAAAAGTCTATCTGGAGAAAATAAATTTGTGAGTCTTTTATTAGAAGGAAAACGCGCCTTTGTTTCGGGCGGAACGAGAGGAATCGGCGCGGCGATCTGCGAAGTTTTCGCCCGCGAAGGCGCGGATGTGGCTTTTAATTATCATTCGAGCGACGATTTGGCGGAAGAAGTAAAAAAGAAAATCGAAGCGCACGGCAGACGCTCTCTCGCCTTTAAAGTTTCCGTTACCGACCGCTTCGGAATGAAGCACATTGCCCGCGAAATCAAAGATGCCTGGGGCGCGATCAACGTGCTGGTCAACAACGCCGCCGTCAATAAACCCGACAATTTTGCGACGACGACCGACAAAAGTTGGGATTGGGTCGTGGACACGAACGTCAATAGTTTATTCGCCGTAACGAAACCTTTTTATAAACAAATGATCCGCGAGCGTGTCGGCTCGATCTTAAATATCACGTCGGTCGGCGCGATTCGTTCACTGCCGACTTCGGTTCATTACGCGACATCGAAAGCCGCGATGATCGGTTTTACGAAATGTCTTTCACGCGAAGCCGCCAATTTCGGAGTCAACGTCAACGCGATTGCGGCGGGTATTTTCGACACGGATTTGGGACACACCTTGCCGGAAAAACTTTTGCAGATGCACGATTTTTGGGTTTCCAAAGGCAGAATGGGAAAACCTTCGGAACTAGCTGAAATTGCCGCGTTTTTGTCGAGCGACCGTAACAGTTTTATGAACGGCGAAATCGTCATCGTTGACGGCGGCGCAGTAACTTAAAACATCATTCTTTTTGAATGTGAAATTGAATTTCATTTCTAAGCTATTGCAAACAAACTATTTAGTTGACAATTAACTTCGGTTAAATTATTCTTTGGAAAGTGAGGATTTGATAAAAATTATGGCACGAGCAGAATTGATCGAGAATTTAAATAAAGCATTGAGTTTGGAATTGGCGGGAATTATCCAATATTCGCAGCACAGTTACTTAGTAACGGGTATCGAACGCGAAGTTTATAAAGAATTTTTCCGCGAGCAGGCGGACGAGGCAAAAGACCACGCGCTGTTTTTGGGCGATAAAGTCGTTGCGCTCGGCGGCGTTCCGACGGTCGAACCGGCGATGATTCGTCAATCAACCGATTTGCTCGAAATGTTGAAACTTGATTTGGAACTCGAACGCGAAGCATTAGCAATTTATATGGTCGCGTGGGATTCGTGCGGTGACGAAGATTTGCCGACGCGCTTCTGGCTCGAAGGACAAATCGCCGAAGAACAGCTTCACGTCGAAGAATTGGAAAAATTGACTTCGGAAAGAACGTCAAAGGTAAATTCGGAAAGAATCGTTTTACGCGAAGTCAGCTAAAAATTTCAACCAAAATAAAAAGACGGCAGATTGAAATGATTTTCAATCTGCCGCTAATTTTTTTTTCAGCGATACCGAGGTTATGAGAAATTCGGAAAACTTAAAATATTTGACGGGCTGGCGGTTTCGCCTTCCGCGACTTTTTTGCCGTTGATTTTATATCGCGCCGACGCAATAACGCGATGCAGATCGTCGAGCATTTCCGCGTCGAGCGTCAAAGTCTTCTGCCCGCACCAACCTAAATCTTCCGTCCAGGTCGAGAGTTTGATAACGGCTTGATCGTCATTTAACGAAACTTCTATTTTTTTCTCGTCCGAGAAAATCGGCGCAAACTTCGTCGCCAAATTGCTTTGCATATATTTTGATAAAAGAAAATGAAATCCAATTTCAATTAGAATTATGCCTTTTGAGTAAAGATTCGTCAAATCAAAATCCGACGAAAATTGGTTCGGGCTGCAATTCGATGTCGAAAATTTTTTTCACCTGCGCCTGAATTTCGTCTTTCAATGCTAAAACATCGCTTGCCGTCGCGTTTCCAAGATTAACGATTGCCAGCGTGTGTTTCGTCGAAAGTCCCGCATTTCCCTTCCGAAAACCTTTGTAAAAACCGCTGTTTTCAATCAGCCACGCCGCTGGAATTTTCACGTTTTGGTCGTCGGCTTTGAAAAACGGAACGCTCTTAATATCCAAATTCGCGGCGCGTTTTCCAATCTCGACGAATCTTTCATTCGAGACAATTGGATTTTTGAAAAACGAACCGGCACTTTTTGAATTCGGATCACTCGCGTGAATAACCATTGATTTCGCGGCGCGAATTTTCAAAACGGCATCGCGTATTTCCTGCAAAGTCGGAGCTTTTCCGTCGAAAAACTCGCGCAAATCTCTATAAACGATTTTCGGTTTCCCGTTTGGTTCAAGCATAAAAGCTACGGCTAAAACGACGTACCGATTTTTCTGCGAATTATTAAAAATGCTCGTTCTATAAGCGAAACCGCAATCGGCATTTGATAGATTTACAAATTGTTTTCTGCTTCGATCATAGGCACGCACAAAAAAAATCGTTTCGGAAACTTCCTGCCCGTAAGCCCCGACGTTCTGCACGGGCGTTCCGCCGACGAAGCCGGGAATGCCGCTCAAACATTCAACGCCCGCCAAATTTTCGCCGACACAGAATTTACAAAAAGCCTCCCAATCTTCGCCCGCATTTGCGGTTACGAAAATTTTATTTTCTTTTTGTTCGACCGAAATTCCTTTAAGCGAGATTTGTAGAACCAAACCGTCGAAACCAGCATCGGAGATTAAAATATTGCTGCCGCCGCCGAGAATAAACATTTCGAGATTGTTTTTTTCGGCAAAATTTACGGCTTCAACAATTTCGTTTTCGCTTTTCGCCGAAACGAAAAACCGCGCCGCGCCGCCGATTTTCAGCGTCGTCAATTCAGCCAGCGTAACATTTTTTTCGATAATTAAATTCACTGCGTAGCGACGATTTCACGCACGGCTTCGATGTAATTTTTCAGATATTCGTCTTTTTCGATAAACGGAACTCGTTCACGAATCTTTTGATACGCGCCGCGAGTTCCCTTGCCGAGTCGTTTTTCCATCCCGATTTTTCGGCGGCGAAAATCAACGCCCTGCGCCGCAGCGAAAAGTTCGAGAGCAAGAATATATTCGAGATTTTCGGCGATGGTTCGCAGTTTCAAAACCGACGTAACGCCCATCGAAACGTGATCTTCGACGTTTGCCGAACTCGGAATCGTGTCAACGGAAGCCGGATGCGACAGAATTTTATTTTCCGTGCAGAGCGCGGCGGCGGTGTATTGAACGATCATAAAACCGGAATTCAGCCCGCCGTTTTCCGTGAGAAATGCCGGTAAAATCTTCGCATTCGAGCATTCGTCCGTCAACCGCATTAAACGCCGTTCGGAGATATTGCCGAGTTCCGACAAAGCAATCGCCAGATAATCCATCGAAAGCGCGAGCGGTTCGCCGTGAAAATTACCGCCGGAAATGACTTCAATTTCGTCGCAATTTTCGTCGCAAAAAATCAGCGGATTATCGGTAACGGCGTTCAGTTCGATGTTGACGACCCATTCGGCGTAAGCAATCGCATCGCGGCACGCGCCGTGAACCTGCGGCATACAGCGCAGAGTGTAAGCGTCCTGCACGTTTGTTTTATCGAATGCGCGGACGAAATCGCTTTCGGCTAAAATATCGCGTAAGTTTTTCGCGCAATCAATTTGTCGCGGATGCGGGCGCAGCGCGTGAATACGTTCGTCAAACGCGAGCAGCGTTCCGTTCAGGGCTTCGAGTGAGAGGCAACCGGCGACATCGGCGACATCGGATAATTTTTTCGCCTTCGCCGTCTCCAGCAGTCCGACGGCGGTCATAATCGTCGTGCCGTTCGTCAATGCCAAACCTTCTTTGGCGGCTAAAACTATCGGTTTTAATTCGGCTTTTTTTAATACTTCCGCGCCGTTTACTGTTTCGCCCTCGTAAATCGCTTCGCCTTCGCCGATCAAAACACACGCGACGTGCGCGAGCGGCGCAAGGTCGCCCGACGCGCCGAGACTTCCCTTTTCCGGCACCAGCGGATGAACGCCGCGATTTAAGAATTCGATTAATAATTCTAAAGTTTCGAGCCGAATGCCCGAAAAACCTCGCGCCAAAGTGTTCGCCCGAATCAAAATAATCGCTCTGGTCGTCGGAATATCAAACGGTTTGCCGACTCCGACGGCGTGGCTGACGACGATGTTTCTTTGAAGAAGTTCGACTTCCTCACGGCTGATAATTTTATCTTTGAACGCGCCGAATCCGGTTGTGATTCCGTAAGCGATTTCGCCGCGTTCGAGCAGAATCTGCACGGCGTTGGCGGAGCGTTTGACGTTCGCCTGCGCTTTTTCCGACAAAATAACACGCGGATTATTCGGCTCGCCGTGCGCGACAGCGAGAACCTGCTCGAACGTCAGGCTTTCGCCGTCTAAAATTATTTCGTTCATTTGAAACTATACGGGTCGGTGATTTGAGGCTTTATTTCAACGCCTTGATAAACTTCGTCAACGTCTAAATCCAAATCCAAAGTATTGAGATGAAAAGTTTCGCCTGCAACGTAATCGCTTTGCAGCCAAAATCGTTCGTTGTGTTTTTGAAACAGCGTGATAAATTTGCTGGATTGCGAAACGAGCAGGTATTCACGGAAACTTTCGATTGATTTATACTGCCGGTATTTTTCGCCGCGATCATAAAATTCCGTGCTTTCGGACAAAACTTCGACGATCAAAATCGGGTTGACTAGACAGTCTAATCCCTGAATTTTTTCAAAAACGGTTTCGCCGCAGACAACCGATAAATCGGGATAGCGATACGTCGGCAGCACCGGAACTTTGATTCGCAAATTTGCCGGGAAAGCCCGACAGCCGCGCTTTCTGGCAACCGGATTTATAAATTCCGCCAAATTCATTTCAATCGTCGCGTGTTCGGGCGACACGCCGCTCAATTCAAAGATTTCGCCGTCAAAGTACTCAAAGCGTCCTTCGGCGTTCTTGTCCAACTCGAAATATTCTTCGAGCGTGTATTTTCGTTTCGGAACTGCGGTCATAGATTTTCACCTCGTTAGTATCTTACCTTTTTTAATCGTCTTTTCTATAAAATTCGCGCCGAATTCGTAAGCGATTTGCCGATAATCGTTCGTGTTTAAAGTCAAAACGTCGGCGAATTTTCCGGCTTCCAGCGAACCCGTTTTTTCGCCCAAACCGACGGCGAATGCCGAGTTGATCGTCGCGGCGTTAAAGGCTTCGGATGGCAGCAGTTTTTGGTAACGACACGCAATCGCCATTGCCAAAGGCTGCGAAGGACACGGCGCACTGCCCGGATTGTAATCGGTCGAAACGGCAATCGCGCATCCTTTATCAATCATTCTTCGCGCGTCGGCGAAATGCGTCGCGCCGAAATTAAAATTGACCGTCGGCGTAACGATTCCGATGGTATTTGAATTTGCCAGCAGTTCGATTTCCTCGTCCGAAGTCGCGTCGAGATGATCAATCGAAGTCGCGCCGAGTTCGATTGACATTCGCGCCGCTCCGAGATTGGTAAATTCGTCAACGTGCGCTTTCAAACCAAAACCCAATTTTTTCGCCGTCTCCAAAACTTTTCTGGATTGTTCGAGAGTAAAAGCATTTTTTTCACAAAATACGTCGGCAAAGATTGGAGATTGGAGATTTGAAATTTGGAATTTGGAATCTAAAATCTGGAATTTGGCAATCGCCAGCGGCAACATTTCATCGCAAATCAAACGAACGTATTCGTTTTCTCTGCCTTTGTATTCCGGTGGAAAAGTGTGCGCGGGTAAAAAAGTCGGAATCAAATCAATCGGGTGAACTTCATCGAGCGCGAAAATCGCGTCGAGCATTTTCAATTCAGTTTCGGTGTCGAGTCCGTAGCCGGTTTTGATTTCCGCCGTTAAAGTTCCGCAAGCCAACATTTCATCTAAACGTCGGCGCGATTGCTCGATTAAACTTTCTGAACTCGCTTCGCGGGTTTGTTTGACGGTGGAAATAATTCCGCCGCCGTTTTGTAAAATCTCCAGGTAGTCCGCGCCTTTGATTTTCAGTTCAAATTCGTTCAGACGATTTCCGGCGAAAACGATGTGCGTGTGCGGGTCAACGAACGCCGGACAGACGACTTTATTGCTCGCGTCAATCGTCGTTTCGCTCGTGAATTTTTCTTTGATTTCGCTCGATTCGCCGACCGCGACGATGAAACCTTTGTCTATCGCCAACGCGCCGTTTTCGATGATGCCGACATCGCTCATCGCCGCGCCGCGTTTCGGTTTGCCGTTCGCGGCGCAGGTTATAAGCTGCGCGGCGCGTTCGATAATCAAATCAACCTTCATAAATTTAAGAGCGAACTATTCAGCATACTTGAAGTTTCGATGCCGCCGCAAACGCGCCGGCAACAACGGCTTTTGCACAGTTTTCGTTTGAGGGCTAAAATTACATTTATGCCGTATGCTTCGAGAGCCGAGATTTATTTTATCGCCGCGATGATGATTCTGATTTTAGTCGTCAGCGGCGCGGCGATTTATTTTTTCTTTGTAACTTACAAAAAAGAAATGCGCGAAAAGGAAAAACGCGCTGAACAAAAAAAACTCAAAAGAGAAAAAATTGAACGGGAAAACGATGAACAATAAAAATGCGCGATTTTCGAGTCGCGCATTTTTGTTGCTTGAAATTTCAAAAACAAATTAATTTTCCAATTTGAAATCCTTCGGCACGAGTTCGACGGCAACCACTTCACCGACGGTTTTGGTTTTCGCGTCTATCTTCGGGCGATAGGTGATCACGCCGAACGCTTCCTTTTTCAAAGTTCCGCAGCCGATCTGCATATCGCCCGCATCAACGCCGTAACCCATAAAAACCAGCGACTGAAAATCGGTCGAAGTTAATTTTAAGGTTTCGGCACCGGCGGCGACCGTATAAACAATGCCTTTCGCGCCGCATTCGATTTTCGACAGTGTTCCCATAACTCTTTTTTCAACACCTTCGGGTTTCCGCAGAGCCTCGCTGATCGAATCGAACATCGCTTTTTTATTCAGGGCTTCGAGTTCGGCTTCCGTCAAAGGTTTGTCCGATTCGACGTATATTTGGCGCGGATTTTTTTGCTGTTCTTCGTTGAAATTTTTGACTTTTTCGAGTTGCGCCTGATACGAATCAATCGAACGCATCACGTTCTGGGCGTAGCCGCGCAGAGCCGGTTCGTCGGCGGTTTGCGCGACTTTTTCGGCGATTTTGCGGGCGTTGGTGAAATCTTCTTTGCGCTGGTAAAGTTCGGCGATTCGCATCTGATACCACTGATTACCGGGAGCGAGCGCGGCGGCTTTGTTCATAAACCCAATCGCTCCGTCAATTTCCCTGTTCTGAACGATGCTGACGAAAGCGTAGAGGGCGTAAGATTCGGCGTAATTCGGATTGAGCGCAATTGATTTTTTCAGAGCCTGCCGCATTTTCGCCGCTGCTTCCTCATCGTAATTCGTCACGAAAGCCTGCTCGTTCATTCCCTCGCGGCTCAGTGCAAAGGCGTAATTATATTGAACCAGATAATTTTTATCGTCGAGCGCGACGGCTTTTTCCAGATATTTTTTAGCTTCGGGAAAATTTCGCTGTTTGGCTTTAACTAAACCGAGCGCGGTGTTTGCCAAAACCGAGTCAGCATTGAGCGATAAAGCCATTTGCAGATGCGTTTCGGCTTCGCTGATGCGGTTCGAGTGGTACAGCAAATCGCCGAGCGTCGCCTTCGCATCAGCTTCCGACAGCGGCGCGACTTTCATATCGGCATCAAAGGTTAATTTAGTTTTGAAGTTGAAGATTTGAATCCGAAAACTATACTGTTCGACGTATTTTTTCAATTCCTTTTCCATCGCCGCATAGTCCATCTGAAACGCTTCGGTAAAGGCTTCTTTTGGCTGTTTATTGGCAAGCAGCAAACTGATGAATTTCCCCAACTGCGGATTTCTCGCGCCGTTGTTGCTTTGTAAAAAATAGTGCATTAAAGCCCACGCCTGCGCGTAAAAAATTCCAACGCCGTCACTTCCCTGCTGGTGCAGCGAATAATGGTCAATATTGAAAAAGGTGTTGAGCGGAATCAATTTATTCTGCTGCAGCAGAAGCAGATTATTATTGTCGAGCGCGCCGAGCGTTACTTTCTCGTCGTTTTCAATCTTGAATTGCTCGTAATATTCGGCGATTCCTTCATTAAACCACGCCGGAATATTCGAGCGTCCCATATCGTTGTTGACGAGAAAATGAACGTACTCGTGAAAAATCGTCTGGTAAGTATCAGCCTTTTCGCCTTCGGTCGAAAGCGCGATATAGTTGACATCTTCGCCGCTTTGAAAATATCCGGCGACCCAGTTGTTGGTTTTGCCGCTCGCGTTCACCGGCTTGTAATCCTTGAAAGATTTGTCGCTTTTGAAGACGATGACGTTCGTCGGAATCGCCGAATTATACTTCACCTTCGGAAAAATCTGGCGAAACGCTTCGCGGAACTGTTCGAGTTTGGTCGCCACGCCGCGAATCTCTTTTTCGCTCGCGTTTCCGTAAAGCTGAAAATTTTTCGACTGAATTTTTAGCCATTCATCTTTGGCAAACGCCGTCGCGTTCAGAAAACAGACGATGAGCAGAGTCGGAACTATTGCACAAAACAACCGGCGTAATTTCATAAAAACCTCTGTATTAAATTTTTTCGGAATCGTTGAATTTTCGCGTTTGTGAGAGATTATAAGATGGGCGGAAGCGTTTCTTTACGTTGCCGTCCCGCATAAGTTAAACTTCTCTTACGCTCGAATTTCAGGACTAGAATACATTATAGAATTTCCCGTTTATAATCAAGCAAATGGCACATCCGAACATTTTAAACAAAGGTAAAACCGCGCTCGTCGTCGTTGATTTGCAGGAAGCATTTCGCTCGTCAATCAACGATTTCGCTCAAATCGCTTCGCGCATTTCGATGATCGTGCGCGGCTTTCAGATTTTAGATTTGCCGATCATCATCACCGAACAATATCCGAAAGGTTTGGGCAGAACGGCGGAAGAAATTCTTTTTTCCCTGCCGCCCGATTTCGAGTTCATCGAAAAAACCGCATTCAGTTCGTGCGGCGCAAGTGCATTTTTAGAGAAACTGCGTGAAACGGGCGCAACGCAAATCGTTCTTTGTGGTTTGGAAACGCACGTCTGCATCAATCAGACGGCACACGATTTATTAAACGAAAATTATCAGGTTCATCTTTTGCAGGATTGCGTCAGTTCTCGCTTCACACACGACAAGGAAATCGGTTTACGGAAAATGCAGGCGGGCGGCGTGATTCCGTCGTCAATCGAAATGGCACTGTTTGAATTGATGCGCGATGCCAAACACGAACAATTCAAAGCGATTCAGGAACTGATCAAATAAAAAGCTCGACGGAAACTTTGAAAAATTCCGCCAACTTTTTCGCCTGCGCCTTGCTGATCGAACGCTTGCCGTTGACGACTTCCGACGCAACGCCGCTCGAACCGAAAACAGGTAATAAATCGCTTTGCTTTATTTCGCGCTCCTGCATCAGACATTTCAAGAAATCGTTCGGCGATAATTCGGGCATTGGATAATGCTCGTCTTCGTATTTTTCTACTAAATCCGAAACCAAGTCCAAAAGTTTTTCTTCTTCGGGCGAAAGATTTTCACCTTTGCTCAAAAGTCCATTAATGATTTCTTCGGCTCTTTCAAGTTCCGCTTCGCTCTCAATCACTTGCGGCAAAGCCGACATCAATAGCGCACCGTATTTCTCTGGATTAAATTTTCTGCTCATTTCAACACTCGCAATCGCTTTTCCATAAATCTTTGTCGTAGTCTGAATGCGTTAAAACAAATCGAATATAAACTCGTTTCTTTTTGTAACGAACTTTTGTTATCAATCTGAATTTATTTCCGCCGACATCGAAAATCGCGCAGTCCCGATAAACGTCAGCGTGTCGGAACGAATTTCTAACATCCGAAAAGTTTCCCCAATCTGCTTTCTTTGCTGTTTCATACCAAGTCATAAGCGGCTGTTCTGCCTCTGGATTTTTCTGCCAAAACTCCTGTAAGCGGCGTTTGGAAATAATTCTCATTTTCTCTCTTCCTTAAATTATTTATTGACCCGCCAGACCAAGTTCGTGCAGATTGTAACGCAATATAGAAAAGTCCTTTCGGATGATTTCTCTCAAAAAGAGAAGCAATGCTTCGATGCTCTCATAATGAGAAACCATCGTCAACAAAATTTCCATCTTTGACGCTTAAACATTAAAAATTTACCATTAAAACTACACAAAAAATCTTATGGAAATTCTAGCTTCTCTCAATCCGCCGCAGCGCGCCGCCGTCGAGCAAACCGAAGGCGCGTTATTGGTTCTCGCGGGCGCGGGTTCGGGCAAAACTCGTGTAATCACGCTTCGCATCGCTTATCTGATCGCCGAAAAGGGTGTGCCGCCGTATAACATTTTAGCCGTTACATTTACTAATAAAGCGGCGGGTGAGATGCGCGAGCGCGTCAACGGTTTTTTAGCGGGTCAAAGTTTGCAGTCCGCGCCGCTGATTGCGACTTTTCACTCGCTTTGTGTGCGGATTTTGCGGCAGGACATCGAGCATTTGCAGGAAGGTTACAGAAAATCTTTTACCATTTACGACACGAGCGATTCGCAGAAAGTCATCAAAGCGTGCGTCAAAGACATCGGAATGGACGAAAAACAGTTGTCGGCGCGAAGCGTTCAGAGCGCGATTTCCGCATCGAAAAATCGCGGCGAAGACTTTGAAATGTTTGCGTCGAGCGTCGAATACACCGACGAACGCAAGGCGGCAATCGCCCGCGTTTTCAAAATGTATGAAGAGCGTTTGAACAACGCCAACGCGCTCGACTTTGACGATCTGCTGATAAAAACCGTTAAACTTCTGCGCGTTTCCCCGGAAGTCCGCGAAAAATATAACAACAAATTCAAATATATTCTGATTGACGAATATCAGGACACGAACTCGATTCAGTTTGCGCTGATAAGTTTTCTGACTGAAAAACAGCAGAATATCTGCGTCGTTGGCGACGACGCGCAATCAATTTACGGATTTCGAGGCGCGGACATCGCCAACATTTTATCGTTTGAAAAACATTTCCCGAACGCGAAAGTGATTATGCTCGAACAGAATTATCGTTCGACGCAGACGATTTTGGATGTCGCCGACGCGATTATCAGCAACAACGCCGGACGCAAGGAGAAAAAACTGTGGACGGACAAGGTTGACGGCGAGAAAATTTATTATTACCAGGCGATGGACGCGGATAATGAAGCGCGGTTCGTCGCCTCGAAAATCATTGATTACCGGCGCAACAGCCCGAAGGATAAAATGGCGATTTTGTATCGGACGAACGCTCAGTCAAGGGTTTTTGAAGAAGCTCTGCGCCGTCAAAGAATCGAATACAACATCGTCGGCGGATTTTCGTTTTACGAACGCGCCGAAGTCAAAGACGTTATCGCATATTTGAAAATGGCTTTGAATCCGTTTGACGACATCGCTTTGCAGCGCGTCATCAATACACCGGCGCGGAGTTTGGGGAAAACTTCGCTTGATGAGTTGGCGTTTCGAGCGAAAGATTTCGGGACTTCGATGTGGGAAGCGTTGGCGATAATCACCAGCGAAACTTACGCACAGCCGCGCAATTTAACGCCGCGAGCATTAGCGGCACTGCGCGAATTCAAAAAGATTATCGAAAAACTTTCGACCAAAGTCAGCGAAGCCGCGCAAACCGACCGCGCCGTTTCC
>CAXTKJ010000072.1:0-22765 GCA_964244835.1 uncultured Pyrinomonadaceae bacterium
CCGGAAATTTACACGCGGCTGCTCGAAAAGATGAATTTGATTCCAAAAAGTTTTCCGATTTTGAAAATTGCCGCCTCTTTATCGCGTTCGGCATATTTAACGGCGATGAAAGTTTTGTTTGCCAGAAAACCGAACCTCCAAAAATACGCGAGTTCGATAATGTATCGGACGCTCGGCAAAACGATGCCGAAAAATGCGGAAGCCGCCGCGCCGTTATTGGGTTTGACGATGGCTTACGCCGCCAAATATCCCAAAGAGGTTGCCGCCGCCGGTCATCAGGGAAATCTCGGCAACGCATTGTTCGACGCAATTATCAGCGAAAAATCAGGCGTAATAATCAGCAAACACGAATATGCAGAGGTTTGGTCGTTGATTAAAAACAAGGACAAACGAATTTATTTGGAAATTCCCGAAATGCTCGACGCATTGCGACAATTAAGCAGCGAAAATACATCAAACGCCGATTACCCGTTTACTTTAATGGCGGGCGAACGACGCAGCTATAACGCCAATCAAATTTACCGCAATCCCGAATGGCGCAAGATTGATCCGAAAGGCACGATGCGAATCCACCCGGCGGACGCGCTCGAACTCCGCATCGAAAACGGCGCGGAAGTCGTCTGCGAATCAACCGTCGGAAGCATCAACGTCTTTGCCGAAATTGATGCCAGCGTTCGTCTGAAAATGGTGACGCTGCCGAACGGTTACGGTTTACGGTATAAAAACGGCGAGCCGAACGGACCGCAATTAAATTTGCTGACACCGGGCGATAATTGCGAACCTTTGACGAAAACTCCCTTTCATAAACATTTGCCGGTCAAAATAAGGAAAGCGAGCAGTTCAGAGTCCACGCTTTAGCGTGCCGCCGCGCTTCGCCGGCGGTTTGCCATTTGAAGGGCGGAACATCAAAACGAATAAATTAAATGATTGATTACACAAAACGCGCCTTCATTTTCGATATGGACGGCACGCTCGTTGACAATATGCGCTTTCACGGCGCGGCGTGGCAGCAGATGCTGCTTGAAAACGGCATCGAGACGGACGCGCAGGAATTTCTCGTGAAGACGGCGGGCAAAACGAACCGCGAAATCATTCCGAACTTTTTCGCCGACGCGGACGAAGCCAGATTGTTGGAACTTGGGCTGCGGAAGGAAACGCTTTACCGCGAATTGTTTTTGCCCGAACGACGGGCGATTGACGGCGCGATTGAATTTTTGGAAGCGGCAAAGTCGCTCGGCGTGAAAATGGCGGTAGCGACCGCCGCGCCGGTGGCGAATATGGAGTTTATCCTCGACGGTTTGGATTTGCGGCGGTTTTTCGGTGCGATCACGACCGCCGCCGATGTTTCACACGGTAAGCCGAACCCGGAGGTTTTCTTAAAATCGGCGAAAAAATTAAACGTCGAGCCGCAAAATTGTTTGGTTTTTGAAGACGCGATAAACGGCTTTGAAGCGGCATATCGCGCCGGAATGAAGTCAATCGGATTAGCGACGGTCAACTCGATTGAAGATATTCTACGGCTTGATTCGGTTGTCGAAGCCTTCGACGATTTCCGCGAAATAAAACCGTCGGAATTGATTGAAAAGCATTTAATCGAAAGTCAGGTGCGAACCCGATAAGCCATAAATGTTTTGAGTCCCGCCTTTAGGCGGCTTTTGCGCCAGCGAAGCGCGGCGGGAAGCCGCCTAAAAGCGGGACTCAAAACGAAGCGAAAATTATGCTGCGCTGCGGTTGGGCGAAAAACGATTTGTCAATAAAATATCACGACGCGGAATGGGGCGTTCCGACACGCGATGACCGCACATTGTTTGAATTTTTGATTTTGGAAGGTGTGCAAGCCGGTTTGAGTTGGGACACGGTTTTGCGAAAACGCGAAAATTACCGCGCCGCTTTTGATGATTTCGATTGGGAAAAAATCGCGCTTTACGATGCGGAGAAAATTGCAAATTTACTGCGCGATGAAGGCATCATTCGCAACCATCTAAAAATCGCTTCGACCGTTCAGAACGCCAATGCTTTTCTGAAAATCCGTGAAGAATTCGGCTCGTTCGACGCTTACGTTTGGAATTTTGTCGGCGGCAAACCAATCGTCAATCGTTGGAAAATTTTGTCGGAAGTTCCCGCTTCGACAGCGATTTCCGATGCGTTAAGCAAAGATTTGAAACGGCGTGGTTTTAATTTCGTCGGTTCGACGATTATGTATGCGTTTATGCAGGCTTGCGGTTTGGTCAACGATCATTTGGTTTCGTGTTTTCGTTATAAAGAAATTAAAAAATGAATTACCCGATCACGCCCGCGATTCGCGTTTTGCGGGAGAATAAAGTTGATTTCACGCCGCACGTTTTTGAATACGTCGAAAAAGGCGGCACGAAACATTCGGCGGAGGTTCTGAAAGTTGACGAACACTCGGTGATTAAAACTTTGATCTTTGAGACGAATGAAAAAAAACCGCTGATCGTTTTGATGCACGGCGATTTTCAGGTTTCGGCGAAGAATCTGGCGCGGTATTTAAATGTCAAAACGGTTGCGCCGGTCGCGCCGGAAAAGGCGAATAGATTGAGCGGTTATTCGGTCGGCGGAACTTCGCCGTTCGGCGTAAAAACGAAGATGCCGGTTTATGCGGAACGAACGATTTTCGATTTGAAAAAGATTTACATCAACGGCGGCAAACGCGGATTTTTAGTGGCGATAAACCCGAAGGATTTGATAGAAATTTTAACGCCCGAAAAAGTTGAAGTTGCCGTCAAAGGTGAGTAAGCTACGACAATGGCAAAACACGAAGATCATCACTCGGAACATTTGAATAAGGTGTCGGCGGCGGGAATGCTGATTGCGATTGGCATTGTTTTCGGCGACATCGGGACTTCGCCGCTTTATACTTTTTCGGCGATTATCGGAACACGAACGATTGTGCCGGAACTCGCGCTCGGCGGATTTTCGGCGATTTTCTGGACGCTGACTTTTCAGACGACTTTGAAATATGTAATTATCGCGCTTCGTGCCGACAATAACGGCGAAGGCGGAATTTTTTCGCTCTACGCACTCGTCAAAAGATATTCGGGCAAATGGCTTTTGTATCCGGCGATTATCGGCGGTTCGTTTCTGCTCGCGGACGGGATTATCACGCCGCCGATTTCGATTTCTTCGGCGATTGAAGGCTTGCGGATTTACTCGCTCGATTTACCGACCGTGCCGATTGTGATTGCGATTCTCGTAGTTTTGTTCGTCGCGCAGCAGTTCGGAACGCAGCTAATCGGCAAACTTTTCGGTCCGATGATGTTTATCTGGTTCACATTTATCGGCATTATCGGCGCGTTGTGGCTGGCGCACGATTTTTCGGTTCTGAAAGCGTTTAATCCTTATTACGCTTATCAAATGCTCGTCAATTATCCGCACGGATTCTGGCTTTTGGGTTCGGTTTTTCTCTGCACGACCGGCGCGGAAGCCTTGTATTCGGATATGGGACACTGCGGGCGCGGCAACATTCGCATCAGTTGGATTTATGTCAAAATCTGTCTGCTTTTGTGTTACGCCGGACAAACCGCCAACTTGATGTCGCGCACGGGAACGCAGATCGAAGGCGCGACACCGTTTTATTCCATCGTGCCGCCAGCGATTCTGCCGCTCGGTATTTTAATCGCCACGTGCGCCGCGATTATCGCGTCGCAGGCTTTGATTTCGGGCAGTTTCACTTTGATCGGTGAAGCGATTCGACTGCATTTCTGGTCGCGCCAGCGCATTATTTACCCGACCGATTTTCGCGGTCAGCTTTATATTCCGCAGGTCAACTGGCTTTTGATGGCGGGCTGTATTTTCATTGTTTTGTTTTTCCGCGAATCGAAATATATGGAAGCCGCTTACGGACTTTCGGTAACGCTGACGATGCTGATGACGACCGTTTTAATTGCGATGTATCTGCGCTCGAAGCGCGTTCCGATGGCGGCAGTCGTCGGAATTTCCGGTTTATTTTTTACGATTGAAACCGGATTTTTAATCGCCAATCTCGAAAAAATTCACGAAGGCGGCTGGGTTTCGCTGCTCGTTGGTTTCGTCCTGTTTTCGATAATGTGGCTCTGGTATCACGGGCGGCAACTGCGCCGCAGTCTGACGGTGATGGAAAAAACCGAACCGTTTTTTGTCACGCTGAAAGAGTTGAGCAACGACACGACGCTGCCGCAATACGCGACGCATCTCGTTTATCTGACGGCTTCCGATTCGCCGAAAAAGATCGAGCAGGAAACGATTCGCTCGGTGTTGGAAAAAGTCCCGAAACGCGCCGATGTCTATTGGTTTCTGCACATCAAAACCGACAATGAGCCGTTCACGATGAAGTATAAAGTCGAAACTCTGGCGAAAGAGGACGTTTATTATATGACGCTGACGCTCGGCTTCCGCATCGAGCCGCGTGTCAATTATTTCTTCGACATCGCGTTGAAAGATTTAGAAAAAAGCAAAGAAGTCAACATCACGAGCCGCCATCCCGCGCTCGAAAAATACAACATTGACGGCGACGTGCGTTTCGTTCTGCACAGTTCATTTTTGAGTTATGAAAACGAGCTGTCATTCAAACAAAATTTCGTGATGCGGTCGTATTACTTTTTGCGCCGCTGGTTCAGCATCAAAGAAGACGAGGCTTACGGATTAGACGCAAGTAACGTCGTGATCGAAAAAGTCCCGATTGTCGTTTGCCGTCCCGAAGATTTGAAGATGACGCGGGAAATGTAACCGGCATCTTAACTTTGATGAAAAACACTTTTGCTTTTACTCATTGGGCTTGCTTCGACTGCCGTAAAAGTTTTGCGAAAGAACCCGTCGGCAGAAACGGAATGCCGCGTAAATGTCCAGAATGCGCGAAAATAATGATTGATATGGGCGCGTATTTCGAGCCGCCGCGCAAATTGAGTAAAAAGCGTTGGGCGGTGATGAAAATTTTGGCTGATTACGGTTACAGATTCAACACGAAAGAAACTTTTGTTTACATTCAAAACCGAATCTTGCAAGCGAAAAATCCGCGCGTCGCGGACGTGATCGAGAGAATTGAATTGGAACGACGGAGAGAAAATTAAAAAAAGAATTTTATGAACAAAGCAACCGCAGAAAACATTTACCGTTTGCCGCTTGTTTTAGAGCCGCAGCCCGAAGGCGGTTGGACAATTACTTGCCCGGTGTTGCCGGGATTGATAACGGAAGCTGACACGATGGATGAAGTTGTGCCGAATGTCACGGACGCGCTCGAAGCATTGATTGAATTATATGAAGATTTGAATCAGCCGCTGCCGAAAATTTTGCAGCCGGTTTCGATGGACGCGCCGCTTTATGGTGAAACTTTTATTAAATTAGCCGCGTGAAATATAAAGAGATCGAGAAAAAGCTATGCAAACTCGGCTGCGTCGAAATTCCGCGCAGAGGCGGCGGTTCGCATCGCAAATGGCATAACCCGAATTCAAACGGAAAAGCAATCGTGCCGGATTGGGGAAGCAAAGTTTTGAGACTCGGAACACTTCACAGCGTCGTGAAAGATTTGGGATTTGATTGGGAAGAATTTAAGAAAGTGTAAAGAAATGAATTGATATGAAAAAGATACTTTTGATTCTGACTGTTTTTTTAGTTTTTATTGTAAATACAAATGAAACAAAAGCCTGTATGTGCAGTTCCGGTTTAGTTCAAAATAGCTTGAAACCGATATTTAACCACACGGAGAA
The DNA here is from genome assembly GCA_964244835.1 of uncultured Pyrinomonadaceae bacterium. GTDB lineage: Bacteria > Acidobacteriota > Blastocatellia > Pyrinomonadales > Pyrinomonadaceae. The sequence goes on from CAXTKJ010000072.1 coordinate 5,703, forward strand.
TGTTTTTCAAGGCAAAGTTTTAACTGAAGGAAAAGAGAAATGGAAAGTTTTGGTTAGTAAAGTGTGGAAAGGCAATGTTGAAAATGAAGTTTATGTAGCTGATACGTTTGCACACTCAAGTTGCGCGGGAACTTTGGAAAAGGGAGAAGAATATATTTTCTTTGTTTCTACAACCAACGGCTTTTCAACAGTTGCAGATTATAAAAATGTCAGTTCACCTATTCGTAAAGATGAATTACAGGTTTTCTTTACTGAACCCTGCGGTTTTGGAGGCTTTCTATCGAATTGGAATAGAACTTTGAAAAAATACGACGAAGAAAATTTTTGGCAAACATTAGAAGAGAAAAAACCAACTTTAAGGAAAAAATTATGAAAGAAGCAGTGATTGTTTCAGCCGTGCGGACGGCTGTCGGGAAGGCTCCGAAAGGAACTTTGAAAAATACTCGCCCGGATGATTTGGGCGCGGCGGCGATTCGGGAAGCGGTGAAACGCGCCGAGGGTTTGGACGCATCGCACATTGACGATGTGATTATGGGCTGCGCGTTTCCCGAAGCCGAGCAAGGGATGAACGTGGCGCGGACAGCGGCGATTGAAGCGGGTTTGCCCGTGGAAGTTTCGGCGATGACGGTTAATCGTTACTGCTCGTCGGGTTTACAGACGATTGCGCTCGCGGCTGATCGGATTAGAACCGGCGGCGCGGACGTGATTGTCGCGGGCGGACTTGAAACGATGTCAATGATTCCGATGGGCGGAAATGTCGTACGTCCGAATCCGCGTATCGTTGATAATTACCCGGATTATTATTTGAATATGGGTTTGACCGCTGAAAATCTGGCGAAGAAATACGAAATCACCCGCGAACAGGCGGATGAATTTTCTTTGCAGTCGCATCAAAAAGCGGCGGCGGCGATTAAAGAAGGTAGATTCAAAGACGAGATCGCGGCGATGACGATTCGCGTTGACGAAGTTGACGGCGACGGGCGCGTTCGCTCGAAAGAAGTCGTTTTCGACACGGACGAAGGCGTGCGTTACGACGCTTCGATGGAAGGATTTGCGAAACTGAAACCAGTGTTTCACGTCAAAGGCACGGTTACAGCGGGAAATTCGTCGCAAATGTCGGACGGCGCGGCGGCGGCGGTTTTGATGAGTTTGGATAAAGCGAACGAACTCGGTTTGAAACCGCTGGCGCGTTTCGTTTCGTTCGCCGTTTCCGGCTGTCTGCCCGAAGAAATGGGCATCGGTCCGGTTTACGCGATTCCGAAAGCGTTGAAATTAGCCGGATTAACTTTAGAAGACATTGACGTTATCGAATTAAACGAAGCGTTCGCCGCGCAGGGCTTATCGGTGATGAAAGTTCTCGAAATGAATCCCGCGAAGGTCAACGTCAACGGCGGCGCAGTCGCGCTCGGACATCCGTTAGGCTGCACCGGCGCGAAACTGACGGCGACGATTTTGCAGGAACTAAAACGCACCGGCGGACGCTACGGAATGGTCACAATGTGCGTCGGCGGCGGAATGGGCGCGGCGGGAATTTTTGAGAGATTGGATTAATCGTCCAAGCAATGAATAATGGACGAAAAACAAAATCCTGATTGGATTTACTTGTCAAAAGATGTGAAGGAAATTTCTCTCTGGAGTTGTTTGCACGACGGAGAGTTAATTTCCTCTACATCGAATCTTCTTGAACGCTTCGTAACGCTTTCTTTCCGAGTTGAGCATCTTCTTGAAAATGAAGAAAGCGTAATATTTTCACTCAAACTTGACAAAGTAACTTCAGTCAGAGCAATCGGGCATTTTCGTTGGGTCGGAAAATTTGAAGAGCGCGAAAATATTACAAACGAAGAAAGAGAAAAGTTGATTAAAGAGTATTGGGCTAAATGGCGCGAAGAATCCTTGAGTTGGTCGGAATTTGAATCAGCACTCACAACTGATCCGTTTCAAGTTAGAGAGGCGAGATATGCTTTTAAAAATAGCGAAATCACTTTAAGACTAGGCGGATTTCTTGACGGTGAAAAATTTGATGACATTTACTTTGACGTTTTTTTACGCGGAAAAAATCTGTCCGCCTCACGAAGCGATGGAAAAGAATTCAATCTCGAAACTTTTATCGAACTAGGAAAAACATATTGGAAAGATTTTGGAAACTCTCAATGAATGATAAGGAAAGTTGAAAATTTCTATGAATTTAGCAAAAATCTCTCCGAATGATTGTCAAATAAATTTCCAATCTAAAATCAAAGGAGACTTATATCTATGAAAATTCCAACCGCGAAGGATTTAGACGCTTTGGTCAATAAACATATTTCGGACATTTGCGGCTGTTCGTTCACGAACGATGCCGACAATCATTGCGCTCATTTTGTCTGTCACGCGACGGAATTGGCGTTCGGTTTAACCTGTTTCGGAATGTCTGGCAAAGGCGACCGGAGCAAGGCGGCGAATATTCGCGTTCAGGAAGTTTTTCCAAACTGTCGGCGCGTCGGCGTTTGGACGAATAAACCGGCGGATTTGACGAACGGATTTATTTTCGTTACGCAGTCGAGCAACGTCAATTTGCAGGCGAAAACCATCGCTAACGTGCCGCGCAAACACATCGGGATTTTTATCAATCAGGATGTCTGGCAGTATAAAAACCGCTTTCGCCACGTCATCAAACAAACGCCCGCCGCGTTCAAACAGCATTATTCGGGAACGGGTTACGAGATTTATTACGGAGAATTTCCATTATGAAAAATGCAGTTTTAAGGTTTTTGTTGATCGGAATAATTTCTCTCGGCTTATTCTCTGCCGTCGCCGTCGGGCAGATGTCGAAAGCGTCGAATAAAGTCGTCGAGCCGACCGCGAAAGAATCTATCAAACAGATTTTGCTGAACGGCAATCTGCCGCTCAGTTCCTACGAAAGCTGCCGCTCTTACGCGACGAACGAAGAAAAGACTATCGGCGATTATCTGGCGAGCGTCATTTCGTTTCAGGCGATGCCCGACAGCGCGACGATTTTGGATTTCACGTTCAAGCAGGAAAAAGCCAAAAACGGAGAAACGATTTGGGTCTGTGATTTGGTTTTCAGATTGAAAGACGAAGCGGATGCCGCGACCAACGGTTTTCGATTCAAAATGCGAAACGCCGACCGAAAACTGATGCGCGAATCCTTGATGTGCATCGGAACGGGTTGAAACGAGTTCAGAGTAATGGCTTCAGCCGTGATTAAATTTTGGATTATCCGACATTTATCACGGCTGAAGCTGTTACTCTGAACAATTCTTCTTGCTGAATGAGCATTCATTCAGTTATAATTCGATCAGCAAACAAACCAGTTATTAAACCAAAACAAGATTTAAGGAGCAGAAACTATGGACGCACAAATGCAGAAGGATTTTATGAAAGGCGGCGCGTTTTTGATTGAGAACAGAAGCGCGAGCGAGATTTTTACGCCGGAAGATTTGACCGAAGAACAGCGGATGATCGGCGAGACGACGCGCGATTTTATTGATAACGAAGTGATTCCGAATCTCGAAGCAATGGAGCATCACGATTGGGAATTAGCCAGACAGTTGATTCAAAAAGCTGGTGAACTCGGACTTTTGGGCGCGAATATCCCGGAAGAATACGGCGGTTTAAATCTCGACCAAACGACGGGCGTGGTCGTCGCCGAAAATATGGGACGAGGTTCGGGCTTCGGCGTAACCTTCGGTTCACAAACTTCGATTGGGCTGCTGCCGATTCTTTATTTCGGAAGAATTGAAACAGAAATACATTCCGCCGATTATTTCGGGCGAAAAAATTACGGCTTATTGCCTGTCGGAATCCGGTTCGGGTTCGGACGCGCTCGGCGCGAAATGTAACGCAAAATTGACGGAAGACGGAAAAAGCTACATTTTGAACGGCGAAAAAATGTGGATTTCCAACGGCAGCTTTTCCGATTTCTATATCGTTTTCGCCAAAGTTGACGGCGAGAAGAAAAAGTTTTCGGCGTTCGTCGTCGAGCGTTCGGAAACCTGTCGTCCGGGAGCGGAAGAGCATAAAATGGGCATCAAATCTTCCTCGACCACGCCTTTGATTTTGTCGGACTGCCACGTTCCGGTCGAAAATATGATCGGCGAAGTCGGCGACGGGACGAAAATCGCATTTAACATTTTGAACGTCGGACGCTTCAAACTCGGCGCGTCGGCGACCGGCGGCGCGAAACTCGCGCTGCATCATTCGATTCGCTATGCCAATGAAAGACAACAGTTCAACGTGCCGATTTCATCTTTCGGCGCGATGAAACACAAGCTCGCGGAAATGGCGATTCGCGTCTGGGTTGCTGAATCAATGTCGTATCGCACGGTCGGAATGATTGACGCGCTGATCGGCGAAGACGGCGGCGATAAAGAGAAAAAATTGCGCTCGATTGAAGAATACGCCGTCGAATCTTCGATCAACAAAGTTTGGTGTTCCGAAGCACTTGATTACGTCGTTGACGAGATGGTGCAAATCTACGGCGGCGCAGGCTATTCGGCGGATTATCCGGCGGAAAAGGCGTATCGAGATGCCAGAATCAACCGCATTTTTGAAGGCACAAACGAAATCAATCGCCTTTTAATTCCCGGACAGCTTTTGAAACGCGCGATGAAAGGCGAACTTGGACTTCTACAAGCCGGAAAAGCCTTGCAGGAAGAAATCCTGAACCCGCAAATGTCATTCGATGAAGACGAAAGCACACTTGCGACGGAAATCAAATTAGCACAAAACGCCAAGAAAATCGCTCTGATGGTGATCGGTTACGCGGCGCAGAAATATATGACCGAACTGCAAAATCAGCAGGAAATCCTGATGAACGCGGCGGACATCATAATGGGCGCATACGCAATGGAAACGGCAATCTTGCGGGCGCAGAAACTCGCCGAAAAAGGCAACGCCGAAAACCAAATCGCAATGGCGCAGGTTTTCTGCAACGACACGATTCAAAAAATCGAAATGGCAGCCCGCAACACCATCGCGGCAATGGCGGAAGGCGACGAAGGCAAAACTTTATTAGTCGCGCTCAAGCGTTTCACGAAAAACAACTCGCCCGTCAATACAATCGCGGCGCGACAGAAGATTGCCGACACTTTGATTGCGGCGAATAAATACGTTTTTTAATTTGAGGTTTCAAATTTCAAATTCCAGATTTGTCCGAAGTCGAAAGGCTTCGGACTTTTTTGTCGGCGGGAAAATTCGTAGATTGATTTGGAATAGCTGACGAGTGAATTTTCTCTGTCATCTTTTATCTGTTATCTTTCATCTATTCCGACAGAAAATCTTTTGGCGAAAAATTCACCTTCAAAATAAAAATTATGTTCAAAAAAATAAGTTACAAGTTTGTGACGACGTGGTTAATCACGTTGTTTGTTTTTGGTTCGGTTGCCGCGCCCGCGTCGTCGGCGTTTGGGAAAGATGTCAAAGCCGACGTGCAGAAGTTTATAGATGAATATACGAAAACCTGGGCAAAACTGCGTTATGAATCGAGTTTAGCCGAATGGCAGTCGAATATAATGATCGTCGAAGGTGACGACACGAATGCGAAGGCGACGGTCGCGGCGGCGGAAAAATTGGTCGCTTTTACGGGCAGCAAGGCGAATATTGATGCGGCGACGAAGTTTTTGAAGGAGAAAAACAAACTCGATATGCTGCAAATCAAACAGCTTGAAGCGATTTTGTATAAAGCCGCAGGTAGCCCGGAGACGGCGAAGACTTTGGTCAAGGAACGCATCGCCGCCGAGACCGCGCAGACGGAGAAACTTTTCGGGTTTGATTTTAAGATTGACGGGAAATCGGTAACGACGAATGCGATTGATGAAATTTTGCGCGAATCGAATGATTTGACGGCGCGGCGCAAGGCTTGGGAAGCGTCGAAGGAAGTCGGGAAAAGTTTGAAGGACGGTTTGGCAAATCTGCAAAGACTACGAAACACGACGGTCAAACCGCTCGGTTACAAGTCTTTTTACAGCTATCAAGTTTCCGAATACGGAATGACGGCGGAAGAGATGAACGCGCTGATGAATCAGTTTAACCGCGAACTGCGTCCGCTTTATCGTGAACTGCATACCTGGGCGCGATATGAATTAGCGAAAAAATATAATCAGCCGGTTCCCGATCAACTGCCCGCCGATTGGCTGCCGAATCGTTGGGGACAGGATTGGACGGCGATGGTCAATGTCGAAGGGCTTGATGTCAACGCCGCTTTGAAAGATAAATCGCCGGAATGGATCGTGCGGCAAGGCGAAGATTTTTACGTTTCGCTCGGCTTTGCAAAGCTGCCGCAGACTTTTTGGGAAAAATCTTCGCTTTATCCCGCGCCGCCGGACGCGAAATATAAAAAGAACAATCACGCTTCGGCTTGGCATATGGATTTGGAAAACGATGTGCGCTCTTTGATGTCGGTCGAGGCGAACGCCGATTGGTATGAAACCGCCAATCACGAACTCGGACATATTTATTACTATCAGAGTTATTCAAATCCGAAGGTGCCGCTGCTCCTTCGTGAAGGCGCGAATCGCGCTTATCACGAAGCGTTCGGGACGATGATGGGACTCGCGGCGACACAGCAGCCGTTTCTAGTCGGGCGCGGTTTGATTTCTAAAGACGCGAAAGTTGACGAAACACAGAAACTGCTGCAAGAGGCTTTGAATTACGTCGTTTTCACGCCCTTTTCCGCCGGAACGATGCCGCAGTTTGAATACGAACTGTATGAAAAAAATCTGCGACCGGACCAATACAACAAACGATGGTGGGAATTAGCGAAACAGTATCAGGGCATCGTTCCGCCAACAAATCGCGGCGAAGAATTCTGCGATGCCGCGACGAAAACGCATATCAACGACGACGCGGCGCAGTATTACGATTACGCTATCGCCAATGTTTTGCTGTTCCAAATGCACGATTATATTTCGCGGCAAATCTTAAAACAAGACCCGCACACGACGAATTATTACGGCAACAAGGAAGTCGGCAATTTCCTGAAAAAGATTATGACTCCGGGCGCGTCGGGCGATTGGCGCGTCGTTTTGAAAGACGCGACGGGCGAAGATTTGAGCGCGAAAGCGATGCTTCGCTATTTTGAACCGCTGACGGCTTATTTGAAAAAACAAAACGCCGGACGCAAATATACGCTGCCGGAATTGCCGAGGAGTTGAGATTTTTTTCGTGACTAAATAATTTTTGATTGATTTCAAACGGCGGCGAAATTAAAATGATTTTTATGGACACGAAAACTTTGAAAAAAATCGCCCGCATCGGTCTAGGCGGCGCGTTGATTTTTGCCGGAGTCAGCCATCTGACATTTGCCAGAAAGGATTTTCAGGCGCAGGTGCCGGATTGGGTGCCTTTGGACATAGACGATACGGTCGTTTATTCGGGCATCGCCGAAATCGCGCTCGGCAGCAGTTTGGTTTTGGTTGACGAAGAACACCAAGAATTGATCGGACGGATCGCCGCCGCTTTTTTCGTCGCCGTTTTTCCGGGTAATATCTCGCAGTATGTTAATCGGCGAAGCGCATTTGGTTTGGACACAGACGCGAGAAGATTTGCCAGATTATTTTTCCAGCCGGTGTTAGTCGCGTGGGCTTTGAAAAGCACGGGCGGAAATGAGAAATGAGAGATGAGAAATAATTGCTGACTGCTTTTGGCTCTCAATTCTCACTTCTCATTTCCCATTTAGGCTGAATTTCTGCCCGCGTTGATGATTCCGAATGAGCAGCGGATAATTAGTTTTTCATAAACGCCGCGCAGATTTTTATCGTCTGTTTCGCGGATTTTGGTCAGCGCGTATTGCTGAATCGTCGTCAGCGGCAGAACGATTTTCTCCCTCGTCCGCACCGATTGCTGCTCGACCGGATAGTCCGCCATCAAATCCGTTTTACCGGAAATTTCCGCCAGATATTTTTTGCAGAGTTCGTATTCGTCGTATAGGTTGCGCCAGATTTCACCGTAAATTTCGTGTTCGCTCAAAAATTTCGTCAATTTGAAATCCGATTTCTGCATCGCCATTTCGCAGTTGTCCATCAAGGTTTTGAAAAACAGATTCGTTTTATAAAGCGTTTTTATCTCTTCCAAATTCCCTTTCAAAGATTGCAGTGCCGCGCCGACTCCGTAAAAGCCGGGAACGTTTTGTTTGAGTTGACTCCACGCGCCGACGAATGGAATGGCGCGTAAATCGTCGAGCGTCAACTTCCCTGCGCCGCGTTTTGCCGGACGCGAGCCGATGTTGGTTTCGGCGTAGAATTTGAGCGGCGAAACGTCGGACAAATAATCTAAAAAATGCGGGTGATTTTTCAATTCATCGTAAGCGGCGAAACTTTTTTCGGCGAGATTACGCATTAAAGATTCTTCTTCCGGTGTGAAAGTTTCGCTTTTCGGATTAAAAAGATGCGTGTGGATTCCGGCGTGGACGAGCTGTTCGATGTTGTATTGCGCCGACGGAACGGTTCCGAAATTTGACGACACGGTTTGACCCTGCACGGTTAATTCGATTGCTTCGTGCGCGATATTTTCGCCCATCGAGGAATAAAATTTGTGTGTTTTGCCGCCGCCTCGTGCGGGCGGTCCGCCGCGCCCGTCAAAGAAAATCACGTTGATCTTAAATTCGCGGGCGAGTTTGGTCAGACGGTCTTTCGCCTGATAAATACTCCAGTTTGCCATCAGATACCCGCCGTCCTTCGTGCCGTCGCTAAAGCCGAGCATAATAGTCTGCGTGTCATTGCGGCGCGATAAATGCCGGCGATATTTTGAACTTTCGTAAAGTTCGCGCATTATGTTTGGCGCGTTACGCAGATCGGTAATCGTTTCAAAAAGCGGCACGATGTCAATGTCGAGTTCGTCCGCTTTCCAACCGCCGAGCGTGAACAATCCATAAACTTCGACGACATTCAAAGCCGATTCGCAATGGCTGATGATGTAACGCTCGCAAGCCTGTCTGCCGTTATCTGCTTGAATTTTTTTGACGGCGCGGATATTTTCGAGAGTATCTTTCGCTAGCTCGTCGGTGAAAATTTCCGGTTCAATTTCAGTTTCGACGCTTAATAATAATTCGATTTTTTCCGCGTCGGAAAGCACAGCATAATTCGTAGCAGGAAAACTTCGATTGAAAATTTCTTCCAAAACCTGCGTATGAATGCCGCTGTCCTGCCGAATATCGAGTGCGGCGAAATACAGTCCGAAGGTTTCGACTTTTTCGATCAGATTATCAACCAGATGCACGAATAAGCCGTTGTGATTTTCGGCGATGTCGGCGCGGATTTTTATCAGGCTTTCGAGAATTTCATCTTTCGTTAAATCGTCAAACTCCGTTTGAAAAGCGTTTCTATAAAGTTTGTTTTCGAGTTCCGCCAACATTTTATCCACGCCCGTAAAAGTCAAACGCCGTTTCAAACCGCGCACGTCTTTGTAATAGCATTTCAGAACGGAGCGTTTCAGCGCGGCGGCAACCTGCAAAGTGGTTTCGGTCGTTACGAACGGATTGCCGTCGCGGTCGCCGCCCGACCAGAAACCCATTCGGACAAGATTTTTCAGATCTAATTTTTCATTCGGGAATTTATTTTTTAAGTCGGACGCGATGTTGCCAATCGCGTGATAAAAAACATTTTCGAGATACCAAATCAGGCTCACCGCTTCGTCAAACGGTGATGGTTTCCGCTTCTTAAAAAACGGTGTGCGTCCAAGCTGCTGCAAAAAAGTGTTAATCAGCGCAACGTCGTTGTCTTTGATCGCCGCTTCCAAATCGTTGATGATTCCCAAAACCGCGCCCGGATAAAACTGTGTCGGATGCGCGGTCAAGACCAGCCGCACAGAAAAATTATTTAATCGTTCGACAAACGGCGCGATTTTATTTTCCTGCGCGACCTTTGATTCAAGCTGCTTTAAAGTTCCCGCGCCGTGCGCATCGTGCAAATCATTAAACGAAGCGTCTTCGAGCGCATCGAAAAGAACGACCTGCCGTTCCGCATACTGCACAAAGCGAAACAAAAAATCGTCCTTGTCGCGTTCGGGATGCGCGTCAAAAAAGCTCTCGATAATTTCCTGCGGACTTTTATTGTTTGCGAAACCTTCTTCACATTCATTGCTGAACAGCGAAAGCAAAATCCCGGTTTTATCCACGCCGTAGAACGGCAAGGATAAAAATAAACTGTTGTAAAGCTGAAATTTCAGACCGACCGAGTTCTGAAATTTTTCCAACGCGCCAGAATAGGTTTCAATCATAAAAAAATTGTAATATAGAAACTACGACGAAAGAAATTTTACGAGAGACGCACAGGCATTATCTATACCTTTTCTTTTGCGGAAACAAACTATGAACAAAGCAGTAACATTGGGCGAATTAAGAGCAAGCGGTTATCAAACCCGTTCGGTCAAAGACGAAATGCGGGCGAATTTGATCGGAAAATTACGGAACGGCGAACAGCTTTTTAAGGGCATTGTGGGCTATGAAGAATCAGTCATCCCGCAACTGGTCAACGCGGTTTTGTCGAAACACAATTTAATTTTATTGGGAACACGCGGACAGGCGAAGAGTAGAATTATCAGACAGTTGACTGAATTATTGGACGAAGAAATCCCAATCATCGCCGGTTCGGAAATCAGCGACGATCCGTTCGCGCCGCTGTCGGCTTACGGCAAACAAACTATCGCGGCGGACGGCGACGACACGAAAATTGACTGGGTAAAACGCGACTCACGATTCGTCGAAAAACTCGCCACGCCTGATGTCACGATTGCCGACATTATCGGCGATATTGACCCGATCAAAGCGGCGAAAGGCGGACATCTTTTGTCGGACGAACTGACGATTTTTTATGGTTTGCTGCCGCGAGCGAATCGCGGGATTTTTGCGATCAACGAACTGCCGGATTTGGCGGGAAAAATTCAAGTCGGACTTTTCAATATAATGCAGGAAGGCGATGTGCAGATTAAAGGTTTTCCGGTGCGTCTGCCGCTCGACGTGATGCTTGTTTTCTCGGCAAACCCGGAAGATTATACGGCTCGCGGGAAAATTATTACCCCTTTGAAAGATAGAATTGGCGCGGAGATTGCGACGCATTATCCGAAAGACATCGGGCTTGGAACGGCGATCACAAAACAGGAAGCGTGGACGAAGCGCAGCGACTTTGACGGATTCAACGTCGAAGTTCCCGATTTTATTTCGGAAGTCATCGAACAAATCGCGTTTGAAGCCCGTGACGACCAGCGCATTGACAAGCGTTCGGGCGTGTCGCAGCGTTTTCCGATTACGGCTCTCGAATCAGCAGTTTCCAATGCCGAACGCCGCGCTATTATGACTGATGAAAAAGCGATTGTGCCGCGCATTTCCGACGTTTATGCCGCACTGCCTTCGATGACCGGGAAAATGGAACTCGAATACGAAGGCGAGCAGATCGGAGCGCAGAAACTGACGAAAGATTTAATCAAAAAAGCGGCAGGCTCGATTTTTGAAGGCTTCTTTCTCGGCATTGATTTCGAGCCGACCGTGCGCTGGTTCGACGAAGGCAACAAACTTCTTCTAAGCGACACGGCTTCGGCGACGGAAGGCGTGATGCTGCTCGATGCCGTGCCGGATTTAATTGATTCGACGCGCACAACCTTGGACATCGAAAAATCCGATAAAGCGACATTGGTTTCAGCTTGCGAATTCGTTCTCGAAGGTCTCTACGCGCAGAACAAAATTTCGCGCAACGAAGAAGGCGGCTACGAAGCGATGACCAAAACTCGACGCGACCGGCGCGGACTGATTTATGACGACTTGACCGATTTGGAAGGCTATAATTAAAAACGGAGGCGAAGGAAAATGAATCAAACGACATTGGAGAAAACCGTCGAAGAACGCCACGCCGAGCTGCGCGAAAAAGCGCGGCAGCAAGGTGTCAAACCAATCGAACGAATCGAAGATTTATATCTCGACGACGTTCCCGAAGATTTCGATGTTGATGAGTTTTTAGAGATGATACGTGAAATTCGTCAGAATGATTTTGGAAGAGATGATAAATTATGATTGAAATAATCGGAGTTGACACCAACATCATTTCGTATATTTTTCGGCAGGACAGCCGCGCCAAACTTTACGAACCGCATCTGGTCGGAAAGCTGAAAATTATCGCCGCGCAGACATTCGCCGAATTAGAATTGATGCCGCTGAAAAACTCCTGGTCGGAAAAACGTCATCAAAAATTACGCGAACTTCTCGACGATTATGTAATCATCGAAGCAGACAAAAAGATTTCTTTACGTTGGGCGAAAATTCAATTTGAAGCCGGGAAAAACGGAACGCCGGTTTCGGTCGCCGATGCCTGGATTGCCGCGACCGCTCTGGCTTACTCGATTCCGCTCGTTACTCATAATTACAAAGACTTTAAAGACATTTCAGATTTACAAATTATTTCTGAAGTATAAATTCTATGCGTTATTCTTTGTTGATTTTTATTTCGATTCTTTTATTTACGGCTTGCCAAAAAACGCAAACCCAATCGCAGAACGCCTCGGCTGAGGCAAAACGCTATGAACTAAAAGGGCAGGTCGTGGCGGTTGATAAAGCAAAAAAAACGGCGACCATTAAACACGGAGCGGTTGCGGATTATATGCCGGCGATGACGATGGAGTTCCCGATCAAAGAAGATTGGGTTTGGGACGATTTAAATCCGGGCGCGGATATTCGAGCTGATTTGGTAGTTGATAAAGACAGTTACTGGCTGGAAAAAGTCGGCATTTCCGCCTTGCCGAATCCGAACCAAACGCCGCTGCCCGTCCGCGAAGATGTCGCGCAAATCGGCAACCAAGTTCCCAATTTTAATTTGACCAATCAAGATGGAAAACGAATTTCGATGAATGATTTTCGCGGCAAAGCGACCGCCGTAACTTTTATCTATTCGCGCTGCCCGCTGCCGAATTACTGCATTTTGATGTCGAAACATTTTTCCGATCTGGCAAATCAACTGAACGACAACGCCGAACTGAAAGATAAAATCAGACTGCTGAGTATTTCGTTCGATCCGGCGACTGATACGCCCGCGAAATTGAAAGAATACGGGCGCGGATATTTGGGCAAAGATTCAAAAACCGATTTCAGCGTTTGGCAGTTAGCGACCGGCACAGATAAGGAAACAAAAACGGTCGCCGATTTTTTCGGTTTGCGTTATGAAGTTGACCAGAACGATAAAACGCAGTTTAATCATTCTCTGCGAACCGTCGTTATTACGCCTGACGGCAAAGTCCGCAGAGTTTTTTCCGGCAACGAATGGACGACCGATGAACTTCTAAAAGAATTACAGTCGGCACTTTAATTCGGTCGGGTTCGGCGCAGTCAAAATATGCAGGACAAAATAGTTCTTAACGAAGCGAAAAGAATAAAAGAGCTTGAAAGCTATCAGATTCTTGATACGCCCGCCGAACAAGCCTACGACGATATTATCGAACTGGCTTCGGAAATTTGCGAAACGCCCATCGCTCTGGTCAGCCTGATTGACAGCGAACGCCAATGGTTCAAATCGAAAATCGGCATCGAGGTCGAAGAAACCCCTCGCGCCATTGCGTTCTGCGCGCACGCTATTCTTCAGCCAAACGAAATTTTTCAGGTGAAAAACGCGCAAACCGATGAAAGATTTTCAAATAATCCGCTGGTTACGGGCGATCTGCACATCAGATTTTACGCCGGTGCGCCGCTCGTTACCGAAAGCGGCGAATCATTGGGAACGCTCTGCGTCATAGATCAGAAGCCACGCGAACTAACCGAAAAACAAAAACTTTCCCTGCGCGTCTTGGCGCAGCAGGTCGTCGCACAGTTGGAATTGCGCCGCACGATCCGGCAAATGCAGGAAACCGAAGCGCGGCAGAAAGAAATCGAAACGGCTCTGCGCGAAAGCGAAGCCCGTTTTCAGGCGTTTATGAACAACAGTCCGGCGGTCGCTTATATGAAAAACGAAGTCGGACGGCTCGTTTATGTGAATAAAGTTTTTGAAAAACTTTTTAATCTTCAAGCCGACGAATTGATCGGCAAAACCGATTACGACTTTCTACCCGCCGAAGTCGCCGCTGCCGTGCGAAAAAATGACGCGCTCGTTTTGTCCGAATGGCAAGCGATGCAGTTGAACGAAAATGTTCCGTCGCCCGACGGTTCAGCGACCGACTGGCTCAGTTTGAAATTTCCTTTCGAGGACACGAACGGCGAAAAATATCTGGGCGGCGTTTCGATAGACATTACGGCGCGAAAAATCGCCGAAGAAAAACTTAATGCAAGCGAACAGCGTTACCGGCATTTGTTCGAGTTCAGTCCCGGCTTTATCAATGTTCACAATTTGGAAGGCGTGATTACGGCGGTTAACGAGGCGGCGGCGCAGTCGCTCGGTTATCAGCCGGAAGAAGTCGTCGGCAAAAGTCTGGAGGACTTTTTAATTCCCGCCGCCCGCCCGTTTTTTAAGAATTATCTGGAACGGCTCAACGAAACCGACTTTAAGGAAGGTGTTTTTCAAGTTCAGACTAAAAACGGCGAACAGCGCATCTGGCAGTATCGAAATCGGCTGTATCGGGAAGACGGCATTGCGCCTTACATCATCGGATACGCGCAGGACGTTACTGAAATGCAGCAGAAACAGGAAGAATTACGCAGTTTGTCGGTGAGCGATGATTTGACTGATCTCTACAACCGGCGCGGATTTTTCGCGCTCGCCGGTCAAGCCCTGCGCTATGCCCGCCGCTTGAAAAAGGAATGCGTTTTGATTTACGCCGATTTGGACGGTTTGAAGAAAATCAACGACTTGCACGGACACGCGACCGGCTCGGCGATGATCGTCGAGGCGGCAAATATCTTTAAATTCTTTTTTCGCAGTTCCGACATCATCGCCCGCATCGGCGGCGACGAATTCGTGTTTCTGATACAGGACACTTCGGAAGTCGGAATGGAAATCATCAAACAGCGGCTGCTGGCGCAAATCGAAGAATTCAACCGAAAAGAAGCGCGTCCTTATCAATTATCCGTCAGTTTCGGCATTCTCGCCGTCTCGCCCGACAACCCGAAACCGCTCGAAAAACTCGTCGCCGAAGCCGACCAACTGATGTATCGGCAGAAGCAAATCCGAAAAGACGCGCTGGAAACCGACGATACCGCTGACGGATAAATTTTTCGCTAAAAAATTCAAAGTTTTTATAAAATTTCGGCGGCAATCGAACTTTAGTACGAAGTGTCGGCAGTTTGAAATTCAGATGAGCTAAATTAGTCGGTTGAAAGCCGCGCGGCGAAATCCGGTTGATTCCATGTGTCAAACGGACTTTTGCCAAACGCTTTTGCCAATTAAGTTCAACTCCGCCCTGAATTTTCCAGACTGCCGACACATTTTTATTAGCCGCCGTTCATCTTCAAACCGATTTCCTTCATTCGCATCTTTATTTCCGTTTCGTCAACTTTCGCCGCCGCTCCGTTGCGGTAAAGTTCCTGTCCGGCGACCATCGTCATTTTTACGTCCCGCGCATTTGAGGCAAAAAGAATCGCCGCATAAACGTCGTGAATCGGCTGCTGCGCGATGTTTGCCAGCGAAACGACGATTAAGTCAGCGCACTTGCCTGCTTCCAAACTGCCGATTTCGCTTTCAAGTCCGAGAGATGATGCGCCGCCGAGAGTTGTCGCTTCGATGATTTCTTTTGCCGTCAAAAATCTCTTTTTATTTTCCAAAGTACGGGCGGCGAGCGTCGCAAATCTGGCTTCTTCAAAAATGTCGCAGACATTGTTGCTGGCAACCGAATCACTGCCGAAACCAACCGTGATTTTTTTATCCAAAAACCGTTCGAGCGGCGCGATGCCGTGTCCGAATTTCGCATTCGATTTTGGGCAGTGCGCGATTTTTGAACCACTCGCGGCGATTAAATCAATATCCGCGTCCGACACTTTAACGCAATGAGCAAACAGCGGCGCGGATTTTAAAACGCCGATGTCGGCGAGATAGTTCACAGGCGATTTGTTTGGCGCATTCCAATCTAAATTTATTTTTTTGTAAAGTTCGGCGAAAAGTCCCGCGCCCGTCGTGAAGAATTCCGTTTCCTGATCGGATTCAGCAACGTGAATCGAAGTCCTGATGTTTTCACAAATTGCGTAATCGGTAATTTTCTCGAACAAGCGGCGACCGACCGTGTAAGGCGAATGCGGCGAAAGTCCGACTTTAACGAGCGCAGTTTCCGTCGCTTTTAACTCCAAAAACTTGTCTTTCAGTTTCGCAAAATCTTCGCCAGCCTTTTCGTCAAACGGAGAAAAATCGGTTTCCTGAAATAAAATGCCGCGCAAACCGTTCGCCTTTAACGCTTCAAATCCGGCGATGCCGAAACGTCCGATGTCGCCGAAACAGGTTATACCCGCCCGGACACCTTCGAGCGCACCGGCGATGGCGGCAATTTTGATGTCGGCTTCGGTTAATTTCTCACCGCGTACGCTTGTCAGCTTCATCAGCCACGTATAAAAATCGTGTTCCACGTCGTCGAGAAATCCGCGCATCGCCGTAATTTCCAAGTGCGAATGACAATTCACCAAACCCGGCATTATCACGGCTTCGTGAAATTTTTCGACGAGCGTTTCGGGAAATTCATTGATGATTTCTTCGCGTTTTCCGACCGCCGCGATTTTCGTTTCGTCAACGACGACCGCGCCGTCTTCGATCAAATCGCCGGAAACGGGCAGAACGTAATCGGCACATAAAATTTTCATATTTTATTTTGATTGATAGTAAAAGACGTGGAAATTCGGCGGCGCGAGTTTTGAGTCCCGACTTCGGGCGGTGTTTAGTTGACCGCGAATGCCGCCTAAAGGCGGGACTCAAAACTTGAGCTGAAAACGCGCTCTATTATTCGGAATTTTTCGCGGACGGTTGAGAATAAAAACGATTAAGAATCGAACTTACATAAGATTTGGTCGAAGCGATATTGATTCTCTCGATAAATTCTTTTTCGGAAAGATTTGTCGTGTCCGTGTCTTTCGTCCATTCTTCGACGCGGCTCGCGCCCGCGTTGTAGGCGGCGAGCGTCATTGCTTTCTCCGCCGGAACACCGCGATAATTTTCGCGCATTTTTTCCAAGTACCA
>CAXTKJ010000073.1:0-21741 GCA_964244835.1 uncultured Pyrinomonadaceae bacterium
CGCGGTTTCAATGTTTTGCCGACGATGGAACCTGGCGGAACGCCGCTCGGCAGACGCTTGCGATCAGCGTTTCTCGAAACCGAGGAAACTGTCGCGCCGCTCGCCGAACTGCTTTTATTCGCCGCCGACCGCGCCCAGCACGTTAATTTTCTAGTCAGACCCGCCATCGCCGAAGGCAAAATCGTCATTTCCGACCGCTTCGCCGACGCGACTTTCGCTTATCAGGGCGCGGGACGCGGATTTTCAGAAACGATTGTCAATCAAATCATCGAACTTGCCACCGGCGGACTCGAACCCGATTTAACGCTTTTTTTCGATTTGCCCGTCGAAACAGCTCTGGCGCGAACCGATTCTCGCACCGATTCGGGCGAGCAGAAAAATCGTATGGACAAGGAAAACTCCGCTTTCTACGAGCGCGTCCGCGAATCTTACTTGAAAATCGCCGTCCGCGAACCGAAAAGATTTCGCATCATTGACGCAAGCGGCTCGACCAGCGAAATTCAAACGCGCGTCGTCGAAATAGTGATGAATTTTTTGAGTGAAAAAGCGGAAGAGTAAAAAAGTGAAAAAGACGCTTTATCGTCTGCCGCAAACTTTTTCACTCTTCCGCTTTTTCACTTTTTCACTTTTTTATGTTCGATAAACTCATCGGCAACAACCCGATCAAAGAAGTTCTGCGGCGGCTCCTCAAATCAAACCGCGTCCCGAACGCCCTGCTTTTCACCGGACAGAGCGGCATCGGCAAAAAGCGTTTCGCGCTCGAAACAGCCAAATCTTTCATCTGCCAAAATCCGCGCAACTCGGAAGCCTGCGATGCCTGCGCCGCCTGCCAACGCGCTGATATATTTACTATTCCGGCAGTGAACGAAAACACCAAAGTAGATGATAGTTTGAGAGATAAATTCAAGACCGTATTTTTTAGCGGACACGGCGATATTGGTATGATAGTTCCGCTCAAAAAAAATATGTATGTAGATGCAGTCCGCGATCTTGAGAAGGAAGCAAACTTTCGCCCGTTTGAAGCGAAGGCAAGATTTTTCATTATTGACGATGCCGACAAAATGAACGATTCGGCATCGAACGCGCTTTTGAAAACACTGGAAGAACCGCCCGCGACATCGCATCTTTTTCTGATTTCATCGCGCCCCGACGCACTTTTACCGACGATTCGCTCGCGCTGTCAGATCGTCCGTTTCGCGCCGATTGAAACAAACGAAATCGAAAACTATTTACTGAAAACCAAAGATTTTTCGCCCGCCGATGCCGCGCTCGCCGCCCGACTCGCCAACGGCAAATTAGGACAGGCACTCGCCGGCAACGTCGAAAGTTTCAAAACCAACCGCGCCGCGATGATGAAAGTTCTGGAAAGCATTTTAATCCGCGAAGACCGCGCCGAACTGCTCCGCATCGCCGAAGAAATGAACGACGCGAAAAACAAAGACGATTACGAAACGCGCCTCGACATTCTGCAAAATCTGATTCACGATGTCTGGACGATGCGCCACCGAGCCGATGCGAAACTCTTAATCAACTTCGACATCGCCGCCGATTTACAACGATTTGCTAATAATGCCGAAGCGAAAAAACTCGCCGCGTGGCTCGCCGAAATTGAAATTCTGCGTGAACAACTAGCCGTCAATCTCAACCGCAAAATCGCCACCGACGCACTGTTTATGCAGATGGCGGGCAAATAAGCAGTCAAGTAAAAGTTTTGCGACATCTTGAAAAGTTCTGAGTCCCGCCTTTAGGCGGCATCGCGTCGCACTTCGCTGGCGCAAAAGCCGCCTAAAGGCGGGACTCAGAACGAGAAGCAAAATTTAACGAAACTTTTACTTACCTGCTTAGTTCGGGAACAATTTTCAAATTAAGATGTCTAACTGCTTGCGATGAAAAAAAATTTACGCCGGAAATTCCCGATTGTTTTCCTCATAATTTTTGTCCTGTTTATCTTTGTCGTTTCAACAAAAGCGCAGGGAAAATCAAATTTAAAGAAATCAAAAAAAATCTCGAAGTTTCAAACGGCTGTCAGAAAATCGAAAATTCGGCAAAAAAAATTCGCGCTTAAAGTATTTTCGGCGGGCGTGTTAAACGGCAGAGCAATAGATTTGGTTAAACCCGAATATCCGAAAACGGCAAAAGCCGTCAACGCTTACGGTACGGTTTCCGTTCTCGTTTTGATAGATGAAACCGGCGGCATCGTGAAAGCCGAAGCCCAAAATGGACATCCGTTTCTTCGCACGGCGGCGGTCAAAGCGGCATTGCAGTCAAAATTTGAACCGATCATTCTAAGCAGCGACACACCCATCAAGGCAACGGGCGTAATCGTTTATAATTTCGTCGCCGGACAATGGAACTGGCTCGAAATCGGCTATGCTTTGAGTTACGACTCGAACTATTATTCAATCAAAATTCTTTCGGAAACTTTGCCGTTCGACTGCGAAGCGGAAAGACAACTTCTGAACCAAACGCCGATCTTTGATGAATCTCGACCACAGACGATAGAAACGATTATTTCCTTGATTCGCCAAAGGCTCGCCAATCAACCGAAATTTTACTGGCTTTTTGAAACGGGAACGGCTTTAGCCAAAGTCAGACAAAACCATCCCGCCAAAGAAACTTTCACGCAGGACTTTCAAAATCTGAAATTTCTCGTCCAAAATCCACCGCCGGAGACGAACGAAAGATTGATAGAAAGGCTGCAAAAGATTATCTTTTTAATTGACGAAGGCAAATCCAATCAGATATTCGACGATTTACAAAAGTTGGAAGAACTTTTTCCGTATGTTGGCAGATAAAATAATCGAACAGAAATCATCAACCATCGAACGTCTATTAGCGGGCGCAGGCATCGCTGTAATTGGCGCGGGCGCGTCTCTCGTCGGTTACTTTAATCCGACGACCGCCGGATTTTTTCCCGTCTGTCCGCTGCACGCGATGACCGGATTGAATTGTCCGGGCTGCGGTTTAACGCGCGGTTTTCACGCGCTTTTTCAGGGCGATATTGTTTCCGCGCTTCGCTTTAACGCGCTGCTGCCGGTTTTCGGATTTGTCTTTGCTTATCTGTCGCTTTCGTTATTTTTGACGGCAGTTAGAGGGCGCGGACTTTCGTGGAAGATTTTCACGCCGACAGCGGTGTATGGATTTTTATTCGTCGTCGCGGCGTTTTTCGTTCTGCGAAATCTGCCGCTTTATCCTTTTACTATGCTTGCGCCGTAATGAAAAAACTTCACCGATTTCTCTTCTGTTTCACCTGTTTGAGTTTGCTGTTTTCCTGCACGAATCAAAGTACGAAAGAGTCGGCGGTTAGTGATAACACCGATTCAAATCAGCGTAGAAAAGAAAGAATCGCCGAATTAAACCGCTCCGTTTTCGGCATTTCAATCGTCGTCGAAACGAAAGACGCGCCAAAAAAATTTTCGGTCGGAACGGGATTTTTAATCGGCGAAAATATGATCGCTTCCGCTCTGCACGTTCAGACGAGAGCCGAAGAATTAGCGAAAAAATTTGAAAAGCCTCTTAAAATCGTCGGCTGGCAAAAATTCAGGACGGGCGAATTATTGGAATTTCCGATTGAAGTTGCCGCCGAAGATAAAGAAAATGATCTGATAATTTATCGTTTCGATAATAAACTTCTAAAAGAACATTCGTATTTTGCCGCTGTCAAACCGCTTGTCCTCGCCGAAAATCCGCCGTCAATCGGCACGGCTGTCATCGCGGTCGGTTATTACGGCGATTATAAATTTCCTTTTAACACCATCGGCAATGTAGCGATGATTGATGAAAACGATGATATTTTTTCAGATTTAACTTTAATGTCCGGCAACAGTGGTGCGCCGGTTTGCAGTCTGGAAACCGGCGAGGTAATCGGAGTTACGACCGACGTTTTGGAATTGGGAAACGAAACCGTTCGCTATGGAATCGCCAAAAGCGCACTGAAATTGCGGGCATTGATTTCAAAAGTTCAATGATTAGAGCAAATCCGAGGTTAGCGTCTGGGGCAGAAACCCGCGCGTGAGCAAGGGTGCCTTAACTTGAACCATTAGCACCCTTGCTCACGCACGGGTTTCTGCCTTTCAAACTGTACACTTATTCAAAATCTGCTCTATATTCACCTTGAAATAAAAAATGAGGCATTGTTTGACTGGAAACAATGCCTCAAAAAATTTGTCGAATCAACGGTAATTAAAAGTTAATCCGCAGCATAATATCAATCAATCTTCCGCCGGGATCGTTGGTTGTTGAAATGTCCTGATAAGCCGAGCCGCTCAGGAGCTGTCCGAAGGTAGCACCGCCGACTGCCGGATAGAGAGTATTGACACCCGGCGTTATCACATCAGTGTTCCAACCGCCGACGCGGAAGTTGGGCATATTTAAAGCATCAAGGAAAGTCGCCCGCAATTCGACGTTGCGCTTTTCATCAATGATGAATTTTTTGGATACGGCGGCATCGAATTTAAAAAAGCCCGGTCCGTAAAGAATCAAATTGTTAAATCCGCATTCGCCGGAGTATCTTTGCGGACAGTTGCCGTAACCCGCCGGAGCGATAAATCTGCCCTGCGGTCCGCCGGTGCCGTAGGTCGTTCCGTAGCCGTTCGCGTTGGCGACATTAACATCGAAAGCCTTTTGGGTATTCAAAATAATATCGTCCGGCAGATAAGTAACGACGTTCGCGCCTTTGCGAACTTTGATTTCCTTTTGCAGTTCCTTAACGCTCATTCCGACCAGTTGAACATTGCCCAAACTGAACGGCGAGCCGCTCTGCCAGCGCACGCTCGGCAAAATCGTCCAGCCGCCGATAAAGGCGTTCACGAAACCGTTGGAACCGCTGAGAAAACGTCTGCCTTTGCCGAACGGCAAATCGTAGGTCGCGTCAAATTTGAACTGATGGCGAATGTCGAACGCCTGCACGTTCCTCGCCAAATCCAAACCGCCTTCACGCTGTGTGAAACCGGCGAAAACGACGCTGCTCGATGCAAATGCGTTGGAAAACGCCTTTGACCAGACATAGTTGGCTTGCATTCGCAGACCATCGGAAAGCCGCCGTCGAATTTCGATCACGCCGGAGTCATACCAGGTTTTCGTGCTGTTATCCACGATATAAGAACCGTTCACGCCGGTCGTCGGATTGACGTAGAAAAAGTTGGAGGCGCGAAGATTGGCGACAGCGTTCGCTCGTCGGGTCGAATCGTTTTCAAAACTCGTACCGGCAAAGGCAAGCGGGTTCGGGTTGTTTCTCGAAAGCGCGTTAACCAGCGTCGTATTGGTAAAATTTGCCGCTAAATAACGCGCCGGATTGCTCGGATCATAGGCGTTAGTTCCGGTTGACGGGTTGAAATAAGAAAGCAGAATCGGCAGCGGCGAAGTTCCGGTTCCGGCTCCGAAATAAGCGAAGGATACTCCTCTGCCCGCCGCGATATTTGCATAGAGATTGTTCTGCGCTAAGGCGAGTTCGGCGGCAAACCCGTTTTCAATCGTGTTGAACTCGTTGATGTTATATTGCCGCTGTAAATCAACGCCGCGATTGCCGACATAGCGAAATTCGACGACGGTATCTTTATCGAGTTCGCGCTGATAGCCGAAACTGAACGAATGAACCGAGCCGGTTTTCAAGTCGGGCGCAAAGGCATTCGTCGAATTTGCCGTATTAAGAGTAATCGGATAAGCCGGAGTTGTTGAAAACGGCAGCGGAGTCAAATTCGGATTACCCGGAGTTCTCAGATTCGAGCCGACCGTAAATGTACCGACTCCGGTCGTCGAATTTCTTGTGGCTGACAAAGTTCCGCCCGGATTGGCTCCCAAAATACTGCCCAGCAAATCGAATCCTTCGCGCACGAACGAAACCGAATAACCGCCGCGAAGAACGCTCTTGCCGCTGGCTCCGAAAATGCGGCGCATCAAACCACCTTCGCCGAAATCGGGACTCCAAACGGCACCGACGGTCGGCGCGAAATTGTTGTAATCATCAGGATACGCTTTTTCGCCGATTTCTACCGGCACGACGCGCGGCACCGTTCCGGTCAATGTTCCGGGCTTAAAGATATTTCCCAAACCGGAAACACCGTAAATCTGGTCGAAACTTTCGAGTCTTGAATAATTGCCGCTTAAAACTCGAAACGCGGTTTGCGGCTGCCAGCGCAAGCCGTAATTCAAAGTGAAATTCGATTTAATGCGCCAGCTATCCTGCGCGAACAAACCGTAGGTGTTTTGTTTGGAAAGTCTGGCTTGTTCGGCATTTAAGGCGTAAGTTCCGTCAGCGGTCAGATAAGCCGTCGAAGTATAACCCGTTACTCTTCCGACCAAAACGGCGTAGAGATTACGCGCTTCGGTAATTTGCGTTGCCGTGGCGTTCGGCATAGTCGTTGTGCTGAACATATTGAACGCCGCCGTGTCCGCTGCCAAAAGTCCGAAACTGATCGTCGGCACGATGCGTCCGATTGCCGTGCTTTCGGCTCTGATAAGTTTGTATTGACCGCCGAAACTAATGTTATGTGAACCGGCAATCAACGTCAGCGAATCGGTAAAATCGTAAGTCGGCGTATTGCGTCCGCTGTACGAGTTTCGCGCCGTCGCGGTAGTAATCGCCGTGCCGCCGAAACTGGTGGCGTTAATGCCCAAATCATAACCGCCCTGATAAGCGTAATCGGCAGGCGTGATTCCCGGACTGAATTCGGAAAACCCGGTGGAGACGGCATAGCGCGCTTCATTGACGAGATTAGTGCTGAAGGTCGAACGCAGCGCACCCGCGTAGGAGTTCCGCTCGGAGCCTTGCGTGTAAGACGGCAAACCGGGAAATCTTTCGTCCTGGCTGTTCAAAAAATCTTTTGAAGGGACAAACCGCTGCCGGTTGGTGACAAATTCCAAACTATTGCTTTTGTTCAAATTAAAATCGAAACGCAGTGCCAGAAACTTACGGATTTGCAAGCCTGCCGGCGTAAAATTGAAATTCTGAATATTCGGCGAACTTGAAATCGGCGTGATAGTTCCCTGACCGTCTGCCGCCGTGCGAATTTGCGCCAAAAGCCCGCTGACGGTCGGATCAACGGTTGAAAGCTGTCCCGCCGTTTGCGCGATGGTCAACACATTTACCGACTGTGTTGCCGTCCCGACAACATACTGATAATTTCCCGCCTGCGCCTGCGGCGAAAGGATTACGCGCTGGCGGGTTTGCGATTCGGGCTGTCGAAACTGTTCGTAATTAACAAAGAAAAACGCCCGGTCTTTCCCTGAATTGAAAACCGGACAGCCTTCGCAAAAATTAAGAAAAGGAATCGGACCGCCGAGCCGACCGCCGTATTGGTTCAAAATAATTTTGTTGCGCGGAGCTTTGTCATCGCCCGGAAGCGGTTTCAAATCGCGGTTGTTATACCAGTAAGCCGCATTCAAATCGGTGTTGCGATGCTGCATAAAAATGCCGCCGCTGTAGTTATTGGTTCCGCGCCGGGTTACGAATCTGATTTGCACGGCACCGTCGCCGGAACTTTCCGCGCCGGGATTGGTAGTTGAAACCGTTACTTCCTCAATCGCATCAACACGCGGGCGAACGTATGTAAAAAACCCGTCGGACGAACGTAATAAATTATCCTGCACATCAACGCCGTCAATCGTGATGCTGAGAGAGCCTTTGGGCAACCCGTTGACTGATGAACGACGCGGTGCGCCGACCGATGCCGTACCGGGTAGAAGCGTAACCAAATCGAGCGCGTCCCGCGATGAAATCGGCGTTTCGGTAATTTGTCTGCCGGTAATCGTCGTCCCGACGGTCGCGGTCTGCGTTTGCAGAATCTCGCCGCCGCCCGTGATGACAATCGTTTCGCTGACTTCGCCGACGGTCAGCGAAACGTCAACCGTCGTCGGCAGTCCGACATCTACTTTGACGTTTTCAACGACGGCTTTTTTGAAATTTGAAGCCGTGATCGTGATCGTGTAAATTCCGCTGCCGACCGCCGGAACGCGGAACGTGCCGTTTTCGGCGGTTGTAACGTCAAACTGCTGACCGCCGGTTCCGAGAATCGAAACGGCGGCATTCGGAACTACGGCTCCGTTTGCATCAATCACCGTTCCGGCAATCGAGCCGGTGGTTTGCGCTGAGGCGAATGTTTGAACGATAAAAATCATCGCCAAAACTGCCGTCAACTTACTTAAAATTTGTTTCATTCTGTCCTTCCTCCGAATTAAAATTGAAATTAAAGCCGCTACGGTTTTATATAAATAATGGCTCTTTCAGGAAAGCAAAAAATGAATTCAAACAATTAAGCAGATAGATTTTCCGTTTGGTAAAATCTATCCGAAAATTATTCAATTTTAGACTGAAAGTTTGAAATGCTGAATTCGTGAAAGTAAAGTAGCAGGTTTTGTGCAATTAATCAATAGGGGATTGAGTTACAAAAATGTATGTTTTATCGCTAGCCTTCAAACCCGAAATACCTTTTTTGAAGTTCGTGATTCATCCTCGAAAAAAAGAGCAGCCGTTCTGTTGCTGCTCTTTCTGGTAACCGTTAGCTTACTTTCTAAAATGCGATTGTTTAGAGCAAATCTGAGGTCAGTGTCTGGGCAGAAACCCGCGCGTGAGCAAGGGTGCCTTAACTTGAACCATCAGCACCCTTGCTCACGCGCGGGTTTCTGCCTTTTAAACCATCCAATTATTAAAAATCTGCTCTAGTTTTAGGTTTAACAAATTGAACCGTTCGATGTTGAGATAACAACATAACGAAACTGAATAAACTCTGACAGAAATTCTATGAAATCTGGACGAGTTGCTTTTCTTCAATCAAGGATTTCGCGTTCGCGCCTTCTTTTCGCAGTATTTCGACTTCTTTAACGAATTCCTCGACAATATCCGTTCCTGCAACTTTCCGCATCGGCACGCCGTCTTTGAAAATCATTCCGACGTTTCTGCCGAAAGTGATTCCAAGCTGCGAATCGTGCGCTTCGCCGGGACCGTTGACGGCGCAGCCCATAATCGAAAGGTGCAGCGGTTCTTCGACGTGCGCTAATCTTCTTTCAACTTCGGTTACGATTTCGACGAAATTATCAACGTCCAGTCTGCCGCATGTTGGACACGCGACGACGGTTACACCGCGCTTTCTCAATTCCAGACTTTTTAAAATTTCCCAACCGACGCGCACTTCTTCGTGCGGTTCGGCGGCGAGAGAAACGCGCAGAGTGTCGCCGATGCCGTCAAAAAGCAGAATTCCTAAACCCATCGCCGATTTGATCGTGCCGCCGAACGCCGTTCCCGCTTCGGTTACGCCGAGATGAAACGGATAATTTACTTTGTCCGCCATCAAACGATAAGCCGCGACGGTGCGCTGAACATCAGAGGCTTTTAACGAAATGATAATGTCGGAAAAGTTCAAATCTTCCAGAATACGAATGTGACGCAATCCCGATTCGACGATGGCTTCGGGCGTTGCCGTGCCGTATTTTTGCAGTAAATCTTTTTCCAAACTGCCGCCGTTGACACCGATGCGAATCGGTATTTTTCGCGCTTCGGTGGCGCGGACGACTTCGCGGATGCGGTCAATCGAACCGATGTTTCCCGGATTAAGGCGCAGTTTATCAATGCCCGCGTCGAGTGCCATCAAAGCCAATTTGTAATGAAAATGAATGTCGGCGACGAGCGGCACATCCGTTCGCTTGCGGATTTCTTTCAGCGCGATTGCCGCGTCTTTGTCGGGAACGGCGATGCGGACGATTTCGCAGCCAGCCGCGACCATTTCTTCGATTTGTTTGATCGTTCCGTCAACATCGGTCGTATCGGTTTTCGTCATTGACTGAACGGCAACCGGCGCGTCGCCGCCGACTTGCACTTTCCCGACCATTACCGCTTTTGTTTGTCTTCTCATTTTCTTTTTCTAAACCTAAAAAACAAACAGGAATAATATCAAAATCATTCCTGTTTGTTTAATTAAAAAATCTCAAATTAACATTTATTTCCCAAACAGCCGGGAAATATCAAAGAACAGCGTCGTTACCATTAATACCAAAATAACGGCGAGACCGACGAGTTGAATTTTTTCCTTAATCGCCATCGAAAGCGTCCAGCCGAATAATCCGAGAACGCCTTCGATTGCCAGAACCATAATCTGCCCGCCGTCGAGCATCGGAATCGGCAGCAGATTGAACACGCCCAAGTTCAGACTGATTAAAGCTAAAATCGAAATCAATCCGATGAAACCCTGTTCGCGCACGACTTTGCCGATAATCTGCACAATCCCGACCGGACCGGCTAATCCGGCATCTTTCACCGAACGCTCGCCCGCAAAAAGCTGACCGAAAACTTTGCCGGTCAGACGAATAATTTCGAGATTCGTGTTGACGGCGAAACTCGCCGATTGCCCGATGGTCGCCGGTTCGCGGGTTTGAATCGCTTCTTTGCCGAAGCCGATGCCGACGCGAAAACCATCGCTCGTTTCTTTGGCGTTAATGTCCACGACTTTGCGTTCGCCGCTGCGCTCAATGGTTAATTTGAAAGGCGTTCCCTTCGTGTCGGCAACCATCTGCCGCAGCGTCGCCGTGTTGCGAACCGACGTTTCGTTGAATGCCAATACGCGGTCGCCGGTTTGCAGAACCTGCGCCGCCGGCATTTCCGGTTCAATCGCGCCGACAATCACGGGTTCGGCATCGGTCGCGGGTAGTAAATCTAATTCGCCGACGGCATTATCGCCGCGCATCGCTTTACTTGGTTTAATAGTTAAATTCTGCCGCTGACCGCCGCGTTCGACGGTCATCGCCACGTCTTTTTCCGGCGAGATCAGCGTATCGTGTTCGATGCGTTCCCACGTCGGATTTTCCACCCCGTCAAAAGCAACGATGCGGTCGCCCGGTTTGATTCCGGCGCGTTCCGCCGCGCCCGCCGGTTTGACGAATTCGACAATCGGCGCGGGCATCGAAGGCAGTCCCGTGAACCACGCGCTGAAAAACGGAATCGCCAGCGCGAGCATAATATTCATAAACGGTCCGCCGATCATCACCAAAAACTTCTGCCAGCGCGGACGCAGTTCATAAAGTTCCGATTCCGGCACGGGATCACTTTTATCATCTTCACCTTCCAGACCGGAATTCGATTCGTCGCCGTAAAGTTTGACATACGCGCCGAGCGGAATCGCCGAAATGCGATAATCAGTGTGTCCACGCTTAAATCCCCAGATTCTCGGTCCTAAACCGAAAAAAGAATAAGCGTCAACGCGCATTCCCAAAAGTTTGGCGACGGCAAAATGTCCGAACTCGTGAATGTTAATCGCCACTCCGAGAACAAAAATAACGGCTAAAATAACTAATAAAATATCTGGCATTGTTTATAATTCCTTTGCAAGAGCAATGTTTTCTTAGAAACAAATTTGCGGATTCAAGTTGTCATCAAAAAGTGTAAAACTCTCTTTAAACTTTGGCAAATTACGGCAAAAGGTCGGCGACTTTGATTTTCGCGTCGGGCGCGGCGAGCGGCGTAACCGTCTCGTCTTCGGTTAGGATTCGTATTTCGCCGTAGATGAAACCGAGTTTTTTGTCTTTTTTCGGCTGACGATAAACTTCCAAACAGCGTTTTTTCAAATTCAGAATCCAATATTCCTGAATTTTGTTTTGGGCGTAAAGTCCGACTTTGACCGTTTTGTCATAACGAAGTGTCGAATCAGAGACTTCTATTAACAGCTCGGCAATTTTCGGATGAGAATTTGCGAAATCTCGAATTACGCCTTTAACTATTGCGGCATCGGGTTCGGGTTGATCGGCTTTACCGAAATTCATCGGCATTTGCGTCCGCACGACAAAATTTTCCGAAAAGATTTGCATCAGCGATTGCGCGGCTAAAGCCAGTGCGGTCGCGTGTGCCGATTTCATTGGCGACATTTCGATAATTTCTCCTTCGATAAGTTCGACCCGCTTGCCGTGAAAAAATCCGAGTTCCGCCATTTGGTAATACTCTTTCTGCGTCCATTTATGCAGTTTTACGCCGTTCTTCGTGCCGATTTCTTCGCTTTCGGCGATGAACGTCGAAGTTTGCGAAATTCTTTCTAAAACCGTCGTCTGCATAAAATCTTTACCTCACCTCGCCGAAGCGATTTTCTCCGTGTTTCCCAGTTTCATTATAGCCTGTTTCCGCGCCGAAGCGTCGGTTTCCAGGATAATTTCCAAACTCGCTGCCGGTTTTGATTCGTGTTCGTTCATTACTGCTTCGATGATTTTCGGGATGTCGGAAAGACGAATTTTGTCGTCGAGAAACGCGCTCACCGCGATTTCGTTGGCGGCGTTCAAAGCCGTCGGCATCGTGCCGCCGATTTTCAAGGCTTTGTAAGCTAAAGCGAGACAGGAAAACTTCTCGAAATCGGGTTCTTCAAACGTCATCTGCGACATTTTTTTGAAATCGAAGGGCGCGAGACAGCCGGTTTTTCTGGTCGGGTAAGTCAGCGCGTATTGAATCGCGTGTTTCATATCGGTTACGCCCATCTGCGCGATGATCGAACCGTCAACCATTTCAATCATCGAATGCACGATTGACTGCGGATGCACGACGACCGCAATGTCATCGGCTTCAAAATCGAACAGCCAGCGCGCTTCGATGACTTCCAGACCTTTGTTCATCAATGTCGCCGAATCAATCGTGATTTTATCGCCCATCTGCCACGTCGGATGATTCAAGGCTTCTTTGATGGTCGCGTTTTCAATTTCCGTTTTCGATTTCGTCCGAAACGGTCCGCCCGAAGCGGTTAAAATCAGGCGTTTGACTTCCCTGCGCGTTTCGCCGCGCAGACATTGGTGAATCGCGTTGTGTTCCGAGTCAACCGGCAGCAGTTCGACGTTATTTTTCCGCGCCGCTTCGGTCATCAATTCGCCCGCCATCACGAGCGTTTCCTTGTTCGCCAGCGCAATCCGTTTTCCGGCTTCAATCGCCCGCAAAGTCGGCACAAAACCAATCGCGCCGACCGTCGCCGAAACGACGGTTTCCGCTTTTTCGTGCGTGGCGACAGCGATCAAACCCGCTTCGCCGACTTCAATTTTTGGAATTTGGAATTTGGAATTTGAAATCTGCCGAAGCAATTCTTCCGCGCTCGCCTCGTCTTCGACCGAGACTAATTCGGGTTGAAATTTTTCGATTTGTTCGGCGAGCCTACCGACATTTTTGCCCGCGCCGAGCGCGACGACGCGAAACTCATTCTGGAGATGTTCGACGACCCGCAGCGTGTTGCAGCCGATTGAGCCGGTCGAGCCTAAAACTGAAATTGACTTCATAAAATACGCCCGACACAGATTATCACAAATCGCGTTTTTTACTGATTACCGTCAGCTAAATCGTTGAAAACGCTTTACATTTCTTTACAGGGAAAGGCGATTTTTTTCCAACTATCTAAAATTCCGGCGCGTCATACTTAGCGAACGACAACTTAATGTCGTTCAAAAAAACTGATTAACAGGGAGAGATTATTATGAAAAAATTCTTAACTTTAGCAATACTTTCGTTATCGTCATTAGCCTTCGTGCCTTCGGCTGAAGCCAAATCGAGCAGTTCAAATAGTGCGGCAACCGTCGCCGCCGAACCGCAGATTATCATCCGAACGCCGAGACAGCGACGCGCTCGCGTAACGACCACGACGCGCAACGTCCGTCGCGGACGCTTTTTATACCGCGAAACTTATCGCACAACTTATCGTCCGAACGGCAGAGTCGTAACCCGTCTCATCAGCCGAACAGTCATCAGACGCTACTAATTTAATTTCAAAAAACAGAAAATTTCGAGCGGGAATCTACTCTCTTCTCCCGCTCGTTTTTCATTTTAAATCGTCTTTCGCAAATTCCCGCGTCGCTTCCAGATAATTGCCTTTGTCGTCCTTCGCTTTCAGCCACGCCGTAAACTCCGCCGATTTATTTTTCGGAACGCTTAAATTTTCCCAGTCCGCCGCCCGCAGATGTTTTGCCAAAAACACGATTTGCCCGACGTGATAAGCCGTATGCGCGAGCGACCGATTCAGAGCGCGGACGACCGTGAAAGCCTCGCCGCGAATCTGCACGATTTCCCCTAAATCTTTCGTCGTCAAAGATTCGAGCGAATCGAAAAGCGTCTCCCAGCCCGTTTCCCAAACCCGCATAATCGAATCACGCGAATCCGTTTCGGCGACGAATTCCGCATCACGATTCCTGTCCGCTTTTTCGCCGTCGCTCGTCAAAAAATCCGCCCAGCGCGACCGCAGATTTCCGCCTATATGTTTCGCAATCGCCGCGATTGAATTCGATTCGGCATCAATCAACGTGAGAAATTCCTCGTCGGAAACCTGCTCGAACGCTCGTTCGGCGAGTTTTTTGTAACCGTCGAACGACTGCATCGTTTCATCTAAAACATTTTGTAAAATTTGCTCGCTCATTTTTTGTAATTTCTGTAATAATCCTTAATATAATCCTTCATCAAGAATTGCCACCAGCCGAATTTGAATTTTTCAGCTTCGTCGTTCGCCTGTCTCGCCGTCCATTTGTCGTGCGAAATGCGATACACCGCGATAACCGTTCCCGTCCGGTCCGCGCCGCGCTTACAGTAAACGAAAAGCGGCTGATCGTCCGCCGCGTCAATTTGTTCTTTAATCTTTTCGATGTCCGCGCTGTTCGGTTTGAACCAGTTGCTCAGGTTTACGGCAACGAATTTGATTCCCGCATTACGCGCCCAAAGTTCTTCCTTTTTAGAATTTTCGTCCGCGCCGCGCAAATCAATAATCGTCTTCACGCCGCGCCTTGCCAATTCTTTCACGCCGTTTTCAGTCGGCTGCCCGCCGCGAAAAAGTTTCGCATTGACTTCGGCGAAATTCGGCAAATCCGTATCTTGGACAGTATTTTGCGCTCGTGCAAAACCGGCGAAAGTAAAAATAACCGGCAGCAGAAAATATCCGATTGAAAATTTCATATTTTTATTCTGTCCGATGCCTTATCGTTTCCCGACGGCACGATTTCAGACTTTACTTCACTTAATCACTTGCAGCAATTTACCGATCTGTTCGGGCGTGGGAAGCTGTCCGCGCAGATTTTCGGGTAGTTTGGAAACGAGTTCGTATTTCGCAATCCCAACCGGCGAAGCGGACTGCGCCAGCGCGTATTCGACAATCGTTTTATTTTTGTCTCTGCAAAGAATAATGCCGATTGACGGATTTTCGTCGGCGAGTTTTACTTTGTCGTTCAAAACCGCCAGATAAAACTGCATCTTGCCGACGTATTCAGGCTCGAATTCGCCGATTTTTAATTCGACGGCGATGAGCGATTTCAGAGCGCGATGATATAAAAGCAGATCAATAAAATACTCCTTGTTTGAAACCTGCAATTTAAATTGACTGCCGACGAACGCGAACATTCCGCCCATTTCGCGTAAGAATTTTTCAATTTTTCCGATCAAAGCCGTTTCAAGCTGCCGCTCGGAATATTCGTCGCCGAGTTCGAGAAAATCAAAAAGATATTCGTCCTTGAGCGCGAGTTTCGCCTGATTGCGGTGTTCTTCCGTCACGGTTACATCGAAATTAGTCTGACTCAGCAAAGTTCGTTCGTAATCTTTATTATCAATGCGGTGAATCAAAACATTCTTCGACCAGCCGAATTTGCGCGTCATTCTGATATAAAATTCGCGTTCGAGGTCGTCCTTACATTTGTCTAAAATCACGCGATTATGCGACCAGCCAATTTCTCCCACCAGTGGTGGGAGTTTTTCATTTTGATAATATGCCAGATAAAAATTTCGCATATACCAAAGCGTTGTGGCTGAAAAACCTTTCATTTCGGGAAACTCTTTTCGCAAATCGCTTCCTAATTGTTCAACGACCGATTTGCCCCAAGATTCACCCTGCTGTCGTTCGACAATCATTTCGCCGATTTTCCAATACATCGAAATGAGTTTTTTATTAACGAACTTTAGCGATTCGAGTTGAGTTTTACGGACGAGATGCTTTATATCTTTCAGCAGTTTCGCATAGTCGTTTGGAATTATTTCAGACATTATTTTTCCTCAATTTGATAATTTGGGTATTCTGCCGAGAGAAGTTGACGAAATTGCGTTTCAAGTGTTTTTCTTACTTTTGGAATTTCTTGCGAGCCGATGTCATTTGCTTTCCATCTTCTTTCTTGTTTTTTGTCTTCACTCAAATCTTTAGCATAGACACCGCGAAGATACATATTTTTGGCAACTGTGATTTGATCATCTATATGCCGAACAAGTTCAACTGTTGGTTCATCGAGAAAAATTCGATTTTTTACAAAACACAAATGAAAATCTCGACACTTATTATTCATTTTATTTAACAGTTGTTCTTCTTCATTATTTTCATTTTCATTTTGGGGCGGTGGTTTTGACAAACTTGTAGCGATCTGCAAAATGTCCTCAGCTTCGGTTAATAAAATATAAAGTTCTTGTATAGCTTGGGCTTTCTGTTGATGATAATGAGAAAATCGCGTTTGAAATTCAAATTGCCTTACGTCATATTCAGCTTTCAGTTTTGCTTTGTGGCTTTCTAAATTGCTTTGAAATTCAATTTTATATTTTTCAATATCCCTTGAAAGATAGCTTTTGAAAAGTTCGCGCATCACGAAAGCCAAAGCCCCAACGATTAAAGTCGGAGTTAGAATGAGTTGAATGATTGTTTGCCAAAATTCACTCATTTTACTTTTCCTGCAATATCTTCCCGCTCAATCGTTGACTGTTCGCCCGTTCTCAGATTTTTGAGCGTTACTTTATTTTCGGCGAGTTCCGATTCGCCCACGACGCAGACGAACGGGATTTTTATTGAATCAGCGTATTTGAATTGTTTGCCGAGTTTGTCCGCTTCGGGATAGACAAGGACGCGCAGATTTTCTTTTCGTAATTCCGCCGCGAGCTTGAGCGATTCGCCGATTGATGTTTCGTTCCAGACTGTAACCATCACATCAGCCGAAGCGTCCGACAATTCTTTCGGAAACATTCCGCGTTCTTCCATTATCAAGAGAATGCGTTCGAGTCCGAGCGAAAAGCCAACCGCCGGAATCTGTTCTTTGCCGAACATTCCGATCAACCCGTCATAACGTCCGCCGCTGGCGATGCTTCCCGCTAAATCGGGAACGTTCACTTCAAAAATCGCGCCGGTGTAATAGCTTAAACCGCGAGCTAAAGAGGCATCAATTCGCAGACTTTTTAATTTGCTCAATCCAAGAATTTGCGAAATTTGCTCGACAGATTTCGCGCCTTTTTCGTGATTACCGATAAATGTCAAAAGTTTTTCGAGAATCCGCGAATTGTCCGCATCCTTTAATTCGTTAAACAATCCGAGTATTTTATTTGCCGAGTTTTCGTTTATTCCGCGTTCCTGAAATTCTCTCAAAACGCCTTCTGTGCCAATTTTATCAAGTTTATCCAAAGCGACGAGCGCGTCCGTTTGTTTTTCTTCGCTGACTTGAACTGCACTAAGCAGCGCATACAAAATTTCCCGATGATTGATGCGAATCACAAAATCGTCAAATCCTAATTCGGTTAAAATTTGATCGCCCGCCGCACAGAGTTCGGCTTCAACGAGCATTGAGTTTGAACCAATCGCGTCAACGTCGCATTGGTAGAATTCTCGATAACGTCCGCGAGCCGGACGGTCGGCGCGCCAGACGGGTTGGATTTGGTAGCGTTTGAAGAATTTCGGCAAGTCGTTTTTGTGGTTGGCGACGACGCGGGCGAGCGGCACGGTTAAATCGTAGCGCAGGGCGAGGTCGGACAATTCGTTTTCGTTTTTGATCGCGCCCGACGTTAATTCTTCCTGCAATTTTTCGCCGCGTTTGAGGATTTTGAAGATCAGCTGATTTCCCTCTTCGCCGTATTTGCCGGTCAGAGTTTCGAGGTTTTCGACCGACGGCGTTTCGAGCGGTTCAAAGCCGTAGGATTCATAGACTTCCTTAATAATGTTAATGACGTAATTGCGCTTGCGAACGTCGGACGGTAGAAAATCGCGCATTCCGCGCGCCGGGTTTGTTTTTGCTGATGACATTTTTTTGTTATCCGAATCTATCTCATTGGAAACGAGAGCCGTAAATTGAAAAATTCTAAATTCTAAATCTTTAATTCTAAATTTTATTCGGATAAAAATTTAGAATGCAGAGTGCAGAATTTAGAATTTATGCTTGCCTTTGAAACGCTTCTAAAATTTCTTGAACGTATAGCCGAAATAAAAATAATTTTGATCGAAGCCGGGATTGATGGTCGCGGTCGAATTGTTGGAAATATGATGGAATTTGAAGCCGACCGTGTAAGCGCGTCCGTCATTGCTTAAAAATTCCGCGCCGCCGCCGAAGAACGGCGTAAAATTTAATCGCCTGCCGACTTGTCCCGGACGCAGAGGGCTGCGGTCATCGGGAACTTTTTTGCCGAAAATCAGCAAGCCCGCGCCTGCTGTAATGAACGGCTGGATTTTTGTGCGGCGGCGAAAATTTAACTGAAAGCTCGCCGGCGTGATGCCGATGGCATAAGCGGTTTCGCGGTCGCGGTTATAAATCGTGGTTGGTGTGGTTTGAATCAGACGCTCGACGCGGTAATTGAGAACGGCGAGCGGCACGAAATCAAATTGATATTTGATGGCGAGATTTTTCGTCGTCGCCAGACGGCGCGAGTAGCGCAAATCAATTTCGGCGTAGGACGAACGGCGCGAACCGCTGAACAAACGAGGAATATCGGGCGCGAAGCCGCCGAAAATCCCGAATTCGTTTTTAGCGTTTAAAGCGTCGTCGTCAAGCTGCGCCGCGCCGGACGATTCTTCGTTTGAATTAATTTTCGCGTCCGTCGTGGTATTTTGCGCGGAAACGGCGAAAGCGAACGCCGCCGTGATAATCAAAAAACCGACGACGCGGCGAAAACCGTTGTAGAAAATTTGCATTCGGAAATTTCTCCTAAAAGTTTTTGTGGAAAATAAAGACGCGCCTGTTTTATTAAAAAGCGCGTCCGTCAAGCATAAACCAAAACCGCGCTTTTGGCGAAACTTTGCGCGGGGAAATTCTATTTTTGATTGCCGTAAACGCGGCTTAATTCGACGTAATTGCGCCAGAATTTTTCCAAATCCTTTACTTCTTCATCGGAAAGTTTGCGCTTTACCCGCGCCGGACTTCCCATTACCAATGAACGCGGCGGAATCTGCGTGTTCGGCGTGAGCAGGCTGCCCGCCGCGACGAGCGAATTTGCACCGACGCGAACGCCGTCGAGAATTATCGCGCCGATGCCGATTAAGCAACCCGTTTCGATATAACAGCCGTGCAAAGTTACGCGATGCCCGACGGTGATTTCGTCTTCCAAAACGGTCGAATGCGTTTCACGCGAAACGTGAATAATCGTGCCGTCCTGAATGTTCGTTCGCGCGCCGATGCGAATCGAATTAACATCACCGCGCAGAATCGAGCCGAACCAAACGCTCGACTCCGCGCCGATTTCGACATCGCCGATGATGATCGCGTCGCCGGTAACGTAAGCCGTTTCGTGAATTTTCGGGTGCGTATTTTGAAAGGATTTAATCATTCTGAAATCTCGATTTTCTTTGCGTCCTTTGCGGGAAAAAACTAATTTCCCGCAAAGGACGCAAAGACGCAAAGTTTTAATGATGATCTGTGTGAATCGTTCGGCGTTCGTCTTCGTAATTAACCCTGTTTTTAACCGCGTCGCCGAAGATGCAGATTCCGGCGTTGACGATTATCAACGCGATTGTTCCCCACAAAAACCATTTTCGCACGCTCTCGCCGCGCGATTTGTAAATTACGGATTGCCCGAAAACGCTCAAGCCGAAGCCGATTAAAATCAATCCGCCGACGGCTTCGACCAGCCATTTATAAAATACGGTTTCCATTATTTTTAAGATGGTAAGGCGAATTTCGGCAAAAAACAAGCATTGGTTTTTCGCCCGAAATCGTGGCAAACTACGATTGATTTTTATTTTAGATTTCAAATTTCAGATTTCAGAAATTATATGGCAAAGAAACCGAAAATTTTAGCGTTCGCGGGCAGTCTGCGCGAACATTCATACAGCAAACGAGTCGTCAAAGCGGCGATGAAAGGCGCGATTGACGCGGGCGCGGACGTTACATTTGTTGACTTGCGCGATTATCCGATGCCGATTTACAACGAAGACGACCACAAAAAGGACGGCTTTTCGGAGAATGCGCTGAAACTGCAAAAACTGCTGGCGGCGCACGACGGATTATTGATCGCTTCGCCCGAATATAACGGTTCCTTGCCCGGAGTTTTGAAAAACGCGATTGACTGGGCTTCTCGCGCTTCGGACAAATATAAAATGGGCGAAGTTTTCAAAGGCAAAATCGCCGCGATTATGACCGAATCGCCGGGAGCGTTCGGCGGCATTCGCTGTCTCGGACATTTGCGCGGCGTGCTTTCGATTCTGTTGGTTAATGTTCTGCCGTCGGAAATTGCGGTCGGCAAAGTTCACGAAATGTTCGACGGCAACGGCGCGGAAATGATTGACGAAAAGATGAAAAAAGTTTTGGAAACTTTAGCCGAATCGCTCGTTGACATTTTGAAAAAAACGCACGGTGAAATCGAAGTCGTCGCCGAACCGGAAAGCTGAAATGAATTCTAATTTTTGTCGAATAATTTCAGTCGCTATCGTCTTTTTCGTCTGCGCCGTCGGCACTACGGCGCAGGACGCGAAACTGCCCGTCATCACGGAGACGAAAAAGATTTCGAGCGAAGAATTAAAATCGCTCGCCAAACCGACTGATAAAAAACCCATTCTGATAAATTTCTGGGCAACGTGGTGCGGTCCGTGTCATTCGGAATTTCCTGAACTCGTCGAAATTGATCGAGATTACCGCGCCAAAGGATTAAATTTCTACATCGTTTCGGTTGACGATTTCGCGCTAATAGATTCTCGCGTTCCCGAATTTTTGAAGGAATACGATTCGACGATGCCGTCGTATTTGATTGACCTTCGCGGTCGCAAAGAAATCGCTAAAGCCGTCCGCCAAATCGCGCCGCGCTTTCCCGACACTTATCCTTTGACTTTGCTTTTCGATAAAAACGGAAAACTGGTTTTTCAGAAAGCCGGTAGAATTGATGCGAAGATTTTGCGTAAGGAAATTGATAAAGTTACAGCAAAAAAATAATTTTTATGAACCATCAAGTCTCGAAATTTGTCGAAGCGATTCGTCATTTCAACTCTGCGGAACAGCGTGAAGTTTTAGCCCGACTCTGGACGGAACAGACGCGAATCGGGGTCAATGAAACGTGGAAAACCGTCAAATTCAGTCCGAATCTGCGCGTTACGGCTTACGATGCGGAGCAGGAGAAATATCTCGACGAATTGCGCGAAGCATTGCAAAGCGGCGTTTTAGCGCGGCTCGAAAATCAATCTGACGGAACTTTCGAGATTTACGGCGCGAACCGCACTTTTTATGTAACGCTAACGGTCGAACGCGAATTCGCCGGACTTTTAAGTTCGTGGCTGCCGGAAAATCCGCCGCGTGAAATCAATCTCGAAGGAGTGAGTTAGATGTCCGCTCTGGCTGAAGCCGAAATCCGGCGGTTAATGAAATTTCTGCGCGGAAAAATCGGAGACACTGAAAAACTTTCGTTGATTGAAGATGAACTACGCGGCGAGTTCGGCACGGAATTTTTGCGCGAATCGGAAATTTCAATTTATTTTTCGAGCAAAATTGTTGAAACCGCTGCATCGGATATAATTTGGAAATTGAAAATAATTTCTTACACGCGAATGCGAATGACGCAGCGCGGAATCGGCGAAAAGGAAATTATTGTGCTGTTTGAAA
>CAXTKJ010000074.1:0-21634 GCA_964244835.1 uncultured Pyrinomonadaceae bacterium
AAACCGTGCGGCGCGTTTCATCTTCATCGTTTCCAAAACCGCGAGAATGTTCTGCTCCGCCGACATCTTCCGAAAAATCGAAGGCTCCTGCGCCAAATATCCCAAACCCAAACGCGCCCGCAGATACATCGGCAAACTCGTTACGTCCTGCGAATTCAAGTAAATCCGTCCGGCTTCGGCGCGTTCCAACCCCGTCATCATATAAAACGTCGTCGTCTTACCCGCGCCGTTCGCCCCCAAAAGCCCGACGACTTCGCCCTGATGAACGTACAATGAAACGTCGTCCACGACGCGCCGCCGCCCGTAAGTTTTCTGCAAATTCTGCGCGGAAAGCGAATCGGCAGGAACTTGAGAGTTGCTGCCGTTCGTTGAATTTAAATTTTCCGCTTGAATGTTTTCGGGCATTTACAAAAGTTTAATTTGTTGTCGGTAATTTGTCAGGTTTTGGAATGAGAATTTTCAGAGGTTCGTTAACTCTCTCGACCTTTATTTTTATCGGCATCGTTTCTATTCTAATCGGTTTCGTTTGTTGAGGAAGCATATTTTCAGCGAACACTTCTGTATGAAGCCAATATTCAAATCCAACGTAGGCTGATAGCGAAAATGAACCTGTTCCGTCAAGGAAAGCAGCACCGAATTTATTTTCTCCTGATTTCTGATCGTTTGATAAGTAGAGTCTCACGTCTCCGGCTATCTGCGTCCCGTCAGACCAGAATACTTTACCTTCTAACTTTCTCTCTGCAATCGGAACGATCAAATTAAACTCCAGTTTATCGTTTCCTTTAATATCAACAACGATTGCCTCTTCCAGCTTTTCAGTTTGCGGATAAAAATATCTGATTGTGTCATTCTCCGAAAACGGCGCTTTAATGTCAGTTACCAAATAGTATTTTCCCGGTGTAATCCCACCAATAAAATCTCCAAAACCAATTCCATTTTCTTTTGAAAAATCCTCAAACGGCTTGGAGATTGACATTAGCTTTAGTTTAGACAAAAGTTCTTTTCCTTCCGAGTCAAAAACTTTTCCTTTCAGCCGGTTATGCCATAGAATTGAAAATTTCGTGTAACCGCCGTCCGATATTTTTCCTTGAGAGTAATATTCGGCTTCGAGTTCCCTTTCGTGCTTGGGGAGTAACTTGAAAAAATTGATGTTTTCGCCTGTTACAACTCGACCGGATTTCGGAACCAGAATATTTTCATCGCCTGAATGATAGCTTTCGTAAACATCAGGCAAAACAGTTTTTATTGTGTATTCGCCGCGTGGGATTTTGTTGAGATGGTAAATTCCGTTTGCGTCGGTTAATGTTTCAAACGACTTTCCGTTACCTTCGACCCTAATTTTTATGCTTTGAAGCGGAGTGCTTTTGTTATCAATATCGTCGGAACTTTTGTCTTCTCTCACTACCGAACCGTAAATCTGTGATTCGCGCTTTCTCATTAACAATTCGCGGAGGAAATAAATCTGGTCTTGAGCATCAATCAAAAGTTCGTTGCGCGAAGCGAAATTTCCGGTATAAAGTTTTCCTTCGTCGTTTCCGTAAGCATAAATCAAATAAGTTTTTCCTACCGTAAAGCCGTCATCGCACATATTATCAACGCGACCATTATTGATTTCAATTTCACGTTTATTTAATCCCTTAAAAATTTCACCGGTTTCAAAGCGATACAACCTTTGTCCTTCGACAATTTTCAGTTCAATCGGCTTTCCAACAAAAACAAATGAAGCATTTCTGTAAGATTGATAAACGGAAGGAATATAATCATAAGAACAGGCTAAAACTTCCTCGGCGGTGAAAGCCGAAGCGAAGATCAAAAAGATGAAAATTATGGGTAAAATCGTTTTCATTGTTTCTTGATTTTGTAAACCGTCCGAATTCTACCCGAATTCGTTTGTCCGTTTTTGCTTTCACTAACGACGTTTTTGGTTCGCAGATTGACGGTAACTTGCGCCGCCTGCGTCGTCCCGTTTTCGGCATCGTCAATCCGCGCCGGATTACCGCGCAAGACGACCGATTCGTCAGCCGCGATATACTGCGCGTAATCGCCGACGGCTTTGCGGTTCGGCGACGTAACGACGACATTCGTTTCGGCGACGGTCTGCGATAACTCGTTTTTATCATTTAGAAAAACATTTGCCACGCCCGCGACAATTCGGTCAGTTCCCTGCCGAATATCAACGTCCGTTTCGTAACGGAGTTGATTTTTTTCCTTGAAATAATAAATTTTTTGCGCTTGAGCGTAAACCGGCACATTCGATTCGACACCGTTTTCCTTTCGCTTCGCGTCGTAAAGCAGACTCTGTACCGAGCCTTCGCCGTAAAGTTCGCCCTGTTTTTGGCGCAAAGTCAGAGTGTCGGCGCGAACGTAATTATTTTCCTGCCACGCTCGCGCATTGCCCGAATAAACGCCGACTTCCGTTTTATGATTGAACTCGGCGTTTTCGGCGGTTACGAAAACCGGCGCATTCGATTCATTAAATGGTGTCGCGCCGCCGGTTTGTTTTTGGCTGACGTAAGTCGTCGAAACTTTGCCGCGCAAAATTGATTTTTCGTTTTTGGTATCCCAGTCAATTTCGTTCGCTTTGGCTCTCGCTCTCGAATCGGAAACAAGCGGGTTGCCGCGCAGTCGAACGGTTTCGTCCGTCGCCGTGAAAACGATTTTGTCGGCAGTTCCGCTGCGGTCGAGTTCAGAAAATTTCGCGCTGCCGTCCGCATCAAATTGTTGGATGTCGTTCGATTGCTGACTAAAACTCGCGTTCAACTTGTCGGCAATTAAAGTTTGCGTTCCGCGATTTTCGTTCGGCAAAGTCGGGACGCGAACGGTTTTAGTTTTCGTGGCGGCGACGCAGTTGCGCGGATTATTTCCCGTCTCGAAAAAATCGCAGTCAAAGCGCGGCGCGTTTACCGTCGTTCGATAATTTTCCGCTGAATTCTTTAACGGCTCGACGTTCATTTCAGCGTTGCCGACGGCTTCGGCGCGAGTCAGTGTCTTGCCGTCGGCATTCAAAACGGTTTTTACTGTGTCCGCCGTGATTTTTTTATTGGCGGCATCGGGTTTCCCCGGCGGCGCGACCATCGCAACAACCGTGCGCCCTTCGGTGTTCATTTCGGACAGCAAACCGCTATTAAAATTCAACCGAATCGCGTTCGGCGCGGACAGAGAAACTTTCGAATAATCGCTTGCGTTCGCCGGAATCAAATTCGCCGTTCCCGCGCCAACGACGTTTGCCGTTTGCAGCAGTTGACCTTCGCCGAACGCCGCGTTCAGTTCATTGCCCGAAACTTCAGTCGTGCGGTCGGGTGCGGTTTGTTTTAAATAAGCGTTGCCTTTAACGACGGCGTTCTTGAGATTTTTATTCGGGAAAAGTTCCGCCGTCAGATTGTCGCCCTTCAAATAATCGCCGTTCGCCTGCGCGATTTCCGCGTTGCCGAACAGAAAAACTTTGCCTTTGGTCTGCTCGTAAATCGCTTCGTTCGATTTGATAACGGTTTGTTTATTGTCCTGATTCGTCGTAATTTCCACGCCGTTTTTCAATTCAAAACGGTCGGCATCCTTGCCGTAAAGCGCGTAATTCGTTTTGATCGTCGTCGGTTTTTCGCTGCCCGACGCGGTTTCGATAAAGACGTTTTCAAAAAGTTCGAGTTGTTTTAATTCCTTATTGATTTCGGCGACGGCACGATTCGCCCGCGTGTTCGTGTATTTCGGGCTGGCATTCGTCGCTTTTTGCCGAACGTCAACATTGCCGTTCAAATCAATTTTCTTGATTTCTTTTTCGACGAAATACGCCGTTGCTCTGTCCGATTTGATGTCGGTTGGCTGCCCGTTTCGGTTCGATTCGTTCGGCGTGATGTTAATGCTGACGGCGTTGTCGAATTCAACTTTTCCTGCCGTTTGATTCAAAAAAGCGTGTCCGGCAACGATTCGCGCCTGCTGAAAACTTTTGTCGGCATATTCGCCCTCGCCGTTTCCGTTAGCGATGATTTCGACATCTCTCAATAATTCCAGAGTTTTCTCTTTCGTTTTGACAATCGCGCCGAACGATTTGCCTGTGATATTTTCCCTCGAAAATTCAATCGCTTCCTCGGCTTCGGCGGTTTCGGTTTCCTTTTTATAATAAATCTGCTCGGTTTTAACTTTTAAGGAATCGCGTGTTTCGACGTTCACGTCGCCCGCGAAATAAGCGCGAAAATTTTTATTTTCTTCGGGAATGTAAACCGCTTTCGCTGCCGTGATTTGATCGTATTTCTCGCCCGTTTCGTCGTACACCTGCAAGAAAACCGTTTCGAGTTCCTGATGATTATCGGCGTAAGTTTTGGCGTGCGCGGCTTTGATGTAATACTTTTTCAAATCGCCTTCGGTTTCGGTGCGTTCATAACCGTTGACTTCCGCCAGCACATCCTTGGAAAGCTGCGCGTCTTCACTTTTCAGACGAAATGCCTGATTTTTGGAAAGGTAAAAACTGATGCCGATGGCAATTATTGTTACAGCCAAAGAGACAATCGCGCCGATGCCGAAATACTTCGGGAGATTAGCGCGGAAATGGTAATTTTTTAAGTTTTGGCGCGGCGTTTCAGGCATTTTGCTTCAGATGATTTATGCGAAAAATTCGGCGGCGGAGACGATTTCCAGTTTTTCCATAAACGGGGTGAACAAATTAAAATCGCTGATGTTAGTTGTTACAATGAAACAGTCTTGCAAGCTCGCGCTGCGAGCAATCATCGCATCATTTTGAAGTCTGTGCGCGTCGCTCATTTTCGGCGTTTTCCCTTTCGCCGACAATTTTTCCCCAAATCTCAAACGTCTGATCATTTTCGCC
Source organism: uncultured Pyrinomonadaceae bacterium (assembly GCA_964244835.1). GTDB lineage: Bacteria > Acidobacteriota > Blastocatellia > Pyrinomonadales > Pyrinomonadaceae. Next base: position 4,817 of record CAXTKJ010000074.1, read on the forward strand.
GTTTCCCACCAATCGGTCATCGTCGGCGTAATTAAATCGCCGCGCCAGTCAAGTTCTTGTCTAATCCGATCAAAATTTTGCAGTAAATCCCTATCAATCGTCGTGGCGGTCAGTTCGTATAAAACGATCATTGAGAATTTCATTTTCTCGAACAAAGGCGGAGTAATCTGCGATTTATACTCAATATAGACCGCCGTATCAAGCATCGGACTTTTCAGTTTGCTCATTTTTTTCCAAAGATTTTTTGATTATTTCCATAAACTCCGCACCTAATGCGATTTTTTCTCGTTCGGCTTGCGTGTAGCTTTTTTTCGGTTTGAAATCGTGAATCGAATATCTCGGTTTCTTGTTAGTTTCCGTTTTTTTGCCGTTTCCGTTTTTCATATTTTTCTTTGCCTCGCCGCACTGATTTTACCACTAAATTTCCGATGCCGGTAAAGACTCACGATGTTCTTAAATCTTCGACGACAAGCTGCAATCTGGTATTGCCGTTCCAGGTATTCGCTTCGGGCGTGTAAGCCAGTTCGATGCGCGTTTTCGGTTTCAAGGTTTGCCCGCGTGATTTGTCCACGCCGTCCCACCAGACGGCTTCAAACGGTTTTCCTTCCGCGTCCGTCAGTTTTAATTTCAGATGTTTTTCCTTCATCACGAACGGTTCGCCCGTCAAAATCAAGTCTTTCGTCACGAATCGCGGCTTCGGATTGCCCATTCCGAACGGCTCGAAGCGTTTTAGATCGTGAACCAAATCGAGATTCAAACTTTTCGATTGAATCACCGCGTCAATTTTTAATTCGGGAATCAAATCTTCTTCGGATAAATTGGCAATCGCGTGTTCATTTAACTTTTCCTGTAAAAGTTCTATGTTTTCACGTTTGATTTTCATCCCGGCGGCGGCGGCGTGTCCGCCGTACTGCTCGAAAAGTTCTTTGCAGGAATCGAGACCGTTTAATAGATGATAATCCTTGATGCTTCTCGCGCTGCCGTGCGCGAAACCGTCCTCGATTGATAAAACAATCGTCGGACGATAAAGTTTGTCGGCGATGCGCGATGCCGCCAAGCCAATCACGCCGCGATGCCAATTTTCGCCCGCAACGACGACGAATTTTTTATCAGCGAGATTGACCGTTTCCGCAATCGCTAACTCGGTGATTTTCTGTTGAATTTGCTGCCGCTCACGATTACGAACATTCAAAGTTTCGGCAAGTCGTCTGGCTTCATCAAAATCGGTCGCTTCCAAAAGATCAACGACCGTCCGCGCTTCGTCCATTCTGCCCGCCGCATTAATGCGCGGCGCGATGCGAAAGCCGATGTCGTAACTCGTCATCTCATTTGTGCAGTCGGCGACTTCCATTAACGCTTTCAAACCGTAATTAACCGCTTTCGGCAAATCCTTCAAACCGAGCGAGACGATAGCGCGATTTTCGCCCGTCAAACTCATTACGTCGGCGATTGTTCCAATCGCTACGACTTTTAAAAATCCGCGCACGAATTTTTCTTTGTCTTTTTCACGAAGCAGTGCGTGCGCTAATTTGAACGCGACACCGACACCGGCGAGATTTTTGTCCGGGTATTCATCGCCGTTTTGATTGGGATTAACGACTGCGAACGCATCCGGCAAACCGTGCGCTTCGTCGGGCAAATGATGGTCGGTGGCAATAAAATCCATCCCGTTTTCCTTCGCCCATCTAATCGGCTCGAAACTGCGAATGCCGCAGTCAACGCTGATAATCAGCGAATATCCGCGCTCTTTCGCTTTTTCCAGCATCGGGATATTGACACCGTAGCCTTCCGTAAAACGATGCGGAATATGAAAACCGGATTTCGCTCCCAATAATTCCAAAGCCTTGCGAACGACGACCGTTCCCGTCGTCCCGTCAACATCGTAATCGCCCCAGACTAAAATTTTTTCCTGATTTTCGATTGCCTGCAAAATTCGTTTGACGGCTTTTTCCATATCTTTCAAAAGATACGGTTCGTGCAGATGTTCAAAGGAAGGATTTAAGAATTTCCCTGCTTTTTCGGGTGTTTCGTAACCGCGTGAAATCAAAAGCGCGGCGGCGACCGGCGAGACTTTTAATTCAGCCGCCAGCTTTTTCACCGCTTTGTAATCGTGTTTTTGGATCGTCCAACGCTTCATTAAATTTTATCGAAATCTTCGGGTGTAACGGCTGGAATTTTAGCAAGAATTTTTTCAAAGTCATTGAGGTTGGCGCGTTTGGCGCGTTCTTCGAGATAACCCAATTTTTCGGCAACGGCAATAACCACGAACTTTTCCATCTCGAATTTGTTTTTCGCCACTTCTTCTAATTTCTCCGAAATCGAATCGGGTAATTCTATATTTATAACGCTCATTTTATTTCTCCGATCAGACGTAAAAACTCCGCCGGAGTTAAAACTTCGACACCGAACCGGCGGACATTTTGAAAATCTCTGACGTTGTGTGTAACAATCGCGTCAACTTGCGCGTTGACCGCGAGTTCGGCAACAAATTCGTCTTTAACATCGTTAAGCAGCGGTCGCCACAGATACCAGATTTTATGTTTTTCGCCGAGCAGACATAAAATATCGAGCAGCCGGTCAACTTCTTCACGGCTCAAGTTTATCCCAATCCCTTCACGCTTCAAAACATCTTCGTATTCGCAAACTAAGGCGACGGAAAGATGAAAGTTAAATTTGCCGCTTTTCAATAATGACAACAATTTGAATGATGCGCCTTGATTTGAACGCAGGGCGGAAACCAGCACATTCGTATCAACAATGATTTGCCAAATTTTCACTTGATATTCGGGTCAATGACGTTCTGCCAGACAAGAATGAGAATCACCGAGCCGACGACGATGCGGTAAATAATAAAAATCGCCGTCGAATTCTTTTTTAGAAAGGAAAGCAAAAACCAGATTGAAAGATAACCGACGATGCCGGCGACGACCGTGCCGACGGCAAGCGCGAGAAAATCATCGCCCGATAAAAGATTTTTTTCGATGGCTTCCTTCAATTCCAAAAGACCGCTCGAAGCGATTGCCGGAATCGAAAGTAAAAAAGAAAACCTCGCAGCGGCTTCACGTTTTTGTCCGGCGAAAAGCCCGCCCATAATCGTCGAACCGGAGCGCGACGCTCCCGGAATTAACGCTAAAACCTGCGCGAATCCCTGCGCTAAAGAATCGAGCAAACCAAAGTCGGCGAGTTCTTTGCGGCGACTACCGACGATTTCGGCGAATGCCAGCAGAACGGCGACCGAAATCATCATCGTCCCGATGACCCACAGATTTTTCGTACCTTCGCCGACAATTATTTTCTTAAAAAACAAACCCGCCGCACCGATGGGAATCGAAGCGATAATCACCAGCCAGCCGAGCCACGCTTCTTCCGATAACCAAATCGGACGTTTGCCGTGCGTTCCCGAAAAGCGCATCCGGCGTTTATTGGTCAGCAAATTCCAGTGGTCGCGCACGAAGGCGGCGGAAATGCTTAGAATATCCGACGCGAAATAAATCAAAACGGCGGCGAGCGTACCGAGTTGAATCACCGCCATCGTCGCCGTGATTTGTTCCGCGTTGCCGTTGTAGATATTCGTCCAACGGCTGGCGAAAACCAGATGCGCGGTCGAAGAAATCGGAATAAATTCGGTCAATCCCTGCACGATGCCGAGAATAATTGCCTGTATAAAATCCATATTTAATCAATTACGAATTACGAATTTCAAATTACGAATTGTAGCAGAACCCGCGCAAAATCAAGATGCCGCGCTGATCTTCCAAATATTCGTAATTCGTAATTTGAAATTCGTAATTTACATTTATTCACGATATTTGGCGCGTCCGAGCGTTCGATCATAAAGCCACGCGGGGAAAATTCTGGCGACCCGCGCAATCGTCGCCAACTGCCAGGGAAACGCGGCGAATTTCTTCTTTTTCTCAATCGCGCTGATAAAATGCGGCAGTGAATCTTCGAGTTCCATTAGATAAGGCATTTTATTCGCTCTGCCCGAAGTCAGAGGCGTTTTGATAAATCCCGGCTGAATAATTGTTACGCTCACGCCTCTATCCTGAACGTCCAGACGAACACTTTCAAAAAACGCAGTCATTCCGGCTTTCGATGCCGAATAAGCCGCCGATTTCGGCAATCCGCGAATTCCCGCGAGACTCGAAATCGCCACTAATTGTCCGCTTCCTTTTTCCAGCATTGGCGGCAGAACGGCGGCGACCGCGTTGACCGCGCCGATTAAATTGATGTCAATGACTTTTTTAACGGCTTCGGCATTTAAGTTTCTCGTCTCCGCATTATTGCCGCCGATTCCGGCGTTGGCGATTAAAACGTCAATCGCCCCGAATTCATTGCGTAAAACGTCAGCAGATTTTTGAACTGCTTCCGCATCAATGACATCGCAAACCAAAACCTTCGCCTTCCCGCCGACCGCTTCGCATTTCGCGGCGAGTTCATTCAGCAAATCTTCGCGCCGCGCCAACAAACCCAGCGTCGCGCCGCGCTTTGCTAATTCAATCGCCAACGCTTCGCCGATGCCGCTCGACGCGCCGGTTAAAAAGACAACTTTATTGTTCCAACTCATTGTAAAAAAGGAAAATGCCGGGTTCGCGGATTAGTTTAACCTAAAAACGCAAACTTGGCATTTCATCGAAGGAAAGCCGGGCTAATTTTCTATCCTGTCCCGAAATTTTCAACACGCTTCGGCGACATATTGACCGAGAATTTTTAACGCTTTCGCCAAATCCGTCTGTTTAATCAACAGATGATCGCGTGAAAATGCCGACAGCGCGACGATTGGAATGTTTTCAGCGGCGAGAATTTTAGCGACTTCGGCGAGAAAGCCGACGACATTAAAATCGAGTTCGATGTCGAAAGTCAGCAGACGAAAACTGCCTTCCGTTTTCGCATTTAAAACGGCGTAACGAATTTTATCGAAATCAATTTCGTCGAGCAAAAGCGTCGTCTCGAACTTATCCTTAAAAATCATAAACGGCGCGGTCATTCGCGGAGAGAGTTCGGGATTTTCGAGCAGTTTCAGCCAGTCTTCGTGGCGTAGGGAAACTAGCGTGAAAGTTTCGGGCGCGACTTCGACTCTGGCGGATTTTAGTAATTCCAAAGGCTTCATTCTAAACCTCAACAATCGTCGAAAGTATCACGGGTTTCGTGCCGGTTTCCTTTTGAATCATTTGTTTCAGATGAACGCGCAAAGTTTCCGCCATAAACTTTTTGTCCTGATATTTGTCGCGCTTGGTTTCGGTGATGATTTCCGAAATCGAGTTGCGGGCGTTTTGCAGCAGACCGTTGAGCGGGTCAATGCCGGCAACGCCCTGGACGGTGATTTGCGGTTCGGATTTTAGTTTTTTGGTTTCCTTGTCAACGGCGACGGTCAGAGTGATTAAGCCGCTGAAGCCGAGTTTTTTGCGTTCGCGGATGATTTCGTAATCAATTTCGCCGAGATGTTGTTCGTCAATGAACGATTTGCCGATGTCGTTATGCTCGACGACGCTTGCCGAGCGTTCGTCAATCTCCAAGATGTCGCCGTTTTCGATCAGAATGATGTTGTCGTCGGTGTAGCCTTCGATGTGATTTTTGATGAATTCTTTATGACGGAAAAGCATCCGATATTCGCCGTGAATCGGGACGATAAACTGCGGTCGCGCCGTTTCGACCATAATTTTGATGTCTTCCTGCGAGGCGTGACCTGAGACGTGAATCAGGCGGCGTTTTTCTTCGATGATGTTGCCGCCGTGTTTGTAGATTTGCCCGATGAGCCGCGAAATTTGATGATCGTTGCCGGGAATGATGCGGGCGGACAAAATCACCGTGTCGCCTTTTTCGATTCCCAAGCCTTTATAGTTGCCGCTCGCCATATTCCACAAAGCGGCGCGCGGCTCGCCCTGCGAACCCGTAACTAAATAAACTATTTCGTCGGCAGCCAACGCCCGCGACGTACCCAAATCAATCAAAGTGTTGTGCGGAATTTTCAGCAAGCCCAACTCCGAAGCGATTTCGACATTTTTCATCATCGAGCGTCCCAGAACGCAGACTTTACGGTCGAAAGCGTGCGCGACATCGAGTACAACCTGCAAACGATGCAGCGACGATGAAAACGTCGAGACGATGATTCTGCCTTCCGCCTGCGCGAAAATTTCCTCGAACGCCGGAATCACTTCGCGCTCGGAAGGCGTTCTGCCCGCGACGGTCGCGTTCGTCGAATCGCCCAATAAAAGCAGCACGCCTTCGTCGCCGTATTTTTTTAACGTCGCCAAATCATACGGCTTGCCGATGACCGGCGAATCGTCAATTTTGTAATCGCCTGTATGGATAATCGTCCCGATTGGCGTTTTAATTGCCAGCGAAAAACAGTCAATCAGCGAATGCGACGCGTGGATATATTCGATTTCAAACACGCCTATTTTAGAAACTTCGTTCGCTTCGACGCGGTGCAGCAGCACATCGTCCATCATTCGATGCTCCGACAATCTTTTATCGGCGAGCGCGAGCGTAAAACGCGAAGCGTAAACAGGTAGATTAAATTTCTTCAAAAAATAAGGCAGTGCGCCGATGTGGTCTTCGTGTCCGTGCGTCAAAATCAGCGCGGTCAAATCGTCTCTGTATTCTTCCAGAAAATCGAAATTCGGGATGGAAATATCAACTCCGTAAGGTGTTTCTTCGGGGAAACCCATTCCCGCGTCCACGATTATCATTTCATCGCCGTAACGGATGCCCATACAGTTCATCCCGAATTCGCCGATGCCGCCGAGCGGTATTATTTCTACTTTATTCACTTATTCTAATTACTCGCTTATCTATTTATTAAATTTCAATGCTGATTTTACCATAAAGCGTTAATTTCTGTTTCGTGTCGGTTTAACATTTGAAGTTTGTTCGCGCAATCAGACTTTCCAAACTGTCTTTCATCGAAAAAAGCCGCCGTCGAAATCGTGCAGATGGGCAAAACACTCGTTCACATCGGCAAAACATCCGTTCAGGTGCGCGAAACGACGTTTACATAGACAAAACATCCGTTCAGATGCGTGAAACATTCGTTCAGGTGCGTGAAACATCCGTTTAGATAGGCAAAACATTCGTTTAGATAGACAAAACATCGTGCAGATGCGTGAAACAGTCGTGCAGACGGGCAAAACAGTCGTTGAGATACGCGAAACATTGATTCATATCGGCAAAACATCGTTCAATGATTTTACGAAGTCAGTTTCCGCCGTTTCGACAATGTTTTCGCGGTCTGTTATGCTAAACAAACAATTTATGAAAGGGGAGTAGATAGCCCGACGCGGGTTTGTCGAAGTCGTCAGGACAATCGTTTTAGTCAAACGGTTCGGCTCGATAAAGTAAATATCAAGACCTTTTGCGACGCAATATATTTTATGTTGCCGCAAAAGGTCTTTTCCTTTTGAACGGCAGTCATCTGAACAAGGAGAATTTACAATGACACTATTTCCCTTTGCCGAATACTGGTGGTTTTACGGCGCGTTTCTGATATTCGTTTTGATAATGCTCGCGCTCGATTTGGGCGTGTTCAACCGCAAAGCACACGCCGTTACATTCAAGGAAGCGACCGTTTGGAGTCTTGTTTGGGTAACGCTCGCGCTGATTTTTAACGGCGGATTTTATTATTACGCCGCTTCGAAATTCGGCGTGGTGGAAGGGCGAGAACTCGCGCTCGAATTTCTGACCGGCTACGTTCTCGAATACTCGCTCTCGATAGATAACATCTTCGTTTTCGTGCTGGTGTTTGCTTACTTTCGCATTCCCGCCGAATACAAGCACCGCGTTTTGTTTTACGGCATTCTCGGCGCGTTGATTTTCCGCGCCGTGTTCATCGCGCTCGGTTCGGCTCTGATGCAGTTCAACTGGATCATCTATATTTTCGGCGCGTTTTTAATCATTACGGGAATCAAAATGTTTTTCTCGAACGACGAGGAAATCGAACCCGAAAAGAACTTTTTAATTCGCGGCTTTCGCAAACTGATGCCGGTAACGACCGAAATCAACGGCAAAGATTTCTTCGTCGTCAAAGACGGCATCAGGCACGCCACGCCGCTGTTCATCGCGCTTTTGTTTCTCGAAGCGACCGATATTATCTTCGCCGTGGACAGCGTTCCGGCGATTTACGGTATCACTAACGAACCTTTAATCGTTTTTACATCAAACATTTTTGCGATTCTCGGCTTGCGTTCGATGTATTTTATGCTCGCCGGAATTATCAGCAAATTTTATCTTTTGAAATACGGTCTGGCAGTCGTTCTGGTGTTCGTCGGATTGAAGATGGTTTGGCTGAACCCCTGGTATGACGGGCATTTCCCGATAACTTGGTCGCTGGAGTTTATTCTCTTAACGATTCTACTGTCGGTCATCGCGTCGCTAATTTTCCCGCCCGACGAAGCCGTCGCGGAAATCGCCGCCGAAAATAAAGAGAATTAGACTTCAAAATAGAGATGATAATGAGTGGCGCAACCCGGATTAAACCGGCTTTGGCATTGCGGGCAGATCGAACCGGACGCGAGATACTCGCCGACCGTTAATTGATGCCCGCAAACGCCGCACAAAATCGCTTTGCTGTGAAATTCGTTTTTCGCCCAAACCAACGGCTGATGCGTTTCGCTTTCGGCGTGGCATTCGTAGCACGGAAACCATTTTCCGCAGCATTTGAATTTGACGGCGATAATATCGAGCGGGCTTCGATAATGAGCGCAGCGCGTTTCCGCGTCAACGCCAATTCCGCAAATCGTTTCGCCGTGAATCGTTTTAGACATCAATCGAATCGCTCAAACATCGCCATTCTTCCAGCGTCAGAGTCTCGGCGCGGCGATTAAAATCAATTTCGCACCGCGCTAAGATATTTTCCGCGTCGGCATATCTATTTTTCAGATTATTCAGAATCGTTTTTCGTTTCTGTCGAAAAGATTCGCTGACGATTGCACGAAATAATTTATCGTTTTTGATTTCAACTCCCGCTTTCGGTTTCAGCCGCACGACCGCGCTTTTCACCTTTGGCGATGGGCGAAACGCCGACGGCGGCACATCAAACAATTTTTCCGCTTCCAGATACGCTTCCGTCATCACCGTTAAAAAGCCGCGCTCGGAATTGCCGACGCTCGCCGTGATTCGTTCGACGACTTCGCGCTGAAACATCAAAATCATTTCGCTGAAAACATCGCGCTCTTCAATCAACTTCTGCAAAATCGCCGTCGAAATATAATACGGAAGATTCGCCACGAGCTTTAATCTGCAATCTGGAATCTGGAATCCGGCATAATCAATCTTCAGTGCGTCGGCTTCGATGAGTTGAAAGTTTTCGTTTCCGCCGAACTTTTCTTTCAAGACGAAAATCATATCGCGTTCGATTTCAACAGCAATCACATTCGCGCCCGATTCAACTAAACCTTCCGTCAACGCGCCGCGCCCCGAACCAATCTCGATGATCGTTTCGCCCGCCTGCGGATTGAGCGCGGAGATAATTTTGTTAATGTAATTACCGTCAACGAGAAAATTCTGCCCGAAGGATTTTTTGGCGAAAACCGATTTGTTATTTGTCGCCTTTCTTGTCATTACAAAAATTTTCCAGACCGATGTTATAAACTTCCGTCGTCATCATCGCATATAAAAGCGCGTTTTCGGGAATGACGAATCGGTTTGCCAAATCGCTTTGATAAAGCGCGGCGGTCAAATCATTGACGAACTTTTCTTCGGTCAAAATCTCTTTGCGGCTGATTTTCGCAATCATTTCGCAAACTCTGTCCGCAATCTCTTTTTGCCGCAATAATTCTCTGGCTTCCCGTTCGTTTTCAGCGTAGTTCTTTTTACGGCGTTCACTTTTGACAGCCTTACTAACTACTAATTCCGTGAACATAAAGATCGGAACGTATAAACACCCTTTTTTCTCTTTCTCACGACCTTTATTTATTTTATCCGAGCTTTCTTTTAAGGCTTTAACTGTTTTATATTCAGCAAATACTTTCTTTTGAAAATCTTTCAATTCATCGTTTGTGTTTGTCATAAATACCTCATAAAACAATTAACGTGAGCGCGTTTTTTTAGTTTCAGAATCACATCGGATAACTGGTAAATTCATAATCGCCGCCGTGTTTAGTGATTTCCAAATCGCGCAGACGCAGCGCATTTTCCAATGAATCCGCGCCGCGTCCGCCGATGGCAAACGGTGCGTTGCGTCCGCCGATAATGATCGGCGCGACGATGAAAGTGAATTTATCAACAAGTTTCGCATCACAGAACGCGCCCGCGATTTCCGTGCCGCCTTCGACCAAAACGCTCTGCAAATCGCGTGTTCGCAATGCTGCCAAAACCGCCGTCAAATCCCGCGCATTTTCGCGGACGACATCAACTCTGCTTTTAATCAATTCTTCAATTTTCGCATCGTCGTCAGAATTTGAAACGATTAAAGTCGGCGTTTCATTCGCGGTTGTTACTAAATTCGATTCAAGCGAAATCCGCAGCCGATTATCAAGCACGACACGCACCAATTTGCGCCGCCGCGCCTTTCCGCTCCTGTCCGTCAAACTCGGATTATCAATTAACGCCGTATTGCCGCCGACCAAAATCGCGTCGTGTTCGTGCCGCAAACTTTGAACGCGAATAGCCGATTCTTTTCCCGAAAGCGTCGTCGAAACCGAATTTTTCAGCGAGATTCTACCGTCTAAACTCATCGCCAATTTCAGATGCACGAACGGACGCTGTTTTTGATGCCAGACGCAAAATTTTTCGTTCAATCGCATCGCTTCATCGCGCAAAATTCCGGTAACTACTTCGATTCCGTTTTCGCGCAAAATCTGAAATCCTTCGCCCGAAACGAGCGGATTCGGGTCTTCAATCGGGCAAACAACCCGTTTAATTCCCGCATTTATCAAGGCTTCGGTGCAAGGTTTCGTCCGCCCGTGATACGAATGCGGTTCGAGCGAAACATACGCCGTTGCGCCCTTTGCGCGTTCTCCGGCTTGATTCAACGCGAGAACTTCGGCGTGTGTAATATTTTCATAAATATAACTTCCCTCACCAACAATCTCGCCCGATTCGCTGACAATCACACAGCCGACCAGCGGACTCGGCGATACTTGCCCGATGCCTTTCGCCGCCAAATCCAAAGCGCGGCGCGTCATTTTTATGTCGAATTCGCTGTATTTTTCGCTCAAAATAAACTCGTCCAAAAATTATTTAACCGCCGATGAACGCCGATAAACGCCGATTTTATTTTTTGATCGTATCCGCGTTTATCGGCGTTCATCGGCGGTTTAAATTCCTAAAAATCGCCACTCAAAATATATTTCCGTTCGCTGTAAACTTTCAAAATCATCTCGCCGAAAATCGTGTTTGCCCACGCGAACCACTTTCGGGTGAAATCTTTCGGGTTGTCGGGATCGAACGCTTCGTGCATAAATCCGGTGTCGGCGTGTGTGCGTTTGAGCATCGTCAGCGCATTTTTTATTTCCGTGTCGTCGGTGGAAGTCATCGCTCGCATAATTATTCCGAGATGCCAGACTTTGCCCAAACCCGTGTGCGGACTCGACAAACCTTCGGCGAATTTACCGCGCAGAAAATACGGATTATCATCGCTCAAGACGAATTTGCGCGTGTTTTGATAAATTTTATCGTCGTGTTTGACGTAACCGAGATACGGCAGTGACAGCAGATTCGGCGCGTTCGCGTCGTCCATCAAAATTCTTCCGCCGAAACCGTCAATTTCATAAGCGTAAATCTCGCCGTGATTTTCGATGTTAAAAATCGCGTGTTTTTTGATCGCCGCATCAACTTCGTTTGATAAATCGGAACACTCTTTCGCAAAATCGTTAATCTTCAGCGCATTTTGAAAAATTTCCGCGAGGTGTTTTAGTTCGACGACGGCAAAAGCGTTCGACGGAATCAGAAACGACAAATCGGTCGAATCGTCCGACGGTCGAAACGCCGAACGAATCAGCCCGTTCGGTTTCGCCGGTCGTCCCGCGCCCTGAAACGGCGCGGCATCAATCATCACGTCCGTTTTGCGAATGAATTTATACGGCGATTTGCCTTCTTTTAGCTGTTCAACTTTGAAAGTTTTGACGATCAGGCGCATCGCGCTCTGCCATTCCGCATCAAAAGCCGTCGCGTCGCCGGTCGTTTTCCAATACTGATACGACAGCCGAATCGCGTAACACAGCGAATCAACTTCCCACTTTTTCTCCAACACGCCGGGTTTATTCTTCGGCAAATCGTCCCAGCCTTTTTCATTCAAATCTTTGAGAAAAGCGTTCGCGTAAGGTTCGAGCGTAATCGAATAAGCCTGCCGGTGAATCAAACCTTTAATCAGATTCTGCAAATCCTTATCGCCGCTTACCAATGACAAATAGGGAGTTACCTGCGCCGTCGAATCCCGCAGCCAAAGCGCGTGAATATCGCCCGTCAGCACAAAAGAATCCAATTTCCCATCGCGCGTCCCAATCTCAACCGTCGTATCGAGCGTATTCGGATAACAATTCTCAAACATCCACGCGAGTTCTTTATCCTTAATAGCCGATTTAACTTCCGCGATTTTCGTTTCGACCGCTTTGGAAACAAATTTACGATCTTTCAACGGCGGACGTTTGCTCACAAATCCAGTCTGCGCCGAAACGGAATTTATTTTGTCGGCAAATAAAAACGTCGTTGCCGCCATCGCCGAATTTGTAATAAAATCGCGTCTTTTCATAATCTTAAAATTTTAACAGCCGTTCAGAGTAACGGCTTCAGCCGTGATTTATGTTGATTGCTGCTCACATTTATCACGGCTGAAGCCGTTACTTTGAACGCGCTTGTTTTCACAAAATTTCTTTGCCGACAGGTTTCCCGAAATCAATTTCGCCGTGAAGGTTTTCATCGGTTATTTCATCTAAAATTTTTTGCAGTCTTTCTGTCCTTTCTTTACTGATAAAGTTTGAACGGTCGAGCATCACTCTTTCTATTTCGGCAATATCTTCCTCAGAAAGCCCTTCGTAAATGTTTTCAGCCAATTTCAGCATTTCTTCAGGTGTCATAATTTTTACATAATGTTGGAAAATTATTCTGCGTCATCGAAGATGACAAACAACATAGCCCGGCGAGCATCGCTGGGAATTCGACAATAAATTTTCCCGACGCTGAAAGTGTCGAACAATCCGCATTTTAATTTGTTTCTCACTTTCAGCGAGCGTCCGGCTATTTGCAAACGACCTAGCGATTCTCGCTAGGCTATATTGTTCGTCGCCGTTGGCGACTTTCCGTAATCTAACTTTCTTCGTCCAAACCTAAAATTGATTTCTTTCCGTCATCTTTTCCGAGCGTGTTTTTAATAATCGCGTTTATTGCTTTCGCCGGATTCAACGCGATTCCGGTCAATTCTTTTAACCATTTGCTTTCGCCGACTTTTACGCCTTCGTAGATTTCTTCGAGTTCTTCTTTATTCTCGACCGAATCCATCATTATTGATTTGCTCGTTATTTTCTCGATAATTTTCGTTTGATTTTTAATCAATGAATTCTGCCGGACAATCATCCGGTCTTGGTTATCAATATTTTGCTGCGCCAAACCGAGCGCGTATCGAGCGGAAAGAATTTCCGTTTTAGCCATTTGCTGCGAATGCTGTAAATTGCGAACCTGTTGCTGCAAACGCATCAGCGCAAAATTTTCAGAATATTCAAGATCGCTAATTGGACTCGCCGGCAAATTCAAATAAACGGCAAGTGCTTCACGAATTTTGTCTAACGCTTCAACATCATCAGTCGGCGTAACTGAAAAAAGCACTTTTCCTGCTTCTTCTTTTAAATTTGAAGTTGCGTTTATACCTAAATCTTGGAGAAATTGAGTGAAATATAAAATATATTGTTCACAAGATACTTTTAATTTATCTGGAAAACCAAAAAACACGGAAATTAAAGTCTTATTTTCAGTTCTTTTATAGCTACCTACTATTTCATTATGCCGAATAAGTAATTTTCGAAATTGACCTATTATTTCGTCATTTATAGAAATCAACTTATCACCGCCAGAAATTCTTGGAAAAGTCATTGTGAGGCGTGAGTCAACTATAATTACAGAGGAGTCGTTGGATTTTGACCATTCATCACTTGAAATTATTTCAAATAGTTTTTCCAGATAAAAAGTATGACTGTAATCCTGTTTCCAGTTTTTTAAATCAGGCTCGAAAACTATTTTAATTTGATGTTTTTTAATTATAACGTCAATTAAGAAATCATCTAACTTTCTCCAACTCGCTAAAACTATTTCCTCAACATCTGCTAAATAGAATTGGTTGAAGGGAATAGATGACAATTTATGTGATGATTTAACCGTTTTTGAGATAATAGTAAATAAAGTTTTAAGTTTTGTTTTAAGACTTTCATTTACGCTGACTCCTATCCTTCGTTTGCCATCTATTATTAAATCAAAATGCCCGATTATTCCGCCTATCTTTTTAATTTCAACTCTATTATTCATAATTAACTAAACAAACCGTTCACATAACTTTCCGCATCGAAAACCATTAAATCATTGACCTGTTCGCCGATGCCGACGTAGCGGATCGGGAGATTTAATTCTTTGGCGATGGCGACGGCGATGCCGCCTTTTGCCGTGCCGTCGAGTTTGGTTAAAACGATGCCGGTTACGTCGGCGGTTTTCATAAATTGGCGGGCTTGTTCGAGTCCGTTTTGTCCGGTTACGGCATCAATCACGAGCAGCGTTTCGTGCGGCGCGCCGCTTACTTCGCGTCCGGCGATGCGTTTCATTTTTTCGAGTTCCGCCATCAGATTCGCTTTGTTGTGCAAGCGTCCGGCGGTGTCCACGATTAAGACATCGGCGTTTCTGGACTGCGCGGCTTTGAGCGAATCGAATAAAACCGCCGCCGGATCGGTTCCCTGTTTTTGCTGGATGATTTGCACTCCGGCGCGTTCCGCCCAGATTTCTAGTTGGTCGGAGGCGGCGGCGCGGAAAGTGTCGGCGGCGCAGATTAAAACCAAGTTTCCTTCGTCTTTGATGCGCTGCGCGAGTTTGCCAATCGTCGTGGTTTTGCCGACACCGTTCACGCCGACGACCATTAGAACATACGGTTTGATGTCGAGATCGTATTTCGTTTCATCAGCCACGCCTCGATTCACAGAGTGGTGCAGAATCGTCAGCAACTCGTTTTTCATAATCCGCTTGAGCGCGGGCAGATCGTTGATTTCCTGCCGGGAAACGCCGCGCCGGATTGCTTCGAGAATCTGCATCGTCGTCGCTACGCCGATGTCGGTCGAGATGAGCATTTCTTCGAGTTCGTCGAGAAATTGCTCGTCAATTTTTTTGCGACCTTCAAAAATCGTGTCGAGTTTGTTGTTGATCGAATCGCGCGTTTTCTCAATCGCGTTGTAGAAACGCACGCCGATTTCTTTTTCGACCGCCGCTTCCTGCGCTTTGAGTTCTTCGATTGATTTATCGAGTCCTAAAATCGAGGTTGAAAATTTGTCTTCGTCTTTTTTTCTGCGCCAAAATGCCATAAATATAAAAACCTGCTCGTTTATAAATTCAAAAGAGAAAGTATAAACGAGCAGGTTGATTAAGCAAAAGCGTAAAAAATTTTAAGGGTGCGCTCCGCTGTATTGGCGGCGGGTGGCGAAAGTGTTTCCGACGAAATTCAGGACTAAAAAAACCAGAAATAAAAGAACGAAACTTTTGGCAAAATTTTTCGCGGCTTCGATTTTGATTCCTCTTTCCAAATCATTTTTTTTAACGCGAAGTTCTGCCCTGTAATCGGTTGAGACTTGTTGTAGTTTAGCCATCTCCTTGTCATAATCACTCGCGCATAGCGCATCAGCCGTTAGATATGAAGTTGGAGGTGTATAACCTAAATTTGAAGGACTTTCATAACGGTCGGGCATTGATTTAGTTATCATAGGGCAAGGTGGCGGTAGATATTTGCCCCTCGGCAATATCATCGAATTGGAATTAAGTAGTTCTTCGTTCGCTTTATATTTAGCAATCGCGCTCGGTTCGACGTAATCTTCCGGCATCGTCAATGACGAGTTCTTTGTCGAAGTTGACAACGCATATTTGTTCGGTTGCCATTCTTTCGAGTTGACATAAAAAACATACCCGGCACTCATCACCGAAGCCGCCACAGCCATAATCAGCAAATGAATTTTGAAAGACGTTTTTTTCTCCGGCGGCGGCTGAAATGACGGTCTTGCCGCGAACGGAGGCTTAGGAGGCGGTTTGGGCGGCGGAATCTTTTTGGGAATTGGCTGCGTCGGGTGCGGTTTGGTGTGCTGTGTTTTTTCGCGTCGCGGTTCCCGCGCTCCGGGTTGAAAACACTGGCTCAGAATCTTGACTTCGGATATTTCAATCCATCGCAGGCTGTCGCGTCTGACTCGACTCGAAGCGGAAACTTTTCCCGATTCGATCCAGTCCTTTAAGGTTTCCAAATCAGCTTCTTCGATTTTTCCGTCAATTTCGACTTGCCAGATTTTATTCAGAGGTTCCATAAGTGTCGTTAATTTTTAAGCCGCTAAAACTTTTGCTTCGGTTTCTTTCGGCTGAAAATCTTTTAGTTTAACCGTGCCGACTCCGATTTGACCGTCGGCGCAGGCTTGCACAAGGGCTTCGACGACTTTGCCGTCGTAGCGCGTGCCGACGAAACTCTTGATGCGGTTGAGCGTGTCTTCCATCGAAAAACCTTTCTGGTAAGGTCGGTCAATAATCATCGCGTCGAAAGTGTCGGCGACGGAAATGATGCGCGGCTGCAGAGGGATTTCGTCGCCCTTCAAATTGTTCGGATAGCCCGCGCCGTTGATCATTTCGTGGTGCATATAAATTCCCGTCAGATAATTT